>DATFFM010000128.1:0-16202 GCA_035250005.1 Vicinamibacterales bacterium | reverse complement strand
AAGGTGGTCGGCGTCAGCGCCGGAACGTTCCCCCCCGACCCGGGTTCCTGGGACGTGCTCGTGAACGCGACCGCCGCCGGCACGTGCCCGGGCGACCGCAGCCCGATGGCCGGCGTCCGGCTCGACGGAGAGATCGTATTCGACCTCGTGTATTCGCCAGAAGAGACCCCGCTGATCGCCCAGGCCCGCGCCGCCGGATGCTGGACGATCGGCGGCATCGAGATGCTCATCGGGCAGGCGGAGCGTCAGTTCGAGATGTGGACCGGTGCGGCGCCGCCGCCCGGATTGTTCCGCGATGCGGTCGAGGCCGCGTCGGGATGGAAAGCGGGAGCCCGGTCGTGAAGCAGACGTCTTTCGAGGAGTTCGTCGATCTCTCCCGCCGCGGGACCTTCGTCCCGGTCGTCCGCGAGATCATGGCCGACCTGCTGACGCCGGTATCGGCGTTCATCAAGATCGCGGAGCACTCCGACTACGCATTCCTCTTCGAGTCGGTCGAAGGGGGCGAGCAGGTCGCGCGTTACTCCTTTCTCGGCAAGGATCCGTTTCTGGTGCTCCGCGCCCGCGGCCGCAGGACGGCCATCGACCGTTCCGGCGTCACCACCGAGAGCGACGAGCCGTTCATCGACATCACGCGACGGCTGATGGCGGAGTTCCGCGCCCCGTTCGTGCCCGGGCTGCCGCGGTTCATCGGCGGCGCGGTCGGCTACCTGGGCTACGACGCCGGCGCGGTGTTCGAACCGGCGCTCGAGGAGGCCTGGGCGTCCGCCAGCTGGTCGGGCGCCGCCGGGGCGGAAGACGATGCGGGATTCATGCTGTTCGATACCGTGCTGGCCTTCGACCACGTCAAGCACCGGATCCTCATCATCGCGAACGCGCGGGTGACGGCCGACGAGGATCTCGGGGCTCTCTATCAGTTCGCCTGCGCGAAGATCGACTTTCTCGAGCGCGAGCTCGAACGCGGCCTGTCCCAGCCCGAGCGCACGACCGCCGCCGCGCCGGCGATCTGGTCCAACCTCACGAAGGAGAAGTTCGAATCCGGCGTCCGCACCATCAAGGAACACATCGCGGCGGGGGATATCTACCAGGCGGTACTCTCCCAGCGCTTCGAGGCCGAAGTCACGGCGGACCCGTTCACGGTCTACCGCGCGCTGCGCCACGTGAATCCGTCGCCGTACATGTATTTCATGCGGATGGGAGCGCTTGCGATCGTGGGCTCCAGCCCGGAGATGCTCGTCCGGGTCGAAGCCCGGCACATCGAGACGCATCCCATCGCCGGCACGCGGCCGCGGGGCACCACCGACGACGATGACGTGCGTCTGGCGGAGGAGTTGCGGCGCAACGAGAAAGAGCGCGCCGAGCACGTGATGCTCGTGGACCTCGGGCGGAATGACCTCGGGCGCGTCTGCGAATACGGATCCGTCCGCGTGCCGCAGTACATGGCCCTCGAGCGCTATTCGCACGTGATGCACCTGGTCTCGACCGTGGAGGGGACGCTCGCCGACGACCGCGATCACCTCGATGCGCTCGTCGCCTGCTTCCCGGCCGGCACGGTGTCGGGCGCGCCGAAGATCCGCGCGATGCAGATCCTGGCCGGGCTCGAGCCGACCCGGCGCAACATCTACGCGGGCGCCATCGGCTACATCGACTTTGCCGGCAACCTGGATTTCTGCATTGCGATCCGGACGATCACGATCAGGAACGGGCGGGCCACGGTGCAGGCCGGCGCCGGCATCGTCGCCGACTCGAACGCCGCGGCGGAGTACGAAGAGACACGCGACAAGGCGAAGGCGCTGCTGCAGGCGCTCACGATGGCCGAAGGAGGGCTCTGAGCCCGACGTGATCCTGCTGATCGACAATTACGACTCGTTCACCTGGAATCTCGCCCAGTACCTCGGCGAGCTGGGGGAACCGCCGCTCGTGAAGCGCAACGACGAGATCACCCTCGACGAAGTGGCCGCGCTCCGCCCCGCGCGCATCGTCATTTCGCCCGGCCCCGGGCGTCCGGAGAACGCCGGCATCTCGGTGGAGGTGATTCGCCGGTTCGGGCCGCAGACGCCGCTGCTCGGCGTGTGCCTGGGTCACCAGGCCATCGGGCTGGCATTCGGCGGCGAGATCGTGCGCGCGCCGCAGCTGATGCACGGAAAGGTGTCGTCGGTCGTTCACGACGGAAAAGGGGTTTTCAAGGGCGTCTCACAATCGTTCGTCGCGGGGCGGTATCACTCGCTGGTGGTGGCGGCTCCGCTCCCCGGTGAGCTCGAGCCGTCCGCCCACACCGAAGACGGCACGCTCATGGGGCTGCGGCACCGGTCCCTGCCGATTCACGGGGTGCAGTTTCACCCCGAATCGGTCCTGACGAGCGAAGGGCGCCAGCTGCTTCGCAACTTCCTGGAGCTGTAATGTTCGCGCCACTGCTGGAAAAACTGCATCGCCGGGAAGACCTGACGGCGGAAGAGGCCTCCGCCGCGATGGCCGAGATCATGGACGGCCGGGCGCAGCCCGCGCAGATCGCCGGATTTCTCGTGGCCCTCGGGATGAAAGGGGAGCGGCCGAGTGAGATCGTCGGCCTCGCCCGGGCGATGCGCGCGCGCGCGACCAAGCTCTCGCGCACCTTCGCGCCGGTCTTCGACACCTGCGGTACGGGCGGCGATCGCGCGCACACCTTCAACGTGTCCACCCTCTCGGCGCTGGTGCTCGCCGCGGCCGGCATCCGCGTGGCGAAGCACGGCAACCGGTCCGTTTCGAGCCGCTGCGGCAGTGCGGACCTGCTCGAGGCGCTCGGCGTGAACATCGCCGCGCCACCGGAGGTCGTCGAACGCTGCCTGGATCAGGCCGGCATCGCGTTCTTCTTCGCCCCGACCTTCCATCCCTCCATGCGGCACGCCGCGCCCGCGCGAAAGGAGCTGGGCATCCGGACCGCGTTCAACCTGCTGGGCCCATTGACGAATCCGGCCGGCGCCGCGCGGCAGCTCGTCGGCGTGCCCAGACCCGAGCTCACCGAGCTGGTCGCGCGGTCGCTGGCACTCCTCGGCGCCGAGCGCGCCTGGGTCGTGCACGGAGCCGACGGCCTCGACGAGATCTCGACCACCGGCTACACGAAGGTGTCGGAATGCCGCGCCGGAGCGGTCAACACCTTCTACGTCCATCCCTCCGACTTCAAGCTCCCCAAGGCGGCGCCGGCCGACCTCCGGGGCGGGGACGCATCCGACAACGCGGCAATCGCCCGGCGGGTTCTCGACGGCGAACCCGGGCCGGCCCGCGACATCGTGCTGCTGAACGCGGCGGTGTCGCTGCTGATCGCGGGCGCGGTGACGACGGTCCCCGAAGGGATGGCGCGGGCGGCGATGGCCATCGACAGCGGCGCCGCGCGCGGCGCCCTCGACCGGCTGACAACGGTATCGAACGCAGGGGCGCCCGCCCGGACATGAACGTCACCCCGATCCCCGACCTCCTGGCCACGATCGTCGCGGCCGCCCGCACGGCGGCCGCGGTCCGCGAGCGGGAGCGTCCGGTTGCGGCCATGAAGGGAACGACGCGCCGGGATCCGCAGGGATCCGCGTTCGCGGACGCCCTGCGAGGCTCGCCGCCGCCGCGCGTGATCGCCGAATGCAAGCGGCGCTCGCCGTCCCGGGGGATCCTTCGCCAGCAGTACGATCCCGCGGCCCATGCCGTGGCCTATGCGGCGGCGGGGGCCGCCGCGATCTCGGTGCTGACCGAGCCCACGTTCTTCGACGGCGCGCCGTCCCACCTGACTGCGGTGCGGGCAGCCGTCACGGTGCCACTGCTCCGCAAGGACTTCATCGTCACTGCGTATCAGGTGCACGAATCGGTGGCGCTCGGCGCGGATGCCGTCCTGCTCATCGCCGGGGCGCTCGACGGTGCCGAGCTCCGGCGACTGCATGACCTTGCGTGCTCGCTCGGCCTCGCGGCGCTGGTCGAGGTCCACACAGCGCCGGAGCTCGAGCGCGCCCTGGAGGCCGACGTTCGCATCATCGGAGTGAACAGCCGGGATCTGCGAACGCTGCAGGTGGACCTGGACGTCGTGCAGCGGCTGGCCGACGCGATCCCCGACGAGATCATCGCGGTCGCCGAAAGCGGCATCCGCAGCGGAGACGATCTGAGGCGCTTCTCCTCCCTCGGCTACGACGCCTTTCTCGTCGGGGAACGCCTGATCGTGCACGAGGATCCCGGCGCCGCGCTGCGTGCGCTGAGGGCGTCATGACGCGCGTGAAGGTCTGCGGCATCACCCGGGTGGACGACGCCCTTCTGGCCGTGGAGCTGGGGGCCGCGGCCATCGGCTTCGTGTTCTGGCCCGGCAGCCCGCGCGCGATCGATCCGGCCCGCGCCAGGGTCATCGCGGCCGCGCTGCCGCCGCTCGTCGCCAGGATCGGTGTCTTCGTGGACCAGCCGGTGGACGACGTCCGGCGTGTAGCCGACGAGGTCGAGCTGACCGCGGTCCAGCTGCACGGCAGCGAGTCGATGGAGTACGTGCGGGCGATGATGCAGCCGGTGATCAAGGCGGTGCCAGTGATCCGGGCGTTCACGCCTGAAACCGTGGACGCCTTCCCCGAGGAGATCACCGTGCTGCTCGATGCGCACGACCCGATCCGGCGCGGCGGCACCGGCCAGACGATCGACTGGTCGATCGCCGCGTCGGCGGCGGCGCGCCGCCCGGTGTTCCTCTCGGGAGGGCTCAACCCGGCAAACATCCGCGAGGCGGTGGCGCAGGTGAAGCCCTATGGCGTGGATCTGTCGTCGGGCGTCGAGTCTGCCGCCGGCATCAAGGATCCCGTGAAGCTGCGTGCCCTCTTCGGTGCCCTCCATGGCTGATATCGGTCCGGCTTTCGGCCGGCGCGACCCGGACGTGCGCGGGTACTACGGCGCCTATGGCGGACGATTCGTGCCGGAAACCCTCGTGGCGCCGGTGCAGGCGCTCGAGCGGGCGTACTTCGAGGCGCGCGAGGACCCTGACTTTCGCGCGGTGCTGGTGCGTCTGCTCCGCGACTACGTCGGCCGCGCGACGCCGTTGTACGAGGCGCGCCGCCTGTCGGCGAGCGCGGGCGGCGCCCGGATTTTCCTCAAGCGCGAGGACCTCGCCCACACCGGCGCGCACAAGATCAACAACGCGCTCGGGCAGGCGCTCCTCGCGCAGCGGATGGGCAAGCGGCGGATCGTCGCCGAGACGGGAGCCGGCCAGCACGGCGTGGCGACCGCCACCGTCTGCGCCCTGCTCGGCCTCGACTGCCACGTCTACATGGGTGCCGAAGACATGGAGCGACAGTCGCTGAACGTCTTCCGCATGCGGCTGCTCGGCGCAACCGTGCGCGCGGTCGATGCCGGGAGCCGCACCTTGAAGGACGCGATCAACGAAGCGATGCGCGACTGGGTGACGAATGTGACCGACACCTATTATCTGCTCGGTTCGGTGCTCGGTCCCCATCCCTATCCCCTCATGGTCCGGGAGTTCCAGTCGGTCATCGGCCAGGAGGCGCGCGCGCAGATCCTCGACGCCACCGGACGGCTCCCCGATGCCGTCGTCGCCTGCATCGGCGGCGGCAGCAACGCGATGGGCATCTTCGATGCGTTCATCGACGATCCGGCCGTGCGGCTGGTCGGCGTCGAAGCCGGTGGACGCGGCATCCGCCGGGGGGAGCACGCGGCGCGCTTCGCCGGCGGTGCGGCGGGCGTTCTTCAGGGGACGCGCAGCTACGTGCTCCAGGACGATGACGGCAACATCGAACTGACGCACTCCATCTCCGCGGGTCTCGATTACGCCGCCATCGGTCCCGAGCATGCCTCGCTCCATGAATCGGGGCGCGCCGAATACACCTGGATCGACGACGCCGACGCGCTGGCGGCGTTCCAGCGGCTCGGGCGTGAAGAGGGGATCCTGCCGGCCCTGGAATCGGCGCACGCCGTCGCGCATGCGTGCCGGCTCGCACCCGAGCTGGGGACCGGCCGGGTGCTGCTCGTCAACCTGTCCGGGCGCGGCGACAAGGACGTTCTCAGCGTTCAGAAGGCACTGGGGGAGAAGTAGTGGGACGCCTCGCTGATACGTTTGGCCGGCTGAGACGCCAGAAGCGAGGCGGTCTGGTGACCTACGTCACCGCCGGCGATCCCGATCCTCGCACGTCGGAACAGATCCTGCTGGCCCTGGCCGACGGCGGCGCCGATGTCATCGAGGTGGGCGTGCCGTTCTCGGATCCGCTCGCCGACGGCCCGGTGATCCAGCGCGCCAGCGAACGCGCGCTGGCCGCCGGCATGACGCTGCGGGGCGCCCTCGAGCTCGTCGCCCGCCTGCGGACGGCGATCGAGACGCCGATCGTCCTCTTCACCTACGCGAATCCGGTCGTCCGCATGGACGCGCAGGTCTTTGCCGAGGCTGCACGCGCCGCCGGCGTGGACGGCGTCCTGCTCCTGGACTACCCGGTCGAAGAGGCGGAGCCGCTCCGCGCCCCCCTGGTCGCGGCCGGGCTGGACCCCATATTTCTGATCAGCCCGACGACGACCGACGACCGCATCGGGCGTGCCGCCGAGATGGGCAGCGGGTTCCTGTATGTGATCTCGCGCCTTGGCGTGACCGGCGCACGCGACGACATGGCGGCCGATGCCGGGGCGCTGGTCGAGCGCGTCAAGCGGCAGGCGTCGCTGCCGGTGGCGCTGGGTTTCGGCATCTCGCGGCCCGAACACGTGGCCGCCGCCTGCGTGCACGCCGATGCCGCCGTCGTCGGGAGCGCGATCGTCAACATCGTGTCGGAGCAGCGTTCGAACGGCGCAGCCGGCGCCGTGCGTGAGTACGTCAAGTGGCTGAAGAGCGGTTTGTGACCACGATCGACGACCTGCGGCGGCGGATCGACGAGATCGACGCGCAGCTCGTGCGGCTGCTGAACGCCCGCGCCGAGTGCGCGCTGACGATCGGCCAGCACAAGAAGGCAGCCGGGATGGAACTGTATCAACCGGAGCGGGAAACCGAAGTCCTCACGCACGTCCAGGCCATCAATGCGGGGCCGCTCGACAACCCCGCGATGAAGCGCCTCTTCGAGCGTGTCATCGACGAAGCGAGACGCCTGGAGCGTCTCGCCGACTTAGAATAGAGCTGAACATGGTTGTCGTCATGCAGGAGCGCGCCACCGGTGAGCAGGTGGAGCGCGTGATCGCAAAGCTGGTAGAAATGGGCTTCGACGTGCACCGGTCGACCGGCGCCCTGAGAACCGTCATCGGCGCCGTCGGCGGCAAGATCGGCGACCCCGGTCTGATCGAAGTCCTCGACGGCGTGCAGGAGGTCCTGCGCATCACCGAGCCGTACAAGCTCGCCAGCCGCACCTTCCGGCCGGAGAACACCGTCATTACGGTCGGGGACGTGCGCATCGGCGGCGACGAAGTGGTGGTCATGGCCGGCCCGTGCTCGGCCGAAACCGAACCGCAGGTCGACGCGTCGGCGGCTGCGGTCAAGCGCGCGGGGGCCAAGATCCTCCGTGGCGGTGCCTACAAGCCCCGCAGTTCGCCTTACAGCTTCCAGGGTCTGGGCGAGGAAGGGCTGGCGATGCTTCGCGGCGCCGCCGACCGGCACAGCCTGAAGCTGGTGTCGGAGGTAATGGACATCAGCCAGATCGAAACGATCGAGAGGTATGCCGACATCCTCCAGGTCGGCGCGCGCAACATGCAGAACTTCACGCTGCTGCGCGAGCTGGGCAAGTCGCGGAAGCCGGTCATGCTGAAGCGCGGCATCTCGGCGACGATCGAGGAGTGGCTCCTGTCGGCCGAGTACATTCTCGCCGGCGGCAACACGAACGTGATGCTCTGCGAGCGCGGCATCCGGACGTTCGAGAGCTATACCCGCAACACGCTTGACATCTCGGCAATCCCCGTCGTCCAGCATCTGAGCCACCTGCCGGTGATCGTGGATCCCAGCCACGGTACCGGACGGCGCGACAAGGTGGCGCCGATGGCGCGGGCGGCCGTGGCCGCCGGTGCGGACGGGCTGATCATCGAAGTGCACAACGATCCGGACCACGCGATGAGCGACGGCGCGCAGTCGCTGTTCCCGTCGCAGTTCGACCGGCTGATGGCCGAGCTGCGGATCATCGCCCCCGCCATCGGCCGCAGCATCTGCGTCGAACCGGTCGCCCGGCGGGGGTGGAGCCGCTAACGATTGCGGACCGTGGATTGTGGATTCCGCCGTCTGGCGGTCGTCGGTCCGGGGCTGATCGGGGGCTCGATCGAGCTGGCGATCAGGGAACGGACTCCCGGCGCCGGCGTCCTCCTGCTCGATCGCGGTGATGATCTCGCGGCGATCGAGGCGGCTGACCTGATCGTGCTGTCGGCGCCCATCCTGGAGAACATCAGGATCCTCCCGGCGCTGCGGCCGCACCTGTCCCCCGAGGCCATCGTCACCGATACGGCGAGCACCAAGGCGATGATGGTCGCGGCCGCCGCCGGCATGCGCTTCGTCGGCGGGCACCCGGTCGCCGGCGCCGCGGCGGCGGGGCGGTCCGCCGCGCGAGCCGATCTCTTTGCCGGGAAGCCGTGGGTCCTGACACCCACACCAGCGACGCCGGCCGCGGATGTCAGCCGTGTACGGGTGTTCGCCGAGGCCCTCGGCGCGAGCGTCCAGGTGCTTCCGCCCGACGAACACGATCGCCTGTTCGCCGCGATCAGCCACCTTCCACAACTCGTCGCCAGTGCGTTGATGGATGTCGTGGGGGCACGCGCCGGCGCCGATGGCCTGGCGCTCGCGGGCGCGGGGCTCCGCGACACGATCCGGCTCGCAAGCAGCCCGCCCGGCATCTGGCGGGATATCGTGCAGACCAACCACGCGAACATTACCGAGTCGCTCGAGGCGATGATCGCGGAGCTGACGAGACTGCGCGACGACCGCGTCGGGGAAGAGTTGACGGCGATCTTCGAACGCGCGGCGCAGTGGAAGCGGACGCTCGGAGGCTGACCGATATAATTCCTCCAGATGCCGTCGCCCATCTGGACTCCGTCCCCCGACCGGATCGAACGGGCGCGCCTGACGCACTTCATGCGGCATGCGGCGCGGCAGTGGGGAGCCGACGTCGGCGATTACGACGCGCTCTATCGATGGTCGATCACCCGCCCCGAGCAGTTCTGGCAGTCGGTCTGGGACTTCTGCGGGATCATCGGCCAGCCCGGCGACCGGGTCGTCGTCGACCTGGACCAGATGCCGGGCGCCCGGTTCTTCCCGGACGCCCGGCTGAACTTCGCCGAGAACGTCCTGCGTCAGCGGGGCAGCGGTCCCGCGCTGATCTTCAACGGCGAGAACCAGAGGCGCCGGACCCTCAGCCACGACGAACTGCGGGCCGAAGTGGCCGGCTTCGCCTCGGCGCTTCTGGAGGCCGGGGTCGGGCCGGGCGACCGCGTCGCCGGCTACATCCCGAATATGCCAGAAGCCATCATCGCGGCCCTCGGCGCCGCGGCGATCGGCGCGGTCTGGTCGTCGTGCTCGCCCGACTTCGGCGTCCAGGGGGTGCTCGACCGCTTCGGACAGATCGAGCCGCGCATCCTGGTCGCCGCCGACGGCTACTTCTACGCCGGCCGGAAGCACGAGCTCCGGTCGAAGATCGCCGAGGTGGTGGAGCGGCTGCCATCCGTGGCTCGAGCCGTCATCGTGCCGTACGTCGAGGAGGCGCCGTCGCTCGACGGCATCCGCTCGGCGGTCGACTGGAGCACCTTCACGCGGGCGCGAACCGCCAGCCTGACGTTCGAGCCGCTGCCCTTCGATCATCCGCTCTGCATCCTGTATTCGTCGGGCACGACCGGCGTGCCGAAGTGCATCGTGCACGGCGCCGGAGGCACGCTGATCCAGCACCTCAAAGAACACCAGCTCCACTGCGACGTGCAGCCGGGCGACCGCGTCTTCTACTTCACGACGTGCGGCTGGATGATGTGGAACTGGCTGGTGACGGCGCTCGCGTCACACGCGAGCCTCCTCCTGTATGACGGCTCGCCCTTCCACCCCGACGGCAACGGGCTCTTCGACTTTGCCGACGAAACCGGGATGACGCTGTTCGGCACGTCGGCGCGCTTCATCGACGCGGTCCACAAAGCGGGCCTCTCGCCGATCGCGACCCACGATCTGCGGACGGTCCGAACCATGACCTCCACGGGATCTCCGCTCGTGCCGGAGAGCTTCGACTTCGTCTACGCCGGCATCAAGCGCGACATCCATCTCGCGTCGATCTCCGGCGGCACCGACATCGTCAGCTGCTTCGTCGGCGGGAATCCGACCGGCCCGGTCTGGCGGGGCGAGATCCAGGCGCGCGCGCTCGGCATGAAGGTCGAAGTGTTCGACGAGAGCGGCCGGGCCGTGACCGGCGAGAAAGGGGAGCTGGTCTGCACGATGCCGTTCCCCTCGATGCCGGTCGGGTTCTGGAACGATCCCGACGGCAGCCGATACCGGGCGGCCTACTTCGACGTGTATCCAGGCGTCTGGCGCCACGGCGACTGGGTGGCGCTCACCGAGCATGGCGGGGTCGTCATCTACGGCCGCTCTGATGCGGTGCTGAACCCAGGGGGCGTGCGCATCGGCACCGCCGAGATCTACCGTCAGGTCGAGCAGCTCGACGAAATCGTCGAGAGCGTCGTCATCGGACAGCAATGGGAGAACGACGAGCGCGTCGTGCTGTTCGTCAGGCTCCGCGACGGCCTCGCGCTCAGCGATGAATTGCGGGATCGCGTCCGCCGCCGCATCCGGGAGAACACCACGCCGCGCCACGTCCCGGCGAAGATCCTCCAGGTCACCGACGTCCCCCGCACGAAGAGCGGCAAGATCGTGGAGCTCGCCGTGCGCGACGTCGTGCACGGCCGTGAGATCAGGAACCTCGAAGCGCTCGCCAATCCCGAGGCGCTCGACCAATACCGGAACCGGAAAGAATTGTCATGACGCATGCAGTGATCCTGTCGGCCTGCCGCACGCCCATCGGCTCGTTCGGAGGGGCCCTCAAGGACCTTCCGGCATCCGATCTCGGCGCGATCGTGATTCGCGAGGCGATTGTGCGGGCCGGCGTGAACGCCGGCGAGATCGGCGACGTCATCATGGGCTGCGTGCTCCAGGCGGGCGCGGGGATGAACGTCGCACGGCAGGCCGCGATCAAGGCGGGCGTGCCGGTCGACGTCCCCGCTGAAACCGTGAACCGGGTCTGCGGCTCGGGCCTCCAGGCGGTCGTGCACGCCGTGGAGGCGGTTCGATCCGGATACGTGGACCTGGTGGTTGCCGGCGGCACCGAATCGATGAGCAACGCCCCGTACCTGATGAACGGGGCGCGGTGGGGCTACCGGATGGGCCACGGCGCGCTCGTCGACTCCATGCTGCTCGAAGGCCTGACCTGCGCGATCCAAGGCTGCCACATGGGCCTGACGGCCGAGGAAGTGGTCAAGCGGTTCAACGTCTCGCGCCATGACCAGGACGCGTTCGCCGCCGAAAGCCAGCGCCGCGCGGCAGAAGCCGTGGCCGGCGGCCGGTTCGCGGCGGAGATCGTCGCCGTGGAGGTCGCGCAGAAGAAGGGGCCGGCGCTCACGGTGGAGAAGGACGAATATCCGCGCGCCGGGACGACGGTGGAGAAGCTCGCAGGACTGAACCCGGCGTTTGCCAAAGATGGCAGCGTCACGGCAGGTAACGCGTCAGGCATCAACGACGGCGCGGCGGCGCTCGTGGTCGCCGCGGAGGAGAAGGCGCGCGCCCTCGGAAAGCGGCCGCTTGCGCGCATCCTCTCGTACTGCACGACCGGCGTCGATCCGATGATCATGGGGATGGGGCCGGTCGAGGCGCTGAAGCGCGCCGCGCAGCGGGCCAGCCTCACGCTCGCCGACCTCGACCTGTTCGAGCTGAACGAGGCGTTCGCGTCGCAGTCGGTGGCGGTGACGCGCGAGCTGGGGCTGGACCCGGCGAAGGTGAACGTGCACGGCGGCGCCATCGCGCTCGGTCATCCGATCGGCGCCAGCGGCGCACGTATCCTGACCACGCTCGTCCACTCGCTCAGGGCGCGCGGCGGCGGCCGCGGCGCGGCGTCACTCTGCGTCGGCGGCGGGATGGGGATCGCGATGGTCGTCGAGGCGATGTGAAGATCCGGCCGGCAGCGGTCGACGCCATCGTCGAACACGCGCGCGCCGACGCGCCGCTCGAATGCTGCGGGCTCCTGATCGGATCCGACGAGGTGGTGGAGGAAAGCTATCGGGCCGCGAACCTGCGCCGCAGCGAGGTGGCGTTTCAGGTCGACCCGGCGGACCATTTCGCCGCGATCCGCAAAGCCCGCGCCGCGGGCCTCGCGGTCATCGGCGCCTATCATTCGCATCCGCGGTCGGTGGCGGCGCCCTCAGAGACCGACATCCAGGAATCGACCGACGCCAGCCTGCTGCACGTGATCGTGTCGCTCGCGGGCCCCGAGCCGGTGCTGCGCGGTTACCGGATCGACCGCGGGCACGCGGTGGAAGTCGGGCTGGTGCGAAAGGACGAACCTACGATCCACCCCCGTCGCGGACACCGGGGCGCACCTGGAGATTGATGCTGCCGGATCCCACGACCTTGTCTTTCTGCTTGAGGCGGAACTCGACCTTGAAGTTCCCGGCGTTCTGAAAGACCCGCGTCACCGAATAGCGGCGGCGGATCTCGCTCTTCTTCGGCTCATAGGGGTCGCAATCGGCCGTGCTCTCTGCGCGCGTGTCATCGCCCCACACCCATTCGATCGTCGGGCAGTAGAAGTCGGCGAAATCGTCGTCGCCACCCTTGATTTCGGCGGTGAGAAAAACCTTCAAGGGTGAGAAGCCGGCCGACGGGCTCGCGCGGACGGTGATCGACGGCCTTTTCTTTTCCTGGCCGGCCTGAACGGCCGCACCGGCCGCCACCGCGAGCAGACCTGCGCAGGCGATTGCCGAAGCTGAACGGACCCAAATTGCTTGCCTGATCTTCATCGTTCCACTCCCGGCAGGGATGCGCCATTATAATCCCCAGCGCATGATCCTGAGCCCACCCGTCCCAGCTCTTTCACTGACTTCCATCAACGTTTCCGAGATCGAGACCGATCTTCTGATCATCCCGGTCTTCGAAGCTGATGCTTTAGACGACGTACCGGGGCTGGAGGCTGCTTCGGGCGGCCACGTCCGGCGCGCCATGGATGCGCGCGAGATCCAGGGGAGGCCGTACGAGTACTTCGTCACGCCGCTGTCGGGCTGGAAGGCCCCGCGCGTCGCGCTCGTCGGCGCCGGCAAGCGCGCGGAGTTCGACACCGAACGTCTGCGGCGCGTCGCGACGGCGGCAGCCCTCGGGGCCCGCGTCCGGCGTGTCGTCCGAATCGCCTGGTTGATCCGGGGAGACATCCCCCCATCCGCCGCCGTCCAGGCGTCGGTCGAAGGGCTCGGCCTCGCCGCCTTCAGCATCGACCGGTACAAGAGCGCAGAAAAGAGCGGCCCGCCGCCCGAAATGATCGTCGTCGCCCTGCCCGGCGGGACCGCACCGGAGTTGACGTCGGCGCTGGAGCGCGGCCGGATCCTCGCCGAAGCCTGCAACATGACCCGCGAGCTCTGCAACGAGCCGTCGAATGTGCTGACGCCGCGCGAGCTTGCGGACCGGGCGCTGAAGATTGCGCGCGACACGCACCTCGACGTCGAGGTGCTCGACGAGCACGGGCTTCAGCGCCTCGAGATGGGCCTGCTGCTCGGGGTCGGCCGGGGCAGCCTGGAACCTCCGCGCGTGATCGTGCTGACCCATACGCCCCGGGGTGCCGCCGGCGGCGAGGCCCCGGTCGGTGCCCCGGTACTCGGCCTGGTCGGCAAGGGGATCACATTCGACACCGGCGGCATCTCCATCAAGCCTGCGGAAGGCATGGAGCGCATGAAGAGCGACATGAGCGGGGGAGCGGCCGTCATCGGCGCAATGCGCGCGATCTCGCTGCTGAACGCCCCGGTCAAGGTCATCGGGATCATTCCGGCTGCCGAGAACATGCCGGGCGGCCGCGCGATCAAGCCGGGCGACATTCTCACGGGCGCAGGCGGCAAGACCGTCGAGGTCATCAACACCGACGCGGAAGGCCGGCTGGTTCTCGGGGACGGTCTCTGGTACGCAAAGGAGCGCGGCGCGACGCACCTGGTGGACGTCGCGACGCTCACTGGCGCCTGCGTGGTCGCGCTCGGCAAGGTCGCTTCCGGGCTCTTCGGCCAGCCCGATGAGTGGGTCGATGTCGTGAAGGGTGCGGCAAAGGTGGCGGGCGACCGGTGCTGGCCGATGCCGCTGTTCGACGAATACGCCGAGCAGCTGAAGAGCGAGATCGCTGACTTGACGAATTCCGGCGGCCGTCCCGCAGGCGCGTGCACTGCGGCGATGTTCCTCAAGGAGTTCGCCGGCGGGCTCCCGTGGGCGCACTTCGACATCGCCGGTACTGCCTGGGCGGAGGACGCCAAACCGTGGCAGCCGAAGGGCCCGACCGGCGTGGCGGTCCGCACCCTGGCCGAGCTGGCCTTCACCAGCCGTGAGTGGAAGTAGCGCAGGCCTTCAGGCCTGCCCCCAGCGCAGGCCTTCAGGCCTGCCCCAGGGGGCCAAGTGAACCGGAACCGGTGGGTCGTTTCAGGGTCTAATTAAGGGAGATGCTCTTCGCGCTTCAACAGCCGGTCATGGTCCACGTCGTCGAGCAGCCGATCGAATCGACGACGGCTGCGGACGTGCTGATCGGCGTCATCGGCCTGACCGGCGCGCTGATCGTGGGCGCCCTGCTGCTGGGCGCGCTGTTCGGCGCGCTGCTCATCGGCGTCAAGAAGTTGCGCGAGAAGTACAACCTCGAGCCCGTCCCCGACTCCGAAGCCTTCAAAATCACGTAGCGCCGGTCATCGGGCGCTCGTCTGCGCCGTGGAGGCTGCGCGCATCTTCTTCAGCGACTGCTGATAGCGCACGATGCCGTCGAGCAGCGACTCTGCGATCTGCTGCCGGTAAGCCGCCGTCTTGAGAAGCGCGGCATCCTGCTTGTTGGTCACGAACGACATCTCGGCCAGCACGCTCGGCATCGCCGCGCCGATCAGCACGACGAATGGCGCCTGCTTCACGCCGATGTCGCGCAGCGCCCGGTTCCGTGGCGTGAGACCGCGGACCATGGAGCGCTGCACCATCTCGGCGAGGTCCCGAGACTCGTCGATCTTGTTGTTGAGCGCGATCGCACGGACGATGTCGGGCAGCTTGCGCATCGCCTGACCCGACCCGGCGTTCTCACGGGCGGCGACGGCCTCCGCGTCAGGGTTGCTGGCGAAGTTCAGGAAGTACGTCTCGACGCCCCGTGCTTTGGTGTTGCGGCTGGCGTTGGCGTGAATCGACAGGAACAGATCCGCCCCCTCCCGGTTCGCGATCTTCGTCCGATCCTCGAGCGGGATGAACACGTCGGTCGCGCGTGTCATCACGACCTCCACGCCGGGCTGCTTTTCGAGCAGCTTCTGCACCCGCAGCGCGATATCAAGCGTCAGCTCCGATTCGGTCAGGCCGTTCGCCTTCGCGCCAGGATCGTGCCCGCCGTGCCCGGCGTCGATCACGATGCGCGAGACACCGAGACCGAGCTGCCGGGCGAGCGAGAACTTTCCGTCCGCATTCGCCGCGGGGGGCGCCGGCGGCGCGGCCGGCGACGTCGTGCCGGTGGGCACGGGTGACGCGTCCTTCGGGACGGAGGAATCGACCTGCTGCGCCGGGGACGGCTTCGGCGGCGTCGGGATCGCCGGCGGCGGCCCCGGCGTCACCGATGGATCCGGCGTCGGCCGGGTGGGCTTCGCCGGCGGGGGCAGCGGCGTCGGAGCCCCCGCGGCCGCGCGCTTGAAATCCACCACCAGCCGGAACGGCTCGTACAGCGTGAAGACGCTGTAGCTCTCGGCTCCCTGCATCTCCATGACGATCCGCGTCGCCCCGGGATGGCGGCCGAACCGGACTTCCCGGACGATGTCGTCCTCGAACTTCAGCGATGCGTCGAGCAGGGCGGGTGAGGGCGTGGTCCCCTTGAGATCGAAGAACACGCGGCGCGGATTCTCGAGCCGCTCCGAATGATAGGGCGCTTCCCGGTCCATCTCGATCGTCAGGCGGACGCCGTCGGGCAGCGCCGTCCGCTTGACGTCGCGGATGGCGACCGTGTCACGCGCCGCAGGCGGCGCGGCGTTGACAGCAGGCGGCGTAGTGACCGGCGGCGCCGCCGCCTCGGGGGCCGCCGCAGGCGGTGCCGGCG
>DATFFM010000127.1:0-4594 GCA_035250005.1 Vicinamibacterales bacterium | reverse complement strand
GTATCCGTCGAGCAGGTCTCCTGCGCAAGGCCGCAGGTCAGGAAGTCCGGCGGCTGCGCATCGGTCAGGGCGTCCGTGTCGAACCGGAAGAAGTAGTCGTCATAACCCGCGCCTGCGGCCAACTGCAACGGGCCGGCGGGCATCTCGAACACGTCGCCCGTCACGTTGAGGCCGAACGACTTGACCGTGGAGAGCGTGTTCTGGTTATAGGAGGCCGCGATGGTCTCCAGCGCCGCCGCCTGGTCCGGGCTGTTGACGTCGAAGATGTTGACCGGCACGCATCCGGAGATGATGTTGCCGGGGGTGCCGCAGACGACTTCTCCGCTGACCGGATCGAGGAAGCTCGGACCGAAAGCAGCCTGGAGCTTCGACTGCTGGAGATAGCCGTCGATGGCGTTCTCCTGGTCGACGCGCGAGTAGCTGGCGCTCAGGTCCCAGGTCCAGTCGGATTCCATGATCGCACCGCGGAAACCGAGGGTGGCCTGGTCCGTGGTGGTATCGATCTTGTTGCGCCGTGAGCCCAGTGCTTGCATGCGCCACTCGGCATCCGTATTGACTCCGTCGAGTCCGCCGAAGGCCTGGCCGAACGGGTTGTAGAAGTTGTTGGCCGGAATCACGATGTTGTCGTCGCGCGAATCGAAGGGCAGCTCCGCGAGCTGGAAGCCCGACGTCGTGTAGTTGTGCAGCAGCTCCGCATACATCTCGATCTCTTCCGTCACGTTGTAGTTGGCGGACGTGAAGAGGCTCGCGCGCTCCTGCGGCGTCATCAGGAGATTGAGCGGCTGGAAATTGTATGCGTCGGTTGCGAAATCGAAGCAGCGGTAATCGTCGACGCTGGTGCCATCGACGTCGGGCAGCTTCGTGACCGACCACGACCCGCCGGCGATGGCGCAGTCAAATTGCCCGCCGTTGCTCGCATGCAGGGGCGAGGCGTCGGTGAACCGGATTCGGCCGGTCGGCGTGCGGCTCGAGCCGCCGGCGAAAACGCTGCCATAGAAATACGTCGCCTCGTCGGCGAATGGACGGTCGCCGGCCGAGATCTGGTCCTGCTGGTTGTAGTTCGCGCCGATGACCACGTTGCCGCGATCGCCGTTCGTGCCCCAGGCGATGCCGAAGGAATGCCTCTTGCCGTCGCTTTCGCTGGTGACACCGTAGTCGTAGGTGAGCTCCAGGCCGTCGACGTCCTGGCGCGTGATGAAATTGACGACGCCGCCGATCGCATCCGTGCCGTAAACCGCGCCGGCGCCTTCCTTGAGCACGTCCACGCGCTCGATGAGGTTGACCGGAAACAGGTTGACGTCCACGGCGCCGTTGTCCGCGATGCCGGTCATGCGACGGCCATTCAACAGCACCAGCGTGCGCTGCTCGCCGAGGCCGCGCAGCTCGATGGTCGATGCGCCATCGCCACCGCCGTTGTTGACGCTGGTATTGGTCGCCGCGCCGGAAACGGTGGGAATCTGCTGGAGCAGCTCGCCCATCGTCGTGACGCCGGAAGCCTCGATTGCTTCGCGGTTCACGATGAAGACCGGGCTGGCGGTTTCCGTTTCAACCCGGCGAATGCGGGAACCCGTCACGACGATTTCCGAGATTTGCGTGTCCTGGGAAGATGCAGCGGGCGCGTAGAGCGGTGCAGTGGCTGCCGCGGCCGACAGCAGCGCCACGTGAACGGCCCGGGTCAATGTGGGGTTTTTATCCATGAGTACCTGTCTCCTGGTGCGGTGACCGCTATGCGAGTGAGATTGTCGGATAGTAGCCACAGGTGATGAGCGGATGAGTGCTGTTCGCAAAGGCACTGGCAAGGGCAGAAACTCTTTATTTATCAGTGGCTTTGAAAAACACCCGACGTTTGCAAACTCGTGACCCAGTTTGCTGTGGCCTGTACGCTACAGAACTCGGGTGGTGGCGGCGCTGGTGTTCTGGCACATTCGGGCCGTGCGCGACCTACCCGACCAGCCGCTGATCGACAAGCGCAGCCTGGTGGGCCGGTGTGTGCGGCTGCCGCTGTCGGTCGATGTGGAACGCCTCCGGGCCGAGGTCGACGCCCTGGATCCGGCAGCCTGGGAGATCCGTGGCGGAGCGCACCGCTATCCGCAGGAAGGCGTGCACCGGGCCGCCGAAACGGTCTTTTTGCGCGGATACACCCCGGCGGAAGGAGAAATCCCCATCGAGGACAGGCCGGCACTGGATGAACTGCCCTACATTCGGCAACTCATCGAAAGGGACATCGGGTCGCGGCCTCAGCGCTGCCTGCTGGCGCGCCTGCCGGCCGGGGCGACCGTGAACCCGCACATCGATCGCGGTCCGTATTTCTCGAAGACACTGCGGATACACGTACCTGTCGTGACCCACGACCGGGTCTGGATGGTGTGCGAGGATCTTGCGTATCTGATGAAGCCGGGGGAGGCGTGGGCGCTCAACAACACTACGGTGCACGGCGTCTGGAACGCTGACCCGGCGCGCGAGCGGATCCACATGATTTGCGATTTCCTGCCCGATTCCGCGCTGCTGGATCTGCTGGCCCGTGGCGAGCGCGAACTCGGGCGATCGATTCCCGAGGTCGATGCACACTTTGCGAACCTTCCGCGCGGGCAGCCGACCATGGCGGGATGATCGCGACCAGCAGTTTCGTTTTCCTGCACTTGCACAAGTCCGGCGGCACTTTCGTCAACGAATGCCTGCTGCGGTTCGTGCCGGGGGCCAGGCAAGTCGGCTACCACCTGCCTCGGCATCTCATCCCGCCGGAGTCAGCCGCGCTGCCGGTGTTCGGCCTGGTGCGCAATCCGTGGAGCTACTACGTCTCCTGGTACAGTTTTCAGGCGGCGCGCGATGAGCCCAATGCGCTGTTCCGGGTGCTGAGCGAGGAACGCCGCCTCGGCTTCAAGGGCACTGTGCGCAACTTGCTGGATCTGGGAACGAGCCCGGCGCGGCTTGCCCGCGTGGTCGACGCACTGCCGGCGGCCTACGGCAATCGCGGAATCAACCTGCCGGGGTTCGCGCTGGCGCCAATCCGCGGCTCCGGGCTGGGCTTCTATTCATACCTTTACCGGTACATGTTCGGCGACGACGATTTATCGGTGACGGTCGGGCGCATGGAATCGTTGCGGCAAGACTTGCCGCGGATGCTCGAGTCGGCTGGTCAGCCGGTAACCGCGGACATGCGCGATTTTATCGAGACCGCGCCGCCGCGCAATGCCGCAAGCCACCCGCGGTACACGGAGTTGTACGACGATGAATTGCGGAAGCTGGTGGCCGAGCGCGACGCGCCGCTCATGACGCGCCACGGTTTCCGATTCGGAGAATGACTGCTCAGGGTGCGGCGGGCGTGCCCGGCAGCAATTGCCGCAGCAACCTGCCCTCGAGAACCTTGTGCGCCTCGACGCCGTTGGTACGCATGACGAGCCCGTTGCCGAGCGCCTTCGAAGCCGAGCGCAGCTTTTCGAGGAGATCAGCGTACTCAGCCCGGCCGGCGGCGCTTTCGCCGCGCAGCGCATACAGCTGACGCCAGTCGAAGCAGAACGACTGAAGCAACCAGTGGTAGCGACCCAGCTGCGCGCGGGCCTCCGCGGAACTATCGCTGGGCGCCAGCTCGCCGCGAAAATCGGTCACTAACAGCTCCACTTCGGCAGGCAGCATCACCGGGCGCGGCAGAATACGCTCCGTGAGCAGAGTCGCTTCGACGTCGGGTCGATAACTGACCGTCTTGTCGGGGAATCGGCCGCTACCTGACTGCGCGACGATCCCCCAGAACGCGGCCGTGCCGGACGTGTCGGCGACCAGGTGGATGCGTGTGTCATCGGTGGGGTTCTCGACCCGGTGCCGGCGCCAGTTGTCGAACAGCCAGGCTTCGCCCGGCGCCATGTGCACGACCTGCCCGTCGCAGTGAAACTGGACTTCGGGGCGGGTGATGACCGGAATGTGCATGCGCACGCGGTAAAACCAGTGGTAGTTGATGTCGGCGTGCTCAGGGACGACGCTGTGCGGATCGAGCCGCATCAGGCGAGACCGGCTCCACACGACGCCAAAGCTCGACAACACCTGCCGGATGTAGGGACATTTCGCAAGATGCGCCGTCGGCCGCATCAGGCCGTGGACATCGTCATTCTCGCCGCCATCCACGCTGACCAGGCGGAGCGAGCTGTTGCCCGCAATCTCGTTCGGGTGCCTGGCCCAGGCCGAATCCGGCAGCGCCTCGACCTCGGCGCGCAACCGGGCGACGTCGAAGCGCACGGGCAGGCGAAAGAACGGCTGGGTCAGCTTCATCGGCCTACAGACGCTCCAGCGCCTCGCGGAAATCGCCGATGGCCTCGACCACGTCGGCAACGGCCGACTGCTCGATGCCGGTGAGATGAGGGTTCCACACGTCGAAGATCAGGACCACCCGGGCTTGCGTGCTGTGATTCCACGCCTCGTGTTCGTAGGTATCGTCGAAGACGACCACCTTGCCCTCCTGCCAGGCATGGACCTCACCGCCGACTTTGAGGGCGCAGTTCTCCGGCACCATCAGCGGCAGATGGCCGACGACCCGTGTATTGGTGACGCCGCGGTGCGGCAGCAGGTGGGTGCCTGGGGTAAAGACCGAGAACAGGACTTCGGG
>DATFFM010000126.1:0-4772 GCA_035250005.1 Vicinamibacterales bacterium | reverse complement strand
CCGGGCGCGCCGCCGGCGCGGGCGGCGATGGCGGCCCAGCCCGGCCCGGCCGGACGCACCCGGCGGTAAAAGTCGATCAGCTTTGCCTCCGGTTCCGGCGCGGTCATGAACGTCACGGCCACCCATACCGCCGTCGCAATCCCCACCGTCGTCAGCATCGTCTGCGCGAAGCCGAGCGGGGTCCCCGCGTCGAACGTGCCGCTCCACTGCAGGCCGATCGACACGATCAGCGCCGCCGACATCGCGGCGATCTCGGACCACGCATTGATCCGCCACCAGTACCACCGGAGGATGTAGACGAGGCCGGTGCCGGCGCCGAGCGTGAGCACGAGCTCCCAGCCGCCCGTGATCCGGTTCATGAAGTAGGTCACGATAATCGACAGGCACATCGTGATGAAGGTCGCGACGCGCGACGCGAACACGTAGTGATGCTCGGTGGCGTCGGTACGGACGAACCGGCGATAGAAGTCGTTCACGATGTAGCTCGATCCCCAGTTCATCTGGGTGGAGATGGTGCTCATGTAGGCCGCCGCGAACGACGCCAGCAGCAGGCCGCGGAAGCCGACGGGCAGGTAATCGTTCATCACCTGCACATAACCGAAGGCGGGATCCGGAAGGCCCGTCTCCGGGTTCACCACCCCGTTCTGGTACAGCACGAGCGAGCACAGCGCCACGACGATCCACGGCCACGGGCGCAGGGCGTAGTGGGCCACGTTGAACCACAGCGTGGCGAGCATGCCGTGCCGCTCGTTCCGCGCCGAAAAGATCCGCTGTGCGACGTAGCCTCCGCCGCCCGGCTCCGCGCCCGGATACCACGATGCCCACCAGTTGACGCCGAGGTAGGTGACGAGCGTCGTCATCGGGAGCATCCACAGCGCGGATCCGTCGGGCCACAGCGACGTGGCGGCCGCGCCGAACGGTTCCGTTGCGCCCGCCGGTGTCACCGCCCCCAGGCCGGCCTTCAGCGCCGCAAGCCCGCCGACCGCATCCACGGCGAACCACGCGAGCGCGAGCGACCCGATCATTGCAATGAGGAACTGAACCGCGTCGGTTACCACCACGCCCCACAGACCGGAGAGGACCGAGTAGACGAAGGTGATGCCGAGGCAGAAGCCGAGCGCCTCCCACTTCTCGAGGCCGAGCGTGCCGCTCAGGATCTTGGCCATCCCGAGGTTCACCCATCCCATGATGATCAGGTTGATCGCGAGCCCAAGATAGAGCGCCCGGAACCCGCGCAGAAATGCCGCCGGCCGTCCGGTGTAGCGCAGCTCCACGAACTCCACGTCGGTCATCACCTCGGCGCGGCGCCACAGGCGCGCGAAGAAGAAGACCGTGAGCATGCCGCTCGGGAGCATCGACCACCACAGCCAGTTGCCGGCGACGCCGTTACGCGCCACCATCTCGGTGACGGCCAGCGGCGTGTCGGCCGCGAAGGTCGTGGCCACCATCGACGTCCCCGCCAGCCACCAGGGCAGATCGCGGCCCGCCACGAAGAACTCGCTCGTGCTCTCCCCCGCGCGCCGGTAGTAATACAGCCCGATCGCCAGCGAGAGCGCGAAGTAAACCGCGATGATGGTCCAGTCGATAGTCGTGAGCTGCATGCGGGCGAATTGTGGATTGCGAATTTGGAATTGACAAGCAAATTGCTTCAGTCGGGCGCCCGGACGGCTCGGGGGCGACAGCGTCGCTGCCCGTCGATCGCGAGGGCCGAAAGCCAGAAGTCCGATTTTTCCGTTTAAGAAATGTCGTTGTGGCCTTCTTCGTGACCCGCGTCTTCTTCGTGCTCCTTGTGCTTACACCGTGACGCGCGGCGGGAACGCCGACTGGACGGGCTGACGGCGTGGATCACCGGGGACGCGAAGAACACGCAGGGCAAAAGATGTCGTTGTTGCGTCCCGCTCTTGAAATCAGCCAACCGTTAGCCGCCATCAAATCCAAATTCAGAATGCGCAATTTCTGCAACCACAGCATCATGGAACCGTGGCCTGATCTGCCGAATCAGCTGGTTCTCTCTCGTCGGATGGACGCGATTGGTGAGCAGGACGATGTAGAGGTCGCGCTCCCAGTCGATCCACAGCGACGTGCCGGTGAAGCCGGTGTGGCCGATGGACGTCGGCGACATCCGCGTGCCGCATGAGGACGTCGGCAGCATGGTGTCCCACCCAAGGGCGCGCGAACTGCCGGGGACGTCTGTTTTCGCGATGAACCTGCGCATCGTCTCCACCTTTGCGAGGACACCTGTGCCGCCGATGGTGTGGAGGGCGGCGCGCGCGAACGCCCCCGACGCGCCGGCGGTGCCGAACAGGCCCGCATGGCCGGCCGCGCCGCCGAGCGCCCACGTGTTCTCGTCGTGCACTTCGCCGACCAGTGTGCGTCCGCGCCAGGCGTCGTGTTCGGTCGGCGCGATGCGCCCGCGCCAGGTGCGCGGCGGGTTGAATGTGAGGGGTTCCCCCGTCAGGTAGGACGAAATGCGACGAAACTGCGCGGCCAGAAAGGCTGCGGGATCGGTCGCGCCACTGGCCGCGGCGGCGCCGCGCGCCCGTGCGTCCTCGAGGATGAACCCCAGCAGGATGAAACCGAGATCGGAGTAGATCGCCTGCGTTCGCGGCACGTACTCGAGCGCGCTCCGGGCGATGGCGGGCTGGAACTCGATCCGCCCGGTCAGGTCGCGATAGTAGGGGAGGTAGGCGGTGAGCCCCGAGCAGTGCGCGAGCAGGTCGCCGACGGTGACGTCATGACGGTCCGCGCCGCGCCATTCGGGGATCCAGTCCGCCACGCGGTCCTCCAGCCTGAGCACGCCATCGTCGATTGCCCGCATCGCCAGCGTGGCGGTGGAGATGATCTTCGTGAGCGACGCGAGGTCGAAGATCGTGTCGACTGCCGCCGGTGCGGCATCTTCGTCGTAGGTCAGAGTGCCGAAGGCCGCCCGCCAGATCACCGTCTCGCGCGAGCCGACCTCCACCGAGGCGGCGGGGAAGGCGCGCGCCGCGATGCCCTCGCGAAGAACATCTGCCGCGCGTGCGAACGCGGTCATTTTTTGTCGACGATCACCGATGCGCCGAGAGCCACCAGTACCGTCACCCCCGACCCGATCAGCGCGTACCACGTCCAGGCCGTGGCGCCGGTGCCCCAGACCCATGCCAGAACGGCGACGCCGGTTACCATCCCGACGAGCATCGCGTTCGTGCCGACACGCGTAGTCAGGACGCCGACGAGAAACGCCCCGAGCACGGGGCCGGCGGCGAGCGACAGCACGGCGAGACCGGCGGCCAGCACCGATCCCGTGACGTACTGGGCGGCGACCGCCACCGCAATCTGGGCGAGGCCCCAGAAAATCGTCGCCTGGCGGGAGACGCGCATGAGCGTCACCTGGTCGGCGCCGGGCCGCACGTACTTCAGATAGAAGTCGTTGACGGTCGTGGCCGCCATCGAGTTGATCGACGGGGAGAGCGCTGCCGCGATGATCGCCGCGACGATGAAGCCCGAGATGCCGTGCGGAAGCGACGTGATCACGAACAGCGGAAGCACTTCGTCATTGCGCCCGAGCGGCCGGGGCAGCGGCGTGCCCTGATAGTAGGTGTACAGCATCACGCCGATGATGAGGAACAGCGTGAACTGCGCGAAGACGATCAGGCCGCTCAGCACGAGTCCGGCCGACGCTTCCTTCCCCGAGCGGGCGGAGAGCAGCCGCTGGACGAGGAACTGATCGGTGCCATGGGTGGCGAGCGTCAGCGCGATGCCCCCGAAGAGGCCGGCCCAGAAGGTATAGACGCGCGCCGGATCGGTGGAGAAGTCGAAGACCCTGAAGTGATCGACCCCGACGCGTGCGACCTCCTCCCATCCCCCCGGAATCAGCCGCAGCAGCCCGAAGAAGACCAGAAGGGCGCCGCCGACGTAGATGAACATCTGGACGACATCGGTCCAGATGACCGCCGACACGCCGCCGCGGACCGTATAGATGATCATCGCCGCGCCGAGGATCAGCACCGTCCAGGTCACCGGCACCTGCGTCACGACCGCAATCACGAGCGCGGTGGCGTACAAACGGAAGCCGTCGGCGAAGGTCCGGGTCGCCAGAAAAATCACCGCCGCGGCGTTCTTCACCGGCGCGCCGAATCGGCGCTGCAACAGCTCGTACGACGTGTAGAGCTCGCCGCGAAAATAAGCCGGGATGAACAGCACGCTCACCAGCAGACGACCGACGATGTAGCCGATGGCCAGCTGCAGGAAGGTCATGTTGCCTGCGTAGGCATCGGCCGGCACGCCGATGAAGCTGAGCGTGCTCGTCTCAGTCGCGACGATGGTGAAACAGATTGCCCACCATGGTACGGATCGGCCGGTCAGGAAGTAGTCGCGTGTGGTCTTTTGAAATCGCGCGAACCAGGAGCCGAACGCGACGATCGCCGTCAGGTAGAGGCCGATTACCGCATAGTCGAGCCAGTTGAGGACCATGCGCTCCCTGGCCCGTCAGCGCGACCCGGAGTCGGTCGACCGATGATCGGGGAACGCCGCGCGGCCGACGATGGGCAGGTAGTCCGGGGCGGTCTGCCGCGGATTGATCAGGCTGTCGTAGGAGAACAGCGCGATGCCGTCCGCGCCGAGCCGACGCGCCGTGAGGATGTTCTCGATCGTCTGCTCGGGCGACAGCCGGTAGGCGCCGATCCCGGCCCAGACGGCACGGGAGCCGGCCGCGGCCCGCGCGGCGGCGATCTGCTGGGCGAAGCGCGCGGGCTCCTGCGTATAGGCCATCGGCGCGACCGCGTCCACGAGAC
>DATFFM010000125.1:0-20177 GCA_035250005.1 Vicinamibacterales bacterium | reverse complement strand
ATCATCGTCGGCGTCAAGATCTTCTCCCGCAAGGGGATCGAGAAGGACGACCGCGCCAAGGCGATCGAGCAGGAAGAGCTCGACATGATGGAGAAGAACCTGCAGGACGAGATCCGCATCCTTCACGACGAAGTGAAGAAGCGCGTGATCGGCATGCTGCGGGGGCAGGAGTCGCGCGCGGACCTCTACGACGAGCACGGCCGCGAGCGGCTGCTCAAGAAGGGGACGGCGCTGACGCCGGAACTGCTGCAGGAGCTGCCGTACGAAGCGATCGTCCGGATGAAGATCAACGCCGACGATCCGCGGCTCGAGGAGGATCTCCGCGAGCTCGAGGAGCGCACCGAGCGGCAGGTCGAGGTCATCCGCAACCAGTTCGAGGAGAAGAAGGAGAAGGTCCGTCGCGGCGACGAGCTGCCTCCGGGCGTCATCAAGCTGGTGAAGGTCTACGTCGCGATGAAGCGCAAGCTGTCGGTCGGCGACAAGATGGCGGGCCGTCACGGCAACAAGGGCGTGATCGCGCGCATCCTGCCGGAAGAAGACATGCCGTACCTGCCCGACGGCACGCCGGTCGAGATCGTCCTGAATCCGCTTGGCGTTCCGTCGCGCATGAACGTCGGCCAGATCCTCGAGACGCATCTCGGATGGGCGGCCCACGCGCTCGGCCTCTATTTCGCGACCCCGGTCTTCGACGGCGCGCGCGAGAACGAGATCAAGCACTGGCTCGAAGAGGCGGGGCTGCCGCAGAGCGGCAAGACCCAGCTGTTCGACGGGATGACCGGGCAGGAGTTCGAGCAGGACGTGACGGTCGGCTACATCTACATGCTGAAGCTGTCGCACCTGGTCGACGACAAGATCCACGCGCGCTCGATCGGACCGTACTCGCTCATCACCCAGCAGCCGCTGGGAGGCAAGGCGCAGTTCGGCGGCCAGCGGTTCGGAGAGATGGAGGTCTGGGCGCTCGAAGCCTACGGCGCGGCGCACATCCTCCAGGAGCTCCTCACCGCGAAGTCCGACGACGTGACCGGCCGCGCGAAGATCTACGAGGCGATCGTCAAGGGTGACGCGTCGTTCCAGCCGGGGCTGCCGGAGTCGTTCAACGTGCTCATCCGCGAGCTCCAGGCGCTGTGCCTGGACGTCGAGCTGATGAAGACGAAGAAGCGCCCGATGCTCGAGGCCGTCCCGGAAGTCGGCGAAGGCATACCGGTACTGACGGAGTAGGCCCGACCTTTCAGGTCGGGCGTGCTGAAAGCCGGCAGGTTGCTGGTTCGAGCACGCCCGGCCTTCAGGTCGGGCGTGCCGGTGTCGATGAGCAGAATCACCGATTAGCTGATTCGAACAGAGAAAACATGAGACCAAGTTTTGACAATCGTGGGTCGCTGACGTCGGATTTCGACGCCATCCGGATCTCGCTCGCCTCGCCCGACAAGATCCTCTCCTGGTCGCACGGCGAGGTGACCAAGCCCGAGACGATCAACTACCGCACCTTCAAGCCGGAGCGGGACGGCCTGTTCTGCGCCAAGATCTTCGGTCCGGTCACCGACTGGGAGTGCCTCTGCGGCAAGTACAAGCGCATGAAGCACCGCGGCGTGATCTGCGACAAGTGCGGGGTCGAAGTCACGCAGGCGAAGGTCCGCCGCGAGCGGCTCGGGCACATCACCCTCGCGACGCCCGTCAGCCACGTGTGGTTCTTCAAGGGGCTGCCGAGCCGTATCGGCCACCTCCTCGACATCTCGCTGCGCGACCTGGAGCGGGTCCTCTACTTCGAGGCCTACGTCGTCATCGAGCCGGGCGACACCGACCTCAAGCAGCACCAGCTGCTGAGCGAAGAGCAGTACCGCAAGGCCCGCGAGGAGTACGGTCCGGTGAAGTTCCGCGCGCAGATGGGCGCGGAAGCGATCAAGGAGCTGCTCAAGCGGATCAACGTCGAGAAGATGGCGACCGAGCTGCGCGACAAGATGCGCGCGGAGGCCTCGGCGCAGAAGAAGCTGAAGTACGCCAAGCGGCTGAAGGTCGTCGACTCGTTCCGCCGGTCCACGAACAAGCCGGAGTGGATGATCCTCGACGTGATCCCGGTCATCCCGCCCGAGCTCAGGCCGCTGGTGCCGCTCGATGGCGGCCGGTTCGCGACCTCGGACCTGAACGACCTCTACCGCCGCGTCATCAACCGCAACAACCGGTTGAAGAAGCTGATCGAGCTGAAGGCGCCCGACGTGATCATCCGCAACGAGAAGCGGATGCTGCAGGAAGCGGTCGATGCCCTGTTCGACAACGGCCGGCGCGGCCGCGTGCTGCGCGGCGCGAACAACCGTCCGCTGAAGTCGCTGTCCGACACGCTCAAGGGCAAGCAGGGGCGGTTCCGCCAGAACCTGCTCGGCAAGCGCGTCGACTACTCCGGTCGTTCGGTGATCGTGGTCGGGCCCGAGCTGAAGCTGCACCAGTGCGGCCTGCCCAAGAAGATGGCGCTCGAGCTGTTCAAGCCGTTCATCTACAACAAGCTCGAAGAGCGCGGCCTGGTCTCGACCATCAAGCAGGCGAAAGAGATGGTCGAGCAGCAGCGGCCGGAAGTGTGGGACATCCTCGAAGAGGTGATCCGCGAGCATCCGGTCCTGTTGAACCGCGCGCCCACGCTGCACCGGCTCGGCATCCAGGCCTTCGAGCCGGTCCTGGTCGAGGGGAAGGCGATCCGGATCCATCCGCTCGTCTGCACGGCGTTCAACGCCGACTTCGACGGCGACCAGATGGCCGTCCACATCCCGCTCGCGCCGGAAGCGCAGATCGAGGCATCGGTGCTGATGATGTCCTCGAACAACATTCTGTCGCCGGCGTCGGGCCAGCCGATCGCGATCCCGTCGCAGGACATCGTGCTCGGCTGCTACTACCTGACCAAGTCGAAGGCGTCGGCCAAGGGCGAAGGGCGCGTGTTCGCGAATGCGGACGATGTGATCCTGGCGCTGGAGGCGGGTGAGCTGGAGACGCTGACCCCGATCCGGCTGCGCTGGACCGGCAAGCTCCTCGACCTGACCGTCGCGCGCGACGACCAGGCGGTGCTCCAGGCGGAGCTGCAGGACGTCCAGAACAAGATCATCAACACCACCGTCGGTCGCGTCATCTTCAACACCTCGCTGCCGAAGGTGATGCCCTACGTGAACGGCCTCCTCAAGAAGAAGGGGCTGCAGCAGGTCGTGCAGTACTGCCACCTGCACTTCGGTCTCGAGACGACCGTCGAGATGCTCGACTCGCTCAAGAATCTCGGCTTCACCTATGCGACGCGGTCGGGGCTGTCGATCGGCATCGACGACCTGATCATCCCGGAGCAGAAGGGAGCGCTCGTCGATGGCGCGCGCAACGAGGTGATCAAGGTCGAAGGGCAGTATCTCGAGGGGGCGATCACCAACGGCGAGCGGTACAACAAGATCATCGCGATCTGGTCCGACGTCACCGAGAAGATCGCCGACGAGATGTTCGTGGGGATGGAAGAGCTCGACCGGTCGGGCCGCAACTTCAATCCCGTGTACATCATGGCCGACTCCGGCGCCCGGGGCTCGAAGCAGCAGATCCGGCAGCTCGCCGGCATGCGCGGTCTGATGGCCAAGCCGTCGGGGGAGATCATCGAGACGCCGATCACCGCGAACTTCCGTGAAGGGCTCGCGGTCATGGAGTACTTCATCTCCACGCACGGCGCCCGCAAGGGGCTCGCCGACACCGCGCTCAAGACCGCCGACTCGGGCTATCTGACCCGGCGGCTGGTGGACGTGGCCCAGGACGTCATCATCCACGAGATCGACTGCGGCACGATGGACGGCATCGAGGCGCGCGCGATCGTGGAGTCGGGGGAGATCATCGAGCCGCTGCGCGACCGCATCATCGGCCGCGTCAGCCTCGAGAAGATCATGGACCCGATCAGCGGCGGCGTCATCGTCGACGTCAACGACGAGATCGACGAGCAGAAGGCGGAAGACATCCAGGAAGGCGGCATCGAGAAGGTCCGGATCCGTTCGGTCCTGACCTGCGCCAGCCGCCGCGGGTGCTGCGCCAAGTGCTACGGCCGCGACCTCGCGACCGGGCGGCTGGTGGAGCTCGGCCTGGCGGTCGGCGTCATCGCCGCGCAGTCGATCGGCGAGCCGGGCACGCAGCTGACGATGCGGACGTTCCACATCGGCGGCACGGCCTCGCGGGTGTCGGAGCAGTCCACGCTCGACGCCAAGCACGCCGGCACGGTCCGTTATCAGGGCCTGCAGGTGGTCGAGGCGAAGGGCACCGGCGAGAATGCCGGCCAGATGGTCGTCATGAACCGCACCGGTTCGCTCGTCATCCAGGACGCCAAGGGGCGCGACCGCGAGCGCTACCCGATCGTCTACGGGGCGCGCCTCAAGGTGCGCGACGGCCAGCCGGTCGAGCCGGGCGAGATCCTGGTCGAGTGGGATCCGTACACGTTCTCGATCCTCACCGAGGACTCGGGCACGATCAAGTACAAGGACCTGATCTCCGACGTGACGTATCACGAGGAGCTCGACGAGGTGACGGGTCTGTCGCGGAAGATCGTCGTCGACAGTCCGGACGAGAAGAAGCAGCCGACGATCGAGGTCCGCGACAAGGCGGGCAAGGTGATGCGCAAGTACCACATGCCATCACACGCGCACCTCATGATCGAGGACGGCGAAACCGTGTTCGCCGGCCAGGTGCTCGCGAAGATCCCGCGCGAAACCACCAAGACGAAGGACATCACGGGCGGTCTGCCGCGGGTGGTCGAGCTGTTCGAGGCGCGCAAGCCGCGCGAGACCGCCGTGATCTCGGAGATCGACGGTCTCGTCAAGCACGGTGGCATCGTCAAGGGTCAGCGCAAGATCATCATCGTCCCGGAGGACGGCGGCGAGCCGAGAGAGTACTCGCTGCCGCGCGGCGTGCACGTGAACGTCCAGGAAGGGGACCGCGTCCGTGCGGGCGAGCCGCTGATGGACGGGCCGAGCAACCCGCACGACATCCTGTCGGTCCTCGGCGAGAAGGCGCTGCACGCGTATCTCGTCAACGAGATCCAGGAGGTCTACCGGCTCCAGGGCGTGAACATCAACGACAAGCACATCGAGGTCATCGTCCGGCAGATGATGCGGTGGGTGAAGATCGAGGATGTCGGGGACACCGAGTTCCTGATCGAGGAGCAGGTGGACCGCTTCCGGTTCATGGAAGAGAACGAGCGCGTGATCATGAACGGCGGACGTCCGGCCTCGGGCCGTCCGCTGCTGCTCGGGATCACGAAGGCGTCGCTGTCGACCGATTCGTTCATCTCGGCGGCGTCGTTCCAGGAGACGACGCGCGTGCTCACCGAGGCGTCGATCTCGGGCAAGGTGGATCACCTCCGCGGCCTGAAAGAGAACGTGACGATGGGCCGCCTGATCCCGGCCGGCACCGGCTTCGAGTATTACCGGCACGTGCGGATCCCGGCGGACGAGCCGCCGCCGCCGCCGCCGCCGACGCCGGAGGAGCTGGAGCTGGAGCGGGAGATGGAGTACTTCGTGGAGCCGGAAGAGGCGTTCACGAGGGACGAGATCGAGTAGTACTTCCGGGGTCCGCGGCCAGCAGTCCGCGGTCCGGTTGGGGACAACGCGATCCGGTGTAGCGCAGCCCTTTAGGGCTGCCTCAGGGGCGATGGTCGAAGGATCATTGCCCCTTTTTCTTGCGGCAGCGTCGCTGTTCCGGCTGCTTGGCCTTGAACAGGAGGGCTGGAGGACAGGAGCCTCTCTTGTCTGGGTGCTGCATGAAAATGGCACAGGAGCCGGGCTGGTGAAGCAGGCGAGCTGTCCGAACCAATCAGCGGGATGCAGACGTCACGTCACCCAAGGACGAGTTCATTCATGACTGAAAACCTGATCCATCAGCTGATCCCGCACCAGGGCTGCGTCATCTCGCGGACCGTTGACGGCATCGACATCGCCGGATCGGCGATGAACTGGGTCATGTCTGCCGGTGTGGCGCCATTCGTCTGCCGGGCGCCTTTCGCGTTTCGTGTGGTCGGCAGGACCGACTCGACGAATCTTCGGATGCACTGGCATCGCGGCGAGCTGATCTTCAACTGGGAATGCTCCGTCCGGGAGTTGCGCGTGCATGATCCGGCAACGGCGGAGCAGCACGGTATCAAGGACAAGGGTTTCATCACTACCACGGACTGGCACGAGATCGTCTGGGAGATCCGGCTCGACCGCATGCGCGTGATCGTCGATGACGAGGTCCGCTTCGACGCACGAGGCGACTATTCCGGCATCGAGTCGGCGCCCTCGGTCGGGCCATGCTTCGGCAGCACCATCTCGCTCCGCGAATGCTCGATCACCCCGTTGGCGTGATCTCGCGCCGGTGGGTAGGATGACGTGCCGACGGCGGCTGGTGCCGGTCTGAGCGCCGCGGCTGAAGCCGGCCGTTACGCAGCGCTACCTGGCGTTCGCGGTTCCAGCTTTCCTGTGGGCTACGAGATCATCTCGGGCTCCAGCACGCGCTCGACCACCCTCCCGTTGACCACGCTGACGTAATACACCTTGGCGCCCGCGCGGCTGGCGACGACGCGCTTCACGGCGTTGTCTTCGAAGTAGATGCCGGCGTTGTTATCGCACGCGTAGCCAGGCTTCAGCTGCCCGGAGCCGATCAGCTTGTGATACAAGGGGCGCCGGTCCTTCTCCGCGTCGTAGTGCGGCGAGTGGCTGCCCTTGAGGAAGCCCAGCCCCTGAACGATCGTCAGCTCCTTCGGTCGGGAGTCGGTGGTTCCTTCTTCGAACCAGCACAGCGAGCCTGCACTCGCGCCGCCGAGGACGATGCCGCGGTCCCACGCGTGGCGCAGCACCAGGTCGATCCCCTGCGCCTTCCAGATTGCCTGCTGGTTGAGGGTATTGCCTCCCGAGCAGACGATCCCGTCGACCGAGAGCAGCACTTCCTCCCAGCTGCGGTCCTGCCGGGGGCTCGCGATGAAGCTCGCTTGGTCCGATGGCTCGACGTTGAGCGGTGCGCAGCTGCGATACCACGAGAGCGTGGACGTCGCGGAGTCGGCCGACGCCGTCGGCAGGTAGAGGAGCTTCGGACGTGTCTTCCCGGTCAGCTCCGCCATGTAACGGATGAAGGGCGTGCCGAAGCCGCCGCCGGCGATCAGGATCTTCCGTGCCGCGCGATCCTGCCGCGGATGGTCGAATCCGAGCGAACGCGCCGCGGCTGCGACCGACGCGGCCAGGGTCGATGCGAGAAAATCGCGACGCCTCATTCACGTGCTCCTGTTCTGCTCGCGTGCGATACGGGGTCGGCTGCTTCGGTACGTTGCGGACGGCCGTGCCGATCCATACGCAGATTCTATCGTCGCCGACATCTGGGCGCGCTCGATGGCCGAAGACGGCAAGACGTTCCCTGTCGTCAAGCAACCGCTGATGTGCAATCATGCGTCCGGGCGTCGGCAATGTAAGCAGCAGGAGCAGTTCATGCGAGATCATCCGGATGGTATTGTGCCCGAGAGGTGCGCAGGGGGGCGCGCCGGGTGCACGAAAGTCCAGCTCGCGTCGATTGACGAAGAGACGCTGGGACATGCGCTGACCCTCGCCTGGCGGAACACGTGTTGACGCCGGGGATGGTCTGACACCATCGAAGTGAGGGAGCCATGGATCTCGTGCTTCTCGGTGCACCGGGCTCGGGCAAAGGCACGCAGGCAGATCATCTGCGGCGCGAAGTGGGGCTCACGCACATCGCGTCGGGAGACCTGTTCCGCGACCATCTGCGGCGCAAGACGAATCTCGGTATTCGAGCCAGCGACTACATGGCGCGCGGTGCGCTCGTGCCCGACGCCATCACGATCGGGATGCTGCGCGAACGCGTGAGTCAGTCCGACACGGCACAGGGGGTACTGCTCGACGGCTTCCCGCGCACCATGGAACAGGCCATCGCACTCAACGAGATGATGGCCGGGCTCGGGCGGGAACTCTCGGCCGTGCTGTACCTCGAGATTCCGGACGAAGAGCTCGTCGAACGGCTTTCCGGTCGCCTGATCTGCCGCGAATGTCAGATTCCCTTCCATCGCGTTGCGAATCCGTTCCGCACGTGCCCGAATGCGCGTTGCACGGGCGAGCACCTCTATCAACGGACCGACGATGCGCCGGAGACGGTCCGCGCCCGCCTGGTCACCTATCATCGGCAGACGGCACCGGTCATCGACTACTATCGGCTGATCAACCTGCTCATCACCGTGCCGGGGTCGGGTGCCGTTGAGAAAGTGAAACAGGCGACGCTCGAGGCCGTTCGACTGCGAGCGCACGATGTTTGAAGCGGCCGAGCTCGGCCGGACGGTTCCGAAGGGAACATTCAAGGCGCAGGTTCCCATCTTGCGCACGGACCTGCTCGCGATTCAGCGGCAGCTGACTGGTGCCCGCTTTCCAGTGATCGTGGTCTTTGCCGGCGTGGACGGCGCCGGCAAGGGAGAAACGGTCAACCTGCTCAACGAGTGGATGGACCCGAGGTATATCGTCACGCGTGCCTATGGGGAGCCGTCGGTCGAAGAACGCGAGCGCCCGGATTACTGGCGCTACTGGCGCGATCTGCCGCCCAACGGTCGGATCGGCTTCTTTCTGAGCTCCTGGTATTCGGCTCCTGTCCTCGGCCGCGTTCATCGTCGCAGCGGACCGACGGATTTCGACAGGCAACTCGATCGGATGGCCGCGTTCGAACGAATGCTCACAGATGATGGGGCGTTGATTCTGAAGTTCTGGATGCACCTTGGAAGGAAGGCCCAGCAGAAACGGCTTCGCACGCTCGAGAAGGATCCGGTCACACGATGGCGCGTGACGAAACGCCAATGGCAGAACTGGCGGATGTACGACAAGTTCGTTGCCGCCGCCGAACGCGTCCTGCAACGCACGAGTACCGTGAATGCACCGTGGACGATCGTCGAGGGCGTCGACGAAGGATATCGAAGCCTGACGGTCGCAACCGCGATCAGGGACGCCATTCGCACGGCCCTGGTTGATGATCGCGGCGCGCGACACGCGCCGAAACTCGTGAGCGGATCGTCACGCCCGATGAAACAGCACTCGGAGGTCCGGTCGCGGTCCGCGGTCGGGACGAAGGCAGGTCGCCGCGCCCCTGAGGCCCAGACGCCGACGATTCTGACCAGTCTGGACATGTCGCAGGCGATTTCGAAGAAAGCCTTCACGGCGGCGCTCGAGAAGTATCAAGGCCGGCTGAATCTCCTGCACCGCAAGGCGAACGACAAAGGGCTCTCGACCATCCTGGTGTTCGAAGGGTGGGACGCCGCCGGCAAGGGTGGAGCGATCAGGAGGCTCACGGCCGCGCTCGACGCGCGATCATATCAGGTCATTCCGATTGCGGCGCCGACCGACGAGGAACGGGCGCACCATTATCTCTGGCGCTTCTGGCGGCACCTGCCGCGCGCGGGGCGGCTCACGATCTTCGATCGAAGCTGGTATGGCCGTGTCCTGGTCGAGCGGGTCGAGGGATTTGCGACCGAATCCGAGTGGCGGCGCGCGTACTCCGAGATCAACGAGTTCGAAGACGAGCTCGTCGACCACGGCATCGTCCTGATCAAGTACTGGGTCCACATCACACAGGACGAACAGTTGCGACGCTTCAAGGAGCGTGAGAAGGCTCATTACAAGCAGTGGAAGCTGACCGATGAGGACTGGCGCAACCGGCAGAAGTGGAGCGACTACGAGGCCGCGGTCAATGACATGGTCGAGCGTACCAGCACGCGCGTGGCCCCCTGGACGCTCGTCGAGGGCAATGACAAGTACTTCGCGCGGCTCAAGATTCTGAAGACCGCGTGCAGCAGCCTCGCTCGCGCGATCTGATGTGAACCTCCGGTCTGAGATGCTGGTTCCCGCGGCTTACTGGAGGCCACGGCGCAAGAACCCGGGAGAACACACTCCATGCCCTCACAATCCGCTCTCACCTCGGATGTCTGGCCGAGCCTGCCTCTGGACCAGTGGCGCGAGACCTGCGCAACGCTGCACATGTGGACTCAGATCGTGGGGAAGATCCGGCTGGTGCAGACTCCCTGGATCAACCACTCCTGGCATGCGACGCTCTACCTGGTCGCCAGGGGATTGACCACGTCCCCTGTCGCTCACGGAACACGGATCTTTCAGATCGACTTCGATTTCATCGATCATCAACTCCGCATCCAGACGACCGACGGCTCGACCGGCGGTTTCGCGCTCGAGCCACAGTCGGTGGCGACGTTCTACGCGCGGCTCATGGAGGAAATGCGCAGGCTTCACCTCGACGTGAAGATTTGGGGGACACCCAACGAGGTCGTTGATGCGATCCCCTTCGATCAGGACGACGTGCACCGGGCGTACGATCGGGAGTATGTCAGCCGGTTCTGGCGGATCCTGGTGCAGGCCGATCGGATCTTCAAGGTGTTTCGCTCGAGGTACATCGGCAAGTGCAGCCCGGTGCATTTCTTCTGGGGTGCTCCGGACCTGGCGGTCACCCGGTTCTCTGGACGGCGCGCTCCCGAACATCCCGGCGGCGTTCCGAACCTCCCGGACCGAGTGACGCGGGAGGCGTACTCGCACGAGGTGAGCAGCTGCGGGTTCTGGGCGGGAGGCGGCCCGATTCCGTATCCGGCGTTCTACTCCTATGCCTATCCGGAACCGGCGGGGTTCGCCGATGCGGCCATCAAGCCCGCCGAGGCCTTCTACAGTACCGACCTTCGGGAATTCGTTCTGCCCTACGATGTCGTACGGCAGTCGGCGTCGCCGGACGACACGCTTCTGGCGTTCCTCCAGACGACCTATGAGGCGGCTGCGGACCTGGCGAAGTGGGATCGGGCGTTGCTGGAGCGGGGCGATGATCCAGGCCGGGCCTTCATCCAGTCATCGCGCTGACTCGGTCCGGTCCGGACCGAGTTGCAGATTCTGCACGAGCAAAGGTGGCGGGCTGGGACGCCTGATGCTGCATCAGGACACGGTGAGGCGTGCCCCGACGCGCTACGTGCTCGAAGGCACAGCGTTCAGACATCAGCGGCTACGACCCGCTCTTCCGCGTCGACGGCGCCGGCGGCTCCAACTTCCACCACCACTGCGGATCCAGCGCCTTCTGACGAGGATACGTCTCGTTGAGCGTGGCCGCGTCATAGAGGCGCCCGTTCTTCATGACCTCCGCGATACGCGCCGTGTTCTTGAGGTCATCGAGCGGGTTGGCGTCCAGGACGATGAGGTCGGCGAGCTTGCCGACCTCCAGCGAACCGAGGTCCTTCGCGAAGCCGATCGCGTCGGCGCTGTCGATCGTCGCCGCGCGCAGCGCGGCGTGCGGCTTCATCCCCCCGGAGGCCATCATCCACAGCTCCCAGTGCGTGCCGATCCCCTGCACCTCGCCATGTGAGCCAAGGCCCACCTTGCCGCCGCCGTTGACCCATTTGGTGAGCTGCTTCGCGTGCAGCGGGAACACGTACTGATCCGTGCGGTTCCAGTCGGTGTTCTTCCACTTGTCCAGCTCGTCGTGCGGCGTGAAGCGGCGCAGCCGCTGCTCCTCGTCCACATTCATCCCGTTCGTCAGGTAGTGCTGCCGGCCGATTGGTCCGCCGTAGCTGACGATCAACGTCGGCGTGTAGGTGATGCCGCTGGCGGCGCCGAGTCTGACTACGTCGTTGAAGAATGGGCTGATCGGCAGCGAGTGCTCGAGGCCGGCGTAACCGTCCTGCATGAGCGTCAGGTTCATCGTGAAGTTCGATCCGCCTTCCGTCGTCGGCGTGAGCCCGAGCTCCTTCGCGGCCATGATCACCCACTGGCGGACCTTGCGGTCGCCGACCATGTACTGCTTGATCGTCTTCGTGTTGTAGTGGTCCGCATAACGCCGCAGCACGTCGCGCGCTTCGTCGAGGCTGCGGATGTTGTCGGCCGCAAAGATGCCGGGCCCGGTCGAATAGAGGCGCGGGCCTATCAGCTGACCGGTGTCCATCAGGTCCTGATACGTCAACGCATCCTCGGACGAGGTCTGCGGATCCCGCTGGGTCGTCACGCCGAAGGCCAGCTGGGCGAGGAACTGGGATACCTGGCTGCGATGGACGCCCCACGCCACCCATGTGTGCGCATGGATGTCGACGAGCCCCGGCATGATCGTCTTGCCGGACAGGTTGCGCGTGACCGCGCCCGCGGGGATCTGGACCTTGCCGCTCGGACCGATCGCCGTGATGCGGTTGTTGGTGATCACGAGGTCGCCGCGCGCGATCACCTCATCGCCTTTCATCGTGATCAGCCGCGCGTTTCGCAGCGCGATGACCCCCTTCGGCTTGTCCTTGTCGACGATGATCTCGACATCTACGCGGTGCGGCTCGTACTCGAGCGTCGGGATCTTCGGTGGCGCCGGCGGCTTCTGCGCGGCCTTCTCGGTCGAGGGCTTCTCGGTCCCGGGTTTTTCGGCAGACGGCGCAGCTGCACGCTCGGCTTCGAGGTCGGCCTTGACGCGGTTGGCCAGGTCTACCTCCGCCTGCGTGGAGACGTCGTGCAGGAAGAAGCTTCGGCCGATCGAGAAGTACGCGGCCTGGCTGTCGGCGGTCCATCCGATGAAGTCGCCACCGACCTTCGTCAGCCGCCACGTCGGTACAGAAGATGACGCGGCCGCCGACACCATTGGCGCGATGCCGGCCACCGGCGGCACCGTGATCATGTAGACGTTCCGGTTCGCGCGCACGAGCGCGCGTTTGCCGTCGGGTGACAGGACGACTTCGTCGGGCCTCGGCGGCGGCCCGGCCGGCGCGTCCGGCTGCGGTGGCGGAGCCGGCGCCGTGACCCGCACGATCGTCTTGATGTCGGTGCCGTCGTAGCGCATCGACAGCAGTCCCTCGGATCCGGCCCAGACATAGATGCGGTTTGGATCCGGACCCACGTGCGGCGCCTCTCGCCCCTGTTGCGTCGCCCCGCCGGCTGCCCATGCGATGCGCGAAACAGTTCCGCCGGTCGCCGGCAGCCACACGTACTCCAGCTCCGCGGCCCCGCTGTGGCTGCCGAAATCTTCCAGCGTGCGCAGGCGGTGCATCTTCGATCCGCGCACGCCGATCAAACGCGAACCGTCGCGCGAGTAGGTGAGCTTGTCGTAGAACGCGGCGACGGCTGTGAGCCGCTCGGGCTGTCCGCTGCCATCCGCGCGGACCCGATAAATCCGCCCGCCATCGTCGTCATTCCACGTCACGTAGGCGATGAACTGCCCATCGGGCGACCAGACCGGCCCGTGCTCGACGTCGGTGCCTGACGTCAGCCGGCGCGCGTTCCGAATCGTCGCCACAGGTGCGGGCGGAGCCTCGGCCCCGGGCTTCGCCTGTGTTTCGGCGGCCGGCTTCTGCGTCGTGTCTGCAGCCGGCTTGTCTGCGGCGGGCTTATCGGCAGCGTCGGCGTCGGGCTTCTTCTCCGCGTCGCCGGGCTTCTCTTTCTTCGTGCCTCGGCCCAGTGGCAGATCCGCGACCCACAACCGGTCGAGCGCCGTGAAGACGACCCGTTTGCCATCGGGTGACGGACGCGCGCCGCGGATCTGCGACACCCTGAGCTTCTCGTCGTCTATCGGATAGTCGAACCTTACGAGCGGACCGAGCTGCTGGTCGATCTTCGCGGTAAAAGGAATCTCGACAGCCTCTCCTGCAGGCACGGATACCCGCCAGAGCTTGCCGTCGTAGCTGGTGATGAGTGATTTCGAATCCGGAGTAAAGGCCGACTTCGGGTAGACGTCGCGATCGCGAGCACCGCCGCCCTGGCTGTCGTCACGCTGCACGTCCATTCTGAGCCACCGGTCCTCGCCGGTCGACAGGTCGATCAGCTTCAATGCCTGGCGTGCATCGTAGCGGGTGGAGTAGACGAGCCACTTCCCGTCAGGGCTCGGAACCGGGCGGAACGCTCCCTCGTGCTCGTGCGTGCGAACGAGCAGCCGTCCGTCCTCGCGATCGAGCTGCGCGATTTGATAGGGTGCGACGCTGCGCGGCGTACTGCGTAGCGGCGTATGCGGATCGTAGTCAGCGTGCGCCTCGTCTTCGATCAGTCGCGCGGTCAACCCCGCGCGCACGGTACCGCGCACGTTCACCCAGAGCGACTCCGGGTCCTTGCCAAACGCGGGACCGAGGATTGCCGGCGCGGCCGGAGCGGCAGGGCCCGGGCCCCCCGCGGGTGCGGAGCCGCTGCTCGTCCCGGTCATCTGCACGCCGCTGCCACCGCTCTCGTGATACATCCAGAGCTGCGCCCCCTTCGCGGCGATCACGTACTCGCCATCCGGCGTCCACGTCGGCGACATGTAGCTCTGGCGCTCGGTTGTGGTTATGGCGCGCGCTTTCGTGCCGTCCGCGTTGGCCACCCAGACGTTTTCGGAGCCGTTCCGATCGCTGATGAACACCAGCTTCTTGCCGTCAGGCGAGAAGGCCGGCTGCATGTCGTAGCCCTGCCCGCTGGTGATCCGGGTCGCCTCGCCGCCGGTGATCGGCAAGGTGTAGAGATCACCCAGCAGCTCGAACACGATCGATTCCCCGTCCGGCGACAGGTCGAGTGACAGCCAGGTCGCCTCGGAGGTGGTGAAGATCAGCGGTCTGTCGGTCAGGAGCGGCAGCCGCTTGTTCTTCACGGCATCAGCTGCCGCCTTGTCGTTCTGCGCCCGTGTCTGCGCCGCCGGCGCATACGACATGAGAGAGACGACGGCGAGCAGCGAGAGCAGGCGGAAGGCAAGTCTGGACATGGGACCTCTCAGATAGGAGAGGCGATTATACGGCCGTGTTGTGAATACGCGACAAGCGGCGAAGATCCGGTGACGGACGATCGGCGCCCCTTGCGCCGGGATGCTTGAAACCATCGGAGGGATTGGCGCCTGGCGCGAACGCGGCGATCGCCGCCCGGTCGCTGTCGCTGCCGCCCATCGTCACCCTGCCGCCGAAGGCGGGGTATGCTAGCGCAGCTAACCCGAGGAGACGCCAATGACACTCCTTCGTATTGCACGACGCGCCATGATGGGGCTGCTCGTCGCAGCCGTCTTCGCGGCCCCCTGCTTCGCGCAGGACGGCTATCGCACCCCGCCCGATGCCATCACCAGGATTCTCGACTCTCCGGCGCCGCCGGCCCTCTCGGTGAGCAGCGATCGCCGTTGGCTGCTCATCACGACTGCCGACGTCCCCGAAACCACGATCGCCGAGCTTGCCGAGCCGACGCTGTTCCTCGCCGGCCGACGCTTCCAGAAGCTGCCGAGGCACCGCATCGATTTCGAGGGTGTGCGGACCGCGTCGCTCAAGCCGGTTGACGGCGGCGCCGAGATCACGATTCCCGTGCCGGACGGCGCCCGCCTCACGTCGCTCCAGTGGAGCCGCGACGCAAAACGGCTTGCCTACTTCGTCATGACGCCGGAGCGCATGACGCTGCACATCTTCGACATCGCGAGGAAGGCGAGCCGCGCGATCACCGCACCTGGGGGACAGGTCCAGGGTCGCCTCGCCTCGTCCGGCGGCTGGTCGAGGGACGGCAAGCACTTCCTGTTCGGCGCCACGACGCGCGAGGGCGAAGCCCTCTGGGTCGCCGACGTCGACGCGGGGTCGGCGAAACGACTGACGCCCCCCTCGGTCAACTACGTGGCTGGCGGGTGTTCGTGGACGGCCGGGCGCGCGCCCGCCGTCTGTCTGCTGTTTCCCGAAGGTCGAGACGCGGAGCCGAAGAGCTCTGACGCTCCGGCCGGACCGATCGTGCAGGAGTCGTACGGCCGCGCGGTGCCGGCGCGGACCAACACCTACCTGTTGAAAGACCGGCACGACGAGACGCTGTTCGATTACTACATGACGTCCCAGCTCGCGGCCGTCGCGCTGGACGGCAAGATTACTCCGATTGGCAAGCCCGCGGTTCATGCGCCGCCGTCGGCGTCGCCCGACGGCAAGTACCTCCTCGTTCGCGTGACGCATCGGCCGTACTCGTATCAGGTAGGCATGGGGAACTTCCCACTGAAAACCGAAGTGTGGTCGCCGGATGGCCAGCTCGTGCGAACCGTGTACGACCGCCCGTTGATCGAGGCGCAGCCCAGCATGCGTGACGCGACCACGCCCGGGATTCGCACCATCTCCTGGCGTGCCGACGAACCCGCGACGCTGCTCCTGGTGCAGGCGCTCGACGAAGGGGACCCTCGCCGAACCGTGCCGAAGCGCGATCGCGTCTCCATGCTGAAGTCGCCGTTCACGGGAGAGCCGCAGCCGTTCGTCGACACGGAGATGCGCTACGGCGGCATCCAGTGGCTCAGCCCGAAGGTCGCGATGCTCAGTGATTTCAGCGCGCAGAAAACCCGCGCGCGCACGTGGCTGATCGATCCCTCGCTGCCGGACGGCGGCACGCCGCGGCTTCTCTGGGATTACAACATCGAGGACCGTATCGCCGCGCCGGGTAATCTGCTTTACCAATACGACCTCGCGAGCGATCGCCAGCTGCCGATCATCAGTCCGGACGGGCGGCATTACTACCTCACCGGCCCCGGTGCGTCGAAGGACAAGGAGGGGGACCGCCCGTATCTCGATCGCATGGAAATCGCGACCGGGAAGACCGAGCGGCTCTGGCAGTCCGCGCCCCCGTATTACGAGGTCGTCGTTGCGCTGCTGGATCCATCCGCGACGAAAGCGATCGTCCGCCGCGAATCGCCGACCGAACGGTCGGATTACTACGTCCTCGATGTCGCGTCGAAGCGCACCGCGCGGCTGACGAATCTGCCCGATCCGGCGCCGTTCTTTTCGACCGTCAAGGCAGAGCTGATTACCTACACGCGCCCCGACGGCGTGAAGCTCTCCGGTACGCTGTATCTGCCGCCGGGATACGACCGCGCGCGCGATGGGAAGCTGCCGTTCTTCCTCTGGGCCTACCCGCAGGAGTTCATGTCCGAGGATGCCGCGTCGCAGGTGGCGGGATCGCCGTATCAGTTCCGTCGTCCCAGCCGCGCGGATCACCTGCTGTTGCTCGCCGCCGGCTACGGCGTGCTCGACAACCCGACGATGCCGATCGTGGGCAAGGAGGGGAAGGAGCCGAACGATGCGTATGTGCCGCAGCTGATCGCGAGTGCGAAGGCGGCCATCGACAAGCTCGAGGAAATGGGTGTCGGCGATCGCGATCGCATGGCCGTGGGCGGCCATTCGTACGGCGCGTTCATGACCGGCAACCTGCTCGCGCATTCGGATCTGTTCCGCGCCGGGATCGCCCGCAGCGGCGCGTACAACCGGACGCTGACGCCGTTCGGCTTCCAGGCCGAGCCGCGCCATTACTGGCAGGCGCCGGACGTGTACGATCAGATGTCTCCGTTTCATTTCGCCGACAAGATCAAGGAGCCGATCCTGCTGATTCACGGGACGCACGACAACAATCAGGGCACGTTCCCGGTCCAGTCCGAGCGGATGTTCGCCGCACTCAAAGGCAACGGCGGCAACGTCCGCTACGTCCAGCTGCCGCTCGAGTCGCATGGGTACATCGCAAAGGAAAGCCGGCGGCACGTGATCTGGGAGATGGTGAACTGGCTCGACACGCACGTGAAACAGCCGAAGAAGTCGACGTCACAATAGCCGCACGTCCGGCGGATGGCTGCTGCCGCAGGCGTGGTATTCAACGGCGCGTGCGGGAGCCCTTTTCTGTCACTTCGCCCGAGCCGAATCGGAGCGTGGCGGTATTTGCTCGTTCCTCGGCATGCTCAAGTTCAAGCGCTGGTCAAGGCCACTCGCGGTTGCTACAAGGTGGTTCCACACGCGCCACCTGACACGCCGCTGCAGCCGACGAGCGGCCTGGGCGAAACAAGCTGAATCGGAAGGAAAGTTCGCTACCCGTTGGTGTCCAATCGTCAGTCCATCGGGGTGACACGATGCAAGTCGACGGCTGGCTTCAGGACCTCAGGATGGCCGCGCGCAGTCTCGCGAAGCAGAAAGCATGGACGGCGGTGGCGATCGTCACGCTCGCCCTCGGCAGCGGCGCCAACACGGCCCTCTTCACGATCGTCAACGCCGCGCTCCTCCGCCCGCTTCCGTATCCTGACGCCGACCGGATCGTCTCGGTCTCCGAGATGGACAGAGGAGTCGACCACGGCGCGGTCCCCGTTCCGACGTTCAGCGAGTGGGGAAGGACGGCACGATCGATCAGCGCCCTCGCCGCCTACGCCTCCGCGAGCGCGGTCCTCGGCTCGGTCGACGAGCCCGAAGTCGTCAACGGCGCACGTGTCACGGCGAGCTACTTCCGGGTGTTCGGCCTCAATCCGATTCGCGGTCGCGTGTTCACCGCGGAGGATGACCGTCCCGGTAGTCCCGAAGTCGTAGTGCTGAGCGACCAGCTCTGGCGCCGAAGCTTCGCCGCCGACAGCGCGATCATCGGAAAGACGGTCGTCCTCGACGGGACGTCGTCGGTGGTGATCGGCGTCATGCCGGCGTCGTTCACCACCGCACGCCGCGCCCAATTCTGGACACCGCTCCGGGTGGCGACGTCAGGCAACAGCGCGGGGGTAATTCGCTACTACACGATAATCGCTCGCCTCCAGCCGGGAATCACGGTCGCCACGGCGCGAGACGAGCTTGCCGCGATCAATCGGCGCCTCGATCTCGAGAAACCGGCGAACGTCCGCGGCTGGACGCCCGTCGTCATGACGCTGCACGAACGACGCTTTGGTGATAAGCGCGCTGCTCTGCTCCTGCTCTTCGGGGCGGTCGGCGTTCTGCTTCTCATCGCGTCCGCGAACGTGGCGAGCCTTCTGCTCGCGCGGGCAGCCCGCCGGCGGCGGGAGTTCGCGGTGCGCATCGCCGTCGGCGCGACGCGAGGGCGACTCGTCCGGCATCTGGTGTGCGAGAGTCTCGTGCTGTCACTCGCTGGCGGGCTGCTCGGTCTCGGCGTCGCTATCGCGGCCGTCCATTACTTCGTCAGCATCGGTCCAGCCTGGATCGCGAACGTCGAGAACATCCGCGTCGATGGCGACGTGCTCCTCTTCACCTTCGCCGTCTCCGTCGTCACCGGACTTGCTTTCGGCCTCGTGCCCGCGAGCGACGCTGGCCGAGGTGATCTTGCGCAGGCACTCGCGGGCGGGAACGCCCGGGCGACACATACCACACGACAAAATCACCTGCGTCGCGCGCTGGTCGTCGCCGAGCTGGCGACGGCGCTCATGTTGCTCACCGGAGCCGGATTGCTCACCAACAGCTTCGCTCGTGCGATCGCCGTGGATCCGGGCTTCCGGCCGCAGCGTCTGCTCGCGGCGGAGCTCGATCTGCCGCGCTCGCGCTACAGCGGCGATCGCGCCGGTGCGTTTTACAACGAGATGCTCGCGCGCGTGCGAGCCATGCCCGGGGTGGAATCGGCGGCGCTCGCGGCAGGGCGGCCACCGACGAGCCGCGGGATGACCTTCACGATAAACGAGAACGGAAACGAGTCGCCGAGTATCAACGTCACGGCGGTGGGTGACGGATACGTCGAAACGATCGGCGCGACGCTGGTGGCGGGACGCGCATTCAGCACCGCGGATGGGCCCAATGCGCCGCCGGTGGCGATGATCAACGAGACGATGGCGCGCTTGATCTTTCCGGGCCGGAACCCGCTCGAGCAGCGCATCAAGATCGGCGGAACGCAGGGCGTGGCGATTGTCGGCGTCATGAGGGATCTGGTGCAGCTCGGTGACGACGCCGGCCCGGCACCCTTCGTCTTCCTTCCGCTGAGTCAGGACGGAGCAGGGAGAAGCATGACGATTCTCGCTCGCTCGGCCGGCGACCCGGAACTCCTCGAGAATCCGATCCGGCAGATCGTTCGGTCGCTGGACGCGGCGCAACCAGGCCCGACGTTCACGACGATGGAGGACGCACTATCGGAGGCCGTCGCGCCGCTTCGCTTCACCTTTGTTCTCCTCGGCATCTTCGCGTCGGTCGCCGCGATCCTGGCAGCCGTTGGTCTCTATGGCGTGATGGCATACCTCGTCGACGATCGCACCCGCGAGATTGGTATCCGCGTAGCTCTCGGTGCGGACCGTTCGCAGGTCATCCGTATCGTCGTTGGTAACGGGATGACCCTCACGCTGATCGGGCTCGTCGCCGGGTTTGTAGTGTCGCTGGCCGCGGTGAGACTTCTGCGCACGATGCTCTATGGGGTAAGCATGTATGACCCGTGGACGTTTGCCGCTGGAGCAGTGGTGCTCGCCCTCGCGGCGTTTCTCGCCTGCTATCTGCCGGCGCGACGGGCCACGCGACTCGA
>DATFFM010000124.1:0-58213 GCA_035250005.1 Vicinamibacterales bacterium | reverse complement strand
GAGCAGCACCAGCACGACGGCTCCCGCCAGCAGAAGCAGTGTGGGCCGCGCGTCGCCGACGGCGGTCTCTTTGAGCGACTCGAGCAGAATCCCCCGCCCGCCGTTCGGTCCAGGAAACTGCTCGGCAAGGCGGCCCATGATGGCCGACATCTCGCTCTGGGCCGATTCGCGAGGCGTGCCGCGCTCCACCAGGCCGATCACTTCGAGCCATTGGGGACCCCGGTCCGCGGCGAGTTGCGCGTACGGCCCCGATGGCGAGAGCGGTGCCCACGCCTGCGCCGTGTGGATCGCGCTGAATTCGTGAGGCATCACGCCCACGATCTCGTACGGCCGCGCATTGACCGAGACGGTGCGGCCGATCACGGCGGCGTCGGCGCCGAAGTGCTCGCGCCAGAGCGCGTGGCTGAGAACGAGCACGAAGTCGCGGCCGGGCTGCGTGTCCGCCTCCTGAAGCGTGCGTCCGTGCAGCGCCGGCATCCCGAACAGGTCGAAGAAGCGGCCCGTCACCCGCTCGCCCGGGACCAGCCTCGGCTCTCCGGCGCCCGTGAGCGTGAAGTTGGTGCCAGACACCGCCGCCATCGCCTCGAACGTGGTGGCCTGCGACTGCCAGTCGGTGAAGTTCGGATAGGACGTCACGTCCTTCTCCCTGGCCTGCTGCGGGTTCGTCACCCAGATCACTTCCAGCCGGTCGGCTGTCGGGTAGGGCAGCGGGTTGATCAGGACCGCGTCGACGACGCTGAAGATCGCGGTCGTGGCGCCAATCCCGATCGCCAACGTGAGGACGACGACGGCGGTGAAGCCAGGCGTGCGGCGCAGGGAGCGAAGGGCGATGCGGAGCGAGGGAGGCATGACGCCCGCTATACCAACATGAGTGCCACGGAAAGACACCAGAAAACCGCCGAAAGCGTTCCTGGGACTGTTCGTTGGCGGACAGGTCGTGTCCGTTCAAGGAACCGGCATGCGACTCGGAAAGGAACGGTACGGTCCCCTTACCGGACCCTAATCGGTCCTCGGCGTGCCGATCGGCAGGTTGTCGAGCAGGCGCAACCCGAACATGACCGACCATAGCGGCAGCTCGTCGTATGCCCGGACGATGTGCGGATCGTCAGAGGTCGCGGTAAAGTCGAGAAATCGCAGCGGGTCCACAGGTCGGGGAGGCTTTCATGCGATCAAGATCTTCTCTCACGCTGATGGTGGTGCTCCTCTGGTGGGCGGCGTTCCCGTCACTTGACGACACTCCGATAGCGAGGCCCCAATCGAGCGCCGCGACGGTGCCGCTGCCAAACCAACCCGATTCGCTCAAATTCGCCGTCCTCGGTGATTCCGGCACCGGCGACAAGGCGCAGTACGAGCTTGCCGAGCAGATGGCCGCGCTCCACGATCGCTTCAAGTACGGCGTCGTCCTCCTGCTTGGCGGCAATATCCACGGTGGAGACCGGCCGCAGGATTTCATGAAGAAGTTCGAGGTGCCCTACAAGCGCCTTCTGCAAGGCGGCGTAACGTTCCATGCGGCGCTGGGGAATGAGGACTCCAGGGATCAGCGTTACTACAAGAACTTCAACATGAAAGGGAACTTCTATTACACATTCAGCCCGCGGCCGGACGTCCAGTTCTTTGCTCTGGAAAGCGCTCACGTGACCAGAGAGCAGGTGGAGTGGCTGGAGGCGAAGTTGAAGGATTCGAAGAGCGATTGGAAGATCGTCTATTTGCATCATCCAATCTATTCGTCCGGCCGACGGCACGGGTCCGACGCGGCCCTGAGGAAACTGCTCGAGCCGCTCGTCCTCAAATACAACGTCAGTGTCGTCTTCAGCGCGCACGACAATTTTTACGAACGAACAAAGCCACAGAACGACACCGTGTATTTCGTCGTGGGTTCAGGCGGAAAGCTCCGCCAGAACGACATCGACCGGAGCACCGGACTCACTGCCAGCGGATTCGACACGGACCTGGCATTCGTGGCCGCGGAAGTCATCGGGGATCGGATGTACTTCAACGCGATTTCGCGCACTGGTCAGACCGTCGACTCGGGCGTGCTCGCGCGCCGCCACTAACCTCCAGCGTCTTGGGCCATCAGCGCCAGGCTGCCGTAGTGGACGTCCCGCTTATCTCTGCCACGGGCGCTGGCCCCGCATAGCCGCTACCGGCGTGATTCGGCGTATTGGAAGGACAGGGGCATCACCCCCGCGCGGATCTGTGCGGCGTCCTTCAGCAGGCGGTCGCGCTCAGGCAGGTAACGGTCTGCCGATTTCTCGAGGTACTCCGCCACCGACGCCCGCTCGCCTGCCCGGAGCAGGTACTCGACCAGGCGTCCGCGGAGCCCGAAGTGCGGCCTGTAGGGGCCGGCATCAGACATCGGCGCAGCGCCGGCGGTGCGCATGTGCTCCACGGCACCCTCCCGGTCGCCATCCTTCAATGCGAGCACGCCCAGCACGGTCTCCGCGCGATAAATCACATCGTTGTCCCGGGCGGCCTGCTGTTGATTTCGCGCGAGGTCGAGCGCATCGTTCGCGTACTGCCGCGCGCGCGCAAAGCCCTGTGCGGCCCGCTTTCGGGCCTGCGCCTGTTCCGCCTCCGGCTTCTCGCGTGCGGTGTAATCGATGTACTCGGCCCCCATGTAGGCGCCCTCCGCCGCGCCGGGAAGGTAGAAGAGGCGATCCTCCGCTGGAAGCGCCGAGATCGCCGCATACATGGTGTCGCTGAACTCCTCGGAGGCGCCACGCGCGCCGGCGGCCCGAAGCCGGCCCTCGATTGCTCTCCTGCGGTCGTAGTACGCGAGGTCTGCCTGGGCGCTGCGTGCCCGTGCGTTCTGTGGATCCAGCGTCGCGGCGCGTTCGAGGAGACGGCGGCCGAGCGCGTTCGCGCTGCCGGCGGGGGCGGGCCGCGAGTACCGCATCAGCACAGAGCCTGCGGCCGCCAACAGCTTCGGATCGCTGGTCGCCTCGAGCTTGCGTCGCACCTCGGCTGCGAACGCAGACTGGGCTTCGGCAGCGTCGGTCGTGCCATACCTGGGATCAACGGACCCGACGATCGCGCGTGCATACAGATCCGCGAGCCGGTCGGACCAGGGGCCCCCGGGCTCCAACCGCTGGGCGCGGAGCAACAACTCTTCGGCAGCCGGTTTGTCATACGCGCTCAGAAACGCCGCGGCTCTCCCAAGCGTCTTCGGCGTCGCCTCGGGCCTGGATGTCTGTTCGAGCCACAGCTGCTTCGCCTGTGCGTACCCCTCGGGGTCGTACCGCTTGGAGATGTTGGGGATCCACAGGTCCGTTTCTGGCAAGTGCGCAAGGCGCCACAGCGCGTGTTTGCGGATTCCGGCGAGCTTCTCCTCCCAGGTCACCTTGCCGGCCTGATCGTAGAAGATGATCAGCGTCTCTCGTGCCTCGAGGTTGTCAGGATTCGCCTCGAGTGTCTTCTCCAGTGCCGCCGCCTCCGCAGCCGTCATCGCCACCGCCGCCCGGTGTCTCTCGCCGCGCGCCTTGGTGTCGTCGATCTGCTTCTGGACCTCCGGATCCGGGCGCAGGGGCTCGGCGGCAATCTGTTGACGGCACGCGATCGCGAGAACGAGGACCGCGGCGCAGCCGACGGATACGGCCACGCGCTGCACACCTGACATCCGTGGCATCGCATCACCCCTCAGAAGGCGATCGATGCGCGCGCCGAGCAGCCCGGAGCCATCCACGCCCATCGCCTGCCACGACACGCGATGCCCGCGCAGGCGGACGGCCTCGGCCATGTCGAGGAGCACTTCCGCGTAGCGGCGCGGCTGGCCGACCTCGCGCGCGGCGGTCTCATCGCAGGCATGCTCCGCGGTCACCGCCAGGATGCGCTCCAGCCACCAGGCCAGCGGATGGAACCAGAAGATCGCGCGGTTGGCATGCGCGAGGAGCGCGACCAGCGAATCACGGCGCGCGATGTGCGCATTCTCGTGTGCGAGGACGGCATTGAGCTTGTCCTCCGGCCACTCGCGCCAGGTCATCGGTAGCAGAACGCACGGCGATACGACGCCGGTCGTCATCGGCGTGACCACGGCGGCGGATTCGAACACAGGCGCCCGGTTGTCGTGTGTGACGCGGGTTGCGCCAACGACAAGGCGCCGCGCGAGAATCCAGCCGCCGGCGATCCGGACCAAGAAGAACAGCACGCCGGCCGCGTAGACCGCGATTGCCGCCGTGCGCCAGTCAAAGGGGAGACCGGCAGGGCCGTGCTGACCTTGGACAGCCGAGACAGCGGGGATGGGCTGGGGCTCCGAGGAGTCGAGGTTGACGGGGGGCGTGGCGAACCCTTCATACGGTCCCCGCCCGCTGGCGATCGATTCGAAGTCCAGCGCCAGTGTGGAGGGCACCGGCACCTCGACCCGCGGAACGATCACCGTCAGGACCGGCATTGTCAGCATCGCCAGCAGCACCGCCGACCAGGCCGCATGCCGCGCCGCGCCGGAGCGCACGCGCAGCACGACGAGCACGAGGCCGACGGCGGCGGCGGCGGCGAGGATGCGGAGCGAAATGTCTGCTGCCAGGGTGAACATCGGAACCTCCTACTTGCGGTCCTTGACCTTGCCGGCGAGTTTGCGGATCTGCGCGGGTGTCAGCACCTTCTCATCCACCATCCCGGCGAGGAACTGCTCGGCCGATCCCGACCAGAAGCGCTCGATGATCTGCTGGACGGACCGCGCGGCAAGGCGGCGCGGCGGCACGGACGCGCGGTAGACGAAGACCTTGCCGTCAACGGTGTGGGTCAGGTAGCCGCGGTCCTCGAGCCGCCGCAGCAGCGTTCGGATCGTGGAGTCCTTGAGCTCGTGCTTCGGGGCCAACCCCTCCCGGACCTGTTCCGCAGTCGAGGGGCCCGCCTTCCAGATGAAGTCCACGATGGCCTGCTGGAGATCGGTGAGTTGTCTGTTACTGGTCGTCACGTTACTAGTTGTAGCATTTAGCCACGGCACGCGTCAAGTTCCCATGCCCGACCTTGGAGGGGCGCCCTGCGCTCGAGACATCACCCTCCGCGCCCGGTGCGGGACGGTGTAAGCTACAACCCCGGAACGTCAGCAAAGTGAAGAGCTACCACGACATCGCCGGCGACGGAGGGTCCAGAATCCTCGAGCAGGTTGCCGAGCAGCGGGCCCGCATCACCGACGGGCTCGCCGGGGTGCGCCATCTCGTGGCCGTGGGCTCCGGCAAGGGTGGGGTCGGCAAGAGCACCTTGACGCTGCATCTCGCGGGCGCTCTGCGCGCCCGGGGGCTTCGGATTGGGATCCTCGACGCGGATTTCAACGGGCCCTCACAGGCGCGCATGGCAGGTGTCGAGGGAGGGCTGTTCGTCCCCGGCAGCCACAAGGTTGCGCTCCCGCGAACCAGGAACGGGATCGCGGTCTTCTCGATGGGCTCGCTGATCCCGGAGTCGGAGGCGCTCGAGTTCGAGAGCGCGGCGCACGGAGAGTCCCATACGTGGCGCGCCACCAGGGAGTTCGCTCTCCTCGGCGAGATCCTCGGGGCCTGCGAATGGGGAGCGCTCGATCTGCTGATGTTCGATCTGCCGCCGGGAGCCGAGCGGACCGTCCAGTACGCCGATTTTCTCGGGCCCCGGACCTCGTTCGTGCTCGTGACGATCCCTTCCGAAGTGGCACGGGGGGTGGTCGGGCGCTCGGTGGCAGCGCTGTCGAAGGGCTCCAATCGCATCCTCGGTTACGTCGAGAACATGAGCGGCTATTACTGCCGCGACTGCAACGCCATCAAGCCGCTGTTCGTCTCACCCGCGGCCTCGGGCCTCGAGATCCCCTGCCTCGGGACGGTCCCATTCGATCCCGAGCTTGCCCGGCACTGCGATCAGGGGATCCCTCTCGCGGAACTGCCCGAAACACCAGTGGGCAGGGCCCTGGAACATGTGGCGCAGCAACTTCTGGACAGCCTCCCATGAAATTCCTTTGCGTCCCCTGCGATAGCCCGATGAAGCTTCAGTCGGTCGGCCCACCCGAGCGCGGTTCGCTCTCGGTCGTCTACTCGTGTCCGGAGTGCGGCTACGAGATGGCGATGCTGACCAACGCGTACGAAACACAGGTGGTCCAGTCACTCGGCGTGCGGATCGGGCCAGAGGCCACGGCGGGCACCTCCGGCGGGAAGTGCCCGTTCCCGGCGATGATTCCTGGCACCGAGCAGTCACCGAGCCAGCCCGGCGAGCCGATCCCGGTCCGGTGGACGGCGGCCGCCGAAGCCAGGCTCGCGAACATCCCCGAGTTCGTCCGCCCGATGGCGCGCACCGGCATCGAGAGATTCGCCCGGGAACGAGGGGCACTCGAAGTGGACGAGAAGATCCTCGACGACGCCCGCGAGTTCTTTGGCATGTAAGTCGTCGCGCCTACCCCTATGAATGCGACCCCGTTTCCCCGGCCCTACATCATCTCCTGGAACCTCACCTACAGGTGCAACCTCGCCTGCGAGCACTGCTATCTCGACGCAGGCCCCAAGCCCCTGGTCGGCACCCAGAACTTCGCCGATCGGAGCGAGCTCGGCACCGAGGAGTGCTTCAGGGTGATCGACGAAATCGCCACCTTTGCGCCTGAATGCCTGACGATCCTGACCGGCGGCGAGCCTCTCTTGCGGCGCGACATCCTCGAGATCGTCCGGCGCGCGTCGGAGCGCGAGCTCTGGGTCGTCGTCGGCACCAACGGCGTGCGCATCACAGAGAACGTGGCGGCGCGACTCGCAGAGGCCGGGGCGCGCGGGCTCTCCCTTTCCCTCGATGCTCTCGATCCCGATCGTCACGACCAATTCCGAAGGGTGCTCGGTGCCTGGCGGAACACGGTGGAGGGAGCGGAAATCCTCAACCGGACCGGGCTCCCGTTCATCGTGCAGACGACCGCGGGCTCGCACAATCTCGGCGAGCTCGAAGCGATCGCCGACTTCGCGCACGATCGCCTTGCCGCCAAGGTCTGGAACCTCTACTTCCTGGTGCCGACCGGGCGCGGGCAGTTCGTGTCGGACATCACCCCGGCGCAATACGACGAGGTCTTAGCCTCGCTCTACCGGATCCAGGGGAAGTACCAAGGCCGGATGCTCGTCAACGCGAAGTGCGCTCCGCACTACATCAAGACCGTCCTCGAGAACGGGGGGCGACCCGGCTCAGGACAGGCCGACGTCGAGGCCCATCCAATCAGGACCTACTCCGCAGGGGCCGGTGGATGCCCGGCGGGCACGCATTACATGGGAATCCGCCCGAACGGCGATGTCACCCCCTGCCCGTACCTTCCGGTCTTCGCGGGGACTCTGCGCAGCTCGAGTCTCGCGGACCTGTGGACGTCGTCGGCGCTGTTCGCCGACATTCGCCGCCGCACGTCGCTTGGCGGGCGATGCGGGGAGTGCGAGATGAACGGCCACTGCGGCGGCTGCCGCGCCCGGGCCTACGGGATGACCGGCGATCTGATGGCCGAGGACCCGCTCTGTACCCACGTCCCCGGCACGTTCGCCGGGTCCCCCCTTCTCGCCATTCGCGGCCGTGGGTCTGTCGCGGGGTCGCAAGGGCCTCTCGCGATCCAGTACGGCGCTGAATCCGCGATGACGATCGCGTGGGACGATGCGGCCGCCGAGCGGATGAAGAAGATCCCTGCGTTCGTCCGCGGGATGGTAGTGAAGGCGGTCGAGGATTCCTGCCGCAGGAACGGCATCGGTCGGGTCACGGCGGAGGAGTTGGAGAAGATCCGCGCGCGGATGCCGACCCCGAAAATTTTCGGGTAGGTGCGGCGAGCGGAACGGAGCGGGGCGGAGGGGCCCCGCGAGTGGAGCGAGCGAGGGGGTCCGGGGGAAGCGCCGAGTCTTCGAGGCGATATTCCCCCGGACAAAAGAGAGGATTCCTGCCGCAGGAACGGCATCGGTCGGGTCACGGCGGAGGAGTTGGAGAAGATCCGCGCGCGGATGCCGACCCCGAAAATTTTCGGGTAGGTTGAAGCCTCCATAAAGGGTGGCGTCAGGCTAGGAGCTCTATCCCAGCAGCGCGGCCTCTTGGCTTTACCCTTGCACATTCAGGGTCCGGCGGAGGAGGACTTGATGGATCTCACCACCGGACTCTTGATAACAGCTGGGTTGTTTCTGCTGTTCCTCGTGCCCTACCTCGTGTTTGAGATTCGCCGGGGCAAGGCGCACGGCCACACGTGGTTCACGTGGTTCAAGCCGCGCGGCCACAGCGATATCGGCCCTGATGTGGGCGTTCCGATCACGAAGTCGGGTATCGACGAGGCGAGGGGGTTACGGCACTGAGCGGCTAGCGGAAGGGGTCCGGCTCGCTCGCCTCCTTGACCCTTTCGTCCAGCCACTTCTGGAACTCCTCGGCGGTCTGGACGGTCACAAATCCCCGCATCCGGGCATGGCCCAAACCGCAGAGCTGCGCACAGGCAATCTCGTATTGAAACTCGGCCTTTCCCGTCCGGGTCCGCATCTCCGCGGTGGTGACGGTCGGCACGAACCAGATAGGAATCGTGAGACCGGGGATGGCATCCTGCTTCACGCGAAACTCGGGCACGCCGAAGCTGTGGATGACGTCCTTGCTTTTGAGCCTCACGATGACCGGCTTGTTCACGGGCAGATAGAGCTGATTGAGGGTCGTGACGTCATCCTTCGCGGCAGGATCGGAGCGATCGAGTCCCAGCGGGTTGGTCTGGAGGTCGAGCAGCTTGATGTCGGTGCGGCCGAATACCCCGTCGGGCCCGGGGTAGTGGACGTTCCAGGCGAACTGCTCGCCGGTGACCTGAACGACCAGCGCTTCGTGCGCCGGGGGCATGCGATCGACTCTCGCGGCCCAGATCGGGATCGCGAATCCGAACAGGAGAATCCCTTCGACCACGGCCACGCCGATTTCGGAATAGTTCGACGCGTGCGACTTGACCCCGGTGTAGTTCGCTGCCTGATGCCGCGATCGCCGGAAGCGGATCAGGCAGTAGACGAAGAACCCTCCCCACCCGACGAACAGGATGAGCATGAACACGTGGGTCCAGCCGATCAGGCTGTCGATCTGCCCGCCGTGAGCGGATGCGAGCGCAGGGAGTCCGAGCCAGTCAGTCATGATGTTCTCGGCGACTTTTGGAGCTCCGACCATTCGGTGTCGAGCTCGACGTCCGCGATGCGCTTCGCGCGCCTGCGGAGATAGATAAAGAAGCCCACGAACCCGCCCTGCACCGCAAGCGTGATGGCCAGCATCACCACGACGCCGAGCTTCGCCCCGTCGATCATCGAGCTCTCCTCCGCCCCGAAGCACATCGGGCAGGCCAGGACGCGGGAACCGCCGGCGACCACCACGAACGCGAGCGTCATGACGGCTCGACGTGCCGTAGCGAACCGAAGCCGGGCCCCGCCCTGAGCGAGCGCCTTGTCGGCCGTAGGGCGCAGCGCGGAGGTGGAAGCGAGTCGAAGGGTCATCGCAGCGTCCTCGTCTTGCGCAGGAACCACGAGTCGTACACGACCAGGCCGAACGACACGGCGAATGCCGCGATCGCCGCGAGCAGGCTTGCGATCCCGTTGTCCCGCCCGTACTGCACCAGGCACCAGACCCCGAACAGCACCGCGAGGGCGGCGGAGAGGAGGATCAGCAGCGCATGGAACCACCTGAGGTTCATTCGGGAATCCAGTAGCCGTTGCTGTGGGTGACGGCGGGAAGGGCCAGCAGCGCGACGAAGAACACAGCGGTCAGGATGAGGACCGCGTAGATCAGTTTCTTCTCGGAGATCAGGTGCATGAAGTAGCACGCCACCAGCGATCCCTTGATGGTCGCGACCAGCAGCGCCACCGTAACGGCCATGGCAATCGGGAGGTCGAGGTACGAGACCGCCACCGTGACGATGGTCAGAACCATGAGCGCGACGAAGACGGTGATGTAGACCCTGACGTGTCTGTCGATGTCAGCTGCGTGGTCACCGGTCATGTCAGCTGCGTGGTCGCTCGTCATGATGCCGCCTATAGAAGATACAGGGTCGGGAAGAGGAAAATCCAGACCAGATCGACGAAATGCCAGAAGAGGCCCGAGTTCTCGACCCGGTTGGTGAACCACACCGGATTCGTCTTCCAGAGCTTCGCGCCGGGGCCCCAGAAATAGGCGTTCACCGCCATCCCGCCGGCGACGTGGAGCATGTGCAGCCCGGTCAGGGTGAAGTAGATGGCGAGGAAGTTGTTGGTGCTGGGATAGAGCCCGTCGTGGAACTTGTGGCTGTATTCGAAGTACTTGACCACGAGGAAGACGAACCCGAGCAGGATCGTGGCTCCCATGTAGAGCCGAAACGTCCCGAAGCGGCGGCGCATCAGCGAGGCCCAGGCCATGACCATCGTGACGGAGGACAGAATCAGGACGATCGTGTTGAACGTGGCGAGCGGGACGTTCAGGATCGTGTCTCCCCGCGGCCAGCTCGGCGCCCCTGTCCGGATCAGGATGTAGCTCGCGAAGAGGGCCCCGAACAGCATGACCTCCGAGGCCAGGAAGAGCCAGATACCGATCTTGCCGTTGGTCAGACCGGTGTCGCGGCGCACCTCTACGGTGTAGGGAATGTCCATCGCCAAATCAGGCCTCGTACTGCGGCGAGAAGTCCTTGGCCGCGCCAGGAACGCTGTACTCGTAGGGCCCGCGGTGCGCTTCCGGGGCCACGAGGAAATTGCCGTGCGGGGGGGGCGAGGGAGCCGCCCACTCGATCGTCGTGGCGTGCCACGGGTTCGCGTCGGTCTTCTCCCCCTTCCAGATGCTCCAGAAGAAATTGAAGATGAAGGGAATCTGGAAGATCGCGAGGATCCACGCCCCCCAGGAGGACACGACGTTCAGGTGGAGGACCGGCTGCGCAAAGTCGTAGGCCGCCCCTCCGTCGAACAGTCGGCGCGAGACGCCGGCCATCCCCATGAGGAACATCGGCATGAAGATGACGTTCATGCAGACGAGCGAGCCGAAGAAATGGATCTTGCCGAGCGTTTCGTTCATCTTCCGCCCGGTAGCCTTGGGAAACCAGTAGTAGACCCCCGCGAAGAGGGCGAAGATCGTCCCCGGAGCGACGACGTAGTGGAAGTGGCCGATGACGTAGTAGGTGTCGTGCAGCGGGATGTCCGCGACGTTCAAGCCGAGCGGAAGCCCGGTGAGCCCGCCGATGCCGAACATCGGGAGAAAGCCGAGCGCGAACAGCATGGGCGTGTTGAAGCGAATCGATCCGCCCCACAGCGAGATGATCAGGGCCGTGAGGATCACGACCGACGGGATCGAGATGATCATCGTGGTCGTCTGGAAGAACGCTGCCATCGCCGTCCCCATGCCGGTCATGAACATGTGGTGCGCCCAGACGATGAAGGACATGAAGCCGAGGAAGACGAGCGAGTAGACCATCGAACGGTAGCCCCACAGGGGCTTCCGCGTGTTGTTCGCGATGATCTCGGCCACGATCCCCATCCCGGGAAGGATCAGGACGTAGACTTCCGGGTGCGCCAGGAACCAGAACAGGTGCTGCCAGAGGAGCGGATTGCCGCCGCCGGCCACCGTGAGGACCTGGCCGCTGACGACGAGGCCGCTCGGGAGGAAGAAGCTGGTGCCGGCCAGACGATCCATCAGCTGCAGGACGGCGGCGGCCTCGAGCGGCGGGAAGGCCAGGAGCAGGAGGAAGGCGGTCACGAACTGGGCCCACACGAAGAACGGGAACCGCATGAAGGTGAGCCCCTTGGCGCGGAGCTGGATCGTGGTCGTGATGAAGTTGACCGCTCCGAGCAACGACGAGGTGATCAGGAAGATCATCCCGACGAGCCACATCGTCTGGCCCGTGCCCGCCAGGTTGGCGAGCGGCGTGTAGGACGTCCATCCGCCCTGGGCGGCTCCTCCGGGGACGAAAAAGCTGGCGAGCATCGTCACGCCGCCGAGGAAGAAGAACCAGTAGCTCGCCATGTTGAGCCGCGGGAAGGCCATGTCCGGGGCTCCAATCTGGAGCGGGAGGACGAAGTTCCCGAATCCTCCGACGGCGAGGGGCACGACCCCGAGGAAGACCATGATGGTGCCGTGCATCGCCCCGAGCTCGTTGTAGAAGTCAGGGAGCATCGATCCGCCCGGCATGCGCGCCTCGCCGAGGAGCGTGCCGAGCAGCGGCAGCGCGGCGCCCGGGTAGGCGAGCTGCCAGCGCATGAGCATCATCAGCGAAAAGCCGAAGAGGAGGAACAGAAGGCCGGTGATGGCGTACTGGATGCCGATGACCTTGTGGTCGACGGAGAACACGTACTTGCGCCAGAAGCCGAGCTCCTCGTGATGGGCTTCGTGCGCGACGTGCGCCTTGTGTGCGACGACAGCTGCCGGCTCACTCATGCGGCTTTTCTCCGGATCGCTACTTCGCGGCGATGGCGAACTTGAAGTTCTGGGTCTTCGTATCGCTGGCGCCCACGGTGATCGAGGCCGTCTGCGTCTTCAGCCTCTCGTGCCAGGCGGTGATCTCGTAGGTCCCCGGGTCGAGGCCGGAGATCGTGAACTTGCCGTCCTTGCCCGTGACCGAGAAGAAGGGATGGGTGAAGGCGCCGACGTACGCGCTCATCCAGGGGTGCACGTCGCACTTGATCTGGAACATCGCCTCCGGCTTGTCGAACGTTTTGGTCGACTCCTTCATGTTCGCGGGCATCGGCTGGTTGAATCCCTTGTTGATCTTGGGCAGGGCGTGGACGTTGTGGAGGATGCCGTCGGAGTTGAGGATCTTGTAGGCCTGACCGGCCATGATCCCCATTACGTGCGGCACGTACTGACAGCCCTTCTGATCGAGCACGGCCGGAGTCTTGGGAGCGGGCCATGTCTTTCCGGCCGGGAGGCCCTTCGAGACCCAGACCATGACGTTCGCCATCGTGTTGCCGCTGCCGAGCACCAGCATCTCGTTCGGCACGGGTCCCGAGTGCTTCTTCGCGCAGGCGGGGTCGGCCTCCATGGCGAGCGGCTTGAGGTTGGGGGCTTTCCCATCGAAGGTGACGGTCCCGGTAATGGACGAGGCGGGGACCGCGACGCCCGGCCAGACCGCGACCGCCGGCCAGACCGACACGGCGACCAGCCCGGCCGCCAGCCACAACCCGTTTCCTCTCCTGTGCATGCTCGGCTCCTTGGTCATTGCAAACCTCGTCTTCGTCGTCACCCGACGACGCTGATTCCGTACATCGTGGAGTGGGCCGACTGTACACCGGGCCCCGCCGTCTGTGCAACCCGCCTTCGCGCCTGAATCGGCCGCGCTTCGGCGCGGCAAGCCCCCGGCCGCCGCGGTTTCATACGGCTGAGACCTCGGTCCGCGTCAGACGTTCTCGAAGGCGAGCGATTCGGCGAGCCTCGGATCGCGCAGGGGCACGAGCGCCTGCCGCCGCATCAGCCAGCTGGCCGCCGCGACGAAGCAGCCGCCCACGGCAACGAGCGCGGCGACGTCAAGAGCCGACGGCCGGAGCCCCTCGGGATGGAGAGTCGGCATGATCTGCCAGTAGAGGTCCACGAAGTGCATGGCGAGGAGCCACGCGCCCCCGACGGCCAGGGTCGCGCCGTTCCGTTTGACGTCGCGCCCCATCAGGTAGAAGAACGGAGCCACGAAATGTCCCGCCATGAGGAAGAGCGAGACCTGCATCCAGGACCCCTCGATCCGGGCCTTGTACCAGGTCGTCTCCTCCGGGAGGTTCGCGTACCACATGAGGAAGAACTGGGAAAAGGCGATATACGCCCAGAACGCCGTGAATGCGAACAGGAACTTTCCGATATCGTGCAGGTGCTCGGCGCTGATGACCGTGTCGAGCAGCCCCGCCCCTCGCATCGCCACCACCACGACCGAGAGAAGCGCGATGAACCCGACGAACGAACCCGCGAAGAAGTAAACGCCGAAGATGGTCGAGTACCAGTGCGGCGTGAGCGACATGATCCAGTCGATCGAGGCGAAGGTCTGGGTCAGCGCGAGGACGATGATGGCGGGCCCGGCGAGGCGGCGCAGGCGGGCCGACACCCCGGGATCCCCCGTCACGTCCTGACCGCGCGAGCCGCGATAGTAGAGGAGGGCGATGAAGGACCAGATTCCGAAGTAGAGCGCCGCCCGGATCAGGAAGAACGGCACGTTGAGGTAAGGCTCCTTCCAGCGAAGCAGCGCATCGTGCTCGGCTGCCCCTGGGACGGTCCACGAGTAAAGGTCGCGCAGGCCGAGCAGCACTGGCAGGAAGAGGGCCGCCAGCACGGGAAGCGTGGCGAAGATCGTCTCCCCGATCCGTCGCAGAACGATTCCCCATCCTCCCTGGGACGCGTACTGGATCAGCACGAAAAAGAGCCCGCCGAGGGCCAGGCTCAGAAAGAACATGAACGAGACGAGCCACGAGAAGAAGAATTGCTTCGGATCCGCCGCCCCCAGAATCGCGCAGGCGACCGCCCCCACCAGGGCGCAGACGGCGGCAATGACCGGAACGCGGTTCCACGGGTGCCCCGGCGGGATCGCGGCCTGCTCTTTAGAGATCATTCAGGACTCCAGGAGCTCGACGCTTCGTGCGCCCAGGGACTCCAGCAGCTTTCGAGTGGCGGACGGATCGAACCGGGGATCCCACGATTCGATCGAGATGAAGAAGGCATCGTCGCTCGCCCGCTCGAAGACCTTGGATCGGAAGAGCGGATGGTGGTGCATCGGGAGCCGGTTCAGGCCGAGCATGCCGAGGACGGCGCCGAGCGAGCCGAACAGGACGCCGACCTCGAAGGTGATCGGAATGTAGGCCGGCCAGGCGAAGTACGGCTTGCCGCTGATCACGAGAGGGTAGGCGGCGGCGTGGACCCACCACTGCAGGGCGAACCCGAGCGCGGCTCCCATCAGTCCCATGCCGAGGACGATCCAGGGAAGCGTGGAGCGCCGGAGCCCCATCGCTCCCGAGAGACCGTGGACGGGGAATGGGCTGTGGGCGTCCCATCGGGTGAAGCCCGCGTCACGCACGCGCTCGCACGCGTGATAGAGGTCCGCCGGCGTCGCGAATTCGGCGAGGATTCCGTAGTGTGGCCCCTTCGGGAGCCGCGGGAGGAGCGGCATTGTCCTGAGCGAGCGAAGCGAGTCGAAGGGCATTGTGAAGCGCCTTCGGGGAGCAGGCCCCGGCGCCTCGAGGGGCGGCGGCGCGGGTGTCACCGCCCGTTCGGGGCCGGAGTGCCAGTGCGGATCGGCCTGCGGCAGCACGGTCTTGACCTCGGCGGTCGCCACCATCGGAAGGAAGCGCACGAACAGGCAGAACATCGTGAAGAAGAGCCCGAAGCTTCCGAGCAGGCACGCCACGTCCCAGAACGTGGGAGTGAAGTAGCCCCAGGCTGAGGGAAGGAAGTCACGGTGCAGCGACGTCACGATGATCACGAACCGCTCGAACCACATGCCGACGTTGATCACGATCGACAGAACGAACAGGACCGGTATGCTCGTGCGCGCCTTCTTGAACCAGAAGATCTGGGGGCTGATCACGTTGCAGGTGACCATGATCCAGTAGGCCCAGGCGTACGGGCCCAGCGCGCGGTTCAGGAACGTGAAGAGCTCGTAGGGGTTCCCGCTGTACCAGGCGGTGAAGAACTCCGTGGCATAGGCGTAACCCACCATCGTCCCGGTCACGAGCATGATCTTCGCCATGTAGTCGAAGTGCCGGAGGGTGATGATGTGCTCCAGGCGGAACGCCTGGCGGCAGATCACCATGAGCGTCAGCACCATGGCGAACCCGGAGAAGATCGCGCCCGCGACGAAGTAGGGCGGGAAGACCGTCGTATGCCATCCAGGGAGGACGGAGACCGCGAAATCCATCGAGACGATCGAATGAACCGAGAGGACCAGCGGCGTCGCGAGCGCGGCGAGAATGAGGTAGGCGGTTTCGTAGTGATGCCATTGCCGCACGGAGCCCCGCCATCCGAGCGCCAGAAAACCGTAGACGAATTGCTGGGTGCGGGTTTTCGCCCGATCGCGAATCGTCGCCAGGTCCGGGATCAGGCCCATGTACCAGAAGAGGACCGAGACGGTGCCGTAGATGCTGACCGCGAAGACGTCCCAGAGCAGCGGGCTCCTGAAGTTGGGCCACATGCCCATCTGGTTCGGGAGCGGGAACATCCAGTAGGCGACCCAGACGCGTCCGACGTGGATCCCCGGGAACGTCAAGGCGCACATGACCGCGAAGATGGTCATCGCCTCCGCCGCGCGGTTGATCGAGGTGCGCCATTTCTGGCGGAAGAGGAAGAGGATCGCCGAGATGAGCGTGCCGGCGTGCCCGATCCCGACCCAGAACACGAAGTTCGTGATGTCCCACGCCCAGCCGACCGGGACGTTCAGGCCCCAGATGCCGATCCCCTCCCAGAAAAGCCAGGAGACCGCCACGCCGAGCAGCCCGAGGAGCCCGAGGGAAGGGATGAAGAAGAGCCACCAGCCGATCGGTGTCGGCCGCTCGACCGGCTCCGCGACCGCCTCGGTGATGGAGTGGAAATCCGGCGAGCGCAGGATCAGCGCCGGATGGCCCGCGACAGGGTTGTCGAGCAGTTCTGCTTCCGTCTGGGCCAATCCTGTTCCCCGCTTCGACTGTTTAAAGGCGGCTTTTGTACCATCGTGCGTCGCCGGGAGTCAAGCGGGAGATCGACAGAGTCGCGGCGACGGAGAGGGCGTGGTCAGCGGATCAGGCGCATGCGGCTTCCTCCGTTGCCGGCGCCGACGACCCTCATCGAACGGCCGTGAGGTGCGCGACGAGCGGTCTCGCGGCGATGTCCGTACCCGATCGGCGACGTTGCGTTTTCGAACGCCGCGGACGGCATCTTCCCCGGCATTTTCAGGCGATCGAGCACGGAATCATCCTTGCTTTGACGGCTCCGTTCTGCCCGCTCCGGCCGGAGGTGATCCACGTGCGCCAGGTTCTGCTCGACTTCGCCCGTCCGATCGTTGCGGTCGCCCTCACGTTTTTCGCGGTGGCTTTCATCGGGAACTCGGTCGTCCGGGGCTGCATGGTTCCCAAGACGCGCAGCCACTTCGTGCAGACGAACTTCCACCAGTCATTCACCGCCAGCGCAGCACGGGACGGACGATTCGCGAGTGCGTCGGCCATGCCCGATCGGGCAGGCCAGGATAGTTCCCCCGACCTGTTTCGCCGTCGTCTCGCCGCAACCCACCAGGAGGGCGGCATTTCCGGCGGCGCGGTTGTTACCACGGTGATCGCGGTACCGGTTGCGCTCGTCGCGATCGCCGTATCTGGCTGGATCCGCCGCGGGCGACAGTTCCGGCTGGGCCTTACGGTGCTCGCCGCAACATTGGTCGTGGCCGTCGTGCTGACTGCCGCGATCCTCCGCATGCATCCGGCCACCTCCCAGGACTGGATGGAATTCTCGATCGGCCCCGCGTCCGGGACCTCGGCGTTCATCGGGACCCATATGATCCGGTCGAGCGGAATCACTCTGAAGAGTGCGGTGGCGACTGCCTACGACGTACCCGCGGTTCGCGTCATCGGTCCGCAGTGGCTGGCCGAAACGCGCTACGCCATCAACGCGGTCGTGGGGCTCGAGGACGCGGATTCCTTTCGAGTGCTTCTCCAGCAGGAATTACAGAACCGGCTGCATCTCGAGACGCATTTGGCGGTCCGTCCATTTGACGTCTTCGTCCTCACCGCGACCGATGCTCCGCATCTCGAACGTGCTGAGGGGCGGAACCTGAGCATCTGGATCAACGAGCAGACCGTTAAGATCCAGGAAGCCTCGATGGACAAACTCGCGGCGGCATTACAGGGGATTCTGGGCAAGCCGGTGATCGACGAGACCGGCATCACCGGTTCGTACAACCTGGAGTTCGGATGGCAAGGGGACCGCGTGGCAGCCGTGACGGCGGTCTTGCGAGATCGATTCGGCCTTCGACTCACGCCGGGACACCGCGACCTGGAAGCCTTGATCGTCGACAACGTCCGTCGCGATCCGTCGTTGTTCCTGCTCGAACAGATCGGCCGGGTCACCCGCGGCGCGCCACCGTTCGTGCGGCAGCGGATCGCGGACATCGTGAGAGTCTACTGAAGGACGCCTGGGAGAAGCGCGCGATCTGACTTCATTTCAGGAAGCCTCACCCCTCAGCGTCGCGTCTTCGGCATCGTAGTCGAACCGATGCGGAGTGAATCCGGTCGGCGGATTCGTTCGTTCCCACTCCACGGTTGCGCGAATCGCTTGCTCGCGTGGCACGACTTCGGTGAAGCCGAGTTCCCGGCGGATCTTCGTGGTATCCGCGACCCAATGTTGTGCCGCATTACCGGGAGCGCGCAGCTCTGGCGGGAGCGCGCCATCGGTCATGACCTTGAACTCGCCGTTCCACTCGAGGGCGTCCGCGACGCGCTTCGCCCATTCGAGCTCGGTCGGCGTGTCGGGGTCGCCGACGTTGTAGATTTGGCCCGCCGCGCGATCCGACACCGCCGCGAGTGCGATGGCCGCAGCGACATTCTCGACATAGCCCTTCGTGCCACGCCACTGTGCCATCGCTGCCGAAAACGGAATGACGCGGCGTCCGTCCAGCACACGTTTCACGACCGGATAAAAGCGGTGGAGCGGATCGCCCGGACCGTACACCATCGGGAGACGAAGAACCGTGCCGCTCACGTCTGGATCACCGAGAACCTCGCGCTCGACGGGAATCTTGTCGTACTCCGAATCGAGCCAGCCGAAGATCTGCTGCAGCATCTGCACCTGCGCCGGCGGATAGGTCTGGAGCTTCGTGCGCAGCGCCGAGGCCTCGGTCAGCGGCATCGGCTCCAGCGGACCTTCTTCGAGACCATGCGTAATGCCGCACGCGCGATAGACGTCCATGCTGCTGAGCGCGAGGATGCGAGGCGTGAGGCCCCGACAGACGGACACGAGCTCGCGTGCCTGGCTGCCAGAGCTCAGGATGACGTCGATGACTACATCCGGCCGAACCGCGCGAAAACTCGCCGCCGACTCAGCGAGCCGTCGTCGATCGCCGAAGATCTCTCGCGGCCGGCCTCCCGGATCGGTATTCAGCGGTGGGGCAGGGTGAACGCCCGTTCGGCCCCGGTGAAACACGGTCACGTCATGGCCGAGACGGATCAGGCCGCGAACCAGGTGAGACCCGATGAAACCGGTGCCGCCGATGACCAGCACCCTGACAATGCTCTGAGTCACGGCTTCAGTTCGTGCTCGGTATAGAGCTTCAGCATGTCCGCGGTTGATGGTGGATGCAGCACATACTTGGTGGCGAACTCCTCGGCGGCGGGGCAGCCGGATCCGCGGATGCGCTCGGCGGCGGCGCCGAGATCGTAGGGCGTGTGACGCAGCTCGACGTCCGGACCAAGCATCAGCCAATCGGCTCCGGCCGGCCCGAACGGCATCCCGACGCTCCCTGCGTTGATCACGCGGGTCCTGCCGATTCTGCGATCGAACTGGACGTGGGTATGCCCGCAGACGACGACCGAGGCGTTCGCCGCATCGAAGATCGGAATCAATCGATCCTCGGGGGTGAGAGGGGTGAAAATCTCATTCTCGTTGCGCGGCGTCGCGTGGCAGAACAACACGTCGCCGAGCGGCGGCACGGTCAGGTGAAGCGTCATCGGCCAGCTCGCGACCAGCTCGCGCTCTGCCCGATCGAGCTGGTCGGCGTTCCAGCGGATCAGCGGCAGGTACGATGGCGGCAACAACGCCGGCACCTTGCCGGCGAGGTGTTCCAGGATCGCGATCTCGCCATTGCCGTAGATGAAGTCGACCGGAATACCCACGTCACGGAGCCGTCTCAGCACCAGATGAGGCATCGGACCGGGAAAGACATCGCCGCCAACCACGATCCGATCGAGACCGCGCCGGAGCACGTCGTCGAGTACCGCTTCCAGCGCCGGCAGGTTTCCATGGATGTCGTTCAGTACGGCCAGCCGCACGTCGTGACCTCTCGGTTGGACTGATTCGCTGCCAAAGCCGCTGTGTCGCTCCTACCTCGCTCGATCTGCGCCGCCGCACGTCACCGGACGGATGCGCTTGCCATGGAAGACGTCCATTTCGAGCCGGTGGGTGGTGAACACGCGACCGATGAGCGCATTGAGGGTGGGATCGTAGGCCGCGAACTCCTCGGGCGTCTCCACCTTCACGCCGCCGGTGAAGCACTCGCCGTAGTTCGAAAAGAACCACCACTGCACGCCCTCGGCCCAGTACTCGCCGGCGTTCGTCGTTGCATAGTGCTTCCGTCCGTCGGGATCGATGTACTTCCCTGCGGCGATCGCGGCGTCGTATGACGCGCGGATCTCCGCCACCATCGCGGGATCGACGTCGCGCAGCCCCGTCATGATCGCGTGCGCGAACTCGTGGACGAAGATGTGCTCTCCCCAGTAGCGGGTGCCGGCGTAGCCGAGCAGGTTCTCCTCGGCTCCTGTCGTCGGGTTGCCGCCGAGGCCGCGCGAGCGGTTCGCGTGGTAGTCGCGGTCCTCCTGCGTCACGGGCGCGTCGCGCGGCGCTCCCGGACGCTTCATCTTCGAATACTCCGGAATGTCCATCGTCATCTCGACTTCGGCGATGACCCCGGTGCGCCACCCGCGTGCGGTCAGCGCCTTGCGGACGTCCGGCCGGGCCGCCAGCATCGCATTCACGATGTCGCGCGCGACGAGCAGCGCGGCATCCGGCACCTTCTCGGACGCCAGCACCGGAATACCGAGTGCGTCCACGTACTTCCGGTAGAAGGGGCTGACGCCGAGCTCCGCGGGAACCGGACGGACGACGGCCGCGAGGTAGTCAGAGATCAGCTCGACAGGCGCACCGCTCGTGCCTCGCCCGTCGGCCCGTCGGCGCCGGTTCTCCTCCGCTCGCGCTCTGGCCTCGGCCTCGGTGCGCTGGGGGCGCGCGGCCTGGACGGCCGGCATGGCCTGCATGAAAGCTGTGGCGTCGACGGGGTCCAGGAGCGCGAAAGCAATCGTCAGGGCAATCAGCGGCATGGCGCCAGAGTATATAGACGCATTGTAGCCGGCGAGAAGCGCCGCCATCGGCCGGAATTGACAAGATCCGCGAGGCTGACCGGGCGGCGATCGAGAAGCTTCATCAGCAGGACATTGCCGCTACGTTGTCGCGAGATCCTGCTGCGCTGACAGATCTGTGGACCGATGACGCTATTCGTCTCAGCTCAGGCCAGCCGGCGGAAGCCGGCAAGCAGGCTATCCGAGAGAGCAACGAACGCCAGACGGCCCACAAGGTTTCACGGTGCTGAGCTACGTGCCGGAAATCAAGGACTTAACTTTTCTGGATGTTGGCTGGGCAGTCGAGTGGCGTACTTTCACGGGTTCGTCCGTCGAATCGCCGGGTGACGACGCGACGCACGTTCGTGGCACGATTCTCAGCGTATACAAGAAGCTACCGGACGGCAGCTGGAAGGTCTTCCGCGCGATGGGGATCTGAAGCGCGCACAAGCATGACTTCCGCGTTTCGATTCCGGGGCGCAATCATGCGCAAGGCGGGGGTTTGTGGTTCGCCAGGTAGGCTGATCGTTGAGGCTAGGCGAATGCGGGCGCCTCATCGAGCAAGGTCGATCAGGACGATATCAGAGTTCTGCCGAAGTCTGTCGAACACGATCTGCTTGCCATCGACGGTCACATCGAAGGACTGCGTGGCCGCGGAGTTGTTGAAGCGGCTCAGTTGGCGCGACTTTTTCGTGACCAGGTCGAGCAGCCAGAAGTCCTGCGCCGGAAACGGTCCCTGCGCGTAGACGAGCGCCCGGCCATTTGGAACGAATCGATAGCGCTTTCCTTCAACCCGAAGCCGGATTGCAGGCAATTCGACATTCGTACCGTCTGCTCGAACGGCCAACAGAGGCGCATCGACGCTGACGTTGGCTCCGGTGTACACGATCAGGTCTCCGGACGACGACCAGACCGGATCACGGGCAGTGCCGGCGATCAGTCGGACAGGGGCGCCGTGGTCCAGCGGAATCTTGAACAACCCGGATCCACGATCGTCGATGCCGCCCGCAGTAATCCAGCTGCCATCGGGCGACCAGCATACCGATCCGTCGATGTCAATCGACTCCGCGAGCGATTGGAGATCGCCGCCATCCGAGGATAGGACGTGGAGGCGCCGTTTGCCGTCGCGCCTCAGGATCACGGCCAGCTGACGTCCATCGGCCGAGACCGCCGGTGGTTCGAACAAGGCTTCGTCAGATCCCTTCAAGATCTCGACCGCCTTGCCGTCCTCGAAACGCCACAGGCCGTCACCAGTGCCCTGCGAGGACAAGTAAAACAGCGACCGCCCGGCAAGCCGTGGGGCGAGCGCCCGCACTGTTGGCAGCACCATCGGTTTCGCGTCTCCGTCCTCCGCCGGGCGATCCAGAATCGGCACGGTCCACAGGCTCGCGCTGGGATTGGCCACCGAGGCCACGAGACGACGATGGTCGGCGCTGCCGGCAATCGACTGATACTGCTCCGTTCCGTAAGCGACACGGCGCCTCTCTCGGCTATTTGTATCGAGCGCCCACAACCATGGTCCCGAGCCGTCACGATCCTGCGCGATGTAAAGGACGCGGCGATCGTCGATCGGTGTCGGGAAACCCACATACGCGTTGTGATGGGTGAGGCGTTCCGGTTGTCCGCCGCTGGCTGCAATCCTCCACAAATCCATTTGCCGAGTGCTTTGAATGCCGCCTGTAAAGTAAATCCATCGACCATCGGGCGACCATGCCTGATGATGGTTGTGTCCTCCCACAGCCGGATCGACAAAAACCTGTTTCGCGCCGACGCCGTTACGATCCGCAACGAACATCGGGTCTCCCGAGGCGTCGGTGTGATACACCATCCGCGCGCCATCGGAGGACCACACCACTTCAACCGCGCGGTCAACCAGGAAAGGCCTCGGCGGCCCACCCATCATCGGCATGATCCGCATGCGGCCGACAGGCGCGCCACCGAACCAGATTTCCGATCCGTCGGCGGAGAAACCGATATTTCGCACCGGTCTCAATCCCGGCATGTGGCTCTCTGGAGTCAAATTCGAGAAGCGGCCCGAACCCACCTGAGTCAGCCACACATCGAGGGGCCCATCGCGATCGGAGAGAAATGCGGCGAATCTGCCGTCCGGCGACAGCGCCGCTTCGGCCTCATCGCCTTCAAAATTCGTCAAGCGAGTGAAAGTCGCGTTGGACAACGGGTTGTCCAGAGCAGGATCGAGGCGCCGCAGACCCCACCCCGCCAGAGCCGACGCGAAGGCGATAAGAATGATCGCAGCCCATCGACTCCAGTGCGAAGGCGTGGAGACCACGGTCGGGTGTCCCACCAAGATCGCCGGCGCTTCTCCGCCGGCCAAAGCATCATCGAGGTCAGCGCGTGCATCAGCGACATCCCGCAGACGCCGCTTCGGGTCTTTCGCCAGGCCGCGCTGCAGAAGGCGCGTGACCATGGGGGGCGTTGTCGCGGGAAGCGCCGCCCAGTCCGGCTCCTGTCCCAGGACCGCCGCAATCGTGTCCGACACCGTCTCGCCTGGAAACGCCGCATGGCCGGTCAGCATTTCGTACAGCACACAGCCAAATGCCCAGATGTCGGTCCGCTTGTCGACGGCCTGCCCTCGCGCTTGCTCCGGACTCATGTAGGCCGCCGTGCCGAGGATGGTCCCTTCCTGCGTGCTCCCCACGGTCACGGTCGGCGATTGCAACTCGCCGGTCGCCGCCTTCGCGAGGCCGAAGTCCAGCACCTTCACGACGCCGTCCGGCGTGACCTTGATATTCGCCGGTTTGAGATCCCGGTGAATGATCCCTTTCTCGTGCGCTGCGTCGAGCGCATCGGCGATCTGACGCGCGATCGTGACCGCGTCCGTCACCGGCACTGGTCCGCGCTGGATCCGATCGGCCATCGTCTCGCCTTCCACCAGCTCGAGCACCAGCGCCCTGACGCCGCCGGCTGAGGCCTCAAGGCCGTAGATGGCGCCGATGTTCGGATGATTGAGGGCGGCAAGCACTCGGGCTTCCCGCTCGAAGCGTGCCAGCCGTTCCGGGTCCGCCGTGAAGTGCCGCGGGAGGATCTTGATCGCCACGTCGCGGCCCAGGGTCGTGTCGCGTGCGCGATACACCTCGCCCATGCCGCCGACGGCGAGCAATCTCTCGATGCGATATGGGCCGACCGACGAGCCTGGCGTGAGCCGTGGCGCGGGACGCTCGACGAGCCCGGCCACGAGCATGCCAACCGGCGCGTCGATCATTCCGGCCTGCGGCTGCCCCAGCAAGGATTCGACCTCGCGCCGCAGCGTGGGATCGTCCGCGCACGCGCGCGCGAGAAACGCCTCGCGCTCGGCTGGCGTGCGCCCGCGAGCCTCATGAAACAGCCGTTCGATCTCGCGCAGGCGCTCAGGCGTCACGTCCAGCCTCGCGCGTCAACTCCCGCTGCAGCCACGCGCGGGCGAACTCCCAGTCGCGCAGCACGGTTTTCGTCGAGACCTGGAGCGCAACAGCGGTCTCGTCGGCGGTCAACCCGCCGAAGAATCGCATCTCGACGACGCGGCTCTTGCGGTCGTCCATGGCCGCGAGCGTCTTCAGCGCATCGTCCAGCCGGATCACGTCCGCATCTGGCGCAACCCCGCCAATCGCCCCATCGTCGAAGGTGACGCGTACCGCGCCACCGCCCCGCTTGTCCGCACCCCGCGATCGCGCGAGGTCGACGAGCACGCGGCGCATCAACCGCGCCGACATCGCCAGGAAATGCGTCCGGTTCTGCCAGTCGATCTGTTGGACGTCGACCAGGCGCAGAAAGGCTTCATTGACCAATTCAGTCGCCTGCAGGCTGTGATTCGCACGGTCGCCGTGCAAGCACCGGCAGGCGATGCGCCGCAACTCATCGTGGACGAGCGGCATCAATGCATCCAGGGCCGTCTCGTCTCCCTGGCGCCAGGCTCTGAGGAGAACCGTCACCTCGTGGGTCGGGCTCAAAACGCCTGCATTCTAGCCGAATCTCGCGTCGTGTCCGTTTCGGCTGTCGCTTTCCGCCTCTCGGGGAGGGAGGCGATATGTCGACACGAATAACGCGTCTGACCGCGAGGGGGGGTGGGAGCGCCCCCAGGCCGCATCACCACTGAACGGAGAAACACGATGACGCAACTACGTACTTCGGTCATCCTCGTAGCCCTGTTGGCGTGCAGCTCGATCGCTGCAAGGGCTGACGTGGTTCTCGAGTGGAACGCGATCGCGGTGTCTACAGTGGTCAGTCAGGGGCAGAGTCCGTTCGCCCAGGCACGCTTCCTGGCGATCACGCAGCTCGCCGTGTTCGAAGCCGTGAACGCGATCGAGGGCACGTATCAGCCGTACCTCGGGAGCGTCGCCGCGCCAGCGGGCGCATCGGCTGACGCCGCGGCAATTGCGGCTGCGTACCACGTGCTTAAAACCTACTTCCCGCTGGCGCCGAATCTCGATGGCGCTTATACAGCGTCGTTGGCCGTCATCCCCAACGGCTCAGCCAAGAGCGGCGGCATTGCGACGGGTCAGGTCGCGGCTGCGCAAATGATCGCTCTGCGTCTCGGCGACGGCTCGTCACCCCCGCAGTTCTACCTGCCCGCGTCGATAAATCCCGGCGTTTGGCAGCTCACGCCAGGTTGCCCTGCCGCTGGCGGAGTCGGTTTTCAGTGGCAGAACATTTCACCGTTCGGTGTGCCGAGCGTTCCCGGCAGCCACGAGTGGATCGCGCAGTTTGATCCGGGTCCGCCCCCGGCGCTCACGAGCAAGAGATACGCGCGGGACTACAACGAGGTGAAGAGGGTCGGCAACGTCAGTAGCGATCTCAGCGAGCGGCCGCAGGATCGGGCCGATGTGGCGCGGTTCTACGCCGTGTCCTCTCCGAGCTTTGTGTTTAACCTGGCTGCGAGGCAGGTCGCCGCCGCGGAGGGCAGCTCGCTGTCGAAGAATGCGCGAGTCCTCGCGCTGCTGAATATGGCCACCAACGACAGCCTTGTCGCGTCGTTCTGGACGAAGTATCACTACAACCTCTGGCGGCCCGAGACGGCGATTTTCGAGGGCAACCTCGATGGCAACGCGAAGACTGACGCCGACCTCACCTTTGTGCCGTACATTCTCACGCCGTGTTTCCCCACCTATCCGTCGAATCACGCCAGCGGAAGCGATGGTGCCGCCGAGATCCTGAGGCGTGTCTTCGGTGCCGGTGGCCATGCCATTACGATGGCGAACCCCGCCGTGCCAGGTCTGACCTTCCATTACACCAGCTCAACCAGATCACGGACGACATCAGCGACGCGCGCGTCTACGGAGGCATCCATTTTCGCTTCGATCAGGATGCCGGCGCCGCTCTGGGGCGCGAGGTCGCGACTTATGTTTATAACCACAACCTCCGCCGCGCGAAGCATTCCGACAACGATGATGCGAACCCGCCGCCTTTCAACCGTCTCCCGCACCTGCACCGATGACGACACCGCCACTCTGGAACATCAGGGCACCCGGTACCTCCGGCCCCCGCGCTCAGTGCGTGTGCTCGAGGAACCCCCGCAGCTTGTCGGGGTTGCGCACGACGTAAATCGCGCGAATGCGGCCGCCGGCGATGTCGAATGAGTAGGTGCCGTTGCCGGAGATCGGATGGCGCATGAGCAGACCGGGCGCGCCGTTGATCGTGACGAGCTGGAAGTCCGACTCCGACCAGTGCATCTTGCCGGCATAGCCGAGCACGAACTTCGCGATGCGCTCCGCGCCGAGCACGGGACGCGTCGCCGCGGCCGCCTTGCCGCCGCCGTCGGCGACGAGCTCTGCGTCGGCGTGCAGCACCGCCATCAGCTCCTCGACGTTGCCGGTGACGCAGGCGTGCCGGAAGCGGCGCACGACCTCCTCCGATTCACGCCGCGAGACGGTGAAGCGCGGACGCGAATCGCGCAGCCGGCCGCGCGCGCGCGTGAGGATCTGCCGCGTGTTCGCCTCGCTCTTGCCGACGCTCCTCGCAATCTCGTCGAAATCGAGCTCGAACACCTCGCGCAACAGGAAGACCGCGCGCTCGGTCGGCGCCAGCTGCTCCAGCAGTACGAGGAATGCCGTCGTTAGTGACGACGCCAGCTCGGCGGATTCCTGATTCGGTTCTGCCAACGGTTCAGGCAGCCATGGACCTGGGTACTCCATGCGAGTCCGCTCGGCGCTGCGTAGATGGTCGATGCACAGCCGCGTGACGATGGTCGTGAGATACGCGCGAGGGGAGCGGACGTCGGCGTGCTCGTCCCGACTCGCCCGGAGCCACGCGTCCTGCACGACATCCTCGGCTTCGCTGGCGCTGCCGAGCATCCTGTACGCAATCGAGAACAGCAGGGGTCGATGCGCCTCGAACGTTGCCTCGTCCCAGTCAGTTGCTGCCATGGCTGACGTGCCTTGCACTCCTCCTGATCTCTAGACGAATGACGGAGGCCGTCTGTGACACCGGCGTGCCCGCCGCCGGTGTCACAAGATTAGTTCTGATTCGTCTTGATTGGTGGAGGCGAAAGACATCATGAAAGCTCGAATCGATCTCATGCACGTGACCCCAGGCGTTATGCAGGCCATGCTCGGCCTCGAACGGCAGGTTCGTCAGGCGGGCTTCGATCACAAGCTGCTCAACCTCGTCCGGATGCGCGCGTCGCAAATCAACGGCTGCGCCTATTGTCTGGACATGCACAGCAAGGATGCGCGCGCGATCGGCGAGACCGAGCAGCGGCTCTACGGCCTTGACGCCTGGCGCGAAACGCCGTACTACTCGGCGCGGGAGCGCGCCGCGCTGGAGTGGACCGAAGCGCTCACGCTCGTCTCCGAGACTCGTGTCCCGGACGACGTGTACGAGCGCGTGCGGGAGCAGTTCTCGGAGGACGAGCTGGTGCACCTGAGCCTGGCGATCGTGTCGATCAACGGCTGGAACCGGCTCAACATCGCTGCGCGCACGGTGCCCGGCGACTACGTGGCCGGCAGCCTCGCGAAGTTGCACGCGGCGAGCTGATCCCGCGCGTGACGCCGGACGCCCGCGAGCAAGACGATGGGCGAGCTCGAATTGTGCACGTCCATCACCTACACTGCCGGCACATTGCGCAGCGCTCGATTCAGATCGGCCCAGAGGTCCTCGACGGCCTCGATACCCACGCTCAGCCGAAGCAGCGCCTGAGGCAGGTGCTCCTGCCCAGGAATGCTGGCCCGTCGTTCGATGGTGGACTCGACCGCGCCCAGGCTGGTGGCATGCTGGATCAACTGCAGTTCCGCGCAGACGGCGTCGGCGGCGGCGCCGTCGCCACGCACGTCGAATGAAATGATTGTGCCGAATCCCTTGAGTTGGCGCCGCGCGGCCTCGTGCGTAGGGTGGCTCGCCAAGCCGGGATAGCGCGTAAGAGTGACGTTTGGATGCCGCCCGAGGCGTTCGGCCAGAATCATCGCGTTGCGCTGCGCTCGCTCCAGCCGTAGTGCCAGCGTTCTGACCCCGCGGACCGCGAGAAACGTTTCGAGGATGCCGGGCGTTGCCCCCGCGAGCTCCCGGGCCTGCCGTAGCGACGCCAGCAGGTTCGCGTCGCGCACGGTGACGACGCCGCCGAGCAGGTCAGAGTGTCCCCCGATGAACTTCGTCACCGATTGCACGGCCACGTCCGCCCCGAGCGCGAGGGGACGCTGATTCAGCGGCGTAGCGAAGGTGTTGTCCACGCCCAGGATCGCGCCGGCCTTCCGCGGGGCAGCGCAGACAGTGTCCAGGTCACCCACCGCCAGCAGCGGGTTCGAAGGCGACTCCAGCCAAATCAAGTCCGCCACGCCGCACAGCTCGACCCAGCGTGTGGTGTCGGCCACGGCCGCGCGGTGCACGGTCCACCGGCCGCGGCTTTGGCCAGCGTTGGCGAGTCCCGCGACACCCTGGTAGCAGTCGTCCGGTAGGGCCACGACCGAGCCCGCGGGGAGCTGTTCGAAAATCGCCGCGATCCCCGCCATGCCGGAGGCGAAGGCGACCGATTCGCCACCCTCGAGGCCGCCGACGATCTCTTCCAGGGACTCCCAGCCCGGCGTGCCGTCGTCGCGAGAGTACGCGCGGCGTTCGCCCAGCACGAAGTTCGACGCCGGGATCGGCGGCACGTTGAGTGGCGAGCCCGGGCGCCGGTCCCGTCCTCCCGAAACCACCCACGATTCGACTGAATCCGCTTTCAGCGCTGTCGCATGCCTCGATGTCATCAGTCGATTTTAGCTACTTCGAGGGAGGCAGATTGCTCTACCCGAATAACCTCGACGAGCATGCATGCGACTCTCGACTGCATCGCGACGCGGGCGTTCCTCGATCGCCGAAATCTCGGCGGCCAGCTCGAGGCTCTGTGCGCGCAGCTGCAGCTTATCCGCCCGCGTGTCCCGCCTACGCCGGCGTCTCCGAAAAGATCGTCAGCAGGAAACCGCTCGGATCGATGACCTCGAACGCGCGGCTCTTCCGCTCCGTGTCGTGAGGGTCCGACTTGAGCGTGATGCCGGCGTTCCTGGCCCGCTTGGCGATCTCGTCGACGTTACCCGTCGTCGTCGAGATGGACAAGCGCACGCCGATTCCCTTCTTGCGGTCGCGCCCCTTCTTCCAATCGTCCTGGTTCAAGCCGATCTGGGTCCTGCCCGCTCGCAGCATCACGCCGAGCAGCGTCCCCTTCTCTTCCCACCGCTCGTCGATCGCGAAGCCGAGCGCTTCGTAAAAGGTGATGCTCTTCTGCAAATCGTCGACAGTCAAGGTGGGAACGATCGCTCTGATCTGCACAGCTTCTTGCGTTGTCGCCACGATAGCCTCCTTTTTGTTCCGTCTCGTTGTTCCGTCTCGTTCGGTTCATCCGCAGGCTAGCGGACCGCGCCCGGATCTTCAAGCGCAGCCGTGCGACCGCGCCGAGGTGCTACGGGATTTGGGCGGTCCTTTTCCGATGCCTTGCAACGCGATCGGACTAGTCCGCTGCAGCACGCTCGGTGGCGGCACTGTCACGGTTTGCAAATTCGCCGAAACTCGACAGCCGGGCGAAATTCAACGCATCATCGTGGTCGGTCTTGCATTTGACTTTCGTCCACGCCCTGGGCAAGCAGCGCGCGCTGATCGCGCCGCGCCGGGCCGATCTCACGAAGATCTCACAACCCGCTCACGCGCCCCTGAGGACTTACGCAGCCCGGAAGCCGATACTTCCTGCGGAGGCGATCGTGGACACATTCAAGGACATCTGGCGTGAGCTTTACATGGCGACGCCCCTTCCGCCGCGGAGTGTCGACCATGAATAGAACTGCAATCTCTGGCGGGGCGTTGGTGAGCGTGCTCGTCCTCCTGGTGCTCGCCGGGAACTACCGGGCTCTCGAGCAGGATGCCGATGCGTCGACGGCGGGCTCGCGGGCGACCACCTCCTCGACCGCGTCGACGGAGGAGGGTAACCAGGGCTTCCTTTACGGGCGCGTCACCACCGATGACGGCGCCGCATACCTGGGGCGTCTGCGGTTCGGACGCGACGAGGAGGCGTTCTGGGGCGACTATTTCAACGGCTCCAAGGGGGACAACCCATGGGCCACTCACGCGCCGGCCGAGCAGCTGGCGGAGAAGCGCCGCCCGATCACGATCTTCGGGTTCGAGATCCCTCTCGCGGGGCGTCAGATCGATCTCGGCCGGCCATTCATGGCGCGCTTCGGCGACATCGCTCGCATCGAGGCGCGCGGCCGTCACGTGCGGGTGACGCTCAAGAGCGGGACCGTGTTCGACCTCAACCGCATGGCCGCCAATGACTTCGACGACGGCGTCCGGGTGTGGGACGACAGACGGGGCGTTGTCGATCTCGCGAGTTGGGCCGGTGGAATCCCACCTCCATCGCGCGTGCGGATCCGCGCCATCGACCTCCTCCCCACCGCTCGGCTGGGTGCCGTTCCCGCCCGGCTGCACGGGACAGTGCACACGCGCCAGGGAGACTTCTCCGGGTTCGTTCAATGGGACCGGCAGGACTGCGTCGGCCTCGATGAACTCGACGGCCGCACAGCCAACGGTGCGCTCAGCCTCCGCTTCGACACCATCCGCGCCATCGCGCGCCGTTCGGGCGACAGCTCGCTGGTGACGCTGCTCGACGGCCGCGAGATCGCGCTCGCCGGTACCCGCAAAGTCGGCCGCGGCAACCGCGGGATCTACGTCGACGACCCGCGGTACGGCCGGGTACTGGTCTCTTGGGGCGCCTTCGAGCGGATCGACTTCAGCGCTGGCGGCAGCGGGCCGGCCTACAACGACTTCGCGCGCGGGCGCCCGCTCACGGGCATCGTCACCACCCGAGGGGGTCGGCGCCTCACCGGCCGGCTGGTCTACGACCTCGACGAAAGCGAGACCACCGAGACACTCGACGCGCCGTCGCAGGGCGTCGACTACACCATTCCTTTCGGCCTGATCGCCTCGATCACGCCCGCTGGTCAAGAAGAGCGCGGCGCCCGGCACGCCAAAGTGACACTTCATGACGGCGAGGAGTTGCAGCTCGATCGCGCCGGCGATCTCGGTGCGGGGAACGCCGGCATGCTGATCTTCATCGACGGCCGCGAGCGCCCCGAGTACGTCCAGTGGACCGACATCGAGCAGCTCGATTTCCACCGACCACCGGCGACGTACCCGCCGCTCGCCGGCGTCGCGAAGCGTCAACGGTGATCTCACGCGGAAGCGCCACTGGGGCAATTTCGGTACGAGAAGTCAGCCGGATTGCTCTTCGTTTCCGTGCAACATGAATCGGAAGGTAGAGAGAATCGGAGTCTTGATGATTTCGTCCGAACTGACCGCGGTCTCGTGGCTCGACTGGAAGCTGGGCGCGCGGATGCTGCTGAAGTATCCCGCGCTCACGATCATCGGCGGCCTCTCGCTGGCGGGTGCCATCGCGATTGGGGCGGTCGGCATCGAAGTCGCCGATGAACTGCTGTACAAACGGCTGCCGTTCGATGAGGGCGGCCGAGTCGTGCGCCTCGAGACGCAGGACACGGCGGCGTCACGCGTGGAGCCGAGGGTGCTCCACGATTTCGCGATCTGGCGGCGGTCTCTCCAGACGGTGGCAGAACTCGGCGCCGCGCGCGTGAGCGAGCGCAACGTGCTCACCGGCGAAGGCCGCGTCGAAGCCCTGCGCGTGGCGGAGGTCACGGCGTCGGCGTTTCCACTCACCCGCGTGCCGGCGCTGCTCGGCAGGCCGCTGCAGCCGACCGACGAAATGCCGGGTGCGGAGCCCGTCGTGGTCCTGGGTTACGACGTCTGGCAGAGACAGTTCCTCGACGACCCGGCGATCATCGGCCGCGTCGTGGCGGTGGGCCGCACGGCCCGCACCGTGGTTGGCGTGATGCCGCCGCGTTTCGGCTTCCCGCGCAATCAGCAGGTGTGGGTGCCATTGCCGGTCCAGGACGCGCCGCCGCGCGAAGGGCCGGCCGTGCAGGTGTTCGGCCGCCTCGCCGACGGAGCGAGCTGGCAGGATGCCGCGACGGAGCTCGACGTCGTCTCGGCACGCTTTGCCGCCGACCAGCCGACCACCCACGCGCAACTGCGGACGCGGGTTCGCGCATTCGCCGGGCGCACGCCGGGCGATCCGCTGCGGCTGGAAGATCTGGCGGTCCACGCCATCGTCCTCCTGCTATTGGGGGCGGTCTCGGCGAACGTCGCGACGCTGATCTTCGCGCGCACGGCGATGCGCGAGTCGGAGATGGTCGTCCGTCACGCGCTGGGGGCGAGCCGTGCCCGCGTGATCGCGCAGATCGTCACCGAAGGGCTCGTGCTGGCCCTCGCCGCTGCCGTGCTCGGGCTCGTCGTGGCCCAGACGACGGTGCGTTATGTCTGGGCCCGGGCGAGTCAGATTATTGGGGACGGCCTGCCGTTCTGGGTGGATCTGACGCTCGAGCCTGCCACCATTGCGTATGCGCTGCTGCTCGCGCTCGTCGCCACTGCAATGATCGGCCTGCTGCCCGCACTGAAGGCCACGAGTGCGTCCGTCCACCGGGGACTGCAGGGGATCACGAGCACCGGCGCGACGATGAAGTTCGGCGGCATCTGGTCGTTCATCGTCGGTGCGCAGGTGGCCTGCACGCTGCTGTTCGTGCCCGCCGCGGTGGGAATCTTCACCAATTCCCTCCACGACCAATCGAGGTGGCCGGCGTTTCCGAAGGAGCGTTACCTCACCTTCCGCCTCACGATGGACAACGAGGCGCTGGCCGGCGAGCGCGGTGTGCCTGACGATCGGCAGATCGGTGCGCGTCGCGCGCGTGCCTACGAAGAGCTCGCGGCCCGGTTGCGTGAGGAGCCTGGTGTGACGCATGTGACACACGGCGATCGCCTGCCGACGATGTCCCCGGAGTGGGTGGCGGTGGAAATGGAGGAGGACGGTGCGCCTCCGGCTCGCCTGCACGGCAACTACGAGGGCGGCTTCGCGATGGCGGCTGTCGGTGCCGGCTATCACGATGCGTTCGGCGCCAGGATCGTGGCCGGCCGCGGCTTGCATACTGCGGACGCCGGCGCGCCGAACGCGCCCGTCGTGGTCCCCGTTGTGGTCAATGAAGCGTTCATGCGCGTGGTGGGCAGGAATCCCGTGGGCGCACGCGTTCGCACGCTCCAGCGAGGCAGCGAGCGCGAGCCGGGACCCTGGCACGAGATCGTCGGCGTGGTCACCGACCTGGAGATGTTGTTCCCCGCCGATTGGGGTGGGGCGGCATACATCTATCGCGCAGCCTCCGCGGCGGAGCTCGATCCTGTCGCGGTCGCTGTGCGCGTCGCCGGGGACGCAGCGCCCCTCGCGCCCCGCGTCGCCGCCCTAGCGCGGCAGGTCGATGCGGGCCTGCACCTCCGGGATATCGTCACCCTCGACGATATCGTCGCACAGGAGCAAATTCGGATGGTGGTCGGCAGCGTCGTCTTCGGCAGCGTTCTGCTCGTGGCGGTGGTCTTCTCCGCGGCCGGTCTGTACGCGCTCATGGCCGTCGCCGTGAAGCGTCGCACCCGCGAAATCGGTATCCGTATCGCACTCGGCGCCACCCCCCGGCGCGTGCTCGGCAGCGTGTTCGCCCGTGCGGGTCGTCAGCTCGGTGGCGGTATCATCGCCGGCAACAGCCTCATCCTGCTCCTCGCGTGGCGCGCCGACAGCCTGACCGCCGATCTCCTCGTCTCGTCGGTGGTCACGTCCGTCATCATGGCGGCCGTAGGCGTGCTGGCGTGCGCCGCACCGGCGCGCCAAGCGCTGCGTGTTCAACCGACCGAGGCGCTGCGCCAGGTTTGACGTGTGTCTTGGGACCTCCGAGATCGCGCGTCGTCCTGGGTATTTCGCCCGCACGTCCGCGCACGTCAATGGGTGGCCGGCTGCTCAGGTGAGCCGAAGTAGCCGTGTGCGCGCACTCAGCGCTCGATGGCCGTGCCCGCTCGCGTGCCGATCGTCGTGAAGCCGCAGCGTGCGAGAAGATCTCCGAATCGGGGATCACTGCGATACCGATCCCACTTGACGTCGACCGTCAGGAACATCAGGTGCACGTCGCGCGCGGCATAGGCGCGGTTCAGCCATTCGAAGGCGGCGTCCGCGTCGCCGAGCCCGGCATGCACGAGGGCGAGCGCATACGGCGGGACGTACCGCTGGCGGGATGCCATCTCCAGCGCCCCGAGCAGATCACGCGCTTCGGCCGTGCGCCCGGCGCGCCCGAGGATGTATCCGGTCAGCGATATCGGCTTGCTGTTCTGGCCTGAGAGTCGGGCGGCTGTCGCCAGGGCCTTCAAGGCGAGATCGTCATCGCCCAACTCCTCGAGCGCCTGGCCGCGCATCTGGTGTCCTATCCAGAACTCCTGGTCGAGGGCGATGGCGCGGTTGGCGTGTTGCAGGGCTCCGGCGTAGTCGCGGGCCTGGAATGAGACCTGCGACGATAATGCGTACGACAGCGGATTCAGCGGGTCCAACTCGCGGCCGCGGCGCATGAGTGGTTCCGCCTCGGCGTGCCGACCTGTCTGCGAGAGCAAGTGCGCAAGTATCAGGTGAACCAGCGAATAGCTGCGGTCGAGCTCTATGGCCCGCCTGAAAGCGGCTTCAGCGGCTGGCCAGTCCCACTCGAACGCCCAGTTCACGTGCCCGAGGGCGTGCTGGGCCTCCGCAACGTCGGGGTTGGCGGCCACGGCTCGAACTACCGCCTCGCGAGCGGCCGGGGAGACGCGCCGGGGGTCGACGTCGCTATTGATCGGGGTCGTGCCGTATGCCATCGCAAGGTTTGCCCACGCGAGTGAATAGGCGGGATCGGCAACGGTCGCCCGCTGAAAGGAGTCGATTGCGCGCTGCATCGCCTCGGGCGTGCGCTGGTTCAAGAAGTGGCGCCCGCGAAGAAAGAAATCGTATGCCTCGGCATTCTGCGTGTGCCGCCGCGCGAGCGCGCGCTGGCGTTCGGGAGAAAGACGCGTCCTGACCTGCTCGGCGATGGCAGAGCTGATCTCCTGCTGCAAGCCGAGGATGCTGCTGGCGTTGCTGTCGAAGGAGTCGGACCAGATTTGTACCTGGTCGCGCACGCGAATCAGCCTGGCGGTGATCCGCAGATGGCTGCCCTCCGCCCGAAGTGAGCTCTCCACGAGATAGTCGGTCCCGAGCTCCCGGCCGATCTCCGCCAGGGACTTCGTGGTGCCCCGGTACGCGATCATCGAGGTCCGGCCGATGACCGATACCCGTTCGGGGTCAATCCGGCCCAGCGAGACGATCGTGTCCTCGGTAAGACCACTGGCGAGATAGTCGGTCTCCGCGGCACCAGTGAGGTTGTCGAACGGCAGCACCGCGATCGTAACGGGTGCGCCTGATTCAACCGGCCGCTGCCAGGCCCAGAGGAGCGCCCCCGCCAGCGCCGCCAGCGTGAGGGCTCCGACGGCAAGGCGCACGCTCGCGCGCCGCCCGGCTGCAGGCTCGCCGACGACCGGCTCCGGAACCGCCACGGAGGCCCGGTTTGGGGCGATCTCATCCCCGGCAGCAAACGTTTCCCCCCCAACGACGACCGATCGGGCACCGGCAACAGGTGGCGGCGAAGCTGCTGCATCCGGCAGAATCTCGACGGCGGCAATGAAGCGATACCCCTTGCCCGGCACCGTCTCGATGAACCTCGGCGCGTCCGGTGTATCGCGCAGCGCTTGCCGAAGCTTGCGGATCGCGGTGTTTACACCGTTCTCGACGTCGACGAACACATCCGCGCCCCAAAGCGCGTCGACGATCTGACTCCGCGAGACGAGCTGACCTCGTTGCGCCACGAGCAAAATCAGAAGATCCATGGGCTGCCGCTCGAGTCGGACGCGACGTCCGTCGCGGCGCAACTCGTACGCCGCGACGTCGAGCACGAAGTCGCCAAAGCGAAGCGTCCCGCTGTATCCAGGGAGGGCCATCGGTTGGTGGCTCTACGATGTCACAACTCCAATGGTTGCCGCCGGTTGCAGAAACAGATCATCGACAGATCCTCTCCAGCCCCGCTCCATGGTCAGGGTGCGCCGTGACCAGGCACGATTGCGGCGTTTCAGTGCAATCCGTGCGGCGTTAACCGGTGACAAAGGAGAGTGTGCCATGACGTGGACAGTTTCGACGGCGCGTGACGTGGGTCGTAGGGCGGTAATGCTCAGTACGAGCCTCGCTTTGGCTGGGTTGGCAGCCAGTGGCGCAAGCGCTCAGCAGAGCGCCGCCCAACCGCGAACAGTGCAAGGTGTCTGGTACGTGCAGGTCACAATTCGCGACTGTGCCACGGGCGTGGCGGTGGCGCCCGCGGTCAATTCGCTCGTCACCTTCGCGGCAGGCGGCACGCTCCACGAGAGTGTTGGCGGCGGCGGCTTTGCGCCTGGCCAGCGGAGTAACGGCCACGGGACGTGGACGCACAAGGGAGAGCAAACCTACGATCAGCGTTTTGTCTCCATGATCAACTTCGCGACCGCGCCCGGCCCGGGGCCGGGCTTCGAGGCGGGGTGGATGAAGGTGCAGCACACAGTTGAGGTGATCGACGCCGATCACATCGAATCGGTCGGCACCAACAGCTTCTATCGCCTGAACGGCGAGGTGTACAGAACCGGCTGCTCGACGGCTACCGGCACGCGCTTCGAGTAGCTCCCCTCGAAACGGAGCTTAAGGGCGGAGGGCTGAAGACCCAGGCTGAGGAAAGCCCTGCCTGAAGCCCTCCGCCCTCAACTGAGCAATGCTCATCTGTCGTTGACTCGCGGGTTTGGCCGGTGGACGGCTCACCGAAATCTCACGGACGGCTCATCATGGCTGCTGCCGAACGACTTCGTAGTCGCCCCTTCGTGCGCCTTCGCGCACGACCCAGCCCGGCGCTACCCTGAACGTCCATCCGTCTCCCGCGAACGTCCCGTCGTCGCGCCGGACGGGCGCCGACACACGGCGCGAGCGGCCATCACTCGCGATGAGCACGCCCTTTTCCGCGCTGAGCGTTCCCCACGCTCCGGAGGCGTTGTAGGGGCCGAAATACACCGTCCCGACGCCTGGAATCGAAACGGCGCCAATCGAGTTGAACTGAGCGCCGCCTCCCCCTGGCATCAGCAGCACCGGACCGTCAACGAACTGCCGGCGCAACTCGGCGAGACGTTGCTGCCGCTGTTGATCGCGCTGCTGTTCGGACGCGCGGACCTGGGCGCCGCCGTATCGGGCGGCAGATGCCGTGGCGTCACTGGCTGGTTGGACCGCAAGCGCACGCATCACGAGCGTGCCGAGATCGTCGGTGCCGCGCACCCTGCGCGTCCAGCCGGGAGACGAGGCATCGAGCAGGAGGCCATACGCAGGACCGGACATGTATGCAAATGTGCGAACGAAGCTCGCCTCCAGAGCCGCTGCCTCCGTATTGGCCAGCAGATCGATCGCGCTGGCGATCGCGTCGGCCGCAGAGTCTGCTGCGAGCACGGTGCCGGTGTACGCGGCGAGGCCTTCCGTGATCTCCTGGCCGCGCTCGCTTTCGACATTGGCCGCGTAGAGCATGCGCCGGGCCTGCCGGAATGCCAGCGCGTCGCGGACCGCGAGACTACGCTGCTCTCCAGATTCCCGCAGCGCCCGTGCCAGCGCACGCCATTCAAGCCGCAGCCAATACCGTCCATCCGCTGCGTCGAGATGTTCACTGTCCAGTGCCGGAGCCGCCACTCCCAGCTGCGTCTGAACGCCGTGGAACAATTCGTGGAGGAAGAGCTCCCTGCGTTCACGCGGCGGCCGGTTGACCACGTCGTGCCACATGTAAGCGGTCCACCTCGCGCCGCCCCACTGGATCGGGGCGTTCAGAAGACCAAGCAGGGGCGGGCGAGCCCCGTCGGGTGCCGGCTGGCTGGTGGCGATCGTCTGTGTCCGTCTGTCGGCGATCACCATCGGCGCGCAGATCGACACGCCCCACAGACGGCCGCCGTCGCGCTCGCAGAGCGCCTGGGCCTCTTTGAAGTACTCCTGTGCGCGCTCTTGATCGACCTGTGCCACCGCCGGCGGCGGGTGGCCTACGACCACGTACGTTACGACTGCGGTACACAACGCTGATATCCGCATTGTCTACTCCCTGTCCGTTGCCTAACACATCGGGACTCCGACACAGGCGATCCACTGGCGGAGGCACGAGCGAGCTCGTCGGGAGAGGCCGCCGGATGGCGCCCGGCACTCCACCGCGTCGTTTCGAAGGGCAAGGCGACGCATCGTACGCCAGATGGTCGCCGCTCGCCACCTGATGAACTGCAGTGTCTCGCGATGCCGCACCTCGTTCTGTCGCGCTCAGTGGAGTCGGGCCGAACGGCTGCCGCAGCAAACATCCACGAGCCTTGATTATCTCGGGACGCGGCCGTCGAATCCCGGATTCCCAGCTTCCCTGGTGTGCTGGACGTGTTCGGAATGACCCGTAAGGACACCACCTCGCGGTTGCCTTTTTGACATAGGGTCCTCCGTGGTGACGCCGAGGATTCTGAGGCCGACGGCGCAGGCGAAGTTCGCGCCATCCTGGGATGCCGCGGAACGAGGGTGGGACGCGCGGCCCTGAGAGCGCCCTGTGTGCTGACGGGCAGGGCCGTCTGGGTACCAATATGAACGCCGGTTTCCGGCGAAAACTAACGGGTCATGTCGAGGTGGGGAAGGGAGGCAGCACTGCCCTGACCGCTGCTGTCGATTCTCTGGTGTTGGAACGTCGTACGAGTATGGCGCGAGGTGAAACAGCTCGATGTGGATGAACCCAGCCAGTTCCGAACGAGAGGGATAGATGCGGTACATGCTGCTCGTGTACACGAACGAAGCCGAGATGGAGCGCGCGACGCCAGAGCTGATGGAGCAGGTCGCACGCGGGCACCGGCTCGTCATGGAGGAAGCCCGGCGAGCGGGCGTCATGGTGGCGGCGGAGCCACTGGCGCCGACCAGCTCCGCACCGACTGTTCGCGTCGTCGACGGACAGCCGTTGGTCATCGATGGTCCCTTTGCCGAGACGAAAGAGCAGCTTGCCGGCTACTACATTGTCGAATGCCGGGATCTCGATGAGGCTATTGAGTGGGCGCGGAAGCTGCCGACCGAGTGTGGGGGTGGAATCGGATCTGTGGAAGTCCGCCCGATGCGGTTCCCACAGCGCGTGCCATGAAAGTCGGGGAAAGCGGTCAGTCGTCCGGCTCGTAGTTTGCGCTGGGTGGATCGCGGGAATCTGGGTAGGTGACGCGTTCAGCAGAACTCACGAGGCCGACCGTACTGCCGTACGCTGCGCGCCGCCGCTTTGCGAGGAGGTTGTCCGTGCACACCGGACGAGGAAAGGCAAAGGAGAATACCCTCACTCCTCACGCGTCTAGTTGTTCGGGGTTCCACCCTTGAAGACGAGGTGAACCTTGCCGATGTTGTGAATGTCGGCCAGAGGGTCGGCGTCGAGCACGAGGAGATCCGCGAGCTTGCCGCGCTCGATCGTCCCTTGCTCGTGACCGCGACCAATGGCCCGTGCAGGATTGATTGTGGCTGCGGCAAGCGCTTGCCTTGTCGTCAGGCCGGCCTCTACGAGAAGAACCAGCTCCATCTGGCTCGATACACCAAGAAGCACGCCTGGCATGCCGGTGTCCGTCCCTGCCAGAACAGGAATGCCTGCATCGACGGCGCGTCGCACGTTGGCCCTGGCATGCCGAAGGTTGTCGGGCGGAAACATGCTGACGACGGCGTGGTAGGCCTTCGCGCCTTCTGGCGTTTGATACTTCGCGTAGATGTCTGTCGGGCCGCGGCCGTTCGTATCCAGCGCCGCCAGCCTGCGCATCCACGCGGCGACATCCGCGAAGGCGGTGTACAGCGAAAGCGTCGTCGTGTACGTGGCGCCGTTCTTCTTCATCAGCGTGATGAACTCGTCGTCGAGGGGCGCGTCCGTGACGGAGTGCACCAGCCCGTCGGCGCCGGCGCGTAGTGCGTCCTTGGCCTGGCGCAGTGCGGGCGCATGCACGTACGCCTTCAGGCCGAGGCCATGCGCCTCGGCGATGATGGCGCGCATGACCTCGGGCCGCATCATCGGAACGGGCGGGCGGCCCGTATGGGCCTGGTCGGCGTAAATCAGCTTGATCGCGTCCACGCCGATCGCATGCATCTCGCCGACATTCACGCGTGCTTCATCCGGGGACGCAGGCAAGTAACAGCCGATACGTGGCTGTGACATGTGGCCCGATGCGACAGAGATGGCGCGGCCGACCCCGAAGTACCGGGGAAGTCCGGCATCGTCAATCGACGCGCGTCGCAGTGCAGCAAATTCGCGGGGATCCACATTCGCGTGGGCGGTCGAGAAGACGGTGGTGAAGCCCCATCCCAGCATCTCCTTCAGATTCGCGCGCACATCACGCACCGGCTCTTGTCCGGGTGTGCGCGGCGCGCCTGGCATGGCTGCACCGGTGTCGAGATGATGGTGCATGTCCACGAGCCCGGGAATCAGGAACTTTCCGGTGAGATCCAGGACCCGTGCACCACGGACGTTGAAGCCGGCCGCGCGCTCGATGGCGGCAATCCGATCGCCTCGGATGAGGACAGCCATGTCGCGCTGAATCGGGCGCCCACTCATGTCGATCAGCGACACATGATTCAACACGGTTTCCCGTGGTGCTGAGTTTTGGGCAGCGAAGAGCACCGGGACTGTTGCGATGAGGGCGAGCGGAACGAGTCTGGTGAACCGTGCAGTCATGATGTAAGGGTAGCTGATGACGAGCAGGCGGCAGGCCTCGTCGGCTGGATCTTCATGACGACGCCGTCCGGGCGGCGAACGTCGTTCGTCCTGTGACGCCACCCGCGGAACCATACAACGTGGGGGGCCATCGCGGCGCCGTTCGCGGCGGCGAGACACACCGCGGACCTGACGAACCGCTGTTCCGACATCGAGGCCGTCCGGCAGGTTGAAACGCCGGTGGCGACGCAGGTCGCGTGAGACGTCACGTGTGCTCGTGCCCTCGCCCATGATCCCGTTTCTCCCGGCTTTCCGCGTCTAGTTGGAAAGCCCGATCCCGACTCCGGGAACCGGTGCACAGCTGGAGAAACGAAATGAAACTGCCAATGAACAGGTTTGTTGTGGGATCTGCCGCCGGCGTGATCCTGGCGCTCGGGTGCAGCGCCGCACCGACGGAGCCGGGCGCGACCGCTTCTGCGGCGCCGCCCGCCTCGAGTGCCGGCGCGATCCCGGGCGTACCGGCCGCCCTGACGCAGGCCATTGCGGCCGGGCTGAGCCCGACCGAGCTCGCCGACCGCGGGTGGACCTGTCGCGTGCCGCCGCCCACACCGGACCGGATCGTGTGCAGCCATCCGAACCAGGAGCTGCCGAGCCCGTTCACCCCGGTTGCGGAGCGCCCAGTCGTGTTCACGGTGCTCGTCTTCGACAGCACGGGCGCGTTCCTCGGCACGCAGATCGGCATGCGTGAGGATCTCTACAACGGGCAGGTGTGTGAGTCGACTGGCGCTCCGTACATCTACCGCGCCGCCATCGGGTATTACGAGTGCCTGCACACCGCCGGGGGATAAGGGGCTACTTGTTCAGCAGTCCGCGCCACCCGACGATGGCACGGAGTTCGGAGGGGGGCGGGTCGATCCCCCGGTCGAAGAAATAGATGCGGCGGCCGTCTAGGGAGACGTCGTATTGCGTGCCGAAGTGGCCGGCCCCGATCGGCAGCACGTTCAGCAGAACGGATGCGGCGAAACTGGGGCGGCCGCCGGGATCGCGGCCAACCCGGGAGCTTCGCAGCAGCCCGCCGGGATCGACGAAGAACAACTCGGTGCCGTCGCGGCTCCAGACCGGCTGGGTCCCGCCGGACACCGAGATCACGTCGCGCTGCGGGTCGCCATCCACGCGCTGCACAACGATCTCGGGCCGCCCTGTCTCCTCTGAGACATACGCGACGTACTGTCCATCGGGTGAAAACCGCGCATCCCGCTCTGCAAAAGATTGCGCCAGGAGCGGGCGCGGCGGGCCGCCGCCGGCGTCGAGCAGCCACACGTCGGCCGCGGTCGGGGTGTAGACGGTCGCGAGAACCCATCGGCCGTCCCGTGACCAGTCGGTCGGGAAACATCGCCCGGGCGGGCACGGCAGCGCGACCGCCGCTCCGGTACCGTCCGCGGGGCTCGTCGTGGCCACGGCATGCAGAAGGCTGCCGGTCGCGTAAGCGAGCCTGCTCCCGTCGGGCGACCAGACGGGCATGGCTGCGAGGACGCTCTCCGGTGTCGCGCGCAGCCGTGTCCCGCGCTCGAGATCCTGAACCCACAGCGATGGACTCCCTCGTACCGGATCGAGCCGCTGCCACGCGAGTCGCCGGCCGTCGGGTGACACCCGCACCCAGTTCTGCGTACCGCGCTCGTCGTCCACTGCCAGGCCTTCGCCGTCACGTCCGCTCGACGCGAGCCGTTGCCCGAATGGGATCGGCGTCGCCACGTACGCCAGAACGTCCGCCGATACGCTCGCCATCACCGCGTGGTGAGGGGTGTTGCCCCCGGCGGCGAGTTCCATCGTTCGAGGATCGCCCGTCAGCCGCAGCCGCCTGGCGTCGAACGGACGAAGGTGGAGCTGGCCATCCGCCACCGACAGCAGCGCGCCCCCGCGATCGAGGGGCGCATAGACGGCGTCGGAGTCCGACTGGAACAGCGGCCTATCGGGCATCGCAGCAGGTCGGTCGATGCGAGCGACGTACACGCCACGGCGTTCGGATGGCAGCGCGCGCACGAAATACAGGAAGTGGATGCCGTCCGGCAGGAACACCGGCCAGCGGTGCGAGTTCTCTCCCTGCGCTTCATCGAGCAGTGTCGCCGGCTCCGGCGTGCCGCCACTTGCCGCGACGCGGGACAACCCGGCCCTGTATACGTCCGGCGCGAACACGATCACGCCCCCGGCGCTCCACGTGCCGCCGCGTGCTTCCGGTGCCTCGCAGATCGGGACCGGCGCCCCCCCATCGACCGCCACCTTCATCAGCTTGCGGGACGCGAAGTAACCGAGGGCCCGTGAATCCGGGGACCAGAACGGATGTTTCGCCCCCTCGGTACCCGCTACGGCGCGGACGTCGGTCTCGTGCAGCGCCTTCAGAAAGAGGCGCGGCGCCGCTCCTGCGGCGGGTCTTCCGGTGAAGGCGATGAAGCGGCCGTCGGGCGACACGGCGGGCGCGGCATCCAGCACCATCCCGGCCGGCAGCGACCAGGTGAAACGGGTCACGCGTGGCGCCGGCTTCGCGGTCACGATCGACCGCAGCCAGTAGCCCGATGCGACGAGCGAAGCCGCCAGCGCGAGCACGAGCGCCGCGCGCCACGGGCGTCCGCGAAAAGCGCCTCTCTTCTGTTCACCGAGGACGCACTGTTGCGCATCGTCGATCTCGATCCGCGCATCCGCGGCGTCGTGCAGCCGGCGCTGCGCATCCTTTTCCAGACAGCGCCGAAGGAGACGGACGATGGGTTCGGGTGTGGCAGGAGGGAGCAGGGTCCAGTCGGGCTCGCGTTCGAGGACGGCCGCTATCGTGTCCGACAGGGTTTCGCCGGCGAACGCGCGCCTCCCCGTCAGCATCTCGAAGAGGACGCAGCCGAACGCCCAGATATCCGTGCGCTTGTCCACGGGCCTGCCGCGCGCCTGTTCAGGGCTCATGTACGCGCACGTGCCAAAGATCAGCCCGTCGATAGTCGCGTCCGGCGCGACATCGCCCGGCGCCCCTCCGACGGTCTCGAACCAGACGTCTTCCTTCGCCAACCCGAAGTCGAGGAGCTTCAACCCGGATCCGGATGCCGCCTTGATGTTGGCCGGCTTCAGGTCGCGATGGATGATCCCGCGCTCGTGCGCGGCTGCGAGTGCAGCCGCGAGTTGCAGCGCGACCTGAAGCGCTTCGGCCACGGGCAGCGCTCCCGACGCGAGACGATCCGCCAGGGTTGGCCCTTCCACCAGCTCGAGGACGAGCACGTGCATCCCGTCGATCTGCTCGATGCTGTGGATCGCCGCGATGTGCGGGTGGTTGAGCGCCGCGAGCATGCGCGACTCACGTTCGAAACGGGCGAGTCGCTGAGGGTCCGAGGCGAAGGCCCGCGGCAGGAGCTTCAGCGCTACTTCGCGCCGCAGCCGAACGTCGCGCGCGCGGTAAACCTCCCCCATGCCGCCGCTGCCGAGCGCACCGACCACCTCGAAGTCTCCGATCCGGTCGCCTGGCGACAACACGGCGGCAGGAGCCGCGCTGGCGGCTGCGTCGAGCTGGTGTGCCGGTGTTTCCAGGAAGGCGCCCGCCTGTGCTTCCGCGGCGAGCAGCGATTCGACTTCGCGCCTCGTGCGGTCGTCTCCCGCGCACGCGGCGTCGAGAAACGCGGGGCGCCCATCCGCCGGTGTGTCGAGCGCTCCATGAAAGACCGCACGGACCCTTTCCCAGTCGTGGATGGCGGTCATCGCGTGAGGGACCGCAACTCTCTGAACAGCCACGCGCGTGCGAGCGCCCAGTCCCGCTTCACGGTGATCGGCGCGATCTCCATGGCCGCCGCGGCCTCATCGACCGTCAACCCGGCGAAGAACCGCAATTCGACGAGCCGGCTCTGCCGCTCGTCGAGCGCGGCCAGCTTCTCCAGCGCGACGTCGAGCGCCAGCAGGTCCACGTCGAACGCCGGCATGCCCGGATCGATCCCGTCCAGTGCCACCTTCGGGCCGCCGCGCTTGGCCGCGCCGCGCGAACGCGCGTGATCCACCAGGATCCGGCGCATCATGTGCCCGGCCACGGCGAAAAAGTGGGTGCGATTGTGCCAGTGGACGCGCCGCTGATCCACCAGCCTCAGATACGCCTCGTGCACCAGCGCCGTCGGCGCGAGCGAGTGATCGGACCGTTCTCGGCGCAGGTGGCGCCTCGCCATCCGCCGAAGCTCGTCGTACACGGCGTCGACCAGCCGGCTGCGCGCTGCTTCGTCCCCGTCGCTCCACGCCAGGAGGAGGGCCGTGACATCCCCTGCGGCGGTCATGATGGCCGCCTTTATACCCCATCCAACCTGGATGAGATGGGTTTCCGCCGCTTTACGGCGTTATTCGGTTCCGATCTAGCTTTCTCACCGTCACGACCTCATACGTCGCCGGGTCGGCTGAAACGCGTGTCGTACTTCGGGCTGACGCCATCGAGACCGCTCGCAGGTCGTGGATTCCAAAGACGGAGAGATGTCCGAGTGGTTGTCCGCCTACGCGGCGAAGCCGCTACGGCGAGACATCTCGCCGTAGCTCGCACGGAACTCATACGCGAGCGGAGGCGGATGAAGGAGCACGCTTGGAAAGCGAAGTCTCCGACGAACTCGGAGCAATGTCCAGATACTGTAGCGCGTACTCACGCAACGGCTTAGCTTCCCAAACGACAACGTGATGTGTGTCGGCAAGTCTCGGTGTGAACCGAGGTTCCGACGGGGACTTGTCACAGTCCTATCACAATTCGAATTGTCACTTAGCGGCTGAATCCGCGCGGATGGACGCCGATTTAAGAAGCGCGATCGCGAAGCAGCTTTGCGGCGTGAGAAGGTCAGACTTCGGATCATTACGAGCCACTTCCTCAGCCGGCGCGCTGTCGCCGACGACCAGGTGGTCCAGCAGCGCGATGTCGAGCAGGTCGGCCGCTTGACACCGGCGAACCCTCAATCGCGCATCGTCTTGGCTCGGCGCGGGATCACCGCTTGGGTGGTTGTGGACGACGTTCAGGCCGGTCGTGCGGGGGTGACACATGCGGGCACGAAGACGCCGTCGAGCCTGTCATCCAGGGCCACTCCTGCCGCTCAATGTCCCGAGCCTCCCGCCACACGTAGTCCCATGCTGGCGGCGAGTCCCGGTTCTGAATGAACCTTACAAGCCGACGCCGGACCATTCCCAGGTACTCCGTACCGAGGCCATCTCGCGCATCAATGATGCCGCGGTTGTAGGCACGCACGGCGAGACCGAGATCACCTGCGGCCTCGTCGAGCAGCAGCAACATCCAAATGGCCACGAACCGGGTCGCCACCCACGGGTTGTAGTAATCGGCTTCGGTGAGTTCGACATCGACGATCCCGGCGCGGTACAACTGTCGCAGTCGCTGCCGTGCGAATTCGGAGGCGCCACCGAGGCCGATGTCTCGAGTTCCGTCGCGGTTCGTGAAGTTGCCACGGTGGTCGAACCACGACTCGGACATCACGATCGCCGCAAGTGTGTCAGCAACGACCTTGGGATCCAGGCCGTAGCCACCCCCGACATCGTAGTAGCCAGCCCAGTACGCGACCATCTGCCGGTACGCGATGGTGCGCATTGGTTGGGGAACCAGGTCCCAGTCATGCGCATCCATCGCGTCCCACGCCCGCGGGTTCATGAGAATGTCTCGATGGCGGCTCAGCATGTTGTCCAACGCCTGCTGTCGCAGCGGTTCCGGCACGCTGTTCCAGTTAGCGAGATGCATTCGTCGCCACAGTGTTATGTTCCGACGAAGATCATCAGCGGTGGTGTGCGAGATGATCCGCTCGCCTCCCGCGGAGAACGTCACGGTCACCGGCGTCGAATCAACGAGCGCAGCATATACGTCGATGGGGGCAACGTATGGCAAGGCGACGTAGGAATACCGTTCGAGCATGATGTACCCAACCAGCAGGCCAACCAGCAACAGAAGCGCCGTCGCGAAGGCAACGGCGCGGGGTCCCCTGCGCGAGGGCGGGGGCACGTCATGTGTGAGCCGATCACAGGGAGGGTAGCTCGGCGCCGGAACGATGAGTGCGGCAGCCTCGACGTCGGGTGTTGACGTCGCCATTCGGCCGGACAACCCGAGCAGGGTCATATATCCAAACCTCGAGGGAACTACAGCAGTTCATGCCCGGCTCGTCTCACACGCGGAGGGTCTGCTGTTGTTTATCAGAGTCACCGGCGATCGTCGATTTCAGCCCATAGCTCTCCGTTACAGAAAACGCGTACGGTGCCGCTTCCCGACACGACAACTGCAAGGACATGCCTCAGTTTCGATACGGCAGCCGCCGCCACATGCCGACTCCCGAGCCCCAGTGGCACATCGATGCCCTCGGCGGGAGCATCCAGATATCGACACGCTGCAACCACGGTCCCATCATCCGCAACCACAAATGCACCGTCCAATTGCACGAGTTCCTTGATCGTTCCTCGCAGGCGCCGATCGGTGATGTGCGTCGCTGCTGGGACGTGGCCCGATAACGGGTCCAATATGAGAGGCCGCGAACGAGCCATCACCGTATCGGCTCCGCCCAGAGTGAACAAGGCGCCAACTCGACGGCCCTCGCGGCCCTCCCGGGCAACTTCAAGTGCGAGGGCAAACGTCGACTCAAAGATCTCCCGCCGGCACCAGGGTACCTTCGAGCAAATCAGGTCCACAATCTGGGGCGACTCCACGTGCACGCCTCCAGCCGAATTGGCCGCGCATCCAACCCACACCGCTGCAGTCCAGACTCGCCTCGCGCTCCGCAGACGATGGCCGTCGCGGGATCCGCGCCCGCGACTCGTATCGCCTTGTCCGCTGACGCAGAATACTTTGACCTCAAACTATCTCATGATACCCTAGAGAGGTATCGAATCCTGCGGCGGAGTGGGCGGGAGTCCAAACGATAGGGGGCACATATGATGAGGTGGCGTTTCGGCGCCTTGGTTTTCCTCGGTCTGTGCGCTCTGCTCACCCTTCGGCTTAGTGCACAGGAATCACTCTCCGCATCGTCGGCGCACGATCTTTCGGAGCTGTTGACCTTGCACAAGCTCGACGCCATCGCGACGACGGACCCCGACGAGTCGGATCGGTTCATCGCGGCCTTGTTCTTTCCCAAGAGCCAGCTTCTCGTGATCAGCGCGCGCTACACGGTTCCGTCGCTCCTGCAGGAGAAGCTCGCGAAGCGCCAGTATCGAGAGATCTATGGAGACCTGCATGGAGCCTCCATCCAAGAGAGCAAAGTCTTCGTTCAGGACCTTGGGGCAGACGGTTTGCACGCAGACGGAGATCACGCTGTCGATGTCTTATATGAACGAGGAATCGCACAGACGATTTTCGATGGGCGAAAGCACGGGCAGAACGGAAACACGCACGCCGAGAAGTTCGCCAAAGCAGACGCACAATACAGTCGCTTGCTGACCCTGCTCATGGAGGAGCTGAAAAGCGCCAGCTGACTCGGCGACGTCTTTGGCGTCTCAATCGTCGACGAAAGGAGAGGGCGTTGATCATCGGTATAGATGAACCGCCAGCGCTCGCCAGAGTTGTGGCCGTCTGTGAGGAGGCGTCGCGGTGTGTCAGCCGGAGAGATGTGACCGTCCCGAGTGCTGCGTCGCACTGGCAGCCGTCGCTGGTGCGTCAGGCCGCGGCACTTCCTGCCGTTGCGCGATTGTGCGAATCGGAAATGGAATCACGATACCTTCTTGATCAAAGCGCGCGTGCAATCGCTTGATGAACTCGTGCTTGATCAGGTACTGGTCGACAAACTCACCTGCCCGCAGGATGACCGTGAAATTGATGCTCGAGTCCCCGAACGTATGGTACCGGATAAACGGTTTGAAATCCGGAACCGCGCCGGTTACCTCCTGCATGACGCTGCGGCCGACTTCGGTGACCACCCGCTCCACGTGGCGTAGATCGCTCGAGTAATCGACGCCGACCTCGACGAGCACCGCCAGATCCTGCGACGGCAGGTGATGATTGACGAGGATCGCCTGCGCGAGCTTCGAGTTCGGGACCAGGACCAGGTTGTTGGCGAGCATCCTCAGGCGTGTGGATCTCCAACTGAAGTCCGCCACATACCCCTCCTGGCCCGAATCCAACTTGACGTAGTCGCCAACGCGGATCTGACCGGCAAGCGTGATGAACAAACCGGCAAAGAAATTCGCCAGCGGCTCCTGGAGCGCGAGGGCCACGGCCAAACCGCCGACGCCGAGCGCTGTCAGCATCGGCGTGATGGAGAGTCCAAGTCCATTGAGGATCACCAGGAATCCCAGCACGGCGATCAGAGCCCATGCCACGTTGCGCGTCAGACTGCTCACGGGTAGCGCAGGCGCGATCACGGCGCCGTAGGCCTCGACGGATTGACTTGCAATCGCTGCGAGGGCCAGAGTCACAGACACGGCCCCGAGCACAAAGACGACGCGTCCAACCAGGAGATGGCCTTCCGCCGTCAGCGGCCAATATCCGGCAGCCACCCAGACGCCAATCAGCAGACACCAGCGCGGCAGGCGCTTGCGGACGACCCGCGCGCTGGACTGAACCAACGCCCGCTGGGTCTCCGGCACCCACCGAGGCAGTCGTGAAGTCATTACCGCGCCGAGCAGATGGCCGATCCCCCAGCTCACCGCAAGGGTGACGACTGTCCACACGACCGGTGCTCCCCAGGTAAGCCAGCTGTCCACGTTGGGCATGCGCTCAGTCCCCTTTCCTGCCCCTGGACTCGTTTGGTCTGTAGGACGACCTCCGCCCGACACCCTTCGCCGCTGGCGACCCCAGCTGGCGCGCGAGCCGTTCGAGAACGCGCATCGTGGCCTCTCGATCCTGCGCACTCACACCCTCGAGCACGTCGGCAACCGCTGACTCCACCGTGCCGCGTCTGGCGGCATTGATACGGGCACCACGTGCTGTCAGTCGAAGGATGGCCCGCCGGCGATCGCGAGGATCGTCGACACGGCGCAGCCATCGCTGCGCTGCCAGCCGCTGCAACACACCCGTCAAGGTACTCGGGTGCACGTGCAGCGTGGTCGCTAGATCGCCAGCAGATACGCCAGGAAAGAGGCCGATGACACGCAGCGCCAGCCTCTGTGGCCCGGTGACACCGAGGTCGCCGGCCATCCGCTTCGAGGTCTTTTCGAGGCCGTGCACAACAGCCCATAACAGTTGCATGAACTGGAGCACGTCGGGCAGGCCGGCAGCGGCACCTCCGGGATCTGTCGTTTTCGGTGGCGTAGCCATATATTTTGAGCTCAAAATAATATCATGAATGGGCTGGCGACGCGATGACCGGAGCCGCGCCGGACAAAGGGCGCCATCTGAACGTTCGACTGCGCGCTAGATTGCTCCGGAGGGACACCATGACGAATCCCGCTATCGCTACGCTCGAGCCCGGCCTTCGCGGCCGACTGATCCGTCCCGCCGATTCGGATTACGACAACGGCATGATCGACAAGCGCCCGCGCCTGATAGCGCGCTGTGTTGATGTCGCGATGTGGAGATCGATCGCCTCGTCAGGCAGCGACTTCACGAAGTCGCCCTTCCACTACCGCTGAACGCTTTTTGGAAAGAACGGTTCGAAGAGCGCCTGCATGGCGGGGAACGGCAATGGCGGCCATCCTGTTGACGTTCAATTTCATGATGAAGATGAGTCGGAAGACCGCTCCGCACGGATCCTAAGCTCGACGACTGGGCCACTAGTTTGTGCTCAAACTAATTACCCGTCACCGACGTCACAATAGAGTGTTGGATCTGTCTGGGACAGGTCCAACTCAGGAGGAGCAACGGTTGCGACCCCCGGACAGGAGGGCCGCCGGGCTTCACGGCACAGACGCAAGGAGGATTCGATGGCGAACATACGGGATATCGTCGGGATGGGCATCGACGACACCAACAACCTCGTCTGTTCTTGGTACGCGACAGCCCGCTTGTCGATGACGTCCCTTCGCCCGGATCCTGACTGAGAGGTGATCACATGACGCAGCGAGGATATGACGCGGAGTTCATGACGCGCACGGCCGAGAACTACCAGCGATATTTCGTGCCGAGCATCGGTGCCCCGGTGGCGGCGGATCTCATGAAGGCGGCGAGCCTTCGTCCTGGCGAGCGGGTACTCGACGCTGCCTGCGGCACTGGGGTGGTGACGAAGCTCGCCGCGGAGCGGATCGCTCCGGGCGGCGCCGTCGTCGGCCTGGACCCCAATCCCGCGATGCTGGCAGTCGCGCGGGCAACCACGCCCTCCGACGTGTCGATCGACTGGCACGAGGCGCCCGCCGAGGACCTCCCTTTCCCGGACGAGAGCTTCGACGCGGTGCTGTGCGGGATGGGCCTGCAGTTCTTCTCGGACAAAGAGGCGGGCCTGCGGGAGTTCCATCGAGTGCTCGTCCCGGGCGGCCGCCTCGTCGCCAATGTTCCGGGCCCTACGCCGCCTCCTCTTGAGATCATGGCCGACGGCCTGGCGCGCCATATCGGGTCCGAGAGCGCGTCGTTCGTGCATGCGGTGTTCTCGCTGCACGATCCCGACGACCTACGGAACCTCGCGACGCAAGCCGGCTTCGAAGACGTAGACGTACGCTCCGCCGTCACGTCGCTGGAGTTGCCACCTCCCGCGGAGTTCCTGTGGCAATACGTTTGGAGCACGCCGCTGGCGGCCGCCGTGGCGCAGGCCGATGAGGAACACCGCGCCGCCCTCGAGAACGAGTTTTCCGAGAAGTGCCGAGCGTTCGCGCCGACGGGAACGCTGGTGGGCGGTGTGAAGATGACGACGTTGCTCGCCACGAAGTAGCGTCGGGTTTAACTCCAAGGCGGGATGACGCTGCAAGGGAACCCGTGCACACAGACGGCGAAGCATACGAGCGGTTCATGGGGCGATGGAGTCGACGTTTGGCGCCCGTCTTCCTGGAATTCGTGGGGGTACATGACGGTCAGTCGGTGCTCGACGTTGGCTCCGGCACCGGTTCGGTCGCAGGCGCCGTCCTGAGGACGAGCCAGACCAGCCGCGTCATGGGGATAGATCCGTCGGCGGAATACATCGCTCGCGCCGGAGAACGGCTCCAGGGTGAGCGCGTCACCTTTGAACAGGGCGATGCGCAGCGGCTGCGGTTTCCACACGCATCGTTCGACAGGACTCTCTCCCTACTTGTGCTCAACTTCATCCCGGATGCAGCCGCAGCACTTCGCGAGATGATTCGTGTCACCAAGCCGGGTGGTGTCGTCGCGGCTGCGGTTTGGGATTACGGCGATGGTATGGAGATGCTGCGTTTCTTCTGGGACGAGGCGATTGCCTTGGATCCTGCGAGCGATGGAAGACACGAGCGCCACATGCCGTTCTCTCGCCAAGGCGAGCTGACGAGGCTTTGGCGAGAAGGTGGCCTAGCTGACGTGCACGAGGCACCCCTTACCATTCCCCTCGATTTTGCTGCCTTCGACGACTACTGGAAGTCCTTCCTCGGAAGGCAGGGTCCTGCCGGCGCATATGTCTCGACGCTGCCTGACGACCATCGATCACAACTGGAACATCGATTGCGGACGCGTCTGATTGGTGCGGCGGAAGATCAGCGGATCCAACTCAAAGCGCGGGCCTGGGCTGTCAAAGGTACAGTCATTGTCAGTTAACGAGTCGGGGCGCGCGCGAATGGCAGAACCGAATAGGGTAGGCTGGAGACTTTCGCGTAGCTTTCTTTGCTTCGCCATCTGGACAATAGCCCGTTCTAGTAATGGCCGGCGGGGGCGATGCGAGAGGTCACGTCCAACATGATGGCAGCCACACCTTGGGCGCATTGCAGGCCGCTGTCGGTCTCGTCAGACGTGCAATAATGTGGTTCGAGACCATTCGCAAGTCGTTGATTTTAAACGGAGAGATGTCCGAGTGGTTGAAGGAGCACGCTTGGAAATTGATTCCCTCCGCGCGTGCTGACGCACAACGACCCTTACTAACGCACTCTCCATCAACGACTTCTCGCAACAGCGATGTGCATCGCGGTGTCCCCGTAAACCACGCTGTTTGACCTGGGTTTCAGGGGGCATCTGACACAGTTCTGACACAGGCCGGACTGCCACTTCCGCGGACACACATCGACGAACATTGCGTGATACGCAGTCAAGTCAAGAGACCTCTGAATTCGAGATGTCCCCTGGCCGCGATCTTGTTGATCAGCGCCCTGGCCACCTGCTTGGCCTCGTCGCTATCTGAGGCGAGCGTTCTCTGAAGGATGTTGCGGCACTCATCGCGCCAGCCATAAAAGGTCCACTGATCGCGGATACTTTCCCAAAGGCCGTCGAGGATTCTTACGGCCGCAAGCGGATCCCTATTCACCCTTGTTTCGAGACGCTCGACCACCACGTGGTCGGGCTCGAGAGCAGACCCATTAACCAGCACCCAGTTCGCCTGAGCGTCAGCCCATCCTGGGTCGAACCGCTCGGACGCGAACCACCAGCCGAACGCTCCGACCTCCTTGCCGAGGAGGTGACGCGCCGCACCTTCTTGGCGCCACCACTCCCAGACACTACGGATCCGTGCGAGTGTTTCTTCAGAGATCTCCCCTTCGGCGTCCATGAGACTTCGCCCAATGAAATCGAAGGCCACGTGACGCACGCCCTCGCCACCACGCGACATCAGCTCGCGTGCGAGACGTTCGGAGCCGGCTACGCCCCGCCACATGAACGACATGACATGGGTTGTGAGGTGGTACTCGACTGAATCGATATCGGCCTTCAGAGCCGCTTCAGGATCGAGACCGCCAACGGTGCTCCGGTACAACGGCTCGAGCAGTGGGAACAAATCGTCGAACGGACGGCAGAACCGAAGATACGTCGCCCAGGCGCCGCGCGCCGCAACTGAATCAGCAGGCAGCATGAAGATGCGCTCGACGTGATCGGATGCCCATCGAGAGTCCAGCCAATGGATCGCTGGAAACGCTTGGCCCAATACCGACCGGACTGCCGGCGACGGTTCGCGATCGAAGTCGAGATGTTGGGACATATTCCGTTCGACCTCTGGCATGCCAGCCAGCCCAGGAGCGTTGCCGACCGTCTCGCGTGCATGTCGATCGATCCAAACGGCGTATCGAATCACGGTGAGCATCGCTTCACCGCGCACAGAGTTGATCGCAACGTGGAATGGGTCGTCCTCGTCGCGCTCGGCATCACGCTCAACGGATGGGTCCGGATCCCAGGTCACCGGTTCGAGAATTCGCCAGACCTGCTCGCGGGCTTCGATGGGAATTCGATTGGATTCGCTGTCCATGCCCTTTGCGATGAGGGATGCGACCGCCTTTCGGCTCCACGACCACCCGGGGTCGCGATTCACATCGTTTCGACCGCGTTCATCCTCCCGAGGTTGGGCGCTGACGCCGCGTTCGCGTGACTCGGCCAGCAACTGCTCAACGGCCGGTGGCACGGGGGCACCTTTGATTCCCGTCCAGTACAGTCCGTGCGGGAATGGATTCGGCGTTTGCAGAACTGACCGAAACAGCTCCATCACGCTAGCGTCGCGCCCGCTGTAACCGGTCACGACGAACCCGAACCTATTTCCCGCAGTCACCATGCAGCGCGCGAGTTCGTCATTTTGCGCTGCGAGGTCTTCGGGGAGATTCTTGAGGCTGTCGTAGCGGAAGTCGCCATGGAGTTTGCAGTAGAGCGGAAACTCCTCATTGTTGAGCGCATTCAGCGCCGCGTGCGGCGCCTCAAGGTGATAGGGGGATAGCGACCGCTTCCCGACTGCGGCGACGGCTTTCTCTACGACACTATCGAAATTGGTCGTAAAGACAGTCCGGCAGAGACCGGAGGCCATCAGGCCGCCGAGGACGCGACAGCCGGCGGAGAGCCTGATCTGCTCCTCCGCGAGCATGGCATTCAGGTATTTCCTCTGACGCTCTCTGTCATCGCCGAAGATCTTCTCGAAGTAAGTCTCGTACTCGCCGTCGGTCCATAGCGCCGGAAAGCCGCGCGACTCCATGAACGACTGGATGCGCTGCCGGATCGCTTCGTTCTGAATGTCCTGCCTGGAGATGTCCTGATTCTCTTGCTGACAGTAGTAGCGCCGCTTCAGATCCCAGATGATGTCAGTGGCGGTGGGCAGTCCGGCCGTCCGTGAGGCTCCTGCGCCCAGGAACCACGCGAGGTTCTGGGGCCGCGCACAGAAGATACCTGTGAACTCCTCCTGATTCATCAGACGGCCTTCTTGGCAGGGCCGTCGGCGACAGGCTGCTCGACGAGTGAGAGGAATTCGATCACATCGGGATCCACGATATTTAGTTCGGCGAGCTTCTTTTGAATGTTGCGTACGTAGTCGATGCAAGCGCCACTGGTGCCACGAGCGGTACGCGCCATCTCGGCGCGTGTGCCGAGAGAGACGTTGCCGATGTACGTGCTGTGCTCGCGGTCATTGACAGGTGTTAAGGCGAGCACTTCGCGCCCGTCCGGCAGACGGACGGGGAGTTGATGCAATGAGAACGACTTGTCCTCGCGGCCAGTCAGAAGCTCCTTCACAGCTTCCGCATGCGCGACGGGAAACTCGAAAGCAGTGCCCACGCAGGATGCGCGCTCGGCGGGCTCAAGTCCGAGAGTGGGACCGGGCGCCTTTGAGCTCCCCCAGTTCTTGACAGATTTTTTGTTGAACGCCCGTCGGTAGCCGGTGAGGCTGGCGCCGTCGACACGCTGCCCTCCGAAGGAGTTCTCCCATCCGTCCCACATGAGCGATCCGTAACCGAAGACCCAAATCGAGGGGGTAGGGTCGGTGGCGCTGTGGCGATGGCCGGGGCCACTTGCCACGGTCAACTCACCACCAAAGGCCTTATCGAGAGTCGCCTGCTCAAGCCGATCAAGGAGCGCCGCAGCACGAGCGGCCTCTAGGGCGGTTCGATCGATACGTGTGAATGCTTTGTCGATCCGGTCGACAATTTCGTTTTGCTCCATTAACGGTGGGAGCGGAACGCGCAGCACTCTGAGCGTTTCCAGGTTGATGTTCTTTTGAGCCGTTGCCGGAGCGAACGCGGTCAAATCCGCTTTGACTGTACGGATAAAAAACTCAACAAACAACGGATTGCACATTCTTTCGTCGGCTATCAAGCCGACCACACTATCCGGGAAGCACGCATCGATACCGAGGATGGCTGTTTCAGCTATGTTGGCAGCGATGGTGATGCAGAGCGTTCCCTTGGGCCAGAGTCGACTTTGAGCCAAACCGGCTTCGCTGTACGTTTGCGTGAACGTCGTCAGTCGGCCTAACGAGGCTTTTATGTCACCGGTCTGGACAAAAGGGTAGGGCCCACCGTATAGCCCCGGAGCATTCCGGGGCCGGTTTCGCGATCGACCTCTGTCGAGCGCACCAAGTCTGGGCAAAGAGATCCAGCGCCATGACTCTGGGAGATCATAGGGCGGCTCAAATGCCTGCCCCTCGTCGATTGTTGTCGTGCGTCTCCTCCCGGTCGGCACTGTGCTTGGAATCTCGACGGGTTGATCAGCATTCTTCGAACGATAGTCGACCGTGAAGTCACCTCGGAACGCTTTTGCAAGTACGGCTGTTTTATAACGCTCTATCAGGCGAGGAATGCGGCTCAATTCTGAGCGCGAGGTCGATGTGTACGCGAACAGCCGGTGTATCGCCGTAACAATCTGTCGCTGTTCTTCCAGAGGCGGGAAGTCGATTTCTGTTTCCTCGACTATGCCTTTCGTTACATGTCGCAGTCCCACTCCACCATGTGCCTTGTCGATCAGCTCATCGAGCTTCCGATTGATCGCGAGCTGAAGAAAATGTTTGTCAGCGACGGCTTCATCGAAAACGACATTGAAGATGTGCTGGTTGAGGATCGCTGGCCCACCATTCCAGATGTGCGCACCAAAGGACGTGCCAGGTGTGCCTGACCAAGCAAAAAGCAAGACACCAGAATCTATTAGAAACCGACTTCGGACTTCGCCGTCAAAGCGATTGAAAGGGGCTCTCGGATCATTGAGGTTTTGAATCCGAACGATCGGCAGACCCGTTGAGGTCCAGTCAGTCGGTTTAAATGCGCGACCGTTTACCAGTTCGCATACCGACCCGATCGTTCGACGCGTCCAGCCGTTCGGCAAGCCAGTCATGCGACCTCGGTCCCTGGTGATTCGAGGTCGTCGGCAAAGCTTTCGATTTCATCTAGCGCATTCTTCAAATGGCCGACGATGGCGGCAGCTAGTTCGTCAGGGTCTGTCATTTCGTCTTCGGGATCGTTACTGGTGTCCCGGAGCCAAGCGAGATCCAAGTTATCGTTTCGGTCTCTTATTTGCTGGCGATTGAAGAAGCGGAATCGCCCCTCCTCTCCGGAATCAGTCCGTCGGGCTTTGCCGAGCGGATCATTTCCGAAGGCTCTTTCGAAGTCGCCAAAATCGGCGGCCTTCAGCGGCCGTGTTTTACCGAAGGCCTCCATGTTGGCGCGCATGTCGTAGACCCAAACGCCTTTGGTGTTGCCTTTGTCTGAATTGCCGCGCGTCATGAAGACCACATTCGTGTTCACGCCTTGCGCGTAGAAAATACCGGTCGGCAATCTCAAAAGCGTATGGACATTGCAGAGTTCCATCATCCATGTGCGAAGGCGCTGGCCCGCGTTGTCCTCAAAGAGCACGTTGTCGGGAACGACCACGGCGGCGCGGGCACCTGGTTTGAGGGCGCGGACGATGTGTTCAACGAAGGCAAGCTGCTTGTTGGAAATGTCTGCAGTAATCGAAAAATCCGTTCGTGTCGGGCGCCCTCCGCCCTTCTTCGTACCGAACGGTGGGTTGGTCATGATCAGATCAGCCTTGCCGAGCCGCTCTCCATCCGGGGACAAAGTGTCGCCGCTGGCGATCATGCTTTCGATGCCGTGAAGCATCAAGTTCATGAGGCACAGCCGGTGCGTGTCTGGTACGAGTTCGAGCCCGACCAGGGCATTGTGGCGCTGGAAGAAGGCCTCGGATTCCTTCAACTGGTAAAGGTCGTCGGTCCTGTCCTTGATATACCGGTCGGCGGCAACGAGGAAACCGCCGGTGCCGGCCGCGGGGTCTTGGATCACCTCGCCGGGCTGGGGCTGCACAAGCCGCACAATGCAGTCGATCAAGGGGCGCGGCGTGAAGTACTGCCCGGCGCCTGATTTCTTCTCTGCGGCGTTTTTCTCGAGCAGGCCTTCGTACAGATTTCCGAGACCTTCCTCGCGGGCGGAGAACCAATCGAGCTTGTCGATGGCATCGGTCAGCGCTTTGAGGTTCGTTGGTTTGCGCAGCTTCGTCTGCGCGTCGCTGAAGAT
>DATFFM010000123.1:0-18293 GCA_035250005.1 Vicinamibacterales bacterium | reverse complement strand
ACGGCGCGGTCCACGAATGACCGTGACGCATCGAAGGTCCGGGCGCCGACGCGCGTCCGTCCGCTGAACTCCGTCACGTCGGAGGTGAAGAGGCGGGTCACCTCGATGACCGGGTTGCCGTCCTTCTCCGCCTCGACGTTGAAGGCCATCACGATCGGGTTGTTGTTGGCCGCCTCGACCGCCCTGGCGATGGGCGACGCTGGATCGGCGATGACCTCGTACGACACGGCTCGCAGCAGGATCCGGTCGCCGCGGCGCTCCCATTTCACCACCCGGTTGCCGGCCGACTGACCGCCGTAGCCCGCGCCGAGCGTCGTTCGTGCGATCTGGCTGACCCAGAGGAATTCCCGCCCGAGCTTGTCCTTCGGGATTTCGTAGAAGACGCGGTCACCGATGCGGTGGACCGTGAAAATGCCCTCGTCTGACTTGGCCTCTTTGGTGATGACCCGGTCGTAGGGCCTGATCTGCGGCTCGCGAGCCTGCTGCCCGCCGCGTCCGCCGCCGGCTCCACCGGCCGGCGGATCCTGCGGCGGCTCCTGTGCGAAGGCGACGCACGGCGTCAGCGCGACCGAAAGCGCAATGGCGAATCTGCGCATGTTCATGGACTGCACCCTCCTGAATGGAACGGAACTGGCCGTCGCGGACGCGTCGGCGCAAGGATGGTTTATACCATCAAGCGGGACGGATGGCGGGGCCAATGCTCGTGCTGACCGATAATCAGCAGGTGCTCATTGCCGGCCGTCTGGCCCTGATCGCCCTCGTCATCGGCGTCTCCGTCGGCGTGGCGGCGACCGAGACGATCACGATGTCGCTGGTCGTGTCGGGGGCTCTGGCGTGGAGTTTCGTTCCGGTCCTGCACCTTCTCACCGGGCTGATGCTGGTGGGTAGACCCACGTCGGTGAGCGTGCGCGAGGGGCTCGAGCGCTATGTCGACCTCCACTGGCCCTGGTCCCTCTGGATCCTGGCGGCGGCGGCGCTGCTGCTCGTCGTCCCGGCCGCGCGCGGTTATGCGGAGTGGCTCATCCTGACGGCGGCCGTGCCCGTCATCTGGACCGTGCGGCTCCTGCTCGCCTACGGCCGCGACGTGCTCGGTCTGCCGCTGGCGCAAGCGCGGCGCAGGGTTGCGGTCCATCAGATTGTCACGTATGCGGTGGCGTTCATGTATATCGTGACGGCCGTGGCCCTCTGGCCGCGGATCGTCGGGCTGTTTACGTGAGACGCCTGCGGATCGCGGCGGTCGGTGTGTTCGTGGCGGCGGTGACAGCTGGCGCGCTGCTCGACGCGCGGCGGCCGGCGAGCGCACCGGACTCTCTTGTCCTGGCCGCCGACCTGCACGTGCATCCGTTCCCCGGAGACGGGGCGCTGCCGGTGTGGGAGCTGCGCCGCGAGGCCCGCCGGCGCGGCATCGACGTCATCGGGATCACCGGCCATAACAACCAGTTCGGGCTTCGGCTCGATTCTCTGGTCGGCGCTTCTGACGAGCTCCCGATCGTGCTGCCCGGGCAGGAGGTGACCTCGCCCGACGCCCACATGATTGCCCTCGGTATCGATCACCTGATCGACTGGCGCCTGCCGGTGCGTGACGCCATCGCGGCGATCCAGGCGCAGGGTGGCGTCGCGATTGCGGCGCATCCGACGTCGACAACCTGGCACGACGCAGACGGAGCCACGTTCCGGGCGCTCGACGGCGCCGAGATCGTGCACCGGGTTGCGCGCGGGCCTCATATCGCCCTCCTTCGGGGATTCTTCGGGCGCGTGCAGGCCGTGAATCCTGATATGGCGCCGATCGGCTCGAGCGACTTCCACGTGACCGCACCGCTGGGGCTGTGCCGGACGTATCTGCTGGTCGAGAGGCGCTCTGCCGCCGGCGCCCTCGACGCGATCCGCCGCGGCCGCACCGTGGCCCGCGACCCGGATGGGCGCTTGTTCGGCGCGGCGGCGCATGTGGAGGCCGTGGAGAATCACCTGACCACGACGTCCCGGTCCGACGCCGTCAGCGGTCTCGACAAGCTCCTCGCGCTGGGTGCGCTGCTTTCTCTTGGCGCGCTCGTCGTCGTGACCCAGGGGGGCAAGGGGTTTTGATAGGTTCCAAGGGGTTCCAAAATAGGTTCCAAGAGGTTCCAAGAGGTTCCAAAAGGTTCCAGCGGGTTCTGGGTTCTGCGTCCCAAGCGATCCCAGACTCAGAACCGGAACCTATTGGAACCCCCTGGAACCCATTGGAACCCCCTGGAACCCACTGAACCCATTGGAACCCCTTGGAACCCATCGGAACCCCTTGCCCCCCCTGAAACCCATGCCTGTAGAATTGTGATCATGCGCAAGAACTTCAGATTCCCCTGCGGGATCGTCCTTACGGCCGCGGTGGCAGTCAGCGGCGCAACTCTGCTGGCCCAGTGGCAGTATCCCCAGACCCGCAAGGTCGATCAGGTCGACAGTTATCACGGCGTGACGGTGCCGGATCCTTATCGGTGGCTCGAAGACGACACCTCGGCCGAGACCGCCGCCTGGGTCACCGCCCAGAACAAGGTCACCTTCCCGTACCTCGAGAAGATCCCGTTTCGCGATGCGCTTCAGAAGCGGGTCAAACAGCTGAACGACTACGAGAAGTACACGGCGCCATCGCGCAAGGGGCCGTACGTGTTCTTCCGGAAGAACGCCGGCCTCCAGAACCAGAGCGTGCTGTACATCCAGAAAGGGATGGCCGGCAAGCCGGAGGTCCTGATTGATCCAAACACGTGGGGCGACACCGTGGCGCTGTCGGTCTTCGCTCCGTCGAAGGATGCGAAGTACGCCGTCTATGGCATCTCACGGAGCGGATCCGACTGGCAGGAGCTCAAGGTCATCGAGCTCGCCACCAAGAAGACATTGCCCGATACGCTCGAATGGGTGAAGGTCTCGGGCGCCGCGTGGCACAAGGGCGGGTTCTTCTACAGCCGCTATCCCGCGCCCGAAAAAGGGAAAGAGAAGGCGTCGATCAACGAAGGGCATCAGGTCTACTACCACAAGGTCGGCACCCCGCAGTCGCAGGACGTGCTGGTGTTCGAGGACAAGGACAATCCGCAGCGCTTCCACACCGTCGACACGACCGAGGACGAACGCTTCGCGATTCTCGACATCTCGGACCGCGGGAAGGGCAAGGACGGCAACGCCGTCTTCGTCCGCGACCTCTCGAAGGGGGAGACGACGTTCAAGCCGGTGTTCGGAGCCATCGGCGACGAGTCGTTCTTCGTGCTCGACAATGTCGGGGACCATCTGGTCGTGCAGACCAACCACAAGGCGCCGAACTGGCGCGTCATCAAAGTGGATCCAAACAAGCCCGAAGAGTCGAACTGGACCGAGGTGCTGCCCGAGAAGCCCGAACCGATCCAGGGGGCCGGCACCGCCGGCGGGAAGTTGTTTGTCACGTACCTGAAGGACGTCACGACGCACGCGTACGTCTACAGCCTCGACGGCGCGCTCGAACATGAAGTCGCGCTGCCCGGCCCTGGCGTCGCGGGCGGCTTCGGCGGGCCGCGCGACGCCGCGTTCGTCTTCTACACCTTCAACTCCCTGAGCGTCGCGCCGACGATCTACCGCTACGACATCGCGACGAAGAAGAGCCGCATCTTCAGGCAGCCGAAGGTGCCGGAGTACGACGCGACGCAGTACGAGACGAAGCAGGTGTTCTACCCGAGCAAGGACGGCACGAAGATCCCGATGTTTCTCGTCCATAAGAAGGGGCTGAAGCTCGACGGCACCAATCCGACCCTGCTCTACGCGTATGGCGGCTTCAATGTCGTCCAGTCGCCGAGCTTCAGCGCGGCGCGCCTCGCGATTCTCGAGCAGGGGGTCGTTTATGCGTCGGCGAACATCCGCGGCGGGGGAGAGTACGGGGAGAAGTGGCACGAACAGGGGATGAAGGCGAACAAGCAGAATGTGTTCGACGACTTCATCGCCGCGGCGGAATGGCTGATCGCCAACAAGTACACCTCGACGCCGAAGCTGGCGATCCAGGGAGGATCGAACGGCGGCCTGCTCGTCGGCGCCGTCATGAACCAGCGGCCGGAACTGTTCGGCGTCGCGATCCCGCAGGTTGGCGTGATGGACATGCTGCGGTTCGACAAGTTCACGATCGGCTGGAACTGGAGAGCTGACTACGGGTCCAGCGAGAACCCGGAGGAGTTCAAGACGCTCTACGCCTACTCCCCCCTGCACAACATCAAGAAGGGTGTGAAGTACCCCGCCACGCTGATCACCACCGCGGACCACGACGACCGGGTCGTGCCGGCGCACTCGTTCAAATATGCGGCGACGCTGCAGGAGCTCGCGAGCAAAGAGAGTCCGATCCTGATCCGGATCGAGACGAAGTCGGGCCACGGCGCGAGCAGCTTCACCAAGGCGCTCGAGACCACGGCCGACATCTACGCGTTCATGCTCCACAACATGGGCGTCACACCGCGGGCGATAGGGAGCTGAGGGAGATCAGCGTTCGGAATTCAGCGTTCAGCGTTCAGAGTTCAGCGTTTCTTCATGTCACTCCGCCCGCAGCGCCGCGATCGGATCGACCCGCGTTGCGCGTCGCGCCGGCACATAGGAGGCGAGCGCCGCAATCCCGAGGAACATCACGGCGACCACACCGAGCGTCATCGGATCGCCCGGCTGGACGCCGTACAGCAAGGCCTCCAGATACCGCGACAGATACATCGCCCCTGCCGTTCCGATCGCGACTCCCAGCAGAACCGTCCCGAGCGCCTCACGCATCACCTTCGTGATCACCGTGCGAGATGTCGCGCCGAGCGCGATGCGTATGCCGAATTCGCGCGTGCGCGTTCCGATTGAGAAGGACAGCACGGCGAAGAGGCCGAGCGCGGCCAGCGTTACCGCGACCGCCGCGAAGCCGAGGGCGGTCGCGCTGTACAGTTTCGGTGTGACCACGCTGCGGGCGAGCAGCGCCTCCAGGCTCGTGGCGTCGAATATGACGGCGCCGGCGTCGCTGCGCGCGGCGATCGCGCGGATGCCCGCCAGTGCGCCGGTGTCTCTCGTCAGCCGGACAAAATACGTCGGCGCGCCCAGCCCGGCGCCGGTCAGTTCCTGCGGAAGATAAATGGCCGGATTGACCTCGGTGTCCAGCTCTCGCGTTCTCGTATCGCCGGCGACGCCGACGATCTCGAGCGCGGGCCAGTGCTGAAACTGAATGCGGCGGCCGATCGGATCCAGGCCGGCGAGAAACCGCCGCGCGAAGGTCTCGTTGACGATCGCGACGGTGGCCTGCCCCGCGCGGTCGCGCTCGTCGAAATCGCGGCCGCGCAGCGGGATCTGCAACGTCTCGAAGACGCCGGGCGTGATGGTCTGAAACCAGATCCCTCTGTGGCTGGCCGTTTGTCCGTCTACGATGAGCGTAAAGCCGACAGCCCCCTGGCCGAGCATCCAGTCCGTGGCTCCCACCGACGTGACGCCGGGCATCTGTCGCAGCGCGTCCGCGAATTGGTCATGAAATCCGTGGTGCGCCGCGGCCTCCTGGTAGCGCGCCGGGAGCGATATGCGGAACGTGAATACGTCGTCGGGTTCGAAGCCGCGCTCTACGCTGGTCAGTTTAACGAAGCTCGTCAGCAGCAGGCCTGCGCCGGCCAGCAGGATGACGCCGGCCGCAGTTTCGGCGACCAGCAGCGCGCGGGAAGGCCGCTGCCGCCGGCCCGCGCTCGCCGTGCGCGACGAAACCGTCCCCTGTTCGAGATCGCTCCGCAGCGCCCGCAGGGCGGTCGCGCCTCCGACCAGGAGGCCCGCCATCAGGGAGACTCCGCACGCCAGCGCAAGAACGACCCCGTCGACGCGAATCTCCGTCATCCGCGGCAACACGAATGGCGGGAGGGTGCGGAACAGCGAAACGATCTGGAACGCGAGCAGGCAGCCCAGGGCGCCGCCGCCGACACCGATGAGAACCCCTTCGGCCACGGCGTATCGTGCGAGCTGCGAACGGCTGGCGCCGAGCGCGAGCCGTACCGCCAATTCATGCCGGCGGCTCGCGGCACGTGCCAGCAGAAGATTGACGACGTTCACGCACGCGATGAACAGCACGAAGAGGACGGCCGCCTGGAACAGGAGGAGCACCGGCCGGACCCCGCGGACCTGTTCGACGCGCGCGCTGACCAGCTCGATCGGGAACCGCTCGCCGACGCGTGCCGGCATCAGTGTGTTGGCCTCCGCCGTCGCCTCTTCCAGCGTGACGTCCGGGCGGAGCAACGCGAGCGTCGGCACCAGCGTCATGCCTCCCCTGGCTGGTGAAGAGGGGCGCGGCCGGGCCACATTGGGCAGCCAGAATTCTGGTGCGTCGGCGAGCTCGCCGGCCGAGTTCATGCTCATGAACGGCGACGCCATCGAGGGGAACCCGAAACCCTCCGGCATTACGCCGATCACCCGATACCGCCGGCCGCTCAGGGTGACAGGCGTGTCGAGCACGGCGTCGGACGATCCGAACCGGCGCGTCCAGGTCGAATAGCTCAGGATCACGACCTGTTCATTGCCCGGCAATTCGTCGTCATCGACGAAGATCCGGCCCTTCAGCGGCGACACTCCGAGCGCGCGGAACAGCGGCACCGAGATCCTCGCCCCGTTCAGGCGCACCGGCGCTGCGACGTCGGTCAAGGCTGCAGACGTCGGCCCGTAGTGCCCGATCTCCGCCAGGGTGCGGCTGGTCGCGCGCCATTCCGTCACCTGGTCGGTCGTGAGGCCGGCGCGGTGGCGCTCCAGCCTGCCCGGGTTGGGCTTGAGGAGCTGGACGACCTGGACGAGCCGATCGGCGTTGGGGAAGGGCAGCGGCCGGAGGATGACGCCATACACCACGCTGAACACGGCGGTGGTCGCGCCGATGCCCAGTGCGAGCGTCACGATGGCGGCGGTGGTGAAGCCGGGGCTGCGACGGAGCCCCCGTGCAGCAAACCGGACGTCGCGTGCGAGAGGTTCGATCATGGTGCATCGATCTCCGGAGAACACTCCCAGTATGGACGAAGTTGCGGTCAGCGCTTGCAACCACGCGACGTTCCGGCAGGCGGACGCTGCGCGGGCCCTCGCGTACCAGACAATTCTGGCTTCGTCCCCGTGACATGAGGCTATACTTCGGTGCTTTCAAAAGAACAGGAGGGGTTCGATGCTCTCGCGGTCGCGGCTGCCGGTACTGATGTTATCCGTGTTCGCAATGTGCTCGACGTTTCTGGCGGCGGATACGGATGTTGCCAGGATGTCGGGCAAGCCGACATTTTCGGAAGGGAAGGCGCTGGGGTACTTCGTCTGGAAAGACGGCAACACCTGGAAGGTCCGGTGGACGACCTTTGGCGCCGCTCACCGATTCCACGGTCGGGTTGTCGTGGCCGGGGGGACTGTCGAATCGCTGAAGCGGATCGACGTGGACGAAGAGCGCAAGGTCATCGCGCCTGGTCGGCCCGCTCGTGTGGTCCGCGGCCCGCGCGGCCGCGTTCGGGGCGTGGGCGGTCGTCCAGCCGTGGTCGCCTCGCGGGAGGAGGATCATATCGAGCAGGACGACGAGCGCACGATCCGATTCAACACGCGCACTGACGACGACATCGACGGCTTTGACTTCAAGATCACCGACGGAGCGCAGGAGTTGCGGTTCTTTCTGTCCATGGACGGCGAGCCGCAGCCTCGCGAGGTGGAAGTGGGCCGCGACAACTTCAAGCCGAACGCCGATCCGCTGGTCGTGCGTCTGCGGTAATTGCAGGTGGACGAATCACATCGCCCGCTGGAACCACGCGACGTTCCAGTAGGCGCCGAACTTGCGCCCGACTTCGCTGAACTCTCCAACCCGCGTGAAACCGAATCGCTCGTGCAGCGCGATCGAGGCCGGGTTCGGCACCGTGGTGCCCGCGACGATGCGATGGACATCCTGGCCGGCGATCGCTGCAAAGAGCGCTTCGTACAACCGCGTCCCGATCCCGCAACCGGTGGCGCCGTGGCGGCAGTACACGCTCGACTCCACGGTCGTATCGTAGGCCGCCTTCGGCCGCCAGCGGCTGGTCGACGCGTATCCGACCAGGCGGCCGCCGTCGTCGGCCGCGACGAGCAGCCGATGGCGACCCGAGTCGGCATGCTCGTCGAACCAACCGCGCCGCTCGTGCGGCTCGAGCGGCTTCAGGTCGAACGTGATCGGCGTGTTCAGGATGTAATAGTTGTAGATGTCGGTGAGCGCTGGCAGGTCGTCCAGCGTCGCGGCCCTGATGGCGATCATCGCTCGAGTGTACCGCGGCCGCGGGCTAGCGGCTCCCTCCGGCGGCAATCGCGCGCTTGATCGCTTCGGCAGTGACGCTGGCGCGCCTCTCGACGATCTTCCGTCCGATCTCGAGCGCTCTCTCCTTGTCGGCGATCGAGACGCCGTCGATCGTCGCCTTCTTCATCTTGACGCGCTGCTCCCAGCGGACGCTCTGCGGATCCGCCACCAGCATGTTCATCGTGATGGCCGGATCGTCGTGGAGCCCGTCGCGCGGACCGTCGGCCTTCGAGACGCCCAGTTCGACCAGGTACTTCAGCACGGCAGCGTAGTCGTAGTACTCGCGGATGTGCGCCACCAGCGGCGTCCCTTTCCATTCGACGGTGAGCTTCTGCGCGACCGCCTGCATGCCCCGCGTGTTCCCGCCGCTGTCGCCGATCAGGATGATGTTGGCGAAGCCGTGCATCTTGAAGCTGTGGACGACGTCGGTGAGCATCGCCTGGAAGGTTTCTTCACGCAGGCTGATCGTGCCGACCGTCGTCATGTGCCCGCTCTTTGGCTCGATCCCGCCCTCGGGCACCAGCGGAATGATCGGCGCGCACAGGGCGTCCCCCAGCTTGCGGGCGATCGCATCGCAGTTCACGCGCAGGATGTAATTGTGCTTGCCGAGCGCGAGCCACGGGCCGTTCGGCTCGATGCCGCCGGTGGAGATGATGATCGTCTTCCTGCCGGCCTGCATCGCGTCGCGGACGTCCATCCACGTCATCTCTTCCAGCCAGACGGTGTCGGGCGGTTGCAGCGGGTTCGGCGCGTCGATGCAGTTGTACGGGTTGGCGCTGCAGTTGCCGCCACCCGCCGACCGCGGGTCGCGCGCCTGCTGGGCAGAGAGGGAAGCGGCAAGTGCAAGGACGGCAGCAAGCAGGGCGGTTTTCTTCATGGCAGTCCTTTTGTACACGAAATCCGAATCCGGGTGGCCGTCGTCTTAAGGTCATGCGGCAGCCCACACAACTTGCCAGCGGCTTTGTCATTCACCTTGCGTTTGCGCTCCTGTTCGCCTGGTTTCTTCCCGGGCCGCGGCTGACCCCGGCACCCGCGCCGGGCATGAAGGCGCTGGTCTGGACGCCGCGTCCGGGTTTCAGCGGAGGAGGCGGTGGCGGTAACGGTGCGAAGGCCTCACCCGCGCCGCCGCGGCCGGTCGTGCGATCGACGCCGCAGTTCATGCTGCCGCACATTCCAGCCGTCCTGGGTGCGCTGGACCTGCCAGGTGCGGTCGCGGTCCTGAGCGCTGCTGGTGCCGAGAGCACTGGTGCGGACGACGGGCCGGGGAAGGGCCGAGGCGAAGGGCTCGAGGGGCCCGGCTCCGGTCCGCGCACCGGGCCCGGGTCCGGTGCCGGCCCTCTCCAGGACGGAGCACCTGGAGTTACCTCGCCGCAGGTCCTGTTCGAGAAGAGGCCGGAGTACACAGTCGAGGCGATGCGCGCCAGGGTCCAGGGCACGATCCTCATCGAAGCAACCGTGCTTGTCGACGGCACCGTCGGCAGCGTGCGGGTGGTGCGTTCGCTGGACGAGTCGTTTGGCCTCGATCAGAAAGCTGTCGAAGCCGTGCGCGGCTGGAAGTTCCGGCCGGGCTCTTACTTCGGCAAGCCGGTGGCGGTCACGGTGCTGATCGAGTTGTCGTTTACTCTGCGGTAGAGCCGCAGCCGCGCTGGTGGATTGCCAAACCGGAAGGCTTGTGGCACCCTATGGCCTGCCAATAGGAGGCGCATGGCCAAGGAAACCGACGTCTGGCAGGGCACGCTGGCCCTGATGGTGTTGAAGACGCTCGAGACGCTCGGCCCTCTCCACGGCTATGGCATCGCCCGCCGGATCGAGCAGACCAGCGGCGACACCCTCACCCTGAACTACGGCACGCTGTACCCGGCGCTGCTGAAGCTGGAGCAGGAAGGCTATGTCGCCTCTGAGTGGGGCGTCTCGGAGAACAATCGCAAGGCGAAGTATTACCGGCTGACCCGCGCCGGGCGCAAGCGAGTGGCCGCTGCGGCCAGCGAATGGGAGCGCACGACCGCGATCCTCGCGCGGTTCCTGTCGCCGGAGCGGCCGTCATGAGAGCGCTGCGGGCGTGGGTCATGCGGCTGCTCGGACTGCTCAGCGGCGGGCGGTGGCGCGAGCGCGAATTGGCGGCCGAGATCGAAAGTCACCTCCAGCTGCACATCGACGACAACGTCCGCGCCGGGATGAGTCCCGAGGACGCGCGACGCGCGGCGCTCCTGAAGTTCGGACCGGTCGAGGCGACCAAGGACGAGTACCGGGATCGAGCCAGCCTGCCTTTCTTTGGGCACATCGCGAGGGATCTGCGCTACGCGCTCCGTCGGTGGCGGCACCGTCCCGGCTTCGCGGTGACCGCTATTCTGATCCTGGCGCTGGGCATCGGTGCGACGACCGCAATGTTCTCGGTCGTGGACACCGTCCTGCTGCGGCCATTACCCTGGCCGGAGGCGGAGCGCCTCGTCGTCGCCCATGCGGTGCATCCCGAGCGGCGGCAGAAGCCCGGGTTCTCGGCCACCTGGAACCGACGGCTGCTGTCACGGCCGGCCTGGGACGCTTTGCGTCAGACGCACGGGTTCGCGAGCCTGGCCGTCTGGCAGCCGGTTCAACAAACCATCGGTGAGCTGCGCGATGACGTCGTCCAGACGCTCCACGTGTCTTCGAACTTTCTGCCGACGCTGGGCGCCACCATCCTCCACGGCCGGCATTTCACGCCGGCTGAGGACGAAGCCGACTCCGACAGCGTCATCCTGACCCACGAGGCCTGGCATCGCTGGTTCGGCGCGCGGCCCGACATCATCGGCCAGCCGCTGACGCTGGGATATGCCAGTTCCGGCGATCAGAAGAGGCATCTCGTCGTCGGCGTGCTCACGCCGGCGTTCCGCACCTACAGCGGCTCGCCTGACGTGTTGCTGCCGATCGGCTATTTCGCACAGACCGGACGGGCCTACGCGTCGCCCGCGTACCGCGCCGTCGCCCGGCTTGCGGATGGGGTGTCACTGGAAGCGGCGCTGGCGGAGGCCGAACCGGTGGTTCGCGCGACCGAGCGTCGCGAGCCGACGTCGATTCGGCTGGTGCCGATCGCGGACGAGTATCTCGGCGGCGTCGCGCGCCCACTGTGGCTGCTGTTTGGCGGGGCCGCGCTGCTGCTGCTGGTGGCGTGTTCGAGCGTCGCCGGGCTACTGGTCGGAGAGGGAAGAGCCCGGCGCCACGAGATCGCCGTCCGCCTCTCGCTGGGCGCCGGGAGGGCGCGTGTGATGCGGCAGTTGCTGGTCGAGCACGCGCTGCTCGCGGTGATCGGCACAACTGCGGGACTCGTGTTCGGCGCGTGGCTGGCGGGTCTGTTCGTGGCCATGGCGCCAGAAGGGCTGCCGCGCATCCACGCCGGGTCGTCCGACCCCCGGCTGGCGTGGTTCGCCGCCGGGCTCGGATCGCTCGCGCTGTTGCTCTTCGGCGCCGTCCCGGCAATGTCGCTCGCGCGATCGGTGCCGGCCGGCACGCTCGCGGAAGGCGGCCGCGGCGCGATGCACCGGCGCCACCTGGGCCAGCGCCTGATCGTCGTCCTGCAGATCTCGGTCGCGCTGGTCCTGATCGTCGGTGCGTGTCTGTTCGGCGAGACGATGTATCGCCTGACTTCGCAGCCGCTCGGCTTCGAGCCGTCGAACGTGGCGGTGGCGTCGACCACGTTCACCGGGATCCGCTGGGGATCGGGTGCCGCGTTCGTGGCACTAGAGGGGAAGAGAGATTTTTCCCAGCGACTGGCGGCGCTGGAAACCTCGATAGAAGGTCTGCGGACGCGGGCGGTTCTCGAACGGCTGGCCGCGATTCCGGATGTCATCGGCGTGGCCGGCGCCAGCGCCGTGCCGTTCGTTGGCGTCCCCCGGGAGATCGCTATCCCATTGGAAGGCCGTCCGGCACCCGAGACGCATAGCGTCCACCGGCACGTCGTCACGCGCCAGTATTTCGACCTGATGGGCATGCGCATTGTCGAGGGGCGCGGCTTCACTGCGTCCGACCGCATCGGCGCCAACGCCGTCGTGGTGTCCCGTGAGTTTCAGCGGCGGTTCTGTCCACAGGGTGCGATCGGATGCCGGTTCTCCCTGACATGGGGACCCGAGCCGGGACAGGTGACCCACTGGGACGTGGTCGGCGTGGTGTCGAACGTCAAGCAGCGGAACTTTTCAGACGGTAATGCCGCGGCGTTCTACGAGTTCAACCAGCAGACCCGCGGCGTCACGCAGTTCGTCGTTCGCACGTCCGGGGACCCGTCTGCCGTTCTGCCGCTGATGCGGCAGGTAATTCGGGACGTCGATCCGCAGATGGTCGTGACGTCCACGCATGCGCTGGAGTCGCTGGCTGCCGAGGACGTTGCGGAGGAGCGCTTCCGCGCGATGCTGTCGATCGCGTACGGCGGCGCCGCACTGCTGCTCGCGGCAGCCGGACTCTATGGGCTTGCCGCTCGACGGGCCGCCGAGCGCACGCGTGAGTTCGGTGTGCGCGTCGCGCTGGGCGCGCGCCCTGTTGATGTGCGACGGCTGGTGCTGCGGGACGCGTGGATCGTCGTCGGTCTGGGCCTGGCGGTTGGGCTTCCGGCGGCCTACAGCGCGTCGCAGGTGACCCAGTCGTTCCTCTTCGGCGTCTCGCCGACGGCGCCGCACGTCTTCGTGCTGGCCTCGGCCGTCCTGGCCGCAGCCACGGTGCTCGCGACGATGCCGCCGGCGCATCGCGCCAGCCGCGTCGATCCGATGCTGGCCTTGCGGGCGGAGTAGGCCCGTAGATCGGGTCGCCTGTTCACCGCCTGGACTTCGGACGGCCGCCTGGATTGAAAAAAGGCCGGCCAGGATTGCTCCCGACCGGCCTTCACCAGAAATCCACGGCGCCAGCTCCCGACTCCCAGCGCCCGTACCGGGAGGCGTTGGAGGTTGAGAAACTGGCAGGTGGTAGTTGACGCGCGTCAGTACATCCCGCCCATACCGCCGCCGCCCGGCATGCCGCCGCCGGCCATCTCCTTCTTCTCCTCCGGGATCTCGCTGACGAGCGCCTCGGTGGTGAGCAGAAGTGACGCGATCGACGAGGCGTTCTGCAGCGCCGTGCGGACGACCTTCACCGGGTCGATGACGCCCGCGCCCACGAGGTTCTCGTAGGTGTCGGTGCCGGCGTTGTAGCCGTCATCACCCTTGGCGTCCTTCACCTTCTGGACGACGATCGAGCCTTCCTGGCCCGCGTTGGTCGCGATCCAGCGGAGCGGCTCTTCGATCGCCTTGCGGATCAGGGCCACGCCGACGGCCTGGTCGCCTTCGAGCTTCAGCCCGTCGAGCGCCTTGCTCGCGCGCAGCAGCGCCACGCCGCCGCCCGGGACGATGCCCTCTTCGACCGCCGCCTTCGTCGCGTGCATCGCATCTTCGACGCGCGCCTTCTTCTCCTTCATCTCGGTCTCGGTTGCCGCGCCGACCTTGATGACCGCGACGCCGCCGACCAGCTTCGCCAGGTGCTCCTGGAGCTTCTCGCGGTCGTAGTCCGACGTGGTCTCTTCGACCTGCGTGCGGATCTGCTTGACGCGCCCTTCGATCGCGCTCTGGGCGCCGCCCCCTTCGACGATCGTGGTGTTGTCCTTGTCGATCGTGACCTTCTTGGCCTTGCCGAGGTCCTCGAGCTTGATGTTCTCGAGCTTGATGCCGAGGTCCTCGGTCAGCGCGCGACCGCCGGTAAGAACCGCGATGTCCTCGAGCATGGCCTTGCGGCGATCGCCGAAGCCCGGCGCCTTCACGGCCACGGCCTGCAGCGTGCCGCGCAGCTTGTTCACGACCAGGGTCGCGAGCGCTTCGCCGTCGACGTCTTCCGCGATGATCACGAGCGGCCGGCCCGCGCGGGCCACCTGCTCGAGCAGCGGCAGCAGGTCCTTCATCGAGCTGATCTTCTTCTCGTGGATCAGGATGACCGGATTCTCGACCACGACCTCCATCCGCTCCGGATCGGTTACGAAGTAGGGCGAGAGGTAGCCGCGGTCGAACTGCATGCCCTCGACGACCTCGAGCGAGGTCTCCATGGACTTGGCTTCCTCGACGGTGATGACGCCGTCCTTGCCGACCTTGTCCATCGCTTCCGCGATGATCTTGCCGATCGTCTCGTCGTTGTTCGCCGAGATCGTGCCGACCTGGGCGATCATCGTGCCGGACACGGGCTTCGACAGCTTCTTCAGCTCGTTGACGACAGCTTCGACGGCCTTTTCGATGCCGCGCTTGAGCTCCATCGGGTTGGCGCCGGCAACGACGTTCTTCGCGCCTTCGCGGAAGATCGCCTGCGCGAGAACCGTTGCGGTCGTGGTGCCGTCACCGGCGATGTCGGAGGTCTTGCTCGCCACTTCGCGGACCATCTGGGCGCCCATGTTCTCGAGCGGATCCTTCAGATCGATCTCCTTCGCGACCGTGACACCATCCTTGGTGATGGTGGGGGAGCCGAACTTCTTGTCGAGGACGACGTTGCGGCCCTTGGGGCCGAGCGTCACCTTGACGGCGTTGGCGAGCTGGTTCACGCCGCGCAGGATGGCCTGCCGGGATTCCTCGCCGTAAATGATCTGCTTTGCCATAAATCTCTGATTTCTCCGTTGTGTATGGCAGCCCTGAAGGGCTGCGCTACGAACTACGAACTGTGCTGTGGCAGCCCTGAAGGGCTGCGCGACGAACTACGAACCGTGCTGTGGCAGCCCTGAAGGGCTGCGCGACGAACTACGAACCGTGCGGTGGCAGCCCGAAGGGCTGCGCGACGAAATCGTGCCGGCGGCTACGTGGTGATGACGCCGAGGATCTCTTCCTCGCGCATGATCAGGTACTCCTGGCCTTCGAGCTTGATCTCCTGGCCCGAGTACTTGCCGAAGAGGATCGTGTCCCCTTCCTTGACGTCGAGCGGCGTGACCTTGCCGTCCTTCTCGACCTTCCCCTTGCCGACGGCAATGACCTTGCCCTGCTGAGGTTTCTCTTTGGCGGAGTCGGGGATGATGATCCCGCCGACCTTCTGTTCGCCTTCTTCGATGCGCTGCACGATGACCCGATCGTGCAGGGGACGGATCCCGACTGCTGCTTTGGTGGCTGACATACTGCGCGTTACTCCCGTGAAAACATTGATTAACTGGAGGCCTGACCGAGCGAAAACCCTAAGAAAAGGGCCGGTGGGCCCAGGTTCGGTAGCACTCGGTGCGCCCGACTGCTAAATCTATCGGACTGCCCGGGCGGTGTCAAGCAGTCGGGGGATGGGAGTGCTAGAACAGACGAGACGGGTGCACCTGCACGAGCACCCGTCAGGTTCTCTTCAGCCGGTATTCCGTCATCTTGCGCGCGACCGTGTTGCGATGCATGCCGAGCAGGTCGGCAGCGTCGCCGACGCTGCCTTTTGACCGCTGCAGCGCCCGCGAGATGAACATCTTCTCGAACTCCCGGCGCGCATCGTCGTACAGGATGCCCCTGGCGAGCATTTCCTGGACGAGCTTGTCGAGCTGGTCGCGCACGGGCCTACTGAAGCTCGCGTCCGGAGAGCAGCCGGAACGCTTCGACGTACTTCTCGCGGGTCTTCTGAATCACCTCATCGGGCAGCACCGGAACCGGAGGCTGCTTGTTCCACTTGATGTCTTCGAGGTAGTCCCGGACGAACTGCTTGTCGAAACTGGGAACGCCGCGGCCGGGTGCGTACGAGGCGCGTGGCCAGAAGCGCGACGAATCGGGGGTGAGGACTTCGTCGATGAGGACCAGCTCGCCGCCAGGGCGGGCCAGGCCGAATTCGAACTTGGTGTCGGCGATGATGATGCCCTTCGAGTCGGCGTGCGCACAGCCCCGCCGGTAGATCGCGAGGGTCAGGTCCTTCAGACGGCGGATCAGATCGTGGCCGACGATCGCTCCCGCCTCCTCGTAACGGATGTTGATGTCGTGGCCGCTGTCGGCCTTGGTGGCCGGCGTGAAGATCGGCTCGGGCAGCTTTTCCGACTCTTGCAGGCCCGGCGGCAGGGGGATGCCGCAGACGGCGCCGGTCTGCTGGTACTCCTTCCAGCCGGATCCCGAGAGATACCCCCGCGCCACGCACTCGACCGGGATCGGATCCGTGAGCCGCGCCAGCATCGTGCGGCCGCGCAGCACGCCAGCGTGACGTCGTGCGGCCGCCGGGAATTCGTCGACGTGGATGGAGAGCAGATGATGCGGCACGAGATCTGCCAGGCGCTCGAACCAGAATCCCGAGAGCTGCGTCAGGACTTTCCCTTTGTCCGGAATACCCGAACCGAGCACGTAATCGAACGCCGAAATGCGATCGGTCGCGATCATCAGCAGCGCGGTGGCGCCGGTGTCGAGCGTCACCTCGTACACGTCGCGCACTTTTCCCCGTCGATGGAGCGTCAGACCGTCGAGAGAGGTTTCAAGGACTGGGGCAGTGGACAGCACGGTACGCCTCGCGGAAGAGTGTGAAGATTACAGGCGACCGGGAGGCGCGTCAACTGCGGATTGTGGATTGCGGATGGCTGACGGGATCAACGAGCTTTCAGCAGAATGTCGCCGCGAGTGGCGCGCAGGGTGATAGCCGGGCCGCCGCCGCGTACGGCTCCCGTGACGCGGGTTTCCTCTCGCTCGTTGTTGTTTTCGGCGCGGGGGCCGCCGAGCGTTTCGCTCTTCAGGCCCGCCGCCTCGAGCTTCGCGTCGACCGTGATGGCGCCGTCGACGGCCAACGCGTCCATCGTGAAACCGACGGGCGGCACGGTGACTTCGATCGACTCGTCCCCCTCGTTGTAGATGGCGAGCGGTGCGCCCCCCGCGTGGTCGACGCGGATGTCGGTGCGCCGGCCGTCGATCCGGGCCTCGGCGGCGAGCCCGACGAGGACCAGTTCGCCCAGGCTGGCGTTGATCCGTACCGGGCCCTTCAGCTTATCCAGCTTGTCGAACTGCATCTCGGTGTTGCGCGCCTCGACTTCGAGGCCGCCACGGAGCTCCTCCGCGCGGAGGTCGCCGGTCTGGAGCGAGAAGCTCGCATCGCCGCGCACCCGGCTCACCCTCGCCTCGGCGCCGGCGAGGGTATTGAGTTTGAGCGACCCGACGTCGGTGATGGTGACCTCGTTGCCGCGCTGCGTCACGGTCACGCTGCCAGCGACCCGCTGGATCGTGGTCTTGCCCCGGCCCGTGCCGACCAGGACCGAGCCGACGTTGGTGATCTCGAGCGTGTTGCCTTTGTCGTCCATCCTCACGCCCAGCCGCGTCGGGATCTTCAGCCGGAGCGTCGGCGTCTGCCTGCCCTCGACCGGGAATTTTCCGGCAATGATCAACAGCGGTCCGGCTTCGTCGAACTTGAGGTACGAGGCCTTTGCGAGGCGCTCGGCTTCATCGGTGTCGTAGCCGGTTGACCGCACGTGCATCTCGGCTTCGATGTCGTCGCGGTCCTCGCCCACGATCGTGACAGCCCCGATCCTGAAGTCGAGACGGATCTCGGTGACCGTCGCGGGCACCGGGTGCGTATTGCTGACGGTGGTCTCGGCGGTGGCGCGCTGGCCGCGGACCTCGCGCCGGATCTGGTCGATGATCCGGCCGGGCGAGAAGCCCGGGCGCGAGGGGTCGGCCGGCGGCGCGGTCAGCCGATAGACGCCGAACCCCAGAAAAACGAAGACCGCCGCGATCAATAACTCACGTTTTCCCATAGACTTGGCGCGGGTGTTATAGGATTCTAGTCCCGAACCTCAGCCACATACACATGCGATCCCGGGTCCGAACGGTCCTTATTGTCGCCATTACTCTGGCACTTCTGGCCTTTTTCTTCCGCGATGTGCGCTTCGCCGAGGTGTGGGCGGAAACCCGGCGCGCCAATCCGTGGCTGCTGCTCGCGGCCGTGCTCATCACCGGCGTCACCTACGCGCTCCGCGCCTGGCGCTGGCAGTCGCTGCTCGCGCCCATCGGGCCCACCCATTTCGGCACGGCGTTCCGGACGACCGTCATCGGCTTTGCCATGAGCTTCCTGCTGCCGGCCCGCGCGGGAGAGGTCATCCGGCCGTATCTGCTGGCCAGAAAAGAAGGGTTGCGGCCGACCG
>DATFFM010000122.1:0-4927 GCA_035250005.1 Vicinamibacterales bacterium | reverse complement strand
GCGTTGCGGCCGGCCAGCCGCTGAATGGCATCGCGAACATCGGTGGGCCGGAGAAGATCCCGTTCGAGCAGATGGCCCGGAATGTCCTGGCGCGGAAGGAAGACAAGACCAAGACGATCATCGTCGACCCGGAGGCGCGCTACTTCGGCGCGGCCCTGGAGAGGAACAGCCTAATCACGCCCGGGTAGCGACCACGTCTACAGCGCCCCGACCTTCCCGCACTGTTGACGCGCATCCGTTTCGGACATAGGATGCATCCGTTACGGATATAGTGGGAAAGGCGCGTGAAGACCAAGGCGGACCCTCCCTTGACTCCGGCCGTGCTTCACATTCTGCTTGCGCTCTCCACTGAGGAGCGGCACGGGTACGGGATCATGAAGCAGGTCGAGCGGGAGTCGCACGGCAAGGTGAAGATGGGTCCCGGCACCCTCTACGGGTCGCTCGGTCGGATGATGGACGCGGGGCTGATCCGCGAAAGCGACAAGCGGGTCGACCCCGCGATGGACGACGAGCGGCGCATCTACTACACGCTCACCGCGCTCGGGCGGAAGGCGCTCCAGTCCGAACTGGACCGATACCGCGAGGTCGTCGCCGTCGCCACCGAGAAACGCCTGACGCCGAACGCGTTTGCCGATGGCACCTGACCGAACGATCGGCCGGTACCGCCGCTGGTACGGCCGCCTGCTGCGCCTCTACCCGAGACCCTTCCGCGAGCGCTTCGGCGAGCCGATGGCGCAGACCTTCTCCGACCTCTGCCGTGAGCGAACCGATGCGAATCGCGGTTTCCACGCGTTCGCTCTCGGCACGTTCGCCGAAACAACCGCCGGAATCGTGAGGGAGAACGTGAGCCAGCTGATGCAGACCAGGGCCGTGATTCGTTGGGTGCTCATCACCGCAGCCGTGCTGGCCGTGCCGGCCCTCGCCATGGTGCTCAACCTCGGAGTACCCGATCCCGGCAGCGGCACCGAGGGAGTGAACTGGGGACCGATGGACTTCGCCATCATTGGCGTCCTCGTGCTCGGCAGCGGACTCCTGTTCGAGTACGCCAGCGCGCGCGCCGGGAGCTTCGCGCACAAGGCTGCCATCGGCATCGCCGTCGCGGCGGGACTCTTCCTCATCTGGGTCAACCTCGCGGTCGGCATGATCGGGGACGAGGGCAACCCAGCGAACCTGATGTACCTCTTCGTTCTGTTCGTCGCGCTGGTGGGCGCGTCGATCGGCCGATTCGAGCCACGTGAGGCGTCGATCGCGATGTTCGCTGCGGCGGGCGCCCAGGCTGTCGTCGCGGGCATCGCGCTCGTCGCCGGGCTCGGGCCAGAGCTGCGCGCGGACGCCTTCTTCGTGGCAGCCTGGGTCGCATCGGGTTTGCTGTTCCGTCAGGCCGGCATCGAGCCGTCCCCAACCTCGAACACCGCGAACCAGTAGCCGCGAACGACGTCGTGGGTGCCGATGAGCCGGTATCCCGCATCCGCCATTTCCCGCAGCACGCGGCGCGGCGAGGTGGCGTGTCGACCGTGCCAGCGGGCGAGCAACCCTTCGCGCCGGGACTCGAGGATCGCCACCCGCGCGCCGGGCCGTAGGTGCGTCCGCGCGCCCGCGAAGTACCTCATCGGTTTCGGCAAGTGGTGATAGGTGGCCGAGACGAACAGCAGGTCCACCGGCTCAGGGATCTCGAGGCGGTCGCGGCGTATTTGCACGGTCCGAAGCGTCGTGATCCCCCTTGAGCCGGCGCCACGACGCAGCTCGTCGAGCGTGCTCCCGTTGGCGTCGAGCGCGTAGACGGTGCCGTTCGGTTCGACCGCGCGGGCAAGCCGGAACGTGAAGTGGCCGGCACCGGGGCCCAGGTCGCCTACGAGCATTCCGGGTCGCACCTCGAGAACGCCGATGACCGCGTCCGGGTCACGCAGTCGATCCTGGCGCGTACCGCCGGCGTACAGCCACCGGCGGATCGGTTTCGGCAGCCGGTCGAGCATCACTGGAGGCGTGGCCGGATTCGTCCGGCAGATCCCATGGCGGCGAGGTCGGCAGCCTCACGGGTATAGCGCACGAGCGCTGCGGCGGGGATCACGTCGCCCGGCTCGTACGTGACGAACCGAACCTTCTTCAGGTCGAGATGGGCGCCGCGCAGCAGGTTGTCGGGATCCGTCATCCAGACGCCGTACTCGAATCCGAGATGGACGTGCTTCGGCTCCGGGGCCACGAACGCGAAGTACCGGGTCCTGCGGCCGGCTGGGACGTCGTAGCCGACCAATCGCCACCCGGTTCGGACGCGCTCAACGGCCTCCGGAACGGCTTCGCGGACGACCCGGCGAAGATCCTCGGCGATCTGCCGGATTTCGGGCGAGAAGCCGGAGAGGAAGAGCTCAGGCGGTACAGACTCCCGCGAGGCCATGCGACAAATCGTAGCTGGGCCCGTCGCTGGATGACCCGTTCAGCGGTGGTCAGACGTGCTGGTCGAAGAGGATCGGGTTGCCGTCTGGGTCGACGACCATGAAGCTCGCCGGACCCTGCCCGGACTCATCGGCCTCCGCCGATGGAACGATTCCCGCCGCTTTGAGGCGGCGCTGAAGCTCGCGGACGTCGGTGAACTGCGGCAGGGTGTTGCCGCTGCTGTCCCAGCCGGGATTGAACGTCAGCGTGTTGCGCTCGAACATGCCCTGGAAGAGACCGATCGTCGCGGCGCCATTCTGCAGGATCAGCCAGTTCTCGGCAGCCTCGCCGGTGATGACCGAGAAGCCGAGCTTCTCGTAGAAGGCGCGCGAGGTCGCGAGGTCCTTGACGGGGAGGCTTACCGAGAAATTGCCGAGAGGCAGCGCGTCATGGTTCGTCATGGCCAGATCGTAGACCGATGGCTGACGACGTGGTCGTGCTGCATGGCGGCGCTACGGCGGCGGTGTGCTCACGCAGTGTCAGGCGATTTGGCAGTAGCGCCATATCCGCTGACGGGCGCTGATTTGCGCCGAGGCCGGGGCTGCGAGACAGTCAGCGGCGGGCAAGACCGCCAGATCGAGCAGTTTTCGAGAAGCCGATGCGGGCGGTGGCTGCCTAGCATGAGCCGCACCGATCAAGACTCACAGGAAGGACTCCCCCATGACCGACGCGAAGAAGTCCACGAAGAGCAGGTCAGCGCGCGAGACGTCGTCCGAGGTATGGACCGACGAGGAGCGCGCGGTCATGAAGGAACACGCCAAAGATATGAAGAAGGCCGCCCGCCGCGGCAAGGGCACGAAGGCGGACGGAGAGGCCGATCTCCAGGAGAAGATCGCCGCGATGCCGGACTCGGATCGCGCCATGGCGGAGCGGATCCACGCGATCATCAAGGCGACCGCGCCGGAGCTCGAGTCGAAGACCTGGTACGGGATGCCCGCCTATGCGAAGGGTGGCAAGAACGTCTGCTTCTTCCAGCCCGCCGCCAAGTTCAAGGCGCGCTACGCGACGCTTGGCTTCGACGAGGCGGCGAACCTGGATGACGGCTCGATGTGGCCGACGTCGTGGGCGCTCACGAAGCTCACACCGGGCGACGAGAAGCGAATCGCCGAGCTCGTGAAGAAGGCGGTGAGCTGACGGCTCACGCGCTTTGACCGGCCGTGCCTTCTCAGGGGCAGTAGTAGTCGGCGAGGTCGACCTCGAGCGATGGGTGCGGTCCGCGAACCGTGATGTCATTGCCGAACTCGATCCAGCCAGCGTCGAGCAGGGTGACACCCCCGCCACCGCGGGAGATCAGCTGGATCGGCTTGCCGACGACGCGCTGAGTGCCATCGGCCGCGAAGTAGCTGGTTCCGGCTCCCTTCTCGATCGGCAGCCGCTGGTCCTCGGGCACGAACGTGCGCGTCACGTGGAGCGTTGACGATCCGTCGGGGAACTCCTTGAGGGTCCAGCGCTCTGTGACCGTCGTGTACGTCGCGATGCCGCACAGCTCGTCGATGAAGTCGTCGAAGAAGCGCTCGGTATACGAGTCACTCTCTCGTATCGGTCCACCAGCCTGGACGACGCCCGCGGCAAAGGCGCCGATGGTGAGCGCAGCGGTGGTGGCGAGGGCGATGGCGCGTCGGGTCATGGCTCAGTCTCCAATGGATCGGGCCCTCAGCCTGTGCTGCCCGAACACACGCAGCCAGCGAGGAAGCCCCTGAGTCGAACCCGGGGTAGCACGGGTGTTCGCCGCAGGCGCCGTGTGCCAGCATGCGCGGCATGAGCCGTCGCGCAGGTCTGGCGCTCGCCGCCGGCGTCCTGGCGTTCGCCGGCGTCACGACGTTCGTCGGGGCGGCCAGCGGTGCTCCTCCCGACTTCCTCATCGCCGACCTCGTCATGGGGCTGACGTTCGTCGTATCGGGGCTCGTCGCCATCTGGCTCCGGCCGCACTCCCCAGCCGGGCCGGTGCTGCTCGTCAGCGGCGCGCTGTGGTTCGTGGGCAGCTATGCCCCAAGCCGCCGGCCGGTGGTGATGCACCTGGGCTTTGCGTTCGAGGGCTACTACGACCTACTGCTCGCCGCCCTGCTCCTCATGTTTTCGTCTCGGGCACCGCTTCCCCGAGCGCGATGGCTCGTCGTGGCGCTGGCGGGCGCGATGGCCGTGCGCTCCTTCGGTCGCCTCGTCTTCCAGGATCCGGCGCTCCTGGGCTGCGACACGTGTCCGCCGAATCCGTTCGCCCTGATGCCGAGCGTCGCAGCGTTCGAGAGCACGGAAGCCGCCGCAAGCCTGGCCATCGCCGGACTGGCGACGACGATCGGCGTGGTCGCCGTTCGGCGACTCATCGGCGGTAGTCCGGTCTGGCGACGGGTGCGCTGGCCGCTCCTCATTGGTGGCGGAATCGCGATGGCTGCCGCGTCATACGACGCCTTCGAGTACGCGTGGACGACGGCGACGCACGGGCCGCTGCTCGAGATCGCAGATCCGTGGAGTGCCATCCTGGCGTGGGCGATGTTCGGCG
>DATFFM010000121.1:0-21129 GCA_035250005.1 Vicinamibacterales bacterium | reverse complement strand
CGGCGGGCGCGGCGGCGGCGGGCGCGGCGGCGGGCAGCAGCAGCTCGACCCGAACAATCCGACCGGCCTCTACCGGTCCGACGATGCCGGCGCAACCTGGCGCAAGGTGAACAACGCCAACCCGCGCCCGATGTACTTCAGCCAGCTCAACATCGATCCGAACGATCCGGATGTCGTCTACACGGGCGGCGTCGGGCTCCACCAGACGCTGGACGGCGGCAAGACCATCGCCACCGACATCGCCCAGCCCATCCACGACGACGTGCACGCGATCTGGATCAACCCGTCCAACTCCAATCACATCCTGATCGGCAACGACGGCGGGCTGGCGATGTCGTACGACAAGGGACGCGAGTGGAAGTTCGTGCCGAACCTCCCGGTCGGGCTCTTCTACCACGTGAGCGTCGACAACCAGGTGCCGTACAACATCTGCGGCGGCATGCAGGACAACTACAACTGGTGCGGCCCGAGCGCGGTCCGCAGCGCGCCCGGGATCGGCAATCACGAGTGGCACACGCTGCAGGGAGGCGACGGTTTCGTCGTGCTGCAGGATCCGGGCGACTACAGAATCGCCTACAGCGAGTCGCAGGACGGCAACATCTCCCGGATCGATCGGGTGACGTTCGAGACGATGAGCATCCGTCCGCAGCCCGGCCCGGGCGAGCCGGCGTACCGCTGGCACTGGGATACGCCGCTGATGTTCTCGCCGCACGACCACAAGGTGCTGTACGCCGCGGCGAACAAGGTGTTCCGGTCGACGGACCGCGGCCTCTCGTGGACGGCGATCAGCGACGACCTGACCGATAACCAGGGCCGCGACGAGATCGTCACCATGGGCGTCAAGGGGAGCGAGATCCGCTTCTCGCGCAACGACGGGATCTCGCAGTGGCCGGCGATCGTCTCGCTTGCCGAATCGCCGAAACGTCCGGGCCTGCTCTACGCCGGTACCGACGACGGCAACGTCGCGGTCACGCGCGACATGGGCAAGACGTGGACCCGGATCACGGACCGCTTCCAGGGTCTGCCGAAGGGCATCTTCGTATCCGAGCTCGTGCCCTCCAGGTTCGACGAAGGCACGGTCTACGCGACGTTCGACGGTCATCGGCAGAACGACTTCGAAACCTGGATCTACGCCAGCACCGACGCGGGGCAGACCTGGCGTTCGCTGAACGGGAACCTGAAGGGGCAGGTGGCGCGCACGCTGCTGGAGGACCTCAAGAATCCGGACGTGCTCTATCTCGGGACCGAGACCGGCATCTTCGTGTCGCTCGACCGCGGCGGCAGCTGGATGCGGATGAAGGGCAACATGCCCACCGTCCGCGTCGACGAAATGACGATCCATCCGCGCGACAACGCGCTCGTCGTCGCGACACACGGGCGCGCGATCTGGGTGCTCGACAACCTGGCGCCGGTGCAGGAGATGGCCGCGGCGCAGAAGTCGATGACGGAGGCGACGCTGTTCTCCCCCGCGCCCACGGCGATGTACCGCCGACCGGCGCGCGACCGCAACTACGAATTCTGGGGCGACCAGGCTTTCTTCGGCGAGAACCCGCCGCAGGCAGCGGTCATCAGCTGGTACTCCAAGAAGGATCTTGGCAGCGTCGCGCTCCGCATCACCGATGCGACCGGGCGCGAGGTCCGCGAGATCTCGGGCCGGGTGCTCGACAACAGCAAGAAGGCCGGCCTGCAGTCGGCATGCTGGGACCTGCGGGTGCAGCCGGTGCCCAATCCGGATCTCGGGCCCGGGCGTGGCAACCAGGAGGCGGGACAGGGGCGCCAGGGTGGCGCACCGGCGGGCGCGCAGGCTGAACAACAGGAGCAGCAGCCCGTGCGCTTCGGTGCAGGGTGCACCGGTGGCGGAGGCGGAGGCGGCGGGTTCGGCGGCGGAGGCGGCGGCGGTAACCCGGGTCCCTTCGTGCTCCCGGGCACTTACAGCGTCGTGCTCGTGGTCGACGGCAAGACGGTTGCGACGAAGCCCCTGCGGGTCATGGCCGATCCCCAGGTCGTTCTGACGCAAGCCGAGCGAAAGAAGCTGTTCGACATGGCGATGGAGCTTCACGCGCTCCAGGGGCGCGCGAACGAGATCATCAGCCAGGTCGTGCCGGTGCAGCGCCAGATGCCCGAGGTGATGAAACAGGTTGCCGCCAAGAGCGACCTGCCGGCGGACGTGAAAGGTCAGGCCGAAGCGTTCGACAAGGAAATCACCGCGATGGTGACCAGGCTCGTGCCGGCCGGTGGCGGCCGCGGAGGCCGGGGCGGGGGTGGCGGCGAGCCCAGCCCGGTCGCCCGCGCGGCGCAGGCGAAGAACGGGATGATCGGTGGCATGTGGCCCACCAAGTCGACGATGGACGCCTACGCCGAGGCTAAAGCCGGAGTGCCGGGCGCCATGACCGAAGCCAACGCCCTGCTGACCAGAGCCCGCGCGCTGAGCGCGGCGCTGGGAAAGCAGGGCATCACGCTCAATGTGCCGGCACCTGCCCGTACTCAGACCGACTCGGTGCGGTGAATCGTCGGCGGCTCGAACCGCCTGAAATCACGGCGCGCTCGCGACCGCGGGCGCGCCGTGTTCTTTGAATAGCCGCGTAGCGCAGGGCTTCAGCCCTGCCTGGATAGCCGCGGAGCGCAGGGCTTCAGCCCTGCCTGGAATCTGCGGAGGCAGCCCTAAAGGGCTGCGCTACGGGAAGCGCGTCTTCGCTTCTCTCGTTCCCGGGGGGAGAATCCGCAGGACGTGTGACAATTGCCCCCGGTTCGATTGAGCGAGCCCGCGTCAGGAGGCTGTGATGGACGAGCTGCGACTGTCGCTGCGGCGGCTGACGAAACGACCGGCCTCGACGCTCGCCTCCATCGCGACACTGGGTTTTGCGATCGGGGCGGCGGCCGTGACCTGGTCCGCGCTCTCAGCCGTTCTCATCAACCCACTCCCGGTCCACGAACCTGAGCGCCTCCTCGTGCTGGGGACCCGCGTCCTGCGCGGGCCAGCACTCGTGCTTCGAACCGGCTTTCTCTATCCGAAGTACCGCGAGGTACAGGCCAGCGGCGCCTTCGAACGGACCGTCGCGCAATGGAGCTCCCCCCATACGCTGCTGGTCACCGTCGGCGACACGCCCCAACGCGCCGACGTCGGGTTCGCGACGCATGATTTCTTCGACGTGCTCGGTGTTCCCGCATCCGTCGGACGGGAATTCACGGCTGAAGACGATCAGCGGGGCGCCGCACCGGTCGCGGTGCTCGGCGACCGCTACTGGCGAAGGGCCTTCAACGCCGACTCTTCGGTGATCGGCCGGACGATCGTCGTCGCAGGCAAACCGGTGGCCGTCGTCGGTGTCCTCGCGCGCGGGTTCCGCGGGCTCGATCTTTCGGAGTCGCTCGACATTTATCTCCCGTTCCACACGATCGCGGACATCAACAGCCCCGACACGAACTATTTTGCTGAAAAGGGCGCCCGTTCTTCACCCACCGCGGGCACGATGATCCTGGGCCGGCTGCGTCCGGGAACATCCGCCTCGGAAGCCCTCGCCCGGGTCACCGCTCTGGAGCCGCCGCCGCCCCCGGGGAGAGCCGCGCCACAGACGGTCCTCGTCGACGTCAATACCGCGGCTGTTCCGGAAATCGCTCGCACCGGGATGATCCGCTTCGCACGGCTCCTCGCGGCCACCGTCGGCCTGCTGCTCTTCATCGGCTGCACGACGGTCGGCATGCTGCTCCTGATCCGGACCGAGGCGCGAAGCGGCGAGTTCGCCATGTGCATGGCTCTGGGCGCTTCACGGGGCCGGCTCGGGCGCGGCATCGCAACTGAAGGAGCGCTGCTCGCAGCTGGAGGCGCCGGACTGGCCATTCCAGTCGCGTGGTGGCTCTTCCGGTTGATTCAGGTGTTTCAGCTCCCGGGCAACGTCTCGATCGACCTACTCGAGCTGTCACTCGACTGGGGACTCCTGACCGTGACGATCGCGGCGGCTGCGGTGGCCGTCCTCCTGATCGGGCTCGTGGCCGCGGTGTTCGGCTTTCGCGCAACAGTCGCCGATGCGCTGCGCTCCCGGACCGGCGCGACGCCACGCGTAACCCGACGGATCACTCGAGCCGGCCTGCTCGGCGCGCAGGTCGCCGTTGCCATGACGCTCGTCGCGGGAGCCGGGCTCTTTGCACGCAGCCTGATGGCGGCGCTCAATCTCAATCAGGGGCTGGACATGTCCCGTCTGGTGATCGGGACGCTGGAGCTCCGATCCCACGGATACCCTGCCGAGCGTGCGACGGAGTTCTTCGACGCGCTGCGGGACAGGCTGCGGGACAACCCTTCCCTTCACTCGGTGGCGTTCACGACGTATGCCGGAGGGATGACCTCGTCGGGCAAGCTCCAGGTCGACGGCCTGCCGCGACAGTTTCCGTCGACGGTCTGGTATACGCGGGTGGACCGTGAGTACTTCCGAACGATGGGGATCAAGCTGCTCGAGGGTCGGGATTTCACGGTCGATGACCGGGCGACAACCCCGCCGGTGGCAATCGTCAGCCGGTCATCTGCCCGGCTGCTCGCCGAAGGAGGAACGGCCCTCGGCCGCCGTGTAGGAGGGCTGTCAGCCGCCGACGCGCCCGTTCGCATCGTAGGGGTCGCGTCCGACGTCGTCGCCAACGTGAACGTTCTCGAGCCGCTCATGATCTACCTGCCCGAAGCACAGGCCCGGCCGATGCCCTACCGCGACCTGACGGCCCGTGCGGCATCGAGCGCCGACGATGCCCGTCGCGAGATCCTCGCCGCGGTGAAGCAGCTCGATCCGCTCGTTACGCCGACGCCGCTGCGTACGCTGGAAGAGCGTGTTCTCGCTCAGATGGAGCCGCAGAAATTCGGCGTGACGGTGCTCTCCTCGCTCGGCGGGCTCGCGATCCTCCTGACGCTGCTCGGCACGTACGTCCTCGCCGACTCGATGACCACCATGCGCATGCGCGAAATGGGCATCCGCGCCGCGCTCGGCGCAAGCCGGCGCCAGCTCGGAGCGATCGTCCTCGGCGAGACGGCTCGCCTGATCGGCCTCGGCCTCGCCGCCGGTCTCGGTCTGGCGTGGCTCGGCGCGAGCATGATCCGGGGCTTTCTGTTCCAGGTGCAGCCGCTCGATCCGGTGACGCTCGGCGGCGTCGCCGCCCTGATCATGCTGCTCGCGCTCGCCGTCACGCTCCGCGCGGCACTGCGGGCGGCGCGCGTCGATCTGTCGACGGTGCTGAAGTCCGAGTAATTGATGGACGCCGACGCCAGCAGAGCCTGCACCATGCACTCGACCTCGTTGCTTGCGGTGGTCCTTTTCGCGGCGGTACTCGCGCCAGCGGAGTCTGTCCGCCAGGCCGATCAAGAGTCACCCGCCATCACCCTCGACTTCCTGGTCACGAGCCCCGACGCTGACGCTCCGGCGGACCTCACGGCCGCCGACGTCGTCCTCAAAGTGGGGGGCAAGGTCCGGCCGCTCACGTCACTCGAGCTCGTGGCGCCTGCCGACGGAAGGCGCAACATCCTGCTCCTCGTCGACGAAGCTACGCTCTTCGCGCTGGAACCGGTCGTCAAGGAGGCCGTATCGAAGCTCGTCGCGTCACTGCTGCCGGGCGACCGGATCGCGTACGTCAGCACGAGGCGTGGACGCGTGACCCCGCTGACGCTGAAGCACGAGGCTGCGACGGCATCGCTCGAGGCAATGGTCACCGGGCCCGGCATCCTCCACACCTGCCTGTCCGACATGCTGACCAGCATCCGGACGCTGGCCAGAACGCTGCCGCGCGGCCGCGCGACGACGCTTGCGGTCATCTCCCGCGGCAGCCCCTACGACCCGACATTCGGCACCGACAGCGGCGCGGGGTGCACGCCCCGGAAGGACGTCATGCGCGAGGTGGAAGAAGTGATCTCCGCCGCTCAGATCAACCTGCACCTCCTGACCGCCGACCACGCCAGCCGGTCGTGGGGTCTCGATACGCTCGCCGGGAACATCGGCGGCCTCCCGGGCCTCCTCACGTGGGCGAACGCAACCGCGCTGGAGCGGGCGGTGGCTTCGACGTCCCGCTACTACCGCGCCACGTTCGCCGCCGATCCGACAGCACCCCCGCGGCCGCAACGGGTCGATCTGCGCGTCAACCGGCCGAAAGTGAAGATCCGAACCTCGCCAACCATCGAGATATTTCGAAGAGCTGCCACCGGCGGCGGGGCTGCGACCGGAAGGTAGGCGGTTCAGGAGCGATCCTGTGACTTCAGGAGAATGAGCTCCTGGCCGCCCGTCGTAAGGGCGAACCTGCGAGTGGTAAACTCCCCTGCCGATGCGTCTCCTCGCGATCCTGGTTCCGGCCGTCGTGTGCCTCGCTGCGCAGACGCCGACCCCGCAGCAGGATCCCGCTCGCCCGCAGTTCAAAACCGGCATCGAGGTCCGGCAGCTGGACGTCGTGGTGCTCGACCGTGATGGCCGCCCGGTGCGGGGCCTCACGGCCGGCGACTTCACGATCGTCGAGGCCGGCCAGCCGCAGAAGATCGTCACCCTCGAGGAAATCGTCGTCCCGGAACCCGAACCGCCGTCCGCCGCGTGGATACGGGAGGTGGCGCCCGACGTCAAGACCAACGATGTCCCGCTCGACGGGCGTTTGATGGTGATCGTGATGGACGACGCCCTCACGCGGGACCTGCAGCTGATCGAACCGGCGCGAAGAATCGGCCGGGAGATCGTCAACCGGATGGGCCCTGCGGACCTCGCTGCCGTCGTCTTCACCCTCCAGAACAGCAAGAGCCAGGATTTCACCTCCGATCGTGCACGGCTGCTCGCCGCGGTGGAGCGTTTTACGCCAGGGTTCGCGCCGGGGTCCTCGCTCGAGGAGTCGATGTACCGGCAGTACTCGGTCCGCACGCTGGCAAAAGCGTCCGAATCTCTGCGCGCCATCGAAGGCCGGCGCAAGTCGCTCATTTACGTCAGCGTCGGCGTGCCGGTGGACTGGGATGAGATTTCCACCCCCGTCGCCAACCTCGGGGTGGAAGGGGTTACCGTGGGCGGCAAGGAGGCGATGCGCGACCTTGGTGAAGACCTGCAGAGCACGCTCAACGAATCGCAGCTCTCGAACGTCGCCGTCTACGCGATCAGCCCGCGTGGGCTGACCGTGGAGGATCGGCGGCTCGAGACCGACTTCCTTCAGACTGTCTCGGCAAACACGGGCGGGTTCGCGATCGTCAACACCAATGCGCCCGAAGCGCGCGTCCAGTCGATCTTCACGGCAACCAGCGCGTACTACCTGATCGGGTACGAGGTGGAAAGGCAGGACGACGGCCGGTACCGCCGGCTCGAGGTCAAGGTCAACCGGCCGGACGTGACCGTGCACACGCGCAAAGGCTACTTCGCGCGCCGTGCCGCCAAGCGGGCGAGCAACGCAAAACCGGAGGCGGAGGTGTCGGCACTTGCGACCGCCATGGCGGGCTTCCTGCCGAAGGGCGATATCCCCATGCAGGTCACGGCCCTCCCGTTCGCCCTGCCGGGCAAACCGGCAGCCGGCGTCGCGATCGCCGCACGCGTGCAGCAGGCGCCGGTCACGAAGCGAACCGTGCAGCAGGTGGAGCTCCTGACGACGGCGTTCGATCCCGACGGCAGACCGGTCGGGTCGAAGCGGCAGATGGCGCGTGTCGTGCTGCTGCCCAGCGATACCGACACGGCACAATACGACGTGCTCTCCCGCATCGACCTGAAACCCGGGCGCTACAGCCTGCGGATCGCCGCGCACAACAAAACCATCGACAAGAGCGGCAGTGTCTTCTACGACGTGGACGTCCCTGACTTCCGCAAGGACGGGGTCTGGCTGTCGGGCGCGGCCATCACCGTCAAGCCCGGTCTTGCGGCAGCGCCGCGGGACGCACTCGTCGCCCTGCTGCCGGTGATCCCCACCACGCTGCGGGAATTCGTCGAGGATGATGCCGTCTCCGGTTTCGTGCAGGTGTCGCAGGGCGGCAGCAAGCCGATCGTTCCGGTACACCTCGAGATCCGTATCCGTGACGGCAGCGGCGCCACCATTCATGGTGCAACCGACACGCTCGAGGCGCCGATGTTCTCCGCCGTCCGTTCGGCGGAGTATGTATTCGCCATCCCGATCGATCAGCTGCGGCCGGGTCCTCATCTACTGACGATCGACGCTTCGGCTGCCGGGCGCACGGCGCACCGCGACGTAAGGTTCACACGGAGATAGCTCGATGACGATCACCCTCCGCCACGCGTTGTGCAGCTTGACCGCCGCGATTCTGTTGGCAGCCATCGCCGGGGCGCAGGCGCCGCCGCCGGCAATCACGATCGACTTCACGGTGACGAGCCCGGACGGGCGGCCGGTGGTCGGCCTTTCGCCATCTGATGTCGCCATCAAGATCGCCGGCCGTGAGCGGCCGGTGCGGTCGCTCGAGCTCGTGACCATTGGCGAGTCCGCGAATCCGGCCGAGGCGGCTGCCCCGTCCGCGCTGCCCGCGCCGTTCGGTGTCACGGCGGCCGCCGCTCCGGCGAGCGGCAGAAACGTGCTCCTGCTCGTCGACGAAGGCACCCTCTTCGGCCTGGAGGGAATCCTCAAAGACTCGGTTGGAAAGCTGCTGGGCTCTCTCGGTCCGCGCGATCGGGTCGGGCTCGTGAGCACCCGGGAAAACGGCACCAGCCTTCCGCTGACGACCAGGCATGAGACCGTGCGGGAAGCCGTCGACGCGATGGTCCTCGGGCGCGGCAATGCGGCGGTGTGCATCGGCGCCCTCATGAATCAGGTCCTCTTTCTCGCGCAAACCCTGCCACCTGGACGGGCATCGACGCTCGCGGTCATCTCGCGAGGAGCCGGGAGCGGTCCTGGCGCGGCTCGAGGCAACCCGGCATCGGGGGCAGGCAACTGTCTTTACAGGACGGAGCAGCTGCGGCCCGTCGCCGAAACGATCGCGGCCGCCCAGATCAACTATCACGTCTTTCATCTCGGTCCTTCGGGCCTCTCCCCCTCACTCGACAATTTCGCAGGGGCGACTGGCGGCGAATCGGGCATTCTCAGCTGGAGCAATGGCGGAGCGCTCGAGCGGGTGGTACAGGCGGTGCGCCAGTACTACCGCGCGACGATCGACGCGGACGCTGCCTCGCGTGAAGGCGTCCATCGCACCGAGCTGCGGGTGCAGCGCCCTGGCGTGAAGGTGAGAGCCCCTTCGCACCTGTCGCTCGCCCCGACACGCGCCGTCGGCGTGGATGCGGCGTCGCTGCTCCGCGGGGACGCCACGCGCGCGGACTTCCCCATCCGTGTCGGGGCCTTTCCCTCGCGCAACGACGGGGCGCTTCCGGTCAAGCTGGTCGTCGTGATCGAACCGGTGCTGCCGGGTACGAAGCTCGCCGAAGCCATGCTGTCGGTCACTTCCAGCGGCGGAGAGGTCGCCGGCCAGTGGACGGCGCGACCGGGCGATCTTGCGCGAGTTCCGGTCATCGCCGCAGTGCCGGTCGCCGGTGGCTCCTACCGCCTGCGCGTCGCGGCCGTCGACGAGCGCGGACGCGGCGGGACGGCAGAATACGAACTGGACGGCAGCCTCGCCGGGTCCGGGGCGATCAGGATGAGCGCGATCGTGCTGGGCACGACGGCCGCCGGCGGGTTCTCGCCGCGGCTGCTGTTCGGCGCGGAGCCGGCCGCCTCCGTTTACATGGAGATCTACGGCGCACCCGCGTCGGCGGCGATTTCGGCGGTGTTCGAGCTGGCCTCTTCGGCGGACGGCGCGCCGGTCGCGAGTATCCCCGGCCAGGTGGCGCCTGCGGCGGCGGGGCACATGGTCACGGCGAGCATCCCGCTCGGGCCGTTGCCGGCCGGCGATACCCTCGTCCGCGCCCGGGTCACCGTCGACGGCACGCCCGCCGGATCTGCCGTGCGGACACTCAGAAAGAGTTCGCGGTAGACTTAGCCCGACTTTCTTCTCCGAGGTGAAACATGCGCGCGTGGACGCGTTCGATTCGATTCCTGACAGCCGTCGGCTCCGCCGCCATGGTGGCCACGGCGACCGCGGCCTCGGCGGCGGCACAGGCCCCCCAAGTGGTCGTCCGCGCCGTATCGAATGACGGGCAGCCGGTGCTGGACCTGAAGCCGGGAGACGTCACCGTGCGCACCGATGGCAAGACGCGCGAGGTCAAATCGCTCGAGCTCGTGCGTCCGTCCGCAGCCGCGCCGGCGCCGGCACCGGCAGCCGCCCCCGCGGCGCCCACGCTGCCGCCATCGAGCCTCCCACCGCCATTTGCCACTAACGCCGCCGCGCCGGCTGCGCCTGGAGGCGGCCGCGAGTTCCTGATCGCCATCGACGACGAAGGGATCGGCACGGGCCGCGACCAGCCGGTGCGCGACGCCATCGCCAAGCTGCTGACCACGCTGTCCCCGGCCGACCGGGTCGGCGTCGTAACCATGAAGCAGGGCGGATTCTCGATGGCGCCCACGACCGATCACGCCGCGATCGAAGCGGCGCTGCCGAAGATCATCACGACCGGCTCGGCGCGGGAGTCTGCGATGGATCTCGCGTGCCGGACCAAGGTCATGCTGAATTCGATCGGAGGTTTTCTCACCGGCGCACCGCCCCAGCGCAGCATTGTCCTGTTCTCGGCCGGGATGGCCCAGTCGAACGAGGCCGTGCAGAACCGTCTCGCGGCCGAGTCGGGCGTGTGTCTTATCAGGACGGCGGACCTCGACGAACTTCGCCGCACGGCCTCCGGCTCGCCCGCGGAGCTCTTCATCGTGTATCACACCGAAGGGCTGGCGAATCCCTCGAACTTGACGATCAGCCAGGCCGGTCTGGAGAACATCGCGGGGGCAACCGGCGCAGAGTTCATCCGGATGTCCTCCACGCCCGATGCCGCCGTGGCGCGCATCAGCCGCACCGCCGGCATCTACTACCTCGCGACGCTCGACGATGCGGGCGGCGCGGCGGGGCGCTCGGTCGAAGTGCGGGTGAGCCGCGACAATGTGCGGGCTTCGGGGCGCCCGGTCGCGGGTGGAGCGGCGGCCCCCACCGCCGCCAAGGCCGGTACGCCGCGGGACATGATCCGCGTTGCCACGGTATTCCGGGACGTCCCGATCCGCGCCGCCGGCTTCGTATCGCGGCAGGCCGGTGCGACCGACCTGAAGGTGGTCGCACTCTTCGAGCCGGAGGACCCGTCCAACAAGCTGACCGCCGCGATGATCGGCCTGTTCGACCAGAAGGGCAACCTGAAGGCCCAGTGGACGGCACAGGCCGCCGAGCTCGCGCGCTCGCCCGTGATCGCCGCCCTGACTGCGGCCCCAGGCAAGTACCGGATGCGCGTGGCCGCCAGTGACGCCTCGGGGAACGGCGGCACGACCGACTACGACTTGAACGTTGAGCTCGCCGACGCACCCCCCCTGAAGTTGAGCAACATGCTGTTGGGCGTCGGCCAGGGAGGGTTTGCGCCGAAGCTGGCGTTCACCTCCGCGGATGCCGCGGCGATCGGGTTCATCGAAATCTACGACGTCGCGAAGGACGCCAAGCTCGAGACGGTCTTCGAGATCCTCAAGGCCGACGGCGAGGTAATGGGCACGGGCCAGGGCACGGTCGGCGCCGGTTCAGGGGACGACGCGCGGATCGCCTACGGCGGCTTCGGCATCGCCACCCTCGAGCCGGGCGACTATACGATGCGGACCACGATCACCATCGACGGCAAGCAGGCGGGCATCGCGACCCGCACGCTTCGCAAGCTGAAATAGGGTCCAGGCGCGATCAGTCGCTCGGCGTTCCGGGCAGCAACGGCTCCGAGAACTCGACTCGTGCCCCCTTCTCGTCGCAGACCGCGAACCGCGCCCGGTTCCGCTCGGACGAATACATCGCGACTCCCGCATACTCTCCCTTGCGGTTGAGGATGTAGAAGTTGATGTTGAAGCTCGGCTCGCCGCGCTTGTTCAGCAGCCGTTCGACCGTGGTGGCCTTGATCCGCTTCAGCGCTTCGAGACCGGCGTCTTTCGGGTGCAGGCCGCGGCGCATCCCCTCCACGATCAGAAACGACGCCAGGCTGAACAGGTTCGCCTCGCCTCGGCCCGTGGATCCCGCCGCTCCGACCTCGCCATCCACGTACAGCCCCGCGCCAAGGATGGGGGAATCGCCGACCCGGCCCGGGATCTTCCAGGCCAGCCCGCTCGTGGTCGTCACGCCGCAGACATCGCCGCGCGCGCTCACGCCGTTGCAGTTGATCGTGCCGTAGTAGTGGTTGGGATCGACCCAGCCCTCGGCCATCATGTCCATATCGAGCTGTCTCAGCGCCGCCTCTTTCTTGACCGGCGAGAGGTAGTGAAGCGGGTCGGACCGGCGCTTCCACTCGAGCCAGGCCCGGCGCGACGTCTCGGTGTTCAGGTCGTCCTCGATCTTGAACCCCATCGTCCGGGCAAACCGCTGGGCGTCGTGGCCGACGATGAGGTGATGGTCCGTCTCTTCCATCACTCGCCTGGCAACCAGTGACGGCGTTCGCACGCCCTCGATCGCCGCGACGGCGCCGGCCCGCTTGCTCGGACCGTGCATGACCGACGCGTCGAGCTGGACCACCCCTTCGGCGTTCGGCAGGCCGCCGAAACCGACGCTGGTGTCGGCCGGGTCGAGCTCGACGATGTTGACCCCCGCGATCAACGCGTCCAGCACGTCGTCCCCCTTCGTGATGCGCTCGAACGCGGTCTCGACGCAGGTCTTGTCCCCGCCGTTCTTGTACTGGTGACCGTTGGCCGAGCTGACGACGACCGGCCGTGAGCTTCCCTGCCGCATGATCGCCGGTCCTGCACCGAATGCAGTCGACGGTGCGGCTGCCGCTGCGAGCCCGGCGGCCGTTCCGGCTTTCACGAACTCCCGGCGGTTGACCTTCCGCATGGACGCCTCCTCATCGGCCGCTACTATAATGGGTTTTCCCTGATGACCCGACGGATTTCCCTTGACACCATCCGCGCGGCGTCGGCATTCGTCTACGACGTTGCCGTCCGGACGCCGCTCGTCCGGCTGGAGGTGCCGGGGCTGACCGCCAGCGGCCCCGAAATCTTTCTGAAGCTCGAATCCCTCCAGCCGATCGGCTCGTTCAAGATCCGGGGCGCATGGAACGCCGTACGGCATCTTTCGCCTGCACAGCTGGCGCAGGGGGTATGGACCGTCAGCGCCGGCAACGCCGCGCAGGGTGTGGCGCTGGCGGCCAGGCGGGCCGGCGCCGCCTGCAGCGTCCTGGTGATGGACACGGCTCCCGAGACGAAGCTTCGGTCCATCGAACGGCTCGGCGCCAGGATCGTCAAGGCAACATATGAGGAGTGCTGGCAAACGGTCGAGCGACATGGCTCGGATCGGATGGACGGGCATTTCGTCCACCCGTTCGACGACGACCTGTTCATCAGCGGCAACGGGACGATCGGCCTCGAGATCGTCGAAGATCTCCCGGACGTCGATGCCGTGATCGCGGCGATCGGCGGGGGGGGACTGCTCACGGGGATCGGCGCGGCGCTGCGCGAGCTTCGCCCGCAGGCCCGGATCTACGCCGCCGAACCCGAAACGGCCGCGCCCCTGTCCTTGTCGTTGCGCGAAGGGCGTGCCAGCGCATTCGAGTCCTGGCGTGCGTCATTCGTGGACGGCGCCGGTGGGCGGTCGGTGCTGCAGACCATGTGGCCGCTGCTCGAGGAGTTCGTCGACGAATCGATCGTCGTCTCCCTCGATGATGCGGCGCACGCCATGAAGACCGTCGCGGATCGCGTGCACGTCGTCATGGAGGGGGCCGCCGCCTGCGCAGTGGCCGCCGCCCGGTCGCCCGGATTTGCCCGGCACGGGCACCAGAAGGTGGTGGCCGTCGTCTCGGGCGGCAATATCGATCTTTCACGTTTTGCGCAACTAACCGGCGCGTGCGCATAGCACGCCGTATTGCACGTAGCCCGTCGCACGTCGCACATTGAACCTCGCACGAAAAATGACAACCCCCCTGATCCCGGACCGTCTTGGCCGCCTCCCCGAACTTGCCGCCGATCTCTGGTGGACCTGGAACTCGCAGGCGCGCGAAGTCTTCCGTCGCCTCGACTACCCGTTGTGGCGGCAGACGGCGCATAACCCCGTATTGATGCTCCAGCAAGTCTCGCAGGAGATGTTCAACCTGGCGGCCGTGGATGCGCGGTTTCTCCAGACCTACGACGCCGCCATCGATGCGCTGGACGGCGCGCGCAGCGCGCGCGATACGTGGTGGCAGGAGCGGTTCCCGGACGTGAACGGGCCGATCGCCTATTTCTCGGCCGAATTCGCGCTCCACCAGTCGCTGCCGATCTATGCGGGCGGTCTCGGCGTGCTCGCGGGCGATCACTGCAAGGAGGCGAGCGACCTCGGGATCCCGCTGATTGGCGTCGGTTTCATGTATCCGCAGGGCTACTTCCATCAGGCGGTGTCGCCGGAAGGCTGGCAACAGGAGGTCTACGAGCGGCTGAACTGGGCGGAAGCGCCGGTCGAACCGGCGATCACGCCGGAGGGGCAGCCGTGCGTCATAGCCGTCCCCCTCGGGAATCGCAGCGTGCTCGTGTCGGTCTGGCGGGTGCGCCTCGGTCGGGTGAAGCTGTATCTGCTCGACACGGACCTCGACGAGAACGCGCCGTGGGACCGCGAGCTGTCGGCCCGTCTGTACGGGGGGGACCGCGAGACCCGGATCCAGCAGGAGATCATTCTCGGGATCGGCGGCGTGCGTGCCCTCCGGGCGATGGGGTCGTCGCCGACGGTCTGGCACCTGAACGAAGGGCACGCCGCGTTCGTCGTCCTGCAGCGGATCCGCGACATGATCGAGCGGGGCGAGTCGTTCGAATCGGCGCTGGCCGAGGTGCGCCGCACCACGGTGTTTACGACGCACACCCCGGTGCCCGCAGGGCACGACGCGTTCCCCTTCAACCTGGTCGAAACGCACCTGGCCGGTGCGTGGGGGACTCTCGGGTCCTACCGCGACCAGTTCATGGCGCTCGGCGACCACGACAACGGCGGCGGCCCGATGTTCAACATGACAGCGCTCGCGCTGCGGGCCGCCGGCGCCACCAACGCGGTCAGCCAGCTGCACGGCCAGGTGACCCGCGAGATGTGGGGGCCGATCTGGCCGGGAGTGCCGGACGACCAGCGTCCGGTTCGAGCCATCACCAATGGCGTGCACGTGCCGACCTGGATCTCGGCCGAAATGATGGCGCTCTTCGACCAGCACCTGTCGCCGGGCTGGCGGGACGGCCATGACGATCCGGCGATCTGGGAACAGGTCATGGCCATCCCGGATGAGGCGCTGTGGGCGGCGCGGAACGCGCTGCGGAACTACCTCTTCGCCTTTATCCGCGAGCGCGCGCGGCAGCGGTGGAAGGAGGAGCACGTCAGCGCCGCCCGCGTGGTCGCAGCCGGCACGCTGCTCGATCCGAACGCGCTGACCCTGGGGTTTGCCCGGCGGTTTACCAGCTACAAGCGGCCCGAACTGATCTTCCACAATCCCGAGCGGCTGCGGGGGATCCTGAATGCGGCACGCCGGCCGGTGCAGATCGTCTTCGCCGGCAAGGCGCACCCGGCGGATGAGACCGGCAAACATCATCTGCAGCAGGTCTATCGACGGGCGATCGACCCGATGTTCGGCGGCCGGGTCGCGTTCGTGGACGATTACGACCTCCACGTGGCGCACTTCCTGGTGCAAGGGTGCGACGTGTGGCTGAACAACCCGCGGAAGCCGCTCGAGGCCAGCGGCACGAGCGGCATGAAGGCCTCGGTCAACGGAGTGCCGCACCTGAGCATCGGCGATGGCTGGTGGGCGGAGGGGTTCACCGGCGACAACGGCTGGCTGATCGATCCGAAGGTTTCCGGGGAGCACGACACCGACGCCATCGACGCCGCAGACGCCGAGGCGCTCTATCAGCTGCTGGAACGGGAGATCGTGCCGACGTTTTATGATCGCGACAGCAACGGCATACCGCCCCGCTGGCTGGGCTACGTGCGCCGGGCCATCGCCTCGGTAACGCCGCGGTTCAGCGCGCGCCGCATGGTCAAGCAGTACGCCCAGGAGCTGTACTCGACCGCAGCCGGCAAGACGGCGCACGTGTAAGATACGAATCAGACGCTATTCATGTCGCGCAAATCGACCGACCAGGCCCGCTGCGCCCTTTGCGGCGCGAAAGAGATCTCCGAGCCGCGCGGGGACGAACGCTACTGCCGTGACTGCTGGGACAAGAAGATCGCGGTCGAGGAGATCGTGTCCCGCGAGTTCGTGCTGAAGCGCTACATCCGCGCGCACAGCGCGGAGAAGTACCTCGTCTATCACTCGACCCAGAAGCGCCCGTGCGGTCAGATCGTGGTCGTGGACGACGGGTACGATCTGTTTCTGACGATGGTGCTGTATCCGAGCTTCGGCTGGGATGACGAGGCCTACCACCTCGAAGGAGATCCGGAAGGTCGGTCGTTCGCCGAGATCCTCGTGGATGTCGTCGTCGGCGACGTGATCGAGCCGTGGGGCGGCGGCAAGTGGCACATGGAGATCTTCCGCTCCACGCAGCCGGAACCGGAGGACTGGAACGGAGAAATGTAAGGGCGTATAGTCTGAAAAATCCAGGGAGGTCCCCATGAGACGGTTCGCGCTTCTGACTGCTCTCGCGTGCGCGCTCTCGATGCCGGCGGCTGCTGCCCAGCCGCAGGATCCCGCCAAACCCGCCAAGTACATTCCGCCCGTGAAAGGGGTCGCCACCATCGACGTGGTCCAGATGCCTTCCAAGCGGGTCGGCAAGGAGATGGTGACGGTTCTGAAGATCAAGAACACCTCCAAAGGATCGATCAACCTGCTCAAGGCGGACGAGTATTGGTACGACAAGAGCATGAAGATCGTCTCCGGGACGCCGTACGCGCACAAGAAGGCGCCGATTCAGCCCGGTGAGATCATCGAGATCACCCTGCGGTCGCCCATTCCCGCCGGGGTGACGCTCTACCAGAACCAGGTCATGTTCCGGCACGCCTACGGCGACGCCAAGGCAACCAAGGTCAAGGCTTTCAAGTAGCCGGACCATTGCACGCGCGGCCCGCTTCGCGGCAGCGGAGCGGGCTATCATCGGCGCATGACTGACCTCCGCTACCCAGTCGGCACGCTCACCTACGACAGCGACATCACACCCGGCAAGCGGACGGCATGGATCCGCCAGATCGCCGAAGCGCCGGCCGCCCTCCGCGCCGCCGTCGCCCGCCTGACCGAAGCGCGGCTCGACCTGCCCTACCGCCCGGGCGGCTGGACCGCCCGCCAGGTCGTCCATCACGTACCCGACAGTCACCTGAACGCGTACATCCGCTTCAAGTGGACGCTGACGGAAGACAACCCGACGATCAAACCGTACAACCAGGCAGCCTGGGCAACCCTCGCCGACACGAGGCTCACGCCCGTCGGCGCGTCGCTGGATCTTCTCGACGCCGTCCACAGACGATGGGTCGTGCTGCTGGAGTCGTTGAAGGCCGAAGACTGGGCGCGGCCGCTGGTGCACCCGGAGAACGGGCCGATGACGCTCGACCAGCTGCTGCAGCTCTACGCCTGGCACGGACGGCACCACGTCGCACACGTTGAATCCCTAATCCCTAATCCCTAATCGCTGATCCCTGATTAGGGATTAGGGATTAGGGATTAGGGATTGCACGCGCCCTTCGCTCGGCGAAATTGCCGGCGAAGGGCAGTTTCCACGCCGCGCCGCCGAAGGCCTTGACCAGACACGTCCCCCACGCGATCAGCCAGAGGACGGCGGTGATACCGGCCGACATGTACAGCGTCTTGAAGAGCACTGGCGAGAGGAACAGGCCGAGGAACGCCGACAGCAGGAGCGCCACCGAGAGAACACCGAGGCCGCCGAGGCCGATGATCGCCTGCCACGCATGAAACCGCACGAAGCGGTTCGTGCGCTCCGCGAGCAGGATGATGATCCCGGAAAACGGCCCGGCCAGGTACGCGAGGGCACCGGCGAACTGCGGCTCGAGGCCCGTGGAGGACGCGGCACGGGCATCGAGCTCGATGTCATGCATCACCGGTTACCGGACCCTGAATTCGAGCTCGCGCGAGGCCGAGGCGCCATCCGACAGCAGCGTTCTTGCCTCGACGCGCAGCACGTAACGGCCAGCGGCCATGCCGGCGAGCGGCACTTTGATCGAATGGCCGAAGCCGCCGGATTTGGCCTGGATCTCTTCGCTCCGGCGTTCGTCGGCGGCCGTGAAGATCACCCGGCCGTCGTCGGCGGTGGCCGTCGTCGTGATCGCGACCCGGTGCGGCGTGCCCGCGCGGTTGTCGTACACCTCGGCAAACACCGAGAGCGTGTCACCGGCTGCGAACTCGCGGAGCGCCGTGGGCGCATCGGCCAGCACTTCGAGAAAGTCCTTGTCGGGCGGAGGCGTGGGGATGCGCGAGCCGGCAGCGGACATCAGCGCGATGCCGCTGATCGCCAGGGGCGGCTTCGTGAAGTCCGGAACGTCGAGATCGTAGCTGATGCCGCCGACCGCGCGCGAATTCGCGGCTCGAGCGGCGACGCGCAGCTGATAGCGCCCGGGTGCCAGGTCGAACCGGCGCGTCATCCGGAAGCCGTTTGCGCGAACGGCCTCGAAGGTCCGCTGCGACAGCCGCATCGGGACCTGATCGCGCGTCCCGGGCAGCGCCTTCCCGGACGCGTCGACCGGCAGGATCACGAGCTCGAGCTCCTCGGAGTACACCCCCTCTTTCTGGACGAACGACAGCCGCGCCGGGTCGAACTCGATGACCGCAGCCACCGATGACTTCTTCGACGGCCCGGCGAACGCCGCGGCGAACACCCGCATGCCCAGGCCGCTCACCGGCACCGGGCTGTCGAGCGCCGCCCGGATCTCCGGCGGCGCCTCGGTGCTGGCCGAGGCGCGCGTTGCCGTGGGAGGCTTGCCCCGGGGCGCCGTGTAGCTGCGGCGCGAGCGGACCTGCAGGCCGGGCCGCTTCACCCGCACCTCGACGGCCCGCGACTTCCCGTCGCGACGATCGTTTGACGGGTAGTAGCCGAGCAGGTAGTAGCTGCTGTTTTCCTGGATGATCCGCGCGAAGGCGGCGTTCAGGTCGTTCTGGTTGACGACGGCGAATCCGCCGGTCTGGGACGACATCGACCGCAGAAAGTCCTGCGCGCGCCGGACCTCGGTGAGCAGCGCGCTCGGCCCGAGGTCGACCGACTCGTCGTCGGGGAGCGAGGCAATGTCGAGCGCCTGGTCGAGCCCCGCCCCGATGCCCCGGGCGTCGACGCCGTAGAAGCTCACCCCCGCCCGGGTTGCTGCCGCAATCGCGTCGCGCATCTCTTCCTGGATCTCGATCGCGGCGGTGGCCTCGAAGACGTTGTCGATGTTGTAGTCGATCCCTTCGCCGAACCACACGACCGCCTTCCGGCGTCCGCGGACGTTGCCGAGGAATTGCGCCGCCGCACGGAGCGTGCTCAGCGAGGTTCGGGCCTTGAGCGCGCGCTCCCCCTCCATCGTGTCGCGCGCGGCGCGGCCGCTGCCGGTGTTGCGCTGCACGTAGTAGTCGTCGAGGGTCGCGAGCGTCGCGGACGGAATCTTGCGGCCGGAGAACTTGTCGATCGCCGCCAGCAGCCGGCCGTGGCTGGGGGTGAACTCCTGCCCCATCCTGGCACCGCTGCCGGTATGCAGAACGGCGACGAGATCGTTGGCCCCCACGAACCGCTGAACGAACTCTCTGGCGGCTGCCCGGACCCGCGCCGACCGGCGGAAATCGGTCTGGAGGTCGTCGAGCAGGATCAGGATCACCCGTCCGTTGAACTCCTCGAGATTGGTCTGCACGTCGGGCTCGACCGTCGACGTTCGAAACAGGGGCGGGTCGGCTTTCCGCACCGGCAGGTCCACCGCGCTGAAGGCGCTGATCGCCTGCGGCGCGCCGTCTTCGATCAGCTCGAAGTCGTCTTTGGAGAGCCCGCGAACGAAGTTGCCCTGCGCATCGGTGACCACCGCGTCGATCTCGACGAAGTTCACCTCCACGCGAAACGTGACGCCGGGTTGCACCGGGGAAGGCTGCTGCGCCCGCGTCCGCGGCGCGAAGCCGGCCGGAGTGATCAGTACGCCGATGGCGGCTGCGACGAGGAGTGGACGCATGAGGTGAATGTTAACAAGCTTAACAACTTGGCGGACCTGTCCGACGTCTTAATGATCAGCCGCCCTGACGCTATACTGAACGAATGTCGCTGCCAATAGATGCGGTCCAGCAGGCGCTGCATGACGAAGGGTTCGACGGCTGGCTGCTCTACGACTTCCACGGCTCGAACCCCATCGCCACGCGCGTGGCCGGCCTCGACCGCGGCGGCAAGATGGCGACGCGGCGTTGGTATTACCTTGTGCCCGCTTCCGGGGAGCCTCGGGGACTGGTGCACGCGATCGAGCGTCACAACCTTGACGACCTGCCCGGCGAGAAGCGGTCGTACTCGGGGCGCGAGCAGCTCGACGCCGGCCTCCGCGACCTCCTCGGCGGCATGAAACGGGTCGCCATGGAGTATTCGCCCGGCAACAACATCCCGTATCTGTCGCGGGTAGACGCCGGAACCGTCGAGACGGTGCGGGAGCTCGGGGTGGAGGTGGTTTCGTCGGGCGATCTGGTGCAGCGGTTCGAAGCGATCTGGACCGATGAGGTGTACCAGACGCATGTCGCCGCATCGGACCGGCTGTACCGCATCAAGGACCGCGCCTTCGAGCTGATCCGCGATCGGGTCCGGGCCGGCGCCTCGCTGACGGAATACGAGGTGCAGCAGCGCATGGTCGACTGGTTCGACGAGCTCGGGCTGGCGAAAGAGCAGCCCAACGTATCGGCCCAGGAGAACGCGGGAAACCCGCATTACATGCCGGGTGAAACCGGCAGCCGGGCCATTCGTCCCAATGAGGTGGTGCTGCTGGATCTCTGGGGCAAGCTGCGCACGCCCGGCGCGGTGTTTGCTGATATCACCTGGGTGTGCTACACGGGATCACGGGCGCCCGAAGAGTATGCCCGCGCCTTTGCGGCGGCGCGCGACGGGCGGGACGCCGCGATCGAGCTGGTTCGTTCGTCCACCGCGGCCGGCACGGACCTGCGCGGCTGGCAGGTGGACCGCGCCTGCCGCGACGTCATCGACCGCGCCGGATTCGGACCGATGTTCTTTCACCGCACGGGGCAC
>DATFFM010000120.1:0-2654 GCA_035250005.1 Vicinamibacterales bacterium | reverse complement strand
GGGGCGCTGCCGGCGAGCGGCACGCCGCTGCCGCCGTTGATATGGAACATCCGCAGCTGCGTGCCGCCGGTCGCGCGCATGGAGGCAATCACGTACTGCGAGTCGGGCGTCCAGGCCGGAGAGATGATGGCATCCTGCGATTCGTTCGACAGCTTTCGCGCCCCGGTGCCGTCGATCTTCGCGATCCAGAGGTTGTCGCTCCCGCTGCGGTCGCTGATGAAGGCGATCCACCGGCCGTCCGGCGACACGCGCGGCTGCGCGTCGTACGGGGAGCCATCGGTGATCCGGGTCGCGTCGCCGCCGCCGATCGGCACCTTATAGAGGTCCCCGAGCAGCTCGAACACCACCGTCTTCGCGTCAGGGGTGACGTCGAGTGAGATCCAGGTCCCCTCATCCGTCTCGAACTCGAGCTTCTTCGACATCTCGAGCGGCAGCTCGTTCTTGTCGGCCTTCTTCTTTTCGGCGACGGGATCCTTCGGCTTGTCCTGGGGCTTGTTCTGGGCGAGCATCGGGCCGGCGGCGACGCAAGCGGCGGCAGCCAGCATGAAAGTGCGTGATTTCATAGCGGAAACGATACCAGAACGCGACACGGACGCTGCATTCGGGGGATGAAGTTACGCCATTCGGTGATGAAAACCGGAGCGGGCGGCAGGCTGCGTCAGTTCCCACGTGAAAGTCCTGCGGGACGAGGCGGCTTTCGTCGTACTCTGAAGACATGTCCGACGCCCCCAAGAGCGCGCTCGAGCTCGCCCTCGAACGGTTGAAGAAGAAGGACGCCGACGCCGGCGTCGAGCAGAAGCCCCTCACCGAGGAGCAACGCGAGGCCATCGCCGAAGCCCGGAACCTGTACGAAGCGCGTGTTGCCGAGCGCCGGATCATGCACCAGTCGCAAACGGCCGCCGTCTTCGACCCCCAGGAGCTCGAGCTGCAGCGCGAGCAGATGCTTCGGGACCTCGCCCATTTCGAGTCCGACCGCGACGCGAAGATCCGGAAGATCCGCGAAGGCTCCTGAGCGGTTCCCTCCTGCGTCGAATGCGAGTAAACCTTTTGAAATCAGCGTCCGTCTAAGCCGCCCGACGAGGCCTGGAAATCAACGCCACATTCCAAACTCCACAGTACGGCTACGAGATGAACAGCATCCCGCTCCTGGAAACCGTTGCCCGCGACCTGCGCTATGCCGGACGGATGCTGCGGAAGTCTCCGGGCTTCACGATCACGGCGGTCCTGACGCTCGCGCTCGCGATCGGCATCAACACTGCCGTGTTCAGCATCGTCGACGGCGTGCTGCTCAGGCCGCTGCCCTATCCGGAACCGGACCGCTTGGCGCTCCTCGAGGCCCGGGTCGAAGCCGGGGGCGCCCGCGGCAGCCGGACGTCACAGAACGGGATCGCCTGGGTCACAGTGCGCGATCACGCCACGACGGTCGACCGCGCGGTGTTCTCGACCTGGGTCAGCGGCGTGAATGTCGCGGCCGGCGATCACGTGCTGCACGCCGACCAGCAGCGAATCGGCGCGGGGTTCTTCGGCGTGCTGGGCGTGCAGCCGCTGTCCGGGCGGGAGTTCACGGTGGACGAGGACCGGCACGGGGGCCCCACGGCCGTAATCCTCAGCCATGAGTTCTGGCGCTCCATGATGGGGAGCGATCCGTCCGTGATCGGCCGCGCGATCGCGCTTCGCGGTGAACCCTACACCGTCGTCGGCGTGATGCCGGCCCACGCGCAGAGCGGTGTAAAGGCCGATCTCTGGACGCCGCTGCGGGCCGGCACCGACGGCGAGGGTGGCGGCGAGAACTACAAGGTCCTCCTGCGGCGCAGGCCGGGCGTGACGCCGGCCGCCGCCGAGGCCGAAATGGCGCGGCTCGGGCCCGAGATCAACCGGCGGCAGACGCTCGCCGAGGGCACGACCATCACCTACGGAACCGTGCCGCTCCAGCGTGGCCTGACCGACAGCCTGCGCCGTCCGCTGCTGATCCTGTGGTCGGCGGTCGCCATCGTCCTGCTGATCGCATCGGTCAACCTCGCCGGGCTTCTGCTGGCGCGCGGCGCGCGCCGGACGCGCGAGATCGCCACACGCATGGCGCTCGGCAGTGGGCGCGCCGCCATCGTCCGTCAGCTGCTGGTGGAAAGCCTCGTGCTCGCGCTCGCCGGCGCCTCGCTCGGGCTCGTGCTCGGTGTCGTCGCGCTCGATTCGCTGAAATCACTGGCCGACAACGCGCTCGACCTGTGGCAGCCGATCGCCGTGGACGCGCGGGCCGTCGGCGCCGCGGGCATCTTCGCGCTGCTTGCGACCGCGCTCTTCGGCGTCCTCCCGGCGCTCCAGACCAGCCGCATCGGCATGCCGCAGGGGCTCTCGGCGGCAAGCGCCCGGACGATCGCGGGGGCCGCGTCCCACGGGCTGCGGCGGCTGGTCGTCGTGACGCAGCTGGCGCTCGGGGTCGTTCTGCTCGTGGGGGCCGGGCTGCTGCTCCAGACTTTCGCGCATCTGCGCGCACTCGAGCCGGGTTTCGACGGCAACGGCGTCTACACGGCCAGCGTGTCGCTTCAGGATGCGCGCTACCAGACCGCCTCTCAGGTGAACCAGCTCGTAACCGGCGCCCTCGACCGCCTGGCCCGTTCAGCCGGAGTCGAGAGCGCGGCGGTCTCGCTGGGGCTGCC
>DATFFM010000119.1:0-33222 GCA_035250005.1 Vicinamibacterales bacterium | reverse complement strand
CCCGTCCCGTTCGCGCCCGCCCCGATGGCCGCCCCCCCCGTCCCGTTCGCGCCGGTCCCCGTGGCGGCACCTCCGCCCATCGCATTCGCGCCGGCTCAGTTCGCGCCGGCACCTGGACCGGTTGCGCCTCCGGCGCCGCCGATCGGCATCGCGGCCGTCCAGCCCGGCGCGCTGAAGGTTCGGTCGGAACCACCGGCCGGCTTTACGCCGCCGCGCTCCGAGGCGGGCTCGTCGATTCGCGCGCTGCCGATGATCACTCGCCCTGCCGGCGAGGAGCGGTCGTCGTTCCCGTGGCAGCTGGCGGTCGCCGCGATACTGATCCTGGCGGTCGGGATCATTGCCGGGCGAGGCTACCTGCAGAAGGATTCAGCGCCCCCGGCGGAGCTCGCCAAGGCCGGAGCCGGCACATCCGACAGCGCGCCGTCGGCGCAGGCTGGACCGACCGGCACGCTGGTGATCGACAGCCAGCCGACAGGCGCGAAAGTGACGCTGAACGGCGAGGACGTCGGCCTGACGCCGCTCAAGCTCGAGTCCGTCAAAGCCGGCAAGCACACCGTGGCGATCACGACCCCGACGGCGACCGTGCGCCGCACGGTGCGGGTCGAGGCGGGCAAGCTCGTGACGCTGGATATCCCCGTGTATTCCGGCTGGGTCGTGATCTTCTCTCCGATTCCGCTGGATATCTCCGAGGAGGGCCGCGCGCTCGGGAACACCGAGACCGGCAAGATCCTGCTGCCTCCCGGACGCCATCTGCTGACGCTGTCGAACCGCGATTTCGGATTCACCGACACGCGGACCGTCGAGATCTACCCGGGCGAGGAGCGGCCGCTCAACATCGAGCCGAAGGGGCGCGTGAACGTGAACGCGCACCCGTGGGCGGAGGTGTGGGTCGACGGCAACAAGGCCGGAGACACGCCGATCGCCAACCTCCAGGTACTGCTCGGGACCCGTGTCTTCATCTTCAAACACCCGCAGTACGGCGAGCGGCGGATCACCGCCACGATCACGACGACCATTGCGGCGTTGAGCGTGGACTTCACCAAGCCAGCGAACGCTCCATAGCTCCAGGGCGATTTCAAACTCGTAATCCAGGTACAGCTTCGGCGCATGGCTTGCAGGGCGGGCTTGCCCCATCAGCGCCTGCCGCTCCTACAGTGCTGGAGTTTCCGTGCAGTTTGCCGCCTCGCGCGCCGTGTTCGGTTGGCACTTCAATTGCGAAGGGCGCGGATGTTCCCCTCTGGTGCTTTATGTGGAGCTGGATCTGCTGCTACGTGATGGGACATGAGTACAGCGTGAGCTGCAACGGGGGGGCGATGTTCCTCCGCTGCATCGCCTGCGGGCGCCGCTCGCAGGGCTGGGTCGTCAACGACCACGACCACGAACACGCGCACGCACATGGGTCGAGGTCCTAGGCCGGTTCCGGGCCGCCCGACAAGTCGGATACGCTGGATGGGTGAGCGTTTCGACCCTGCCGGATGTCATCCGGCAACTCGCGTGTCTCGCTGAAGTCCGCGGCGTCAACGACGCCGTCGAATTACGACTGGCCGTTCCCGTCCTCGATCGCCTGCGCCCCGCCGACCTGGCGGACCTCGTTCAGCGCGCCCGCGGCGATCAATTACCTGAATTTCCCGGTCTTTCACCCGCGGCGGTCAGGCGCCTGACCGCGGTCGCTGCCGGCGGCGAGGACGCGGCGCTCGCAGCCGCGCGCGCCAGGATCCCCACCCTCCTCCGCCGCCTGCTCGAAACCGGCACTATCACCCACGAGCAGGCCGCGATGCTCGCGCGTGAGCTCGGCGTCGCGACCCTGCCGGATCTTCAGAGCGCCATCGATGACGGCCGGATCCTCCGGGCGTTCGGCTCGACGGCCGAGCGGCTGATGCAAGCGGCCGCAGTCTTTGCCACGGAGCTGCGGCCGATTCCGCTCGGGCGCGCCTGCGAGACGCTGGGGGCTGTCACGGAGCTGATCGCGGCCCACTGCCCGGCGGTGGACGAGGTGGTCATAGCCGGCGACGCACGTCGCTACGAACCGCTCGTCAGCGCCCTGGTCCTCGTCGCCGTGACGAGCGATCCACCCGCCGCGCTCGACGCGCTCGCCGCTGCGTCCGGGGTCGACGACGTGCTGCACCGGACCGGGCGACGGGCCATCATCGTCATCCGGCAGACCGAAGTGGACGTTCGCGTCGCCGCACCCGACGATTTCGGAACGGTACTGTTCGCCGCGACCGGTTCCCGGGAGCATGTCAGGGCGGTCAGCAGCCGGCGGCATCGCCCCGAGCTGTGCGCCCGCGAAGCGGACATCTACGCCCATTCAGGGCTGGCGTGGATTCCGCCCGAAGTGCGGAATGGGTCCGGAGAGATCGAGGCGGCGGCCTCGGGACGGCTTCCGCAGCTCGTCGAACGGCGCGATGTCCGCGGTGACCTCCACCTGCACTCGACGTACAGCGACGGGCAGGACACCATGGAAACGATGATTGCCGCAGCCGAGGCGATCGGCTACGAGTACGTGGCGATCACGGATCACTCGGAACGCACGGCCGCCGCGCGCACGGTGACGCTCGACCAGCTGGCACGTCAGCGCGAGGAGATCGAACGACTGCGCGAGCGGCATCCGCACATCGCGATCCTCCACGGCCTGGAGGTCGAGATCCTGCCCGATGGGCGGCTCGATTTCTCCGATGCCGTGCTGGAGCAGCTCGACATCGTTCTCGCATCGCTGCACGATGCGGCACGGCACGACGGCGCCACCCTGACCCGCCGCTGCCTGCGCGCCATTCGGCATCCTCTCGTGAACGTCATCACCCATCCCGCCAACAGGCTCGTCGGGCGGCGCGGGGGCTACCCGCTGGATTACGAGGCGATCTACGCCGCCGCGGCCGAGACCGGCACGGCGCTCGAAATCGACGGCGCGCCGAGCCATCTGGATCTCGATGGCGAGCACGCCCGTGCCGCGGTCAGGGCCGGCGTGACGGTCACTATCGACAGCGACTGCCATCGTGCACGATCGCTCGACCGCCAGATGCACCTGGGAATCGGCACGGCACGACGCGGATGGGTCGAGGCGCGTCACGTGCTGAACGCGCGCCCGCTCGAAGAGGTCCGCGCTTTCATTCAGGCCAAGCGACGCATCTAGGATTCAGCGTTCAGCGTTCAGACTTCAGCGTTCAGAGCTTCCCCACGGCCAGCTTGTCGATGACCTGCTTGACGCCGTCGGTTGACTTTGCAATCGCGAGCGCCTTGTCGCGGGCCGCCGCGCTCTCTACCTTGCCCGCGAGGGTGACGACACCGCCGCTGGTGGAGACATTGATCTGGAGCCCTTTGACGTCGGTGTCGAGGTAATACTTCGACTGCACCTTGGTCGTGATCCAGGCGTCGCTGATCTCGTCGCCCAGGCGGTCGGCCGGGCGTCCGCCTCGCGCCTCCGTGCGGTTCGGCCACGCCGCTTCGGGCTTCGCGCCAGCGCCCCCGGCCGTGCCTGCGGCCTCAGACGCCACTTTCAGCCGATCGACGACGCGCGTGACGCCGTCCACCTCGCGGGCGCGGGTCAGCGCGCGCTGGCGCTCGGCGTTGCTCGAGACCTCGCCGCTGAGCGTCACCACGCCGGTGTGCGTATCGACGTCGATTCGGCGTCCTTTCACGAGATCGTCGACGAAGTATTTCGCCTGAACCTGGGTCGTGATCCAGGCGTCCCTGGCTACCGTCGTCGCCGGCCGGTCCTGCGCGGGCGCCGCGACCGGAACCGCGAGCACCGCAGCGATCAGCAGCGTTCGGATGAGCCATGCTCCTCTCATCGCGACACCTCCTGATCGCGGCGTCGTGCAAGATCCGCGCCCCGGCTCAGCCAGCAGGCCGCGTGCTAAGATGACCCCAGCCCTGCCGAACCGAGGTAAGACGATGCGCGCCGCAGCGCTTATTTCTGCTACAACTATCGCCCTGTTCGCTGCCCAGCCCGCGGCCCGGGAGCAGACCGCTCAGCCGCAGTCCGCGGAACAGGTCGCCGCCGCGCTGCAGGCGAAGTACGACCGGATCCGCGACTTCTCGGCGGATTTCACTCAGGAGTACGAGAGCGGGGTGTTGAAGCGCAAGATCACCGAACGGGGCAGATTGCAGGTCAAGAAGCCGGGCAAGATGCGGTGGGACTACACCTCCCCCGAAAAGAAGCTCTTCGTCTCGGACGGGTCGAGGATCTACCTCTGGGTCCCCGCCGACAACCAGGTGACCATGAGCCCGGTGCCGAAAGAAGACGAAGCGACGACGGCGGTATTGTTCCTGGTCGGCAAAGGCAGCCTGACGCGCGACTTCAACGTGAGCTTCAACGAGAATCCCCCCCCGGGCACTTACTCGCTGCGGCTCGACCCCCGGTTGCCCGAGCGCGACTACGACTGGCTGCAGATCGTCGTCGATCAGAAGACCCTGCAGATCCGCACGCTCACGGCGGCCGACCGCCAGGGTGGGCAGTCCACGTTCCACCTGTCGAACTTTAAAGAGAACGTCGGCATAGCCGACAAGACGTTCACCTTCAAGATTCCCAACGGTGCTGATGTCAGAGATGCTGCCAGTCCGTCGCGCTGACCGGCTCCGGACCGTGGCGTCGGCGGCGGCCCTGCTGTGCCTGGCCGGCTGCGTCACGACCGGCTCGTTCCGCTCCGGCGAGCGCGCAGAACGTGCCCAGGACTACGACCGTGCCGTCGTCGAGTACACCAAGGCGGCTCGGGAGCACCCGAACGACGCCAACGTCCGGGTGGCGCTCGAACGCGCCCGCCTTCGTGCGGCGCAGGATCACTTCTCACGCGGCCGCCGGCTCAGTGCCCTCGAACGGTATGAAGAGGCGGTTATCGAGTTTCAGCTCGCCGCGGAACTGAACCCGACCGACGCTCTGGCCCAGACCGAACTCAAGGACACGCGCCAGAAGCTCCGGACGAAGCTGGCCGTCTCCCGCGAAGGTCGGACGGAACTGCAGGCGATCATCGAGCGCAGCCGCAACCTGCCGCCGGTCGGCATGGAACTGCCGTCGGACGTCAAGCTGCCGGAGTCGATGACCTTCGGGCGCGGCGCGAACAGCCGCGCGATCTTCAGCGCGCTCGCCCGCTTCGCCGACGTGAACATCGTCTTCGACCCGGGCTTTCGCGATGCGCCGCTCGCGATCGATCTCCGCAACGCCACGCTGGAGGAGGCTCTGACCGCGCTGACCGGCAGCACGCAGACCTTCTATAAAGTGACGGCCCCGCGAACCATCACCATCATCCCCGACACGCAGGCCAAACGGCGCGAGTACGAGGAAGCGATGGTCCAGGTCTTTCACCTGAGCAACGCCGACATCAAGGAAGTGACCGACCTGCTGCGGATCGTCATCGACATCCGGCAGATCTCTCCCATGACGGCGACGAACTCGCTGGCGATCAAAGACACGCCGGAGCGGATCGCGGCCGCCGGACGGCTCATCGCCGCGATCGACAAGGCACGGCCGGAAGTCATGATCGAGGTTGAACTGCTCGAGGTGGACCGGACGCGCCTGCGCGAGTACGGGCTGCAGATCGCGTCGCCGGGATCGCCCGGCATCTCCGGCGCTGCCGACGTCAACCGGGCCGGATTCACGCTCCAGAATCTGCGGAACCTGACGCAGGCCGACGTCCTCATGTCGGGCATCCCCGGTGTGTACTATCGCCTGCTCAAGAACGACACCAACACCCGAACGCTCGCGAGCCCGCACCTGCGGACTCCGGACGGGTTGGCGGCGCAGGCGAAGTTCGGCGAGCGCGTGCCGATCCCGGTCACCACGTTCGCGCCGATCGCCACCGGCGGGATCAACCAGCAGCCGATCACGTCGTTCGTCTACGAGAACATCGGCGTGAACATCGACATCACGCCGCGGCTGCACCACAACGACGACGTGTCGCTGTCGCTGAAGATTTCGCTCAGCAGCATTTCCGGAGAAGGTTTCGGCGGGCTGCCGACGTTCGGCAATCGCGAGATCAACACCACGATCCGGTTGAAGGACGGCGAGACCAACATGCTGGCCGGGCTGATCCGCGACGACGAGCGCACCGTGCTCTCGGGTGTGCCCGGCCTCAGCGACCTGCCGCTGATCGGCCGTCTCTTCGCCAACCACCGCAAGCAGACGCAGCAGACCGATATCCTTCTCACCCTCACCCCGCACATCGTCCGCGTTTTGGAGCTGTCGGAGAGCGACCTGCGCCCCTTCAAGCTGGGGCGTGACTCGGGCGGGGGCGTGGGCATCGAGGTACCACAGTTCCCGATGCCCCCGCGTGATGAGCCGATCCTGCCAGGGATGGAAAAGCCGCCGGTGCCTCCAGCGCCCGCCGCGATGCCGTTCCCGCAGCCGCTGCAGGGGCCGCTGCCCGGCAAGCCTGTCACCCTCCCCAAAAAGCCTGGCGGCGGAGGCCTGTCTGAGCCGCCGGATTCAAGGTTCTCGGTTCCTGGTTCGGAATAAAGAATCAGTCTTGAACTCGCTCGACCTGAGCTCCTAGCAGAGTGAGGCGCTCGAGCAAAGACGCATAGCCGCGCTCGACGGTCTCTACGGGGACGATTTCGCTCTCTCCTTCAGCGGCAAGCGCGGCAGCGATCAGCGCCATCCCGGACCGGATGTCCCGGCTGTCGAGGTGACGGCCGCGCAGAGCCGTCGGCCCGGTCACGATCATCCGGTGCGAATCGCACAGGAACAGATCCGCGTGCATGCCGCTCAACTGCTCGAGAGCGAACAGCCTCAGCTCGTACAGCCAGTCGTGCACGAGCGTGCGCCCTTCGGCCTGGGTCGCCAGGACGGTCGCGAGGCTGACCATGTCGCTGGGGAACCCGGGCCAGAGACTCGTGGTGATGCGCCGCGCGGCGGTCAGCTTCGACGGCTCGACCCGCAGCGTGTCATCGTCGTAGCGACAACGGAGCCCCATCTTCAGCAGCGGCGCGGCAACGACTTCGAGATCAGTGGTGCGTGCCCCCTTGACCTCGATCTCACCGCCGGTGATGGCCGCCACGACCCCCCAGCTGCCCGCCTCGACGTAGTCGCCGTCGAGCCGGTGCGTGGCGCCCCGCAGGCGCGCCGCCCCTTCGACGCGGATGGTCGGTGTGCCCTCCCCTTCGACGCCGGCTCCCATCGCCCTCAAAAAGCGGCAGAGCTCCACGACGTGAGGCTCCATCGCCGCGTGACGGATCTCGCTGCGCCCTTTCGCGGTAGCAGCCGCCAGCAGCGCGGTCTCGGTGCCGGTGACCGATGCCTCGTCGAGGTACATCGATGCGCCGCTGAGCCCCTTCGGGGCGTCGAGCGCGTGACCGGGTTCATCGATGACGACGGCGCCCAGGGCGACGAGCGCCTGGAGGTGCGTCGAGATCGTGCGCCTGGCCGGGAAGTCCCCTCCCGGCGGCGCGAGCCGCGCGGCGCCTCGTCTGGCGAGAAGCGGACCCAGCAGCAGCACCGATCCCCGCAGCCTGCCGACCAGCGCCGGGTCGGGCCGATGGCTCGACACCTGCGCGCACTGGATGCGTAGTGTCGACGTGCCACATCCTTCGACGCGGGCGCCCAGGCCGCGGAGAATCTCGCCGAGCACTTCGACGTCCCGAATGCGCGGCACGTTCGACAGCACGCATTCTTCGTCGGTCAGCAGACAGGCGGCGAGCAGCGGCAGCGCCGAGTTCTTGTTGCCTTCCACCGAGAGCCGGCCCGAGAGGCGGCGGCCTCCCTCAACCCTGAGAATCGACATGCGGTCCTTTCGGCGTCGGTTCGGATGCGGCGGAGCCGAGGCGCACGATCTCGTCGCGCAGTTCGACGCCGAACCGATCGTGCACCTCGCGGCGGCAGCGTTCGATCAGCTTGGCCACGTCTGCGGCCGTGGCGGTACCGTCGTTGACGATGAAGTTGGCGTGACGAGCCGACACGCGTGCTCCTCCCTCTGCGGCCCCTTTGAGGCCGGCGCGATCCACCAGCGCTCCGGCTGATGCCGGGAAGCCCGGGGGCAGGCAGTCACGGGCCGGATCCGGGTTCTGAAAGATGCAGCCCGCGCTCGCCTTCTCCAGCGGCTGCGTGGCCTTGCGGAACGCAAGCGACTCGCGCGCCGTTCTCCTCAACACGTCGGGATCGCCGGGCCGCGCATGGAAGTCGGCCGAGACGACGATCTCGCCTGTGCGGTGCAGCCGGCTGTAGTCGTAGCCGAATTCCATGTCCATTGCCCTCACCGTCGCCGGCACGCCGTCGCGCGAGATGAGCGCGACTTCGCTGATGAGCTCCGATATCAGCCGTCCCTGAAAGTGCGCGTTGCCGAAGATGGCGCCGCCGACCGTTCCGGGGGTGCCGGCCCAGGCTTCGACCCCCGCGATGCCTCGCGTTACCGTCCAGCGCACGAGCCCGTTGATCGTGACGCCGGCGTCAGCCCGGACGGCCGTGTCGTCGACGAGCCGCACGTCGCCGCCGTGCACGCGGATCACGAGGCCTCGAACGCCGGCGTCGGCGACCAGCAGATTGGAGCCGCCGCCGACCAGCGAGACCGGAAGACCATGCTCCCGTGCAATCCAGATTGCGAGCCGGATCTCTTCGGCTTCACGCAGTGTCACGAGCCAATCGGCCGGGCCGCCCACCTTGAAGGTCGTGATCGGCGCGAGCGGCGCGTCGCGAACGACTCGAGCGTCTCCGAAAGCGGCGCGAAGCGCGCCATCGAAGCGGCTCACGCAGCCGTCCCGCGAAGGGCCGCTTCGCGGCGGCGAAGGGCCTCCACTGCCGCGGCACGGCTGCAGGGTTCGAACTCGATCCAGTCGCCTGGCGCGAGCTGACCCGCCAGCGGCAGATCGGCGGTGATCACTGTCGCGATCCGGGGATACCCGCCGGTCGTCTGGCGGTCGGCCATGAGCAGAATCGGGCAGCCCGACGGAGGCACCTGGACCGATCCCACCGGGGTGGCGTCCGACAGCATGTCGGCGGCATCCGCGTGTTCCAGGCGCGGCCCGTCGAGCCGGTACCCCATGCGGTTCGAGTCGGGGGTGACGATGTACCGTGACTGCGCGAACACGTCCCGGGCGTGCTCGGTGAAGCGGGTTTCGTGCGGCCCGGGCACGACCCTGAGCCGTGCCCCGCCAAGCGGCAACAGAAGCGGACGCCCGAAATATCGCCGCACGACGATGGCCGGGGGGGCGATGGGGAGAACATCGCCGATTTTGAGCGCCCGTCCTCCGAACGGCCCCAGGTGGCTGACGAGACTCGTCGAGCGGCTGCCCAGGACGGCCGGTGGCGTGAATCCGCCGCTGACGGCCAGTGTCGCACGGGTGCCCGCGAGGCGGCCGCCGAAGCGAAGGCGTTCGCCGGCCCGCAGCACGAACGGCTCGGCCGGGCGCACTCGGCGCTCGCCCGCCAGCGCCTCGAACTCGGCGCCGGCAATCGCGCAGACGGTCTCGGTGTCGGTGACGAGCTCGGGCCCCATCAGCGTGATCTCGAGGGCGGCCGCATCGGCCGGGTTCCCGAGCACGGCATTCGCGAGCCGATGCGAGTACCAGTCCATGGGGCCCGCCACCGGCACACCGAGGTGCTGCTGCCCCCAGCGGCCGAGGTCCTGGACCGAGGTGAGCATGCCGGCGCGCACGACCGTCATCGCAGTCATCAGCCGGCGGCCGCGTCGAATTCGTCGCGAGTCACGCTCCGGAACGTCACGCGATCGCCGGGACGAAAGAGCACCGGCTCGGCCCGGTGTTCGTCGAACGGCCGCACCGCGGTCCGGCCGAGCAGGTGCCATCCGCCCGGCGTCTCGATCGGATAGATGCCGGTCTGCCCGGCCGCGATGGCCACCGACCCGGCGGGGACGCGGGTCCGCGGCGTGCTGCGTCGAGGGAGTGCCAGCCGGGGATCGACCGGTCCCATGTAGGCAAAGCCGGGCACGAATCCCACCACGAAGACCCGGTAGTCCAGCGACGTGTGGAGCCGCACCACCTCGTCTTCCGAGCAGCCGGCCTGCTCGGCAACCGCGCTGAGATCCGGGCCGAGCTCGCCGCCGTAGCAGACCGGCACCTCGATCGTGGCGCCGGGCGCATCCCCCTCGCCGGCAGGCTCGCCGGCGAGATTGCCGAGCTGCTCTGCAAGCCACGCGGCATCGAGCGTCAGGGGATCGAAGTACACCGTGAGCGTGTGATATCCGACCACCGCGTCGCGAATCGTGGAACCGAATCGCCGGCGCGCGGCATTGGCCACGGCGATGACCCGGGTGCTGGTCGCGAGATCGAGCCGCGGAGGCCATTCCACGATCAGGGCCGAGTCCCCGGCGGCGCTGATGCGAAAGTCGATCGTTCTCATCGTGCCTCGCGCGCCGCGAGGGCGTCGAGCAGCTTCTGATGGATGTTGTCGAAGCCGCCGTTCGACATGATGATGACCAGATCTCCGGCACGCGTGTCTCGCGCCACGGTGCTGACGATATCGTCAGTACGCGGGATGAAGTCCGCTTCCACGCCGGCCTTCTGAAGGTCGGCGACCACGCCTTCGGCCGACAGCCGCTGGTCGTCGGGGAGGGTGGAACGGAACACAGCCGGCAGGATCACCCGGTCGGCGCGGCCGAGCGCCCTGGCGAAGTCCGCCTGGAAGATGCGGCGGCACGACGTGGCCGACCGCGGCTCGAAGATCGCCCAGATGCGCCGTGCGGGATGCGCGGAGCGGACGCCGGCCAGCGTCTCCTCGATCGCGGTCGGGTGATGGGCGAAGTCGTCGTACACCATCACGCCGGCTGCGGTGCCGCGATGCTGCAGGCGGCGGCGAACGCCGCGGAACTTTCGCAGCCCCTCGGCCAGCGTATCGCTGCTCAGGCCGACCGCCGCGCCGACGGCGATCGCGGCCACAGCGTTGCGAACGTTGTAGGCGCCGAGCAGCGGCAGATCGAAGCTGCCGATCGGCACCCCGTCGCGCCTCAGGCTGAAGCCGGTGGACTCCTCCGCCACCCGCAGATCGTGCGCCTGCCAGGTCGCGCCGTCGCTGAGACCGAACGTCTCGACGCGACACCGGGCATGCTCGCGCAACGCGAGCGCGTCGGCATTGTCCGCGCCCAGGAGCAGCAGACCGCGCCGCGGAATCAGGTTGACGAAGCGTCTGAAGGCCAGCCGGATGGCGTCGAGGTCCGGGTAGATATCGGCGTGGTCGAACTCGATGTTGTTGACCACCGCCATGTCGGGCAGATACTTGAGAAACTTCGCGGTCTTGTCGAAGAACGCGCTGTCGTACTCGTCCCCCTCGATCACGAACTCGCGCCCGCCGCCGAGACGGTAGCTGCCCTGGAAATTCTCGGCAATGCCTCCGATCAGCACGCTGGGATCGGCACCGCCGTGGGTCAGCAGCCAGCCGGTGAGCGAGGTGGTCGTGGTCTTGCCGTGGGTGCCCGCGATCACGACCGATCGCGCAGCCCAGAGAAACTCGTCGCGGATCGCCTCCGGCAGCGAGCAATAGCGGATCTTGCGGTCGAGCACCTCCTCGAGCTCGGGGTTCCCGCGCGAGATCGCGTTGCCGACCACGACCATGTCGATGTCCCCCGCGATGTGCTCGGGCCCGTAACCCTCGAGCAGCGTGATCCCCTGCTGCCGCAGAAAGTCGCTCATCGGCGGATAGACCTGCTGGTCCGAGCCGCGAACCTCATGACCGCGGGCTTTCAGCATGGCGGCCAGGGTGCCCATCGCCGTGCCGCAGACGCCGACGAGGTAGAACGTGCGCTTCACAGCTCCACCGCCGATTCATCGATCACCAGCCCCGGCCGGGCGCCGGTTTCGACCCGCGCGGTGACGCCGAACGGGAGGGTGAGGGTCGGGCCGCTCGTGTGCCCCGAGGGCAGGCCGAACAGCACCGGTCCCTGAAAGTCGCGCGTCAGCTCGGCGACCACGTCGCGGATGATCAGGGTCCCCGAAGGCTCCACGCATCGTGGCAGCTCGTTGAACACGAGCGCGCTGGCCCGGCCGATGACGCCGGCCAGCCGCAGCTGCGTGAACAGCCGGTCGACCCGGTAGGGCCGCTCGGCGACCTCGTCGAGAAAGAGCACGCAACCGGGAGGCGGCTGAAACGCGTAAGGCGTACCGAGCGACGCGGCCAGCTGCGTCATCGTGCCTCCGACCAGCATGCCCGAGGCCTCGCCGGGATGCAGCACCTCGAGGCCGGGATGGGTGATCCGTCCGATCGGCGCCGGGCGCGTGAGGCAGCGCAGAAAACTGTCGCGGTCGTACGCCGCCGGCCCACGCGCCAGCCGCCGGTCGATCATCGGCCCATGAAAGGTGACGACGCCGCAGGCGAGCGTCAGCCACGTCATCAGCGAGGTGTTGTCGCTGTAGCCGATGAACGCCTTGGCCGGCCCCTCGAAGTCGGACGGATGCAGCAGCGGCAGCAGCTGGACGCTGCCGTATCCGCCGCGCGCGGCGACGATGCCTGCGACGTTCGGATCGGCCCATGCGCGGCGCAGCGCGTCGGCCCGGGTCTGGGCGGAGCCGGCGGTATACGCGCCGCGCTCGAACACCGACATTTCGTACTCGGGCACGAAATCGAGCGCGGTCAACTCGACCAGACCCGCGTGAAACTCCTCGACCGAGAACGCGCTGGCCGGCGCGACGATGGCGACGTGGTCCCCGGGCTGGAGCGCGCGTGGCTTCCGCATGCTCACACGAAACGGTGCATCTCGGCCGCCACCGCCTGGTGCTCGTCGCGGCCGAGCACGGTCCGCAGCGCCGCCCCCGTGAGCGGCGGCTGACGCCGGGCCAGAAAGCGCTCCTTGACCCGCCGGTGCCTGACCAGGGCGTCTTCCGCACGCTCGCGTGGCAGGGCGCCGTCTTCGACCGCGCGGATGACGGCTTCGATCGCGCGCGCCTGCCGGTCCGGCTGGTCGCCGCACATCAGCACCGCGTCGCATCCGGCGGCAATTGCGAGCACCGTGGCCTCGGACATGCCGTACCGCCCGCTGATCGCTTTCATCTCGAGATCGTCGGAGAGCACCAGCCCGCCGAAGCCGAGGCGCGCCTTCAGGATGCCGCTCACGATCGCGGGCGACAGCGTCGCCGGATGTTCAGGGTCGAGCGCCGGTATGAGAATGTGGGCGGTCATGATCGAGGCGACGCCCGCCTCGATGGCGGCCTTGAACGGCACCAGCTCCACTGCGTCGAGACGTTCGGGGGGATGTTCGATCAGCGGCAGCTCGAAGTGCGAGTCGACGCCGGTGTCGCCGTGCCCCGGGAAATGCTTGCCGCTTGCGGCGATCCCCTCCGACTGCAGCGCGCGAATGATCACCGACCCGAGGCGCGCGACGTCTTCTGCGCGCTCGGCCAGCGACCGGTCGCCGATGACCGGGTTCTTCGGGTTGGTGGCCACGTCGAGCACGGGCGTGTAGTCCATCGAGATGCCGACCGCCTTGAGCTCTGCGGCCAGCGCCCGTGCGAAACGCTCCGCGAGCGCCTCGTCGCCGCTGCGCCCGAGCGTCTGCATCGGCGGCCACGACGTGAACGGCGATTTGAGGCGTGCGACGCGCCCACCCTCCTGGTCCACGCTGACCCACAGCGGCAGCTCCCGCGCCAGCTCCTGCGCCTGCCGCGAGAGGTCGGCCACCTGGTCCGGCGATTCGATGTTCCGGGCGAAGAAGATGACGCCCCCCAGGTCGAACTCGCGGGCGAGCGACTTGAGCTCTGGCGGAATGAAGTGGCCGGCGAAGCCGGCGATCGCGAGCTGCCCGGCATGCTTCCGAAATTCACGTGACATCGCCAGAATTATAGCGGGTGCCGCGAGTTATCATTTCCCGTGCTCATCGAATCATCCGCGCCGACGCGGATCGACCTGGCCGGCGGCACGCTCGACATCTGGCCGCTGTACCTGTTCCACGAGAACGCGCAGACGCTCAACGCCGCCATCAGCCTGCGGGCGCACTGCTCGATCCGGCCGCGCGGCGACGCGCGGATCGCGATCATTTCCGACGACACCGGCGTGCGCGTCGAGGCGGACCACTGGTCCGAGCTGCGCGACAACCATGACCTCAAGCTGCTCGGGCGGCTGCTCCATTACTTCCAGGCCGAGGGGCTTGAGGTCCGGACGCGGTCGGAGTCCCCGTTCGGCGCGGGCATCGCCGGCTCCTCGGCGTTGAACATCGCGGTCTGCGGGGCGCTCGCCGCCTGGTGCGAGCGGCCGCTCCCCCCCGAGCTGCTCCTCCAGATCGCCCAGAATGTCGAGGCCCAGGTGATCGACGTCCCGACCGGCGCCCAGGATTATCGGCCGGCGTATTACGGCGGCATCTCCGCCGTCGAACTGGACGTCGACGGCATTCGCCGCATCGCCCTGCCGGTCGATGCGGCGGACCTCCAGAGCCGGATCGTGCTGGCGTACACCAACGCCTCCCGCAACTCGGGCATCAACAACTGGGAGATGATCAAGCGGCATATCGACGGGGACCGCGAGGTGCAGGGGCGTTTTGCCCGGATCCGCGACATCGCCGGCGACATGCGTCTGGCGCTGGAGCGCCAGGACTGGGTGGCGGTGGGCCGGCACGTCGCCGACGAGTGGGAGAATCGCAAGGGGCTGGCGCGCGGCGTCACCACCCCGGCGATCGATGCCATGCTCGCCGCCGCGTCGGCCGCCGGCGCGGCCGGGGGAAAGGTTTGCGGCGCCGGCGGGGGCGGCTGCCTCTTCTGCATCGGCGAGCCGGACGCCGTGCCCGCCATCCGGCTCGCGCTTGCCGGGGCCGGCGCGCGCCTGCTCGACTTCCGCGTCGAGACCGAAGGGCTCAAGCTGGAGACGCGCGTCGACGCCGCGCCGGCCGCCCGCTGAACCTGTGGACAATCTGAGCATCGCCCGGGTGCTCGCCGAGATCGGCGACCTGCTCGAGATCAAGAACGAGAACCCCTTCAAGATCCGCGCGTATCGCAACGCGGCCGACACGATCGCGCACCTCGGGAGCCCGGTCGCCGGGATGACCGCCGAGGATCGCCGCGGCATCCCGGGCATCGGCAAAGACCTGGCTGCGAAGATCGGCGAGCTCGTCGAGAGCGGCAGCACCGCCTACCATCAGGAGCTGCTCCAGGAGTTCCCGCCGACGGTCCTCGACCTGCTGCGGCTTCAGGGTGTCGGGCCGAAGACGGTCGCGCTGCTCTATCACGGCCTCGGGATCCGGACGCTCGAGGAGCTGGAGCAGGCGGCAAAGGACGGCCGGATCCGGGCGTTGAAAGGCATGGGCGCCAAGAAGGAAGCGCTGATCCTCAAGGCGCTCGAAGAACGCCAGCGGTTCACCGGACGGCGTCTCCTGGCCGAGGCGCACGACGTCGCGGCGTCACTCGTGGCCGCGCTCCGTGCGCATGCGCCGGAGGCGGACATTACGCCGGTCGGCAGCCTGCGGCGCGGCTGCGAAACCTGCGGCGACATCGACATCCTCGCGGCCGGCGCGCCCCCGTCCATCATGGAGGCCTTCACCGGCTACCGGCTGGTCGAACGCGTCCTCGCCCGCGGCGACACGAAATCCAGCGTGCTCATCCGGGGCGGCTTCCAGGCCGACCTTCGCGTCGTCCCCCCCGACAGTCTCGGCGCGGCGCAGCAGTACTTCACGGGCTCCAAAGCCCACAACATCGCGTTGCGGGACCGTGCCATCCAGCGGGGCTACAAACTCAACGAGTACGGCCTGTTTCGGATCGACGACAACGGCCTGGTCGCCGGGGCGGACGAAGCCGGGATCTACGCCGCGCTCGGCCTGGATTTCGTGCCCCCGGAGCTGCGGGAGAACCGCGGCGAGATCGCCGCCGCGGAAGCACGGGCGCTGCCGCGGCTGCTGACGCTCGAAGATCTCCGCGGCGACGTGCACATGCACACGACCGCGACCGACGGCCGCGCGGACGCCGAAACGATGGCGCGCGCCGCGCAGACCGCCGGGCTGCAATACATCGCCATCACCGATCACAGCCAGTCGCTCGCCATGGCCAACGGTCTCGACGAGCGCCGCGCGCTGGAGCACGCCGCCGCCGTCCGCTCGCTCAACGAGCGGCTCGAGGGCATCACGCTGCTGGCCGGCATCGAGTGCGACATCCGCCCCGACGGGACGATGGACCTCGCCGACGACTGCCTCGCCCAGCTCGACATCGTCGTGGCCTCCGTCCATTCGGCCTTCACGCAGGAGGAACCGCAGATGACGGACCGCATCCTCCGCGCGATTGCCAACCGGTACGTCGACATCATCGGCCATCCGACCGGACGGCTGATTCTGAAGCGCGACGGCTACAAGGCGAACTTCGACCGGATCGTGTCGGCGGCGGCCGATGCGGGTGTGGCGCTGGAGATCAACAGCCAGGTCGACAGGCTCGACCTCGAAGACACGCGCGCGAGGCTGGCGAAGGCGCGCGGAGTCAAGATCGTCATCGACTCGGACGCGCACTCGCCTGCCGGTCTCGGAGCGCTGCGTTGGGGAGCGATTACCGCCCGACGGGCCTGGCTCGAGCCGGCCGACGTCCTGAACGCCCAGCCGCTCGAGACCTTTCGCGCATCGCTGCGCCGGAACCGACGCGTGGACCCATGGCGAAAAAAATCATCCTGAACCCGGTCACGCCGGCGCCGCGGCCGACGGACGAGATCCTCGCCGAGATCCGGACGATCTACTTCAACACGACCAGGCGAACGATTCTGCGCGACTTCGACCGGGCGATCGACCTGCTGAAGACGATTCCCACGCCCGAGGAACGGCAGCGCGCGACGGTCTACATGGACGGTCTGGCGGAGATGCGAAGAGAATTCAATGCCGCCCCTTCACGAGGAACTTCCGGGCCGCGAGGCGGACGGGCTCGGCGACGTTTCGATCCATAGACAGCGTTTTCAGGTCCTTCTCGTTCAATCGCTGCAGGAAGCCCATCGCCAGGCCGGTCGGCGTCTTCGGGTTCCTGGTCAGCGCCGCCACGACGTTGTAGTTCTTCAGCCAGGTGCGGTTCATCGCGATGATGCGCAGCACGTCTTCGGACAGGTTGGCCATCCGCGCGAAGCCCTCGACTTCCGACTCGTTCAGCTTCGGGCTGCTGAGCACCGCCACCGCCACCAGCCGGTTCGAATCGCGGATCAACTGGCTGCGCTGTTCCCGGGTGCCGCGCATCGCCAGCTTCATCCGGTCGATGACCGGCAGCGTGGAGAGGACGCGCGGGTCCGCCTCCGTCGCGTCGCCGCCGGCGGACGGCTCCGGACCGGTCTGCACCAGCGGCAGGTCGTCCACCTCCCCGGCTCCGGCGGCCATGTCAGGCTGGATGCCGCGCGCCGCGAAGAAATCGCGCATCAGCTGCGGAGCGTCCTGCCGGCCGAGGAACCGTGCGAGCGCGGCCGCCGGGAGCGCGTCGAGCGTGCGCGCGGCGGTGCCGGCGATGGCCGGATCGGGATCGTCGGCCAGGATCAGCAGAAGCGCCAACTGTTCGTGCGCCCGCGGCGCGAACGACCCCTGGGCCGCCTGGAGGCGGACGTCAGCGGTCACTTCGCCCCGGCGAAAGAAATCGATCAGGGGAGAACGGACGCCGGGATCCATCAGCCGAGACCGGCCGGCCGGCTTTGCAGCAGGAGATACACGGTCACCGCAGCGACCACGATCATCACCGCCACGGCAACGAGGAACACGCGCGCAGCGACCTGCTTGCGGCGTTCGAACGCGACCTCCTCCTCCGGGATCCGGGCGGCCGTCGCGGGCGCCGGCGCGTCTTCCTCGAACCGATCGAGGAATTCGTTCACGGTCTGATCCGGATCGAGGCCAACGGCGGCGGCGTACGACCGGACGAACGAGCGGCTGAAGATGCCGCCCGGCAGCTTGGAGGCATCGTTGCGCTCGAGGGCTTCGAGGGCAACGACGGAGATCTTCGTGCTGGCAGCGATCTGCCGCAGCGAGATGCCGCGCGCTTCCCGCGCCTGGCGCAGCTTCCCGCCAAAATCATTCATCGTTTGACCCATTTAGACACGCCGCGATCGCAGTGTCAACGCGTCACGGAGCGCGTGGACAGTGGCGCCGACATCGGCCGCGTCCGCGAACAGACTGATGGCCGCAGCGCCGCCGGCGCCCTGTTCCGCCACCTCCGTCGCACGGTCCACCGTGATCCCCCCGATCGCAAGCACCGGGACGGAGGCGCGCCGACAGATGCGCCCCAATGCTTCGAGTCCCGCCACCGGGTGATCGTCGGGCTTGCTGGCGGACCGGAACACGGTACCGAAGAGCAGGTAGTCGCACGCGCCCGATTCGGCGGCGGCCGCCTCCTCGTCGCTGTGCACGGACCGCCCGACGATGAAGCCGCCGGGCACGATGCGCCGCACGGCTTCGGCTGGCGGCGCATCGCTCTTCAAGTGAACGCCGTCCGCGCGCGCGGCGAGCGCGAGATCCGTCCGGTCGTTGACCATGATCAGCCCGCCTGCCGGCCGCACCGCCGCGATGACCTGTTCCAGGAATTCGAGCAGCTGCCGGTCGTCGAACTGGCGCTCGCGCACCTGCACCATTGTCGCTCCGGCCCTGGCGGCTGACGCGAGACGGCCGAGCAGCGCGGCCCGCTCAGCGCTGAGCGCCGTGCCGCGGGCCCGGGTGATCAGGCAGATCGCCGGCAGCTGAAGAGGCATAGGTCAAGCGACAGGCTCGTCGGGGTCCCGGCGAAGCCCGAAGGCGCCCGCGAGCTCCGCGAGACCGGCGGAGGCAGTGATCACACCGATGCCCGAGATGGCGCCGCGCAGGAAGTCGTTCGAGAGCCATGCCGCGACGAGCGGGATCTGCGCGAAGAAGTTGCGCTCCCAGAAACCGGACCACGGGGCGACGATCAGGACGAGCCCTGCTTCGAGGAAGTATGCCGCCAGGATGAGACGGGTGAAAACGGAGATGATCAGCCTTCCGTTTCGCCCTTGGAGAGGCGGATCACGCGCTCGCCAATGTCCCGGTATCCCGGACTGCTGGCCTCGAGCTCGAGAAAGACCGCGAGGGCCCGGGCGGTTTCCCCGACGGTTTCCAGCAGATCCCCGAGATCGTACATCAGAGCGCGCCCCTCGTCGGCACCTGGTGCCGGCCCCATCGCGGCTCGCTCCAGCCACTCGATGGCGTGGGGCAGATCGCTGGTGTCCCGGTAGATCTGGGCCAGCATCGATGCCGCGGCAAACCGGTAACGCGGCGACCGCGCCGCCATCTCGAGCGAGCTGACCGCCTCCTGCGGCATGTTCATCTCGAGATACGTGCGGGCGAGCTCGAAGTGTTCACCGCTGTCCTGGTCGCTGCCCGGCTCGCCGCCGATTTCAGCAAACCCGTCTTCGAGATCCGGGGGCTTGGGGAGTGCCGGTTCAGGTATTCCAACCTGCCGCTCCAGGTCTCCCAGCGCGGCGGTCAGGTCGATCTCCACCATCGACGGGTCGGTGCCGGACCTGGGCCTGGCGCCGGCGGCGGGCGTCGGCTCCGGGGGCGGCGGCGGTTCGTCGGGCTCGATGACCGGCACGTGTTCGATCGCAACCGAGCGGGCGGCGGCAACGGCAGGCGGCTCCTCGGCGTCGCCGCCAGGCTGGCCGGCAACCGGCGGTGCTTCGGACGGGATGTCTTCGAACCCGAGGTCGTCGAAGCCTTCAGCGATCTCCCGCGACCGTGGGTCCGCACATGCCGCGATCACAGCTTCGATATCCTCGACGTTCAGCGTCTCCAGCGCGCGGCGCAGCCTGCCCAGGTGCGCGGCATTGTTCGGTTCCCGGCCCACCAGGTCTTCAGCAATGACCCGGGCTTCCGCCGCCTTGCCGACCGCCAGGTAGGCGTCGGCCAGTTGCGCCTGTGCCTCGTACATCCTCGCATCGAGGCCACCGTCGACGCAGACTTCGACGAGCCGCAGCAGCATCGGCAGCTGCCCGGGGACGCGGGTGGTGAACTCCTGCAGAAGCGCGGCACCGTCACCCAGCTCGCCGGCGGCGATGAGCGCATCCGCCGCGGTCTCGATACAGAGCGCGGCGGCGTCCGGATGCTGGTCGGCCAGCTTCCACCCCAGACCGACGACGGCGGCGCGCCCGGCTTCGGGCGACGCGAGGAGCTCCGCCACCATCCCGCGCGCCGTGTCCAGCCGCCCCTCCCGCAGTTCGAGGGTCGTCAGCGGCAGGAGGATGCCGGAGTCTCGCGCATCGGGATCGCACCGCACGCATTCGCGCAGCGCCGCCAGGGCATCGTCTTCGCGCCCCTGCTCGAGAAACGCGTCGTACAGCTGCCGATACCCCTTCGATGCGCCGACCGCGTCTCCGCCGCGTTCGGCGGCTTGTGCGGCCGCCAGCCTGGCGTCGAGGTCGGACGGGTCGAGCGTGCCAAGCCGGACGACGATCTCGTCGGCGCCGGCCGTGTCGCCCCGCTCTCGCCGGCGGCTGGCGATGGCCGTGTAGTACGCCTTCGCGTCGGCCATGAGCCCCTGGCGGGCGGAGATCTCCGCCAGGCGCAGCTGCGCCTGCTCGTCGTCAGGGGTGATCTTGAGGACCTTCTTGAAGAGAGCCGCGGCTTTCGGATAGAAGCCCTCGGCCAGGAGGTGCTCCGCGATCCGCCGATACAGCCCGGCGGCCTTGTCGGGCTGCGCGGCGCGCACGTAAAGATCGCCGAGCGCGTTCGCCGTGTTCCAGTCCTTGGGCTGGTCTTCGACCACGCGGGCGTACTCCGCGATCGCGGCGTCAAGACGGCCGACGCGGAGAAACTTCTCCGCGTTCTTCAGCGTAGCTTCGCGGTCGATGGCCAAGATTGAGCGGGGTATGGTGCCTGGTCGATGGTATCAAACAGGGACGGAGGGCGAAACGAGCGGCGGTGCGCCGCCGAGTAGCCGAAGCGACCGACCGCCTCGAGGTGGTCCCGGGTCGCGTACCCCTTGTGGCGGTCGAAGCCATACCTGGGATCGGCGGCGTGGAGCTCGAGCATGGCGCGGTCTCGCGTCACCTTCGCGACGATCGACGCGGCCGCGATGGCAGTGCATCGAGCGTCGCCGTGCACGACCGGCTTCTGCGCCATTGGCAGGCCGGGAACGCGGAACGCGTCCACGAGGACGATGTCGGGCAGCGGAACGAGCGACATCACCGCCTTGCTCATCGCCCGGAGCGACGCCTGGTGGATGTTGATATCGTCGATCTCGAGCGGGTCGCAGGCAGCCACGCCCCAGGCCACCGCCCTCCGCGTAATGCGGGCATAGAGGTACTCGCGTTCCAGGGCCGTGACGGTCTTGGAGTCGCAGACGCGAGGAATGTAGCGCTCGGGATCGAGCACAACCGCCGCCGCGACGACCGGGCCGGCCAGACAACCCCGGCCAACCTCGTCAACGCCGGCGACGTAGTTGAAGCCCATGCGCCGGAGCGAGTTCTCCAGTGTCCTGAACGCGCGGACTTTGACCATGGCGCGGAGATTCCGAATGCTGGATTCTGAATCTCTTCAGACGGTCGGCTTCTTGGTTTCGCGCATGCGGGCCGCCTTGCCCTTCAGATCGCGGAGGAAGTACAGCTTCGCACGCCGTACCCGGGCCGTCCGCAGCACTTCGATCCTGTCGATGATCGGCGAGTGCAGCGGGAAGATGCGCTCGACTCCCTGGCCGAACGACACCTTGCGGACGGTGAAGGTGGCGCGCGCGCCGCCGCGGTGCTGGCCAATGACCATTCCCTCGAACACCTGGATGCGCTCCTTGTCGCCTTCGCGCACCTTCACGTGCACTCGAACGGTATCGCCTGGCTTCATCGCCGGACGCTGAACCATGTTGGCGCGTTCGACGGTTTCAACCGCAGTCATCTCAACTCTCCTTCTTGTCCAGCAGCTCGTTCAGTATCGCCCGGTCTTCCGGGTCCAGCACGGCGTCGGCCAGCAGGTCCGGCCGTCGCTCCAGCGTCCGGGCCAGCGCCTGACGGCGGCGCCATCGCTCGATCTCCCGGTGATGCCCCGACAGCAGCACCGGCGGAACCAGGTGCCCCGCGAAATCGGCGGGGCGCGTGTACTGCGGAAAGTCCAGCAGACCCTTCGCGAACGTGTCGCCCGCCACCGACTGCTCGTCACCCACCACGCCCGGCACCAGCCGGGCCACCGCATCGACGATCACCAGCGCCGGCAGCTCGCCACCCGACAGCACGTAATCGCCGATCGAGATCTCTTCGGTCGCGAGGTGCGTCCGCACCCGATCGTCGACCCCTTCATACCGGCCGCAGAGGATCACGACATGCTCGAGATCCCTGAGGCGCGTCGCCACGGCCTGCGTCAGCCTCCGGCCGTCGGGCGACGTCAGCACGACGGCCTTCGGCGGCGCGCCCCGCTCGGCCGTGATCCGCTCGACAGCCCTGAAAAGCGGCTCCGGTTTCAACACCATCCCCGGGCCGCCCCCGAAGGGGACATCGTCCACGACCCGGTGCCGGTCGGTCGTGAAGTCGCGCAGGTCGTGCACCCGCACGTCCAGCACCCCCCGGCCGATGGCGCGCCCGACGATGCCTTCCGCCAGGGGCGCGCTCACCATCCCCGGAAAGATGGTGACGATGTCGAATCTCACCGTCGTGCGTTCAACTCGATCAATCCTTCCGGCGCCGCCACGCGGATGCGCCTGGCTTTCGGATCGACCTCCACGCAGATGTCGCCAACCAGGGGCACGAGGACCTCGCCGTGCGGGGCGTTGATCACCAGCCGGCTCATCTCGAGCGGCCCTTCGACGGCGGCCACCTCCCCGATGAGACGGCCCCCGGTGTCCCGCACCTCGCAGCCGACGAGCTCATGCCGATAGTAAGTGCCGGCCGGCAGCGGCGCCAGCGTGGCCGCCGCGACCTTCAACTCTGCTCCGGCCAGCGTCTCTGCCGCGTCGATCGTCTCGACACCCTCGAGGCCGATCACCGGCCGGCCCTGATGAAATCTGACGCTCGTGATCCTCTTCGGCTCCGCCTTCTCGCCGACGAGCAGCGTCGTCCCGGCCGCGAACCGCTCGCCGGGAAAGTCGGTGTCGGGATTCACGATCACCTGCCCCCGGTTGCCATGGGCGCGGGCGACCCGTCCGACGAGAATCAGTTCGTCAGTCGTCATCCCTGAAATCGACACTCGCTTTCGTGCCGTCGAGCTCCGCGGCCAGATTCACGAGCGTGCGGATGGCCGCCGCGGTGCGGCCCTGACGCCCGATGACGCGGCCCAGATCTCCCGGCGCCATCGACAGCTCCACGAACGACTGCCCTCTGGCCTCGCGTTCGGTCACTCGCACGGCGGCCGGCCGGTCGGCCAGGGTACGCGCGACGACCTCGACGACGTCGCGGGCGCGGCTCACGACGCGGGTTGAGCGGCGACGTCGGCCGCTGACGGTTCCGGCACAACGTCGGCCGGCATCCGGTCGACCAGGGTGCGGATGGTGTCGGACGGCACCGCACCGGCCTTGACCCAGTGTGCCAGCCGCTCGCGATCGAGCTTGAGCGTCTCCGGGGTCGTGCGCGGGTTGTAGAACCCCAGCACCTCGACGAAGCTGCTGTCGCGCGCCGCGCGCGAGTCGGTAACGACGACGCGGAAAAACGGCCGCTTTTTCGATCCGGTCCTTCTCAAACGAATTACTAGCATTCCAGCCCCATTTCCCTATTTCCCCATCAACGACTTCATCGCGGTCATGCCGCCGCGCTTCTTCCCCAGGCCGGCCATCCCGCCAATCTGCTTGAGCATCTTCTGCATCTGCACGAACTGCTTCAACAGCTTGTTGACTTCCTCAACCGATGTGCCGCTGCCCTTCGCGATGCGCTTGCGGCGCTGGCCGTTGATCAGCTGGTGGTTCCGGCGCTCCTTCGGCGTCATCGAGTTGATGATCGCCTCGACCCGCGCGAGCTGCTTCTCGTCGACCTGGCCGCGGGCCGCGGTCATTTCCTTGAGATTGCCCATCCCGGGGAGCATCCCGAGGATCTGCTCGATCGGGCCCATCTTCTTGATCGTCCGCAGCTGGTCCCGGAAGTCCTCCAGCGTGAAGGCGTTCTTCCGGATCTTCTCTTCCAGCTTCTCGGCGTCTTCCACCGAGACGGCTTCTTCCGCCTTCTCGATCAGCGACAACACGTCGCCCATCCCGAGCACGCGGGAGACGACGCGATCGGGGTGAAACGGCTCCAGGTCCTGCAACCGTTCGCCGCTCCCGACGAACGCGATCGGCACGCCGACGACCCCGACGACCGACAGGGCCGCGCCGCCGCGTGCGTCCCCATCCATCTTCGTCAGCACGACGCCGCTGACGCCGATCCGCCGGTTGAACTCCCCGGCGCTCTTGATCGCGTCCTGCCCGGTCATGGCGTCGGCAACGAACAGCAGGTCGGACGGCTGCACGGCCGCCTTGATCGCCTGCAGCTCGGTCATCAACTCGTCGTCGATGTGCAGCCGGCCGGCGGTATCGACGATCACGACATCGAAGCCCGCGTTCTTCGCCTCGCCGAGCGCACCCGATGCCCGCTTGACCGGATCCATCTGGCCCGCGGGGTCGTGGACCCGCACGCCGGCTTGCTTCGCCACGACGTTCAGCTGCTCGATCGCCGCCGGACGCCTGACGTCGGTCGAGACCAGGATCGGATGCTTCCCCTGCTTCGCCAGCCAGCGCCCGAGCTTTCCCGCGGTGGTCGTCTTGCCGGACCCCTGGAGCCCCAGCATCAGCACGACCCGCGGGCGGTGCGGCGTCGGCGGCAGCCCCCCCTGAGTATCCCCGAACAGCGCCAGCATCTCGTCGCGGACGATGCGAACGACCTGCTGCGCTGGCGTGAGGCTTTTCAGAACCTCCTGATCGACCGCCTTGTCACGCACACGGTCGATGAACGCCTTGACGACCTTGAAATTGACGTCCGCTTCGAGCAGCGCCATCCGGATTTCGCGGAGGGCGGCCTCGACCGTCTCTTCGGTCAGACGGGCTTCACCGCGAAGGGAGCGAAAGACCCCCTGCAAGCGGTCGCTGAGCGATTCAAACATGGATTCGGACCCGTGCGCCCGGCGGCCGTAAGAGCTTCAGACGCAAACGGTTATGGTAATCGAACGGGTCACGAACTGTCAATGCTGACCGGCGGCTCGGAAAATGACCAGCCCTCGGGGGTGAGTCCGTGGGTACTGCCGGTGAGCGGTCAGGGCGGCGGCCGACCTAGACGCCCGTCAACTTGTGGCCCAGCTTCTGCTTCTTGGTGGTCAGATACCGGCGCGTGTGCTTCGACGCGGGAATCTCGAGCGGGAGCCAGTCGCTGACCGACAGGCCGTACCCTTCGAGGCCGACCAGCTTTCTCGGGTTGTTCGACAGCAGGCGCATCGACTTGACGCCGAGGTCCCTCAGGATCTGTACGCCGATACCGTAATCCCGCTGATCGGCCTTGAAGCCGAGGCGTTCGTTGGCCTCGACCGTATCGAAGCCCTGGTCCTGCAGTTCATAGGCCCGGATCTTGTTCGACAAGCCGATGCCGCGCCCTTCCTGGTTCAGATACAGCAGCACGCCGCGGCCTTCGGCCGCGATCTTGTCCATCGCGCGTTCCAGCTGCAGGCCGCAGTCGCAGCGCGCGGAATGGAAGACGTCACCGGTGAGGCATCGCGAGTGCACCCGGACCATGACCTGCTCGCCGTTGCCGATCTCTCCCTTGACCAGCGCGATGTGGGTCTCGCGGTCGATCACGCTCTCGTAGGCCATGACCCGGAAGTCGCCGTGCTCGGTCGGGAGGGCCGCCGACGCCACCCGCCGCACGAGACCTTCGGTCTTCATCCGGTACTGGATCAGGTCGGCGACCGTGATCATCGGCAGTTTGTGCTTCCTGGCGAACAGGGTCAGTTCCGGCACGCGCGCCATGGTGCCGTCCGGGTTCATGATTTCGCAGATCACTCCGGCCGGGTACAGCCCCGCGATCCGCGCCAGATCCACCGCGGCTTCGGTCTGGCCGGCACGGACGAGCACGCCCCCGTCGCGCGCGCGCAGCGGAAACATATGGCCCGGCCGCGCAAGGTCGGCCGGACGGGTGTCGGGATCGATCGCCGCGCGCACGGTCGCGGCCCGATCGGCGGCCGAGATGCCGGTGCTCGTGACCCCCTTGGCCTCGATCGACACGCAGAACGCGGTGTCGAAGACGGTCGTGTTCTGGGCGACCATCAAGGGGAGGTCCAGCTCCTCGAGCCGCTGCTGCGTCATCGGCATGCAGATCAGCCCGCGGCCGTGGGTCGCCATGAAGTTGATCGCCCCGGGCGTGACCTTCTCCGCCGCAATGGTCAGGTCCCCTTCGTTCTCGCGGTCTTCGTCATCGACGACGATGATCATCCGCCCTTCGCGAATCGCCGCGATCGCGTCGTCGATCGGCGCGAAGGGAGACTTCGAGGGGCCGGACTTCTTCTTTCTCGGGGTGGCCATGACCAGTTCAGCGTTGGCGTGTTTCGATCGCCCGGGCGACGTACTTGCTTAGTATGTCGCACTCGATATTCACGATATCTCCCTGTTTCGCGTGCTGCAGATTGGTGTGCGCCAGCGTGAAGGGGATGACCTGCACGTCGAAGCGCTTCTCGTCGGCGCCCGCCACGGTCAGGCTGATGCCGTTGACCGCAATCGAACCCTTGCGCACGATGAACGGCGCCATCGCGGCCGGGAACGTGATCGTCAGCCACCAGGCTTCCCCCTCCTTGCGGACGTCTTCGATCGTGCCGGTCGCGTCCACGTGACCCTGGACGAAATGCCCGCCCAGCCGGGCGTCGGCCCGCAGGGGGCGCTCGAGATTGACGGCGAGCCCGCGCCGCAGGGCGCCGAGGTTGCTGACCCGCGCGGTCTCGGGCGAGACGTCCGCCTGGATCCCGTGGGCGTCGGCCGACACCACCGTGAGGCAGACCCCGTTGACCGCGAGGCTGTCGCCCGGCTGCAGGTCAGCCGCGAGCGGGGTCGAGACACGAAGGCGAAACCCCGCCGGAGTCGGCTTGACCTCGGCAATCTCCCCCACACTTTCAATCAGTCCCGTGAACATGTCCCTCCAGGAGAACGTCGGCCCCGAGCGGCCTTGCGCTTCGCCGCTCGACGCGCGAAGAGCTCATGACGGGGTCGGGCAGCCAGTCGACACCGGCGTTCCCGATCACACACGCCCCGACATAGATCTGGACGCGGTCGACCAGGCCGGCGTCCCAGAACGCGCGGTGCAATCCAGCGCCGCCCTCGACGATCATGGAGCAGAGCCCGCGCGCAGCGAGCGCCTCGAGCGATGCGCGCAGCGCTCCCGGCGCGTCCATCGGCAGGAGCTCGGCGCCCGCGAGACGGAGGTCCGCCGGGCGGCGGCCCGCCTCGGCGAGGGCTTGAGCGGTAGTTACGATTATGACCGGGCCCGCGTCGAGCGTCGAGAACAGTCGCGCGGAAGGGGCGACCCGGAGCCGCGTGTCGTAGACCACCCGCGCCAGCGGCCGCTGACGAAACGCGACGCGCGGCGTCAGCAGCGGATCGTCCGTCACCACCGTGCCCGAACCGACCGCGATCGCGTCGACTTCGGCGCGCTCGCGGTGTACGAGGCGGTTTGCCGCCGCGCCGGTAATCGCGGTCCGCGCGCCCGGGTGAGCCGCGATCTTGCCGTCCAGGCTCAGCGCCACCTTCATCGTGACCAGCGGGCGCCGCCGATGGTTGACGGTGAAAAACGCCTGATTGAGGCGCCGCGCGTCGGCCTCGAGCACGCCGGTCGTCACCTCCACGCCGCGCTGCCGGAGCCACGCGGCGCCGCCGGCCGCGACCGGATTCGGATCGTCGGTGGCGATCACGACCCGGGCGATGCCGGCCTCGGCGACGAGCGGCGCGCAGGGGCCGGTGCGGCCGACGTGGCAGCAGGGTTCGAGCGTGCAGTAGAGCGTGGCGCCGCGCGCGCGAACGCCGGCATCCTGGAGCGCATGGACCTCGGCGTGCGGCCCTCCAGCGAACTCGTGTGCGCCCCGCCCCACGACCACGCCGTCGCCGTCCACCACGATCGCGCCGACCATCGGGTTCGGCGACGTCCGGCCTCGCCCGCGCTCGGCCAGGCCCAGCGCCTTGCGCATGAAGAACCGGTCGCGGTCGTCTACCACTTGTCTTCGAAGAGTGCGTCCACGTACTCGTCGGGCGAGAAGGGGATGAGGTCGTCGATCGCTTCGCCGACGCCGACGTAACGGATCGGCAGCTTCAGGTCGTGCGCGATGGCGACGGCGATCCCGCCTTTGGCGGTTCCATCGAGCTTCGTCAGCACGATGCCGTTCACGCCGGCCACGGAGGTGAATTCGCGCGCCTGTGACAGGCCGTTCTGACCCACCGTGGCGTCGAGCACCAGGAGTGTTTCGTGCGGCGCTCCGTCGACCTCCTTCGAGGCCACCCGCCGGATCTTGTCCAGCTCCGACATCAGGTTCACGCGGGTGTGCAGCCGCCCGGCCGTATCCACGATCACGACATCGCGGCCCCGCGCCTTGCCGGCGACCAGCGCGTCGAAGACGACCGCCGCGGGATCGGAACCGGGCTTTGCGCGGATGAAGTCCACACCGGCGCGGGTCGCCCAGATCTCCAGCTGCTCCACCGCCGCCGCGCGAAACGTGTCGGCCGCGCAGATCATCGGCACGCGCCCCGAGTCCTTCAGCAGGCGCGCCAGCTTCCCGACGGTCGTCGTCTTGCCCGTGCCGTTGACCCCGACGATCATGACGACGTGCGGTGTCTGCCCGTCGGTGACCGGGTGTTCGGCCGCGCGAAGGATGGAGCGGATCTCCTCCTTGACGAGATCGCGCAGCGATTCCCCCCGCGTGCGCTTCGCCTTGACCGCCTGGACGATCTGATCCGCCGCCGCCACGCCGACGTCGGCGGAGATGAGCGCCTCTTCGAGCGCCTCGACGGTTTCGACATCGACCGGCCGGCTGCGATGCGCCGGCTCGTCGGCGCGTTTGACGACTTCGTCGAAGCGCTCGACGAACTGCTCCTTCGTTCGGGCGAGCGACTCCTTGATGCGATCGAAAAACCCCATGACCTATCCGTCCGCCTCCGCACGCTGCCGGCGCAGCATCAGCGCTTCGACGGCGCTCAGCGGCGGGCACCGGCCCTCCAGAACCTCCTGCATCTGCGCCGCGATCGGCAGCTCGAGGCCGTGCCGCGCCCCGAGCGCGAGCGCCGCACGGGTCGTTCGAACCCCCTCGGCCACCATGCGCATCCCGGCGAGAATGTCGGCGAGCGCGCGGCCGCGCCCCAGCTCGATGCCGACGCGCCGGTTCCGGCTCAGATCTCCGGTGCACGTCAGCACGAGATCCCCGAGGCCGCTCAAACCCGAGAGCGTGTCGCGGCGGCCGCCTTCGGCGATGGCGAGGCGCGACATCTCGGCCAGCCCACGTGTGATCAGCGCGGCGAGGGCGTTGTGCCCCAGTCCCAGCCCCTCCACGCAGCCGGCCGCGATCGCGATCACGTTCTTCAACGCCCCGCCGACCTCCACGCCCGCGACGTCTTCGTTCAGGTACAGCCGGAGCCCCCGGCCGCGGAAGTGCTCCTGCACGGCGGCCGCGGCGGCGCGGTCCGCCGACGCCGCCAGCACGGCCGTTGGGAGCCCCTGCGCGACCTCGAACGCGAAGCTTGGTCCCGACAGAACGACCGTACGGCAGCAGCCGGCCGTTTCATCCTCGATCACCTGTGACATTCGCTGCAGCGAATCGACTTCGATCCCCTTCGTGGCGCTGACCATGATGGCCTGCGGCTCGAGGTGGGCAGCGGCCCGCCTCACCACCGCGCGCAGCCCGTGCGACGGAACGGCGACGACCACGAACTTCGCCCCCGCGAGCGCCGCCTCCAGCGAACCGGTCGCGACGATCCGCTCGGGCATCGGCACGCCCGGCAGGTAGCGATCGTTGGCGTGCGTGGCGCGCAGCTCCTCGACCAGTGCGGCATCGCGCGCCCAGAGCCGCACGCCATGCTCCGCGCGCGCGAGATGGATGGCCAGCGCCGTGCCCCAGCTGCCCGCGCCAAGAACGGCAGTGGTCTTCACGCGCGCACTCCGACCCGGCGCTCGGTCCCGGTGCGGAGGCGATACCAGTTGGCGCGGTGACGGAAGAGGATCAGCACCGCGGCCCCGCCGGCTACCAGAACGACGGGGAGCGGTGAACCCAGGATCCACGCCGCCGGCGGCAGGGCGATGGTCGCGGCAATCGAGGCGAGCGAAACGTAGCGGGTCGCCCAGGCGATCAGCAGGAACAGAACCGCCGCGGTCGCGGCCGCCACCGGCGAGAGCATCGTGAACACTCCGGCGGCTACGGCGACCCCCTTGCCGCCGTGGAACCTGAGCCAGACGGGATAGATGTGCCCGACGATCGCCGCCGCACCACTGAGCGCGATCAGGGCCGTCCCGCTCGTCAGCAGGTGCGCGATCGCCACCGCCGCCATCCCCTTCGCCATGTCGAGCGCCATGACGATCACGCCGCGCCAGGCGCCGGTCGTCCGCACCACGTTCGCGGCGCCGACGTTGCCGCTGCCGGCGACTCGGACGTCGATCCCCCGCCGTCTTGCCAGGAGGAACGCGAACGGCACGGAACCCGCGAGATACCCGAGAAGGATCGGGAGCATTACCTCAATGGTACTCGCAGCAGCCGTTCGTACACCGCGCCGCCCGCCGACGTCCGGCTGCGGAACACGGTCAGCGCCCGGATCCGGCACGATCCGGCGTCCCCTGGGTCGTGCGCGAGGGCCTGGCGGAGAGCGGCGCGTGCGGCGCCGTGCGGCGCTTCCTTCACCCGCGCGACGGTCAGGTGTGCCGAGTAGGCGCGCCCTTCGGGCGCAAAGCCCCACGGCTGGAGGCGGGTGCCGATTTCATCGTGAGCGCGTGCGAGCTCTTCGAGGCCCTGCGTGACTCCCATCCAGAGCACGCGCGGGGGGCCCGACGGCGGGAAGGCGCCGAAGCCGGCGAGGTGCAGGTCGAAGGCCGAAAGGTCGAGCGCCGGGCGCAAGGCGTCCAGAACGGCGGTGCCGCGCTGATCGGAGACCTCGCCGAGAAACCAGACAGTGAGATGCAGGTTGCCGGCTGCCACCCAGCGGATCCCCTCGGCCGCGCGCGCAGCCTCGAGTCGCGCTCGCAGCCGGTGTATACACGCGACCGCCGACGACCTGACGCGCTCGGAGGGCTCAGCGGCGACGAAAAGGCGCATCACGCCGTCAACATGCGGCGGATGCGGTCGAGTGCCGTCTGCGTGGACTGGAAACGCACCATGTCGCGCCCGCCGGGGAACAGGTGCGTGCGCACCGACAACGGCTGGCCGTCGATGCGAATCGCGATGACGACCGTGCCCACCGGCCTGGCGGCGGTCCCGCCGCCGGGGCCCGCGACACCCGTGATCGCCACGCAGACGCCGGCAGCCGTCCTCGCGTGCACCCCCTCGGCCATGGCGGCGGCGACCGGCTCGCTGACCGCTCCGTGGGCGTCCAGGAGGCTTGCGTCAACGCCGAGGAGACTCGTCTTCAGGTCGTTGCTGTACGCGACGATCCCCCCCTTCACATAGGCCGAACTGCCGGGGACGTCGGTCAGCCGCTGCATGAAGAGCCCGCCGGTGCAGGACTCCGCCGCGGCAATCGTCAGCCCCCGCTCGCGCAACAGGTCTCCCACGACCTGATGCAGCAGCCGGCCGTCGGTGCAGAAGGCGGATTCGCCAAGCGCGGCCACCAGCCGTGCTCGCGCCGCGTCGAGCGTTTGCCTGGCAGAGGACGCATCGGCGGAGCGGATCGTCAGATGCAGCTCGACCTGCCCCGGGGTTGCAAGGATGGTCGTCTCGATCGGTTCGGGCGTCTCGCGCCAGGTCGAGTAGATCGGCTGCGCGATCTCTTCGACGTGCGACTCCGACAGGCCGGTGGTGAAGAGCGAGACCCGGTGCAGCCGCTCGTTCCCTGCGTGCCTCGCAATGGCGCCGTCCGGGCCGCAGAGCGCGAGCAGCATCGGCTGCAGCTCGCGCGGCGGGCCCGGCAGGAGCACGACGAGCTTGCGATCGAGCCGGATCAGCAGGCCGGGCGCCGAGCCGTTGGCGTTCGGGAGCGACGTCGCCCCTCTCGGCACCATTGCCTGCCGCCGATTCACCTGCGGCATCACCAGACCGCGCCGCCCGAAGCGCTGCCGGATGCGCGCGGTGATCTCCTCGTCCTCGACCAGCTCGAGGCCGAGCGCATCCGCCACGGCTTCCCGGGTGAGATCGTCGTCGGTCGGGCCGAGACCACCGGAGAGGATGACCAGATCGGCGCGGTCGAGCGCGCGGGAGAAGATTTCCGCCAGCCGGGCCCGATCGTCGCCGACGACCGCCTTCGCCTTGAGCGCGATGCCGAGCTGCGAGAGTTGCTCGGCGATGAAGAGCGAGTTCGTGTCGAGCCTCGTCCAGCCGAGAAGTTCACTGCCGACCGCGATCACTTCCGCGGTCTCGAGCCGTATGCTCATGCAATCCAGCCAGGCATCAGCCAGAGAAGAAGGCGCAGACAGAGGTTCCCGTAAATCGCCGCCATTGCATCGTCGGCCATCACGCCGAGGCCGCCGTGCAGCCGCTCCATCCGCCCGGCCGGGAACGGCTTGATGACGTCGAACACGCGGAAGATCACGAAGCCGGCGAGCGCGCCCGACCATCCGAGGCCGGGAATGAACGCGAGCGTGATCAGCATCCCGACAACTTCGTCGAGCACGATCGGCCCTGGATCGACTCCGCCAAAGTACCGCTCGGCGGTCGTACCGGCCCATACGCCCGCGCCGAACAGTCCGACGATGAGCCCGACCTCGACGATCGGCGACCCGGTCCACCACACGAACCAGTAGAACAGGAGGCCGGCGGCAGAGCCGACCGTGCCGGGCGCAATCGGAAAATAGCCGCAGTAACCGACCGTCGCGATCAAGACAGCGAGGCGGGTCACGCCTTTACGACGCGCGTGTGCGCGAGCCGGTCATGAACCGCTCGCCGTTCGGCTCCGAAGAGCCCGGGCAGGAATCCGAGGCCGGCGGGCAGCGCGGAGACGAGGTATCCGGCGGCACGCAGAACCGCCTGCCCGAGCGGAACCCGGTCGGAACCAACGGCTTCGTCCATCGTGACCACCTTGATACCGGCGGCCATCTTGCCGATGGTCTGCCCGCCGGCCGCGGTGAAGGCCGCCAGGTAGCCGCCATTCAACAGCGCCAGAAAGGCCGCGAACGGCACGATCGGAACCCGCCCGGCCTGGGCGAACTCCAGCCCCGACAACCTGAGAGTGGAGTACAGCACCGCGGCATCGATCGCGCCGAGCAGCGTCAGATCGAGAACGGCAGCCAGGAGTCGCCGGCCTGCCGAGGCGTTCGCGACGCCCCCGGCCGTCGCCTCGTTGTCGGCGGACGGCTGCGTCACCGGCGGCGCCGGC
>DATFFM010000118.1:0-17857 GCA_035250005.1 Vicinamibacterales bacterium | reverse complement strand
CCCCGGCGCCGGTGCGGCGAGCATCGATGATCCGCCGCCCGACAGCAAGACCACGAGGGCGTCGCCCGAAGCGCGAACGCCCGCCGCCAGGTCGAGCGCACGCACTGCGGCCCGGAGACTCCGGTCGTCGGGCAGCGGGTGCGGACCCTCGATCCACTCGACCTGTGCCGGAAGACTGCCCTGGCCGCGCCGCCCGGCGGCGACGCCAGTGGTAATGCGGAGGGCGGCGCACAGTGCCTGGGCCATCGGCCAGGCCGCCTTGCCGGCTGCGATCAGATGGACGTTCTTCGATGCGCACGGAAACGCGGGCGACTGCGCTGCGAGCGCGGCGGTGACGAGGGGAGAGGGGTCGGCCGCCTCGATCGCCGCGCGCAGGATCGCGCAGGCGTCGTCGCGGAGATGGTCCAGCGAAGGGATCAGTGCAGCTGCTTGGGATCCGACCAGCCCGACAGGCCGGTCACGGCGTTGAACTGCCGCAGGAGCTTGCACATCAACTGGTCGGCGTCGTCCTTCTGACAGAGCTGTTCGAGCTGACCGATCACCCGCGCGAGCGCGGCATCGGCGTCAGTGATCGCTCGTTCCGAGAAATACTCGCGCTGCCGGGCGAGGCATTCGCGATGCCGGAGGAACTCGCTGCGATAGAAGTCGGAGATAACCGGGACAGAGGCGCTTGAAACCCTCAATGGGTTGACGCGTGCCATGCGACTCCTCGCGTGGGTCATGGGGTGGATGAATCGAGTGTAAGCGGTGACCCGGCGGCTGTCAAACGGGACCGCTCAACGGACGCGCCGGGCCACGACGTACCCGCCGAGACACCCCAGCGCCATGCCGCCCAGCAGCAGGACCGCCGCCACCGGAATCGGCAGAAACGTCAGGCCGGAGCCGCCGAGCGCGTCTGCGGCGGCGGCGCCGAACCTCGACCGGACCGCGTAGAATCCCGCCGCCAGCGCCAGCAGCGCCAGCACGGCGCCTGCACCGCCCTGGAGGATGCCTTCGGCGACGAACGGGCCGCGAACGTAGGCAAAGGGGGCTCCCACCAGCTGCATGATTTCAATTTCGTCACGGCGGGCCGCGGCCGCCAGCCGGACCACGTTGGCCACCGTCATCGCGGCCGCCAGCCCGAGCATCGCCACGACGATGGCACCGGCGATCCGCGCGCCGCGGACGACCGCGTTGAGCCGGGTCAGCCACTGCCGGTCGTAGCGGACGTCGGCCACGCCGGGCATGCTCGAAAGGGCCGTGACCAGGCCGTCGACAGCCCCGGCCGCCTCGCGGACGTCTGACCGCAATCGCAGCTCGAACGAGGCCGGGAACGGGTTGCCGTCGAGAGCGCCGGCGGTCGACGCCAGATCGGGGAAGTCGGCCCGAAACCTCGCGAGCGCCTGCTCCTTCGAAATGTAGTCGCGCTGCGCGACGAGTCCGCTCTGGCCGGCCATCTCGTCGAGGCTCTTGAGCTGATCGGGGGTCGCGTCATCGCGAAGATAGATGGAGAGCTCGGCTGACTCGCTCCAGCGGCTGACGATCCGCTGCAGGTTGGAGTTGAGCACCAGGAAGAAGCCCAGCACGAAGAGGCCGACAGCGATCGTGACGACGGCGAGCAGCGCCGCCCCGCGCGCCCGCCACAGGCTGGCGGCCGCCTCGGTGAAGAAGTATCGCAGCGCGCGCATCAGGTGACCTCCACGATCTGGCCCTGATTCAGCGTGACCGAGCGCCGGCCCACCCGCCGGATCAGTTCGCGGTCGTGGGTGGCGACGATCACCGTCGTACCCCGCGCGTTGATCTCACGAAACAGGTTCATGATCTCGAGCGACAGGTCCGGATCCAGGTTCCCCGTGGGTTCGTCGGCGAGGATGATGACCGGGTCGTTGACGATCGCCCGCGCGATGGCGACGCGCTGCTGCTCGCCGCCCGACAACTCCAGCGGATACGCGCTCATGCGGTGCTGCAGCCCTACCCATTTGAGCACCTGGAAGGTGCGGCGCTGCTGCTGCGAGTCGGCCATGCCGAGCACCCGCGGCACGAGGGCGACGTTTTCGAGCACGGTCTTGTTCGGCAGGAGCTTGAAATCCTGGAAGACGAAGCCGACCGAGCGGCGGTAGGCCTGCACCTGCCGCGGCGTGAGCTCCGCCAGGTTGCGGCTGCCGACGATCAAGCGCCCCTCGGACGGGACGTCGCGCCGGAGCAGCAGCCGAAGCAGGGTCGACTTGCCCGCGCCGCTCGGTCCGGTGAGAAAGACGAAGTCTCCCTTGTAGATGTGGAGCGACAGATCGCGGAGCGCGTAGACGCCGCGCGCGTAGGTTTTGGAGATGCGTTGGGCTTCGATCATGTAATCACGCCGGCCGACCTCAGTTCAGCGCGCGGCGGACGCAGGCCGCCACTTTTTCGGGATCCGCTTTGCCGCCGCTGGCTTTCATGACCTGGCCGACCAGGAAGCCGAGCGTCTGCGCCTTGCCCGCCCGATACTGTTCCACCGGCTTCGGATGCGCGGCGATCGTGTCGCGCACGAGCGCTTCGATCGCCGCGTCGTCGTCGATGCGCGCGAGCCCTTCCGTTTCGACGATCGCCTCGGCGCTGCCGCCGCCGGCAAACATCTTCTCGAACACTGCTTTCGCGGTCGGTCCGGTAATCCTGCCTGACTCCACGAGACGAATCAAGCCGGCAAGCGCTTCGGGCGGAATCCGGATGTCGCCGATGCTCGCGCCGGCCGCATGCAGGCGGCCCAGCACTTCTCCCATGATCCAGTTGCTGGCTGCCTTCGGGCTGCCGGATGCGCTGGCGGTCGCTTCGAAGTACGCCTCGAGCGCCGGCGACTGCGTCAGCACCCCGGCATCGTATGCCGGAAGGCCATACCGGGCGACCAGCCGGTCGCGCCGCTGTTCCGGCAACAGGGGCAGCGCCGTCCGCAGCTTCTCCACCAGCGCGGGGCTGACCTGCAGGCACGGCAGGTCGGGTTCCGGCAGATACCGGTAGTCGTGCGCCTCCTCCTTGCCGCGCATCGATACCGTCCGGCCGGTGATGCTGTCCCACAGCCGCGTTTCCTGCTCGACGCGCTCACCTCGCGAGAGCCGGGCGATCTGCCGATCGATCTCGAACTCCAGCGCGCGCTGCACGTAGCGGAACGAGTTGATGTTCTTGGTCTCGGTCTTGACGCCCAGCGGCGCGCCGGCCGACGGCCGGACCGAGACGTTCGCATCGCAGCGGAGGCTGCCTTCTTCCATGTTGCCGTCGGTGACGCCGAGAGCGACGAGCACGTCGCGGATCCGGCTGAAGCAGGCGGCGGCCAGCCCGGCCGAATCGATCTCTGGCCCGGTGACGATTTCGATCAGCGGCACGCCGCTGCGATTGAAATCCACTGCCGTGGCACCCGATCCACTCTCGTCGTGCAGCGATTTGCCCGCGTCCTCTTCCATGTGCACGCGGGCGATGCCGATGCGGCGCGGCCCGGCAGGTCCGTCAACCGCCACGGTGCCGCCGGTCGCCAGCGGCTCGGCGTGCTGCGAGATCTGGTAGCCCTTGGGCAGATCCGGATAGAAGTAATGCTTGCGCGCAAAAACCGAGACCGGATGGACGGTGCAGCCGAGCGCCAGCGCCGCGCGAACGGCCTGTTCAACTGCCGTGCGGTTCAGAACCGGCAGCGCCCCCGGAAAACCGAGGCAGACCGGGCACACCTGCGTGTTGGGGGGTGCGCCGTAAGCCGCGCTGCACCCGCAGAAGATCTTGCTCCTGGTCCGCAGCTGGGCGTGGACCTCGAGGCCGATGGTGGTGAGATATGGCATTCAGCCTTCAGCATTGTGCTGCGTCAGCTTCGCTTCGGTCCAGCCGCGGTGACGTCGGGCGAGGCATCCGCCTCGAAGGCCTTGAAATTCTCCACGAACATTCCCGCGAGCTTCTTTGCCTGCGCGTCGTAGTCGGCCGCGTTCTTCCAGGTGTTGCGCGGATTCAGCACCTCGGCCGGCACGCCCGGCACCGCCTGCGGCACGTCCAGGTTGAAGATCGGGTCCGTCTCGAACTCCACGTCGTCGAGCTTGCCGGCGAGCGCCGCGTGGATCATCGCGCGGGTGTGTGCGATCTTCATGCGCGAGCCGACGCCGTAGGCGCCGCCCGTCCACCCGGTGTTGACCAGCCAGACCTTCGCGTCGTGGCGCGCGATCCGCTTGCCGAGAAAGTCGGCGTAGACCGTCGGGTGCAGCACCATGAACGGTGCGCCGAAGCACGTGCTGAACGTCGCCTTCGGCTCGGTCACACCTTTTTCGGTGCCAGCCACCTTCGCCGTGTAGCCGGACAGGAAGTGATACATCGCCGCCGCCGGCGAGAGCCGGGCGATCGGCGGCAACACGCCGAACGCGTCGGCCGTCAGCATGATGATGTTCCGGGGATGGCCGCCGCGGCCCGAGGCGACGGAGTTGTCGATGTACTCGAGTGGATAGGCGCCGCGCGTGTTCTCGGTCAGCGACGCGTCGTCGAGGTCCAGCTGCCGGGTGTTGGCATCCATCCGCACGTTTTCGAGCACGGTCCCGAACCGCCGGGTGGTCGCATAAATCTGCGGCTCTGCTTCGGCCGAGAGCTTGATCATCTTGGCGTAGCAGCCCCCCTCGATGTTGAAGACCCCCTCCTCGCTCCAGCCGTGCTCGTCATCTCCGATCAGCCGCCGGTCCGGGTCGCTGGAGAGCGTCGTCTTGCCCGTGCCCGACAGCCCGAAGAACAGCGCGACATCGCCGGCGGCGCCGACATTCGCCGAACAGTGCATCGACATGACGTCGCGCAGCGGCAGCAGGTAGTTCATTACGGTGAAGATCGACTTCTTGATCTCCCCCGCGTAGCTCGTCCCGCCGATCAGCACCAGCTTCTTCGAGAAGTTGAGAAGGATGAAGACCTCGGAGTTGGTCCCGTGCGCCTTCGGATCGGCGGTGAAGCCCGGCATGTCGATGACGGTGAACTGCGGCGTGTGCGCTTCCCGGCCGGCGGCGTCGGGCACCTCGATGAACAGATGGCGGGCGAAAAGGCTGTGCCACGCCTGCTCGGTGATGATGCGCACCGGCAGGCGATACCGCGGGTCGGCGCCGGCGTAACAGTCCTGAACGAACAGCTCCTTGCCTTCGCAGTAGTTCAGCATCTGCTGGTGAACGGCGTCGAAGTACTCCCCGTCGATCGGGCGGTTCACATGGCTCCACCAGACCTTCTGTTCGCTCGACGGTTCGCGCACGATGAACTTGTCGTTGGGCGAGCGGCCGGTGTGCTGCCCGGTGCGGCAGACCAGCGGCCCGTGAACCGAGATGGAGGCCTCGCGGCGGCGCACCGCCTCTTCATACAGCGCCGGCACGCTCTGGTTCCAGTAGACCCGGGCGACATTCTTGATTCCGTGCGCCTCGAGACCGGTTTCCTGCTGCTGGGCCTGTGCCATTGCTCCTCGCTAGGGCGCCGCCTGGCGCCGGGAATGAGTGCCACCCTGACGGGTAATCGTGAATGAGTGTATCCGGGAGATCGTACCGACTGGGGCGCAGTGAAGTCAACGGATCGGCGCGATCGACGCTCACTCACTTGATCGTACGGAGCGACGTGCCCGGGTAGTAGCGCCGGAGCACGTCGAGCGGTTCGGCCCCCGCCCGGATCCGGGCGAGCGCGCCGGCCTGGCACAGCCCGACGCCGTGGCCGAAGCCGCGCCCGTCGAAGACGAAGCGGCTCGCCTCGCGACGGACGTCAAAGAGCGTGCTCTTCACCGTGCGCACCCCGAGGTGCCGCGTTAAGACGTCCCGAAACACTCCGCCGGGCACGAGCCGCTCGCGCCCGCCGTGGAGCCCGACGGTGTGGGCGCGGCCCGACGGATCGCGATCGAGGACGGTGACGAGGTCCAGCCGGGCGCCTACCTCTGTGCGGGGATCGCCGTTCAGCGCCTCCAGCACCCGCCCGGCATCCACGCTGTACGTCCATCGGCCGTGCGCGGGCTCCGCGGGGCCATCGTCGGGCGCGCCACTGAGATAGGGCCGGACGGTGCCTCCCCACGCATCGACCGGCGTGCTCGTGTGGCCGCCGCAGTCGGCGTGGAACAGCGCCAGTGCCGGGGCCCCCTCATGCCACAGAACCCTTCCCGACGTCCGGCGGACCGCCCCGTCCACCGCCTGCCTCCACGGCGAGGTCTCGAGCCTGGACGGCTGATAGAGCTGGCAATGCGTCGTCGAGCACAGATCGAAGCCCTGCGCCGAATGCCGGCCGCGATTGGCGATCGCGTACGTTCGCGCGACGATCGCCTGCACCTCCAGGATCCGGTCGACTGCGGCAGGATCTGCGACGGTCGGTGCGAGCTCCGAGACCACCGCCGCGCGAACGTAGTCTTCGACGCGGACGCGCCGGACGGCGTTCTCTTCTTCGACCTGCACCCGCAATCGCTGCCCCGTCCCCCGCGCCGCCGGCGAGAGCGTCGCCGTCGGCGGGGGCACCGAGCACCCCGTGGCAATCGCCGCAAGCAGCAACGCCCGTGCACCCCGGCAGCCGTTCATGCTTCCCCTATCGGGACGGCGCCCCCGGTTCTGCAACGACATCACGCGGTCATCGTGTACACGACGACGTTGACCGCGAACCTGGTGTTGTCCTCCCGCTGGAAGCGTTTGTTCCGCCAGTCGTAGTCCCACTCGCAGCCGTAGTCCTTGTTGCTGTAGAGCACGCCGAGCCGCTGGCGTTGCTCGAGTCCGCGCAGATAGTCGTGCACCAGCTCGTCTCCCCAGCCGTTCAGCTCGTGTGAGGTCTGCGGGGGGCCAGACCCGAAGGTGAAGAAGCTGCGGTAGATCGGATGGCTGTTCGCCAGTTTGGGCAGCGACCCGCGCTCGCCGAAGATCGTGCGCATCTCCTGTTCGAAGCTCCGGGCGTACAAGCCGTTGACGTCATGATTGCAGTCGTCCGAGAACAGCAATCCGCCACTCTCGACGAACTGCCGCAGCCGGTCCCGCTCGTCGGCGGAAAACCTGACCAGCTTGTGCCCCGTCATGAACAGGAACGGAAACGACAGCAGCTCGTCGGAGCCCGCGGTGATCACGACCTCTTCCGGGAATACCCGGATGGTCGTGTACTCCACGACCGAGTTGAGCACGTTGGCCGCAACCTTGGGGTTGTAGTCCCAGTCGCCTGAGTCGTACCGGAGTCGGGCGAAAACGAATTCCGAGCCGCGGGGGCGCCCCTGCTCTGCCGCGGGGCCAGAGATCATGCGGCCGATTCTAGCCCGATCTATAATGGAATGCCGGTAAACGACTGAGGCCACAAGGCGTATTCATGACAGGAGCTCAAGCGGCGGGCCTTTCCGGCCGCGAGGCAGACAGCATAGCCGCCTCGGCGGTCAAGGCCCTGCAGGCCGAGGGGCAGCACGCCGAGGCCAGGGAGCGGTACGGGGAGCTGGTCGCCAGGCACCAGCGCCGCGCCGCGCGGATTGCTTACCACTACCTGCGTGACTCCGCGGACGTGGACGAGGCCGTCCAGGATGCCTTCGTCAAGGCCTATTCGCACCTCGGGACGTTCCGCGAGGAGCTCCCGTTCGAAGTCTGGTTCACGCGCATCCTGATCAACGGGTGTCTGGACCGGATCAAGGCGCGGACACGGCGCGAGCGGTGGATGACCTCGATGCCGGACGGCCCCGGCGGCGAGCGCGACTTCGCCGAGCGAACGCCCGGGCACGGCCCGTCACCGGAAGACCAGCTGCTGTCGCGGGAACGGCGGCGCCGGCTGGCCGAGGCGATCGCCAGGCTGCCTGACCGTCAGCGGTCGGTGTTCATGCTGAGTCACTACGAAGGCTGCACGTCGCGGGAGGTCAGCGCCCTCACGGGATTGAACGAATCGACGGTTCGCGTGCACTTGTTTCGAGCGATCCGGAAGCTACGGGTACTGCTCGGCGAAGGCGCCGGGCGGACCAGGGAGAGATAGTCAGTGTCCCTACTGCGCCGCATGACCAGCCATCTCGACGACGCTGCGTTTGCCGAGCTGTGGACCAACGCGTTGGCCGACGGCACGGCACCGGCAGCCAACGCCCATCTGCAGGTGTGCGCCGAGTGCCGCCTGCGTTTCACCTCCTTCTCGAACTGGATGGACGACCTCCGGCTCGACGCCCTCGCCGACGCCGACGACGCGTTGTCCCCCGAGCGTCTCGCGGCGCAACAGGCACACATCTTCCGGCGGCTCGAAGCCGCGGAGCGGCCCGCCCGCGTGATTGCGTTCCCGAAGCTGCCGGCTGCCGCCATGCGTCCCTCGCCGGTGCGCCGCTGGATCGCGGCCGCAGCTGCCGCCGGGCTCATCACCGGCATCGGCCTCGGTCAGATGCTCGACCTCCGGATCCTGACGTCGGGGCCTTCGACCTTCCCGGCCGATCGCGTCACGGCCACGAATCCGCGCCCCGGCGTGCCCGCCGCGGTGCCGGCGCTCGCGCTGTTGAACGAGGAGGCGGCGCTCGTCGAGCTCGAAGAAGTGGCCACCCCGCATTACGAAGCGCTCCGGGCGTACGACACGTTCACGCCGAGAGCCGCCGACTTCATCCAGCCAAGGTAGCGTTGGCCACCTCGCAGCCGCTGATTTTTCGCAAGGGCCTCGACATGAAGGAGGCCGTCGCCGGCGAGCTCGCCGAGGCCTACGACAGCCGGCTGGTGGACCAGGTCCGTGCCGAGGATTACCGATACACCTCCGGCCGCCTGACGATCCACCTCGCCCGCGAGTTCGGGTTCTGCTACGGCGTCGATCGCGCTGTGGACTATGCCTACCAGGCGCGGCGCCGCTTCCCCGGCCGCAACGTCTTTCTGACCGGCGAGATCATCCACAATCCGCACGTCAACGACCGGCTGCGCGCCGAAGGCATCCGGTTTCTGTCCGATCCCGGCGAGCGCCGCGAGACGCTGGGCCCCGACGACGTGGTGATCCTGCCGGCGTTTGGCGTCACCGTTGGTGACATGGCGCAGCTCTCGACTCAGGGGTGCACGCTGGTCGATACCACGTGCGGATCGGTGTTGAATGTCTGGAAGAACGTGATCCGCTACGCACGCGAAGGCTTCACGTCGATCATCCACGGCAAGGTGAGGCACGAGGAGACGCGCGCGACCGCATCGCAGGCCCTCAAGTATCCGAACGGCCATTACCTCGTCGTGCTCGATCGTGACGAGGCGGCGGTCGTCTGTGAGTACATCCGCAACGGCGGCAATCCCCAGTCCTTCATGGCGAGATTTGCGGATGCCGCTTCGCCCGGCTTCGACCCGGACCGCGATCTCGTGCGCGTCGGCTGCGCCAACCAGACGACGATGCTGATGACCGAATCCCTCGAGATCGGCGAAATGGTCGGTGCGGCGATGCGCGACCGGTACGGCGAGGCCGCGTCGCCGGAGCACTTTCGCGCCTTCGATACGATCTGCAGCGCGACCCAGGAACGCCAGGACGCGGTGATCGCCCTGCTCGACCAGCAGGCCCTCGACCTGATGATCGTTGTCGGCGGGTACAACAGCAGCAATACCTGCAACCTGGCGAGGATCTGCGCCGAGCAGGTCCCGACGTTCCATATCGCCGAACCAGCCGGTCTCACGTCGCGAGACGCAATCCGTCACCGCCCGGTGGGCGCGCCGTCGACGACATCGGGGACCGAGATCACGACCACGAGCTGGCTGCCGGTGAGCGGTCCGCTGACCGTGGGGCTGACTGCGGGGGCTTCCACCCCGAACAACATCGTCGGTGAAGTCATCCGGCGGCTGGACGGATTCGTGAACGGCCCGGCCGCCTGAAGCCGCTTGTTACTTCTGCAGGCGGGAGAGTTCGCGGACGTCGCTTTTGGTGAGCACGATCTTGACCTTCTGGCCCCGCTGGCGGCTGAGAAAGCGGAAGAGGTCGCTGCCGGGCCTGGCCATGACGGTCCCCTCGTCGCCAAGAGCGAAGTAGCCTTCGTCCAGCTCGTGGTCCGCGGAGTTCACCTGGACGGTGAGGATCGTCTCGTCTTTGTCATCCGCGCGCCCGATGCTGACGCCGACGAGCAGCAGCGCGACCATCAGACAGGCGGTTATCACGGTCTTCACGGTTCCGCTCCTCGCAACAGCCGGCCGGATCGCCGGACGGGGTTTATTCTGCAATCAGGCTGCCAGCCCGCATCTATTTTGAAATCAACAAGATAGCCTCCGTCCTCGGCAGCTGTGGCGAGCGCGCGCGCCACACGCGAGGTAAACGTGCACCCTATCCGCGGTCGTAATATCTCCTGTCGTCGGTCCAGCCGGAGAAAGCAAGCACCGGAGAAAGCAACACATGGCAAGGCATTACACGTGGATGCTCGTGGCGATCGTGATCGCCGTGGTCGGCAGCCCGGCGCTGGCGCGCCCGCAGAAGGTGGCCGAGCCGCAGCGGCCCCCCCAGCAGACTCAACAGGCCCGCGACGGCGGCCGTGACGGCAGCCACGAACGCCGACTCTGGTGGAAGGATCCCAGGGACGTGGCGGAGATCGGTCTCACGGCGGAACAGTCGGAGACGATCGACCAGATTTTCAGGACCGAACTCGCGAAGATCCTGGCCCTGCGGCGAGTCGTCAACGACCTCGAGCGTGCGCTCGACGAGACGATGAGAGCCAACACCGCCGATATCGACGCATTTGCGCGTCAGGTGAACAAGATCGAGGGCAAGCGCGCCGAACTGAATTCGATGCGCACCGTTATGCTGTACCGGATGCGCCGGGTGCTCAAGGCCGACCAGAACGCCAAGTTTCAGGCGATGGCGGACCGCAGGGAAGCCGCGCGCAAAAAGCAGGACAACGACCGCCGCAGGTAACCGTCGGTTTCACTCGTCAGTCATCACCCGGAGGAGTTTCGTGAGCAAGACCGCACGCACGCTGGCCGCGGCCGGCTTCATCGTCATATCGGCTCTGCCGGCGCTCGCGCAGCAGAAGCCGCAGGAGCCGTCGACGGAACACGTCCGCTCGCTGATCGCGCAGGCGATGCAGCAGACCGGCCAGCAGCCCCCGGTTGCGGCGCCGGTCGCGCCGCCGGTGCTGCAGGCTGGCCCCGCAGTCAACCTGACGGAGCAGGAGGCGGTCGCCCGGGCGACCGAGCGAAACCTCACGCTCATCTCCGAGCGCATCACCCCGCAGACCTGGGACTTCACCATGGCGGCGACGCGGGCGAATTACCAGATGAACCTGACGTCCACCGTCTCGAACAACTCGCAGGTGCGGCTGACCACCGACATCTTCTCCGGCGGCAACCGGATCACGACGGATTCCCAGAGCTGGTCGGCCGGCCTCGCGCAGAACGTCTGGTGGGGCGGCGGCAACTACACGGTCAACTGGACGAACAGCCGGTCGTCGACCGACTCGGAAAGCACCACCTTCAACCCCAGCTTCAACAGCGGCCTGCAGGCGCGCTTCACCCAGCCGCTGCTGCGGAATTTCAAGATCGACAACACCCGCGCCACCATCCTGACCAACGAGATCAGCCAGAACATCGCGGAGCTGAACCTGAGTGCATCGGAAGTCAGCGTGCTCGCGCAGACCCGGAATGCCTACTGGGAGCTGGTCTACGCTCGCCAGGCCGTGGAGGCCGCCGAGCAATCCCTCGAGCTCGCCACCAAGCTGGTGGGCGACAACCGCATGCGCGTGGAGATCGGCACGATGGCGCCAATCGACGTCGTCCAGGCCCAGGCCGAGGAGGCCAACCGGCGGCAGCAGCTGGTCACCGCGCAGGCGACGCTGCGCAACAACGAGCTCGCGCTGAAGCGCCTGATCGTCAGCGGCACGGATGACGAACTGTGGCGCGCCACGATCGTGCCGGTCGACCGGCCGACCGTCACGGCGCAGCCGCTCGACCTCGAATCGGCCGTCCGCAACGCCCTCAGCCAGCGCACCGACCTGGCGATCACGAAGATGAACCTCGAGGCCGCCGACATCACGCTGCGCAGCCTGCACAACCAGACCCTGCCGAATCTGGATCTGATCGGTCAGTACAACCTGACCGGCCAGGGGGGCACGTTCATCGACCGCGACCGGCTGACCGGTGAGATCAATCAGACGTTTCCGGGTGGCTATGCCGATGCGCTGCGCGCGATCACCGGCTTCGACGCGCCGCAGTGGAACATCCAGGTCCAGTTCGCCTATCCGATCGGGACCAGCGCGCAGGAGGCCAACGTCGCCCGCCAGCGCCTGCTCCGCCGGCAGACCGAGTCCTCGTTGAAGACGACCGAGCTGCAGATCGCCACCGAGGTCACCGCGGCGGCGCTCGCGGTCCGCAATTCGCTCGAAGCGATGCAGGCCGCGACCGTCTCGCGCGCGCTCTCGGAACAGCGGCTCCAGGCCGTCCAGAGCAAGTTCGACGTCGGCATGTCGACGAACTTCGAAGTGGTGCAGGCCCAGCGCGACCTCAACGACGCCCGCAACAGCGAGCTGCGCCAGCAGCTGAATTATCAGCGTGCGCTCGTCGACTTCCAGCGTGTTCAGATCAGCCCCCGGTAAGACTGGTGCTCAATGCGTAAATTCGTCGTTTTCGGAGTCTCGGCCGCGCTCGCACTCGCGAGCGTGGGCGCATGCAGTGGCGGCAATGCCCAGACGCCTGGCTCCGGCGGTGGTGCGGGAGGCCGGGGCGGCGGAGCCCGCCCGCCGATGCCGGTGGAGTTCGCTCCGGTCAAGCGGACCAACGTCACCGAGCGGGTCACGATCGTCGGCAACCTGATCGGCGCCGCCACGGTCGAAGCGGTGCCCAAGGTCAACGGACGGCTGGAAACCGTCAACGTGCGCCTCGGCGACTCCGTCCGCCGTGGACAGCAGATCGCCAAGGTCGAAGACCGCGAGATCCGCGAGCAGGTGCGGCAGCAGGAGGCCGCGTTCAGGGTCGCCGAGGCGACGATCCGCCAGCGCGAAGCCGACCTGAAGCTCGCGCAGACGAACCTCGAGCGCAACCGCAGCCTGCTCGAGCGGGAGCTCCTCCCCCGGCAGACGTTCGACGACACCCAGGCGCGCTACGAGGCCGCGCAGGCCCAGCTCGATCTGGCCCGCGCGCAGTTCGAACAGTCGAAGGCCCGGCTCGACGAGCTCCGCATCAATCTCGCCAACACCGTGATCTCGTCACCGGTGGACGGCTTCGTGGGCAAGCGCTATCTCGACCCCGGCGCGGCCGTGAGCCCGAACGCCCCGGTCGCCTCGATTGTCGCCATCCGGACCGTGCGCATGGTCGCGAACGTGGTCGAGAAGGATGTGAAGCGGTTGACGGTGGGGATGCCCGCGCAGGTGGAAGTCGACGCGTTCCCTGGCGAGAAGTTCACCGGCAAGGTGGCACGGGTTGCTCCGGTCTTCGATCCGCAGACGCGCACGGCGGAGATGGAGATCGAGGTGCCGAACCCGGGCTTCCGCCTGAAGCCGGGCATGTACGCCCGCGTCGACCTGACCATCGACAGCCGCGAGAACGCCCTCACGGTCCCGAGCAATGCGGTCGTCGATTTCGAAGGCAAGACCGGCGTGTTCGTTGCCGGCCCGCCGTCGAGCGCCGGGCAGACGCCGCAACAGGCCAGTAACCCACCCGCTCAGGGGGGCGCCGCTGCGCCGTTGACCGCCAAGTTCCAGCCGGTGCAGGTCGGCATCAGGGATGGCGAACAGGTCGAGATCACATCCGGCCTCGACGCCAGCGCCCGCGTCGTCACCACCGGGGCCACTGCGCTGAAGGACGGCGATCGCATCGTCGCCACCGGCACCGGCAACCGCCCGGGCGAGAGGACGAAATGAGCATTCCGCGCTTAGCGATTGATCGCCCGGTCACCATGTTCATGCTGTCGGGGGTCATCATCCTGCTGGGAGCGCTGTCGTTCATGCGCCTGCCGGTGGACCTGATGCCCGACGTGTCGTTCCCGAGCATCACCGTCCGGGTCGGCTACGCCGGGGTCGGTCCGCTCGAGATGGAGGAGCTGGTCACGCGGCCCCTGGAGCAGGCGCTGAGTGCAGTCTCCGGGCTCGAGCGGCTCGAGTCGACGTCGTCGGAGGGGTCGAGCCGGGTCTCGCTGAACTTCGCCTGGGGCACCGATCTCAACGAGGCGGCCGATGATGTGCGCAGCCGGCTCGACCGGATCCGCGGCCGCCTGCCCGAGGAAGCGGATCCTCCCATCATGTTCAAGTTCGACGCGAGCGCGGCGCCGATCATGGGCGTCGGCGTCGAAGGGGATTTCGACCGCGTCCGGCTGCGCGAGATCGGGGAGCACGACCTGTCGCCGCGGCTCGAACGCGTCCCCGGCGTCGCCGCGGTGACCGTCGACGGCGGTCTTCGCCGGCAGATCCACGTGGAGCTGTCGAAGGAGAAGATCACGGCGCTCAACCTCCCGGTTGACCGGATCACCAGTCTGCTCCGCTCAGAGAATCAGAACATTCCGCTCGGCGAGATCGACGAGGGAGACCGCACCTATCTGGTCCGCAGCCAGGGGCAGTTCGAGGATCTGGAGCAGATTCGCAATCTCGTCGTCATGACGCGCGGCGGCGTGCCGGTCTACCTTCGCGACATCGCCGAAGTGAAGGACTCGACCGAAGACTTCCGGTCCTTCACGCGGATCAACGGGAAGGCCGGGGTCCGCCTGCGCATCACAAAGCAATCCGGCCAGAACACGGTCCAGATCGCGGACGCCGTGCGCGTCGAGGCCGCGAAGATCAATCAGGAGATCCCGGGCATTACGCTGACGGTGCTCGACGACAGCTCGATCTTCATCAAACGGTCGATCCACGCCGTGCAGGAGCACGCGATGATCGGCGGCGTGCTCGTGATGCTGATCATTTTCCTGTTTCTCCGCGACATCCGCGCCACGGCCATCATCTTCACGTCGATCCCGATTTCGGTGATCGGCACGTTCGCGCTGCTCTACTTCAACGGCTACACGCTGAACACGATGACCTTCGGCGGGCTTGCCCTCGGAATCGGGATGATCGTCGACGCGTCGATCGTCGTCATCGAGAACACGTTCCGGCACATGGAGCACGGCAAGGACCGCATGCAGGCGTCGATCGACGGGTCCGAAGAGGTCTGGTCGGCGATCCTGGCCTCGACGCTGACGCACATCGCCGTGTTCGTGCCCCTGCTCTTCCTGACCGGCGTGTCGAGCATCCTCTTCAAGCAGCTTGCAGTCGTCGTGATGTTCTCGCTGACGATGTCGCTCTTCGTGGCGGTCACCATCGTGCCGGTCCTCTGCTCGCGGCTGCTGACGCTGCCCCGGCCGGCGAGCGAGCGCCGCGGGATCATGGCGAAGCTGTACGGCGCCAGCGAGCGGTTCCTCAACGGGATGGACACCAATTACAGCCGGATCATCCACAAGGCGCTCGTCCACCGGCCGACCGTCATCGGCCTCGGGACCGCCTGCGTCGTGGCGGCGGTACTGATCCTGCCGACGATCGGCTTCGAGCTGATGCCGCAGGCCGACGAAGGCGAAGTCAGCGTCACGGCGGAGCTGCCGGTGGGCACGCGCGTCGAGCGGGCCCAGGACGTGGCGCTGCGGCTCGAGAGCATGCTGCCGGAGCTCGTGCCGGAGATGCAGGAGATCATCGCCCAGGCTGGCGGCGGCGGCTTCTTCGGCGGCGGCGCCAACCGCACGAACATCACGCTGCGGCTCTCACCCAAGGACGACCGCCAGCGCTCCAGCGAGCAGATCGCGCGTGATCTGAGCCGGCAACTGGCCAGCGCCATTCCAGGCGTGATCATCACGACGCGGGCGGCGGGCGGCAACTCGCAGATGAACCGCATCATGGGGGGCGGCGACAGCCGGCTCTCGCTCGAGATTCGCGGTGACGACCTCACGCTTGCCAAGAACCTCGCGCAGTCGGCCAAGAACGTCATGGACAAGATCCCCGAGGTCCGCAACGCCCGCGTGAGCCGCGACGAAGGGCGCCCGGAGCTCGCCATCCAGGTGGATCGCCCGAAGGCCGCGCTGCTCGGACTCTCGGTGACCGACGTCGCCGAGTCGATCAGCACGAGCGTGGGCGGCCGACAGGCGGCGTTCTTCCGGGAGTCGGGCAACGAGTACCCGATCATCGTGCGGCTCCGCGAAGAGGATCGCCAGCGCGTACAGGACGTCGCCGACGTCCTGATCAGCAGCCCCTCCGGGCAGGTCCTCCAGGCGAAGAACCTGCTCGAACTGCGGAACCAGTCGGGGCCGACGGAAATCCAACGCAAGAACCAGGAGCGGATCATCCGGGTCACCGCGGAACCGGAGGTTGCGTTGAGCGACTCGCTCGAGGCGGTCCAGGCGCAACTGAGCCAGGTCGAGGTGCCGAACGGCTTCCAGCTCGGATTCGGATCCGAGGCCGAGGAACAGGCCCGCGCCTTTCAGCAGCTCCAGCTGATGCTGATTCTGGCGATCATCCTGGTGTACGCCGTCATGGCCTCCCAGTACGAGTCGCTGCGGGACCCGTTCATCATCATGTTCTCGGTTCCGCTCTCGGCGATCGGCGTGGTGCTCGCGCTCAAGCTCACGAACACGACTTTCAGTCTCCAGGCCTACATCGGAGTAATCATGTTGGCCGGCATCGTCGTAAGTAATGCGATCCTGCTCGTGGACTACACGAACATCCTCCGCCGGCGCGACGGCATGCCGTTGCGGCAGGCGGTCGAGACGGCCGGACGGACGCGTCTCCGGCCGATCCTGATGACGACGCTGGCGACGATCCTCGGGCTCGTGCCGATGTCGCTCGGCATCGGCGAAGGGGCGGAACTCCAGGCCCCCCTGGCCCGCGTGGTCATCGGCGGGCTGGCGGCATCCACGCTCATCACCCTCGTGTTCGTGCCGACGGTGTACACGATCTTCGAAGAAGGCTGGAAGGGGCTGCGTTCTGGGCTGCCAAAGCACTCGTAACTGACGACACGACTATGAAAAAACTGATTCTCACCATCATCGTGCTGGGCGCCATCGGTGGCGGGGCGGCGGCGTATTACATGCGGAAGGGCGCGCCCGAGCCGACCATCACCACCATGCAGCTCACCCGCGGTGACATTGCCGACACCGTCCAGGCGACCGGCACGCTCGAAGCCGTCGAAACCGTGGACGTCGGCACCCAGGTGTCGGGCGTGGTCGAGGAGATGACCGTCGACTTCAACTCGATCGTCAAGAAGGGGCAGGTGATCGCCCGGCTCGATCCGTCGATCATCCAGACGCAGATCGAGCAGGCCCGCGCGAACGTCACGCGCGCCGAGGCGGATCTCGACCGGCTGCGCGTCAACCTCGCCGACGCCGAGCGTAAGTACGAGCAGGCCAAGCAGATGTGGGAGAAGCAGTTGATCCCGCGCGACCAGCTCGAGACCGCCGAGCTGAACGTCAAGACGCAGAAATCGCAGATCAAGTCGTCCGAGGCCGGGCTGATCCAGACCCGGTCCCAGCTCAACACGCAGCTGGTGAATCTCGGGCACACGGTCATCAAGGCGCCGATTGACGGCATCGTGATCTCACGGTCGGTCGATCAGGGACAGACGGTCGCGGCCAGCATGAACGCGCCGGTCCTCTACGTGCTCGCCGCCGATCTCACGAAGATGCAGGTCGTGGCGAATATCGACGAAGCCGAGATCGGCCGCATGCGACCCGGTCAGCCGGTGACCTTCCGTGTCGATGCGTATCCGACCGAAACCTTCCACGGCAGCGTTCAGCAGGTCCGGCTCCTGCCCGCCACCGTACAGAACGTCGTTACCTACTCGACCGTCATCAGCGTGCCGAACCCCGAATACAAACTGAAGCCGGGGATGACGGCAAACGTGATGATCGAAATTGCGCGCCGCACGAACGTGCTCCGCGCACCGGCGGCGGCGCTGCGGTATCGACCCACCAATGACGTCTTTGCCGCGCTCAAGCAGGACGTTCCGCCCGATCTGAATCGAGGCATGGGCCGTAGCGGGCCGGGTACGGCCGCTGGCGCCCG
>DATFFM010000117.1:0-2901 GCA_035250005.1 Vicinamibacterales bacterium | reverse complement strand
GCGCGCAGGGCGCAGCGCGCGCTCGTGGGACTGCCCGGCGTTCTGAGCGTCGCCCAGATCGGCAGCAACCTGCGCGTGCTGGCGGAGCAGGGCGGCGACGTCGCCGCGCGAATGCGCGCCGCGCTGAGCGAAGCGGGGCTGCGCGCCGACGTGGTGCCGGTGACGCCGAACCTCGAAGACGTGTTCGTGGACGTGACGCGCGATCGCCCGAGCGGCGACGCGCGACCCGCGCCGGCAAACCCGTGAGCGCGCGCCGCCTGGTCGCCGTGATGGTCAAGGAGCTGCGCCAGCTGCGCCGCGACCGCGTCACGCTCGCCATGATCGTGGGTATCCCGGTGATGCAGCTCGTGCTGTTCGGCTACGCGATCAACCTGAACCTGCGGGGGCTGGCGGCCGGCATCGCCGACCAGGCCGCGACCGCCGGCTCGCGCGCCGTGGTGATGGACATGGTCGCCACCGGCGTGATCGCGCCGGAGTTGGCCGTTAACACCCCGCGCGAGCTGATGGACAGCCTGCGCCGCGGCCAGATCAGTGTCGGCGTCGTCATCCCGCCCGATTTCGAGCGCCGCCGGATCGACGGCCGCGAGGCCGTGCAGGTGCTGGTGGACGGCAGCGACACGGTGGTGCAGAGCGCGGCAATCCAGCTCGCGCAGATGCCCCTCGACAACAGCCGTGCGCTCGCCAATGCGACCGGCCTTCGCGAGACGACGCCGGCGCAGATCAGCGTCGTCAGCTTCTACAACCCCGAGCGGCGCTCCGAGGTCAACATCGTGCCGGGCCTGATCGGCGTCATCCTGACCATGACGATGGTTCTCTTCACCGGTGTCGCGATCGTGCGCGAGCGCGAGCGCGGCAACATGGAGCTCTTGATCGCGACCCCGGTCAGCGTCAGCGAGTTGATGATCGGCAAGGTGCTGCCGTACGCGGCGATCGGGCTCGTCCAGACGACGGTCATCCTGCTGGTGGGCCTGTGGCTGTTCGAGGTGCCGATCCGCGGCAGCGTCCTCGACATCTACGTCGCCGCGGTGCTGCTGATCCTCGCCAACCTGACGCTGGGCCTGCTGATTTCGACCCGGGCGCAGACGCAGTTCCAGGCGATGCAGATGACGTTCTTCGTCTTCCTGCCGTCGATCCTGCTGTCCGGGTTCATGTTCCCGTTCGCCGGTATGCCGAAACCCGTGCAATGGCTGGCCGAAGCGCTGCCGCTCACACACTTCCTGCGCCTGATCCGCGGGGTGATGCTGCGCGGCGCCGGGCTTCTCGAGCTGTGGCCCTACGTGCTCGCGCTGGTGGGATTCACGGCGGTCATGATGACCGCGGCGATCCTGCGCTTCCGCAAACGCCTGGATTAGGTCGGGCGAGGCCGCGAGGGGGGACTGTCACCTTTGGCGCCGCAACATCAAAGTCGCTGCCGGCCTATCGCCAAAGGTGACCGTCCCCTCCTCATGTCAGTAGCCACCGACCCCTCTTATTTCTCCCCCTTCCCGCCAAATCCGCAGAAATGGAACCCCGGGGGTCGCCATGTTATTCTCCGCGCCGGCCGCTGCCCCCGGCACGGCCAAGGTGACAGGACCCGCTGATCGAAGATTCGACCTGCCGAGCTTATTTGCCCGCCCAGACGATCCCGACCGTGTTTCCTGCCGTTGTGAATGGCCGCAGCCGACCCTCGCAAGAGGGCCGCGCACGGCCGTGTTTATCTCAATAGCGAGAGTTCGAGACATGAAGATCTACGTTGGAAACCTGCCTTTCTCGGCGACCGAAGCCCAGGTGCGCGACCTGTTCGCGCAGCACGGCGCGGTCGAGTCCGTCGCGCTGCCGGCGGATCGCGAGACCGGCCGTCCGCGCGGCTTCGGCTTCGTCGAGATGCCGCAGGCCGAGGCGGCGAAGGCCATCGAGGCCCTGAACGGCTTCTCGATGGGTGGCCGTCAGCTGCGCGTGAACGAAGCGCAGGATCGTCCGCGCGGCGCCGGTGGTGGCGGCCGTCCGGGCGGCGGTGGTCGTCCGGGCGGTGGCGGTGGCTTCCGTTCGGGTGGCGGCGGTGGCGGTGGCGGCGGACGCTGGTAAGCATCCGCCCGCTGGTTGACGAAAGGCCCGCTTCGGCGGGCCTTTCTCTTAGGGGACTGTCCCCTCCTCATTTCGGCCGCCTCTGATCCGCCAAGGGTGACTGTCCCCTCCTGATTTCCCCGTCGCTGCATCCACTCTCCCGCTTGCTTCGTATAGCCCATGCACCGATTCGCGTGCGGCTTCGAACGACAGATCAGCGAGGAGAGAACGGATGAATACCCGACCCAACTTGCGCAATGGGCTCGTGATCGCCCTGGGCGCGCTTGCGGCTGCCGTCGCCATGACCGGGGTCCAGGCCTCGAACCACAGCGACGCGCCGCTCATCAAGCAGGATCCGCAGGCCAACCTGACCGACGTCTACGCCTTCATCGGCACCCGGTACGACAATCCCTCGTACAAGGTGCTGAACGTCAGCATGAGCTTCCGGCCCTTCTCGGAGCCGGGCGACGGCGCGCAGTACGAGCGCTTTGCGGACGACGCGCGCTACAGCATCCACATCACCGACCCGGTGACGGGCGTGACGCGGCTGCGCTATGACTTCACTTTCTCGCCGGTGGACGCGGGCTACAAGAACCCCAACACCATACTTTCGTACGGCCTCGGCACGGAAGTCGGGCCGATCATGACGGTCGGCGACGCGCGCCAGAACTTCACGCAGACCTATCGCGTGACGAAAGTGGCGGGCGGCAAGTCGACCTCGATCGGGCGGAACCTCCGCGTGCCGCCGCCGAACGTGGGCAAGAACGTCACGCCGCTCTACAACGACGCCGACGGCAAGGCGGTGTCGGGCGCGCTCACGCTCGCTGACCTCGACGGCTACACGCGCTCGACGATCTA
>DATFFM010000116.1:0-37465 GCA_035250005.1 Vicinamibacterales bacterium | reverse complement strand
AACCGCAGCAGTGCCTCCACCGCCGCGGTGGCCGCCGTGAAGTCACGCTTCTTCGTGAGCCGGCGCAGCTCTTTCAGCTGCGCGGCGATCTGATCCTGTCGCTGGCGCGCGTCTGCCCAGGCGTCCTCGACGCGTCGCTGGAGGTCGATTGCGCGCGGATCTTCCGGCATCCGCTGCCCGGCGGCGTTCGCCGCCTCGATGGCCGCGGCCAGCTCGCCGGCCGCGAGCGCATCTTCCGCGCGTGACAGCTCCCCTTCGAACGCCCGTCGCGACTCCGCTTCGCTCCGTTCGCGCGCGAGGCGAGCCGCTTCGGCCGCGGCCCGGGTCTCGGCGATCTCGTCGAGGATCCGCTCGGCGTCCGCGTTGCCCGGATCGAACTGCAGCAGGGCGTCGGCCGCCGCGGTGGCCGCGGCGAAATCCCCGCTGTGCGTCAGCCGCCGTAGTGCCCGCAGGTGCTCTTCGATCTGATCCTGCCGCCGGCGCGCTTCGACTCGTGCGCTGTCGACCCGCTGCTGAAGCTCGATGACGCGGCGATCGCCGGGAAGGTGCTGGCCCGCGGTACTCACCGCTTCGCCGGCCCGATCCAGCTCGCCCGCCGCCAGCGCGCCGTCTGCGAGAGCCAGTGCCTCTTCTCCCGCCCGCCGCCTCTCCGCTTCGCTCCGCTCGTGCGCGATGCGAGCCGCTTCGGCCGCGGCCCGGGTCTCGGCGATCTCGTCGAGGATCCGCATGGCGTCCGCGTTGCCCGGATCGAATTGCAGCAGGGCGTCAGCCGCCGCCGTGGCCGCGGCGAAATCTCCGCTGTGCGCCAGCCGCCGTAGCGCCCGCAGTTGCTCCTCGATCTGATCCTGCCGCCGGCGCATTTCGAGCCGTGCGCTGTCGACCCGCTGCCGAAGCTCGCTGACGCGGCGATCGCCGGGAAGGTTCTGGCCCGCAGTACTCACCGCTTCGCCGGCCCGATCCAGCTCGCCCGCCGCCACCGCCTCGTCTGCGAGAGCCAGCGCCTCTTCGCCCGCCCGCCGCCTCTCCGCTTCGCTCTGCTCCCGGGCGAGCCGCGCCGCTTCGGCCTCCGCGAGCGCGTGAGCGATCTCTTCGCGAACCTGCTGGGCTTCGGCGTTTTCAGGATCGAATCGCAGCAGCGCATCCGCGGCCGCCGACGCCGCGGCGAAATCACGCCTCTTCGCCAGCCGGCGCAGCTCCTTCAGCTGTGCCGCGATCTGATCCTGACGACGCTGCGCTTCCGCGCGCGCGCTTTCAACTCGTTGCCGGATCTCGATGGCGCGCGAATCCGCCGGCAGCAGCCGCGCTGCGGCGGTGGCGGCCTCGAGAGCGAGCGCCAGCTCACCCTTGCCCAGCGCGCCTTGTGCGCGCGACAGGGCCTCTTCGAAAGCCCGACGGGTTTCGGCTTCCCTGATCGAGGCCGCCTCGGCCCGTTCGAGGTCCTGCGTGAGCACCGCCACGTCCGCGTCCGACACCGAGATGGCCCGGGCGCCGGCAATCGCGGCGCGGGCAGCGCGAAAGTCACTGCGCTGGAGCGCCGCGGCGGCCTGCGCTTTTTGCTCTGCCAGTGCACACTCACGATCCTTCAGCTGGGCCCGCAAGGCCGTCGCGGCCGGGCCGTTGGGTGCCAGCTCGGCGATCCGGCCGAGAGCGCTGCGCGCGCCATCGAGCTCACCAGCGGCGATCCGCTCTTCAGCATCGTTGAGGAGCCGATCGACGGCGGCGCGAACGCTTCGTCGGTGGGCTTCCGCCCGGGCGGCGGCAATGGCTTCGACGAGCGGCGGGATCCGGCTGGAGTCTGACGCGAGGCCGCGCAGATCCCCGAGCAGCGACTCGGCCCGGTCGATGTCGCCGGCCGCCAGAGCCGCTTCAACCGCGTGCGCGGCCGCTTCGGCACGCTGGGCCTGACGCTCGGCCTTCAGGCGCGCTTCCCGCTCCTCAGCCTCGCGCTGTTCGGCGATTTCCCGCGCGCTCCGGCGCAGTTCGGCCAGCGCCGATGTCACCTTCGGGTGCGAAGGAGCAGTTTCGAGGAGGTGAATCGCTCCCTGATGGTCGCCGCCCGCGAATCGCGCCCTCGCGGCCGCTACGCCGGCGTTCGCACGCCTGTCGACGGCCGACGTGGCGTCAGCCCGGATCCGCAGCGCCTCCGGGTGAGACGGCTCCAGGGCGAGGATCTCGTTGCTCGCCCGTATGGCACTCTCGTACGCCTCTCCTTGGAGGCTTGCGCTGGCGCGGCTCAGTGCGCCGCGGATCAGCCGCTGACGCTCGCGTGCGCGTTCGAGATCCTCCCGAAGCGCACGGAACTCCGCCTCGACTTGAGAGCTGGCTCGATCCTCGAGTCGCGCCGCCGCGCGCTGCACGACCTCATAGGCATCATCGACCTCGCCGCGCCCCAGCTGCTCCCTCGCCCGTTGAAGCTCGGCCCGCACTTCTTCGAGGAGGACGGCCGCATGCGCTTCATTGAGAATCTGGGCGCCCGCTTCATGTGCGGGATCGAGGATCATCAGCTCTTCGGCCGACGACAACGCGAGCCTGTAGTCGCCGGCCGCGAGCGCGTCTTCAGCCGTCTTCAGGTGGCGCTCGATGAGGACGGCGCGGCGCTTCTCCGCTCCGGTCGAGGGTTTGTCCCCCCGGGACAGCGGGCCGGTCGAGATCACTTCGGTTTCGACGTCGTCCCGGGCATCCGCCGGGTCCTCATCCAGCGGGAGCGCGGTGCGGCAGCGCTCGAGGTCCTTGCGCATGGCGCCCAGATCGCGGTAGCGCTTGGAGGGATCCTTCTGGATCGCCCTCAGGATGATGCCGTACACGCCGGGCGGGGCCAGCGCCGGGTCGATCGGCGGCGGATCGGCGTTCATGATCCGGTAGAGGATTCCATCCTGCAGCGTGCCGGGGAACGCCTGTTCGTATTTCAGCAGTTCGTAACCCACGGCTCCGACGGCGAAAATGTCGCTGCGAAGGTCGACCTGCGCGCCGCTGACCTGCTCGGGGGACATGTAGTTCAGCGTGCCCACGAGCATCCCGGCCTGGGTCATGCCCGACTCGGCGATACGCACGATCCCGAAGTCCAGGATCTTCAATACGCCATCGGGCTCGACCATCAGATTGGCGGGCTTGACGTCGCGGTGCACGATGCCCGACTTGTGTGCGTAGGCGAGCCCGTCGCACACTTCCTCCAGCAGCTTGAGCTTTCGGCGCAGAGAGAGGGGCGCCTTGCGTTTGATGAGCTCTGCGAGGGTCTCCCCCGGCAGGTACTCCATGGCGATGAAGGGCTGGCCTTCGTACTCGCCGACGTCGAAGATCGTGACGATGTTCGGATGGCGCAGCCGTCCGGCCGCGCGGGCCTCGCGGCGGAACCGCTCGCGCAGGTCGCCCGTGTCCAGCCCTTCGCGAAGAACCTTGATCGCGACCAGGCGGTCGATGTCCGGATCGTGGGCCAGGAACAGCGCGCCCATGCCGCCCTGCCCAATCCGCTCAACGACGCGGTACCGGCCGACTGTTTTAGGGGTAGTCGTCAAGGGGAACCCGAGTTCACCAGATGCCGTCCGTTGTCATCTACGCCGTGTGGTAGCGGACCAGAACCGTCGTGACATTGTCCACGCCGCCCGCTTCGAGGGCCCCCTCCTGGAGCCTGCGTGCGGCGGCCTCGAGATCCTGATCGGCCGTGAGCGCCGCCCGGATCTGGTCGTCGGCGAGCATGTCGGTCAGGCCGTCGGTGCAGAGCAGCAGCGTCTCACCGTCGGTCAGCTGATGCTCGAGCGGGGCCACGGCGATGTCTTCGCGCGCCCCGACGACGTTGGTCAGCACGTGCCGCATCGGATGATTGGCCAGCTGGGCCGGATCGAGCTGCGGGTCCTGCTGCAGCAGGGCCGTCACCCATGTTTCGTCCCGCGTCAACTGCCGCAGCTCGCCGCCGAGCAGCGAGTAGAGCCTGCTGTCACCGACGCCGGCGAAGGTCGCGCGCCCCGCGATGATGAGCACCGCCACCACGGTCGTGCCCATGCCCGTGTAGGCTCCGCGCGTTTCCCCTTCCTTCATGACGCTGCGATTGGCCAGCCGGATGGCGGTCGCGAGTCGATTGGCCTGATACGAGATCCGCGGGTCGATGCCGAACGGCCATGTGAACTCCACTTCGCGCTGGGTCACGTCGATGAAGCCGCGAATCGTCTCGGTCGCGATCGCCGAGGCGACTTCGCCGGCGTTGTGCCCGCCCATGCCGTCGGCTACGATGAACAGCCCGAGCTCGGTATCGTACGAAAACTTATCCTCGTTCGCGCCCCGCACACGTCCAGGATGCGTCAGAGCAAGACAGGTCAGCGTCATTGTTCCGGCCAGCGTAAAACCTTGCCATTCAGGGGAATGCGAGCAAGAGTCTACCAGAATCCCCGGGCTTCAGAAACGGCCGGGGGGCGCGCGGACCCCAGGAGGGAGGGCCAGTGTTCACCCTCGTTTACCTAGCAGAAGAGCCATCGACGCGGCGCCCGCTGCCGCCGGGCACGACCACGATCGGGCGCACGGGCCGTTGTGACGTGGTGATCGACCACCCGAGCATTTCGCGGCAGCAGACGCGGTTCACCGTGGTCAGAGGGCGGTGCACCGTCACCGACCTGGACAGTCGGAACGGGACGTTCGTCAATGGCGAACCGATCGGCGAGCGCGACGTCCACGACGGCGACCTCGTCACGCTCGGCACTTTTCCGCTGCGCGTGGAGGAGTCCGTCGACGAGCAACTGGTGTTGTCGGAGCATCACACGATTCTCGAGAGCCCGACCACGATCTACCTGCCGATGGATCGGGGCGGGGGCGAGTCGGAGGTTCGCGAGGACCGGCGGTTTTTCGGGGCGATGTCGGCGATCCTGCGGTCGGTGGTGGCGGCGCAGCCCCTGCCCGAAGTGCTCAATCGCGTCGTCGACCTGGTGTTCAAGGCCGTCAAGGCCGAACGCGCGTTCGTGCTCCTCGGCCCCGACACGAGTGGACCGCTCGTGCCCAAGCTGGCACGGCACCGTGACGGCTCCAACGTCGAACGCGCCACGATCAGCCGGACGGTGGTGCACCGGGTGATCGAGGAGCGCGTCGCCATCTTGGCCCAGGACGCCGCGCTCGACCCTTCGCTTGCGTCGGCGCAGAGCCTGCACGCGGCCGGCATCCGTTCGTTCATGTGTGCCCCGCTCTGGAACGAGAGCGAAGTGATCGGGGCGCTGTACGTGGACAACCCGCGGAGCCAGGAGTTCTCCGGTGAGGACCTGAAGCTCTTTACCGCGTTTTCCGACTATGTGGCGGTGGCGGTGGAGCAGGCGCGGCTCACGGGCCGGGTGCGCGAGGAGCTGCGCCGGCGCGAACGGCTGCAGCGCTATCACTCGCCCGGCGTCGTGGAGCGCATTCTGCGCGCAGGGGACGAGACCGACGCCCAGCTGGTGGCGGCCGAGTGCGAGGCGAGCGTGCTGCTGGTGGACATTGTCGGCTTCACGGCGCTCGCCGAACGACTCCCGGCGGCCGAGGTCGGGCTGGTGCTCAATCGGTTCTTCGGACGGATGGCGGAGGTAGTCTTCCGATACGAAGGCACGCTCGACAAGTTCATCGGGGACGCCATCCTCGCGGTTTTCGGGGCGCCCCTGCCGCAGGCGGACCACCGGCTTCGAGCCGTCCGCGCCGCCCTCGAGATGCGAGAAGCGCTGGCGCTCGCCAACCTGGACGCCGACTATCCTCTGGAGATCCGCATTGCGATCACGAGCGGCATCGTGACCGCCGGCGACTTCGGGTCGCCGCAGCGGCGCGAGTACACCGTTCTCGGCGACGTCGTCAATACCTGCGCGCGGCTGCAGTCCAACGCCTGCGCGCCCGGGCAGATCGTCATTGCCGACTCCACCCAGGCGGGCATACGGGACGCCATCGTCACCACTTCGCTGGGCCCGGCGCAGCTCCGCGGCAAGAGCACCCCGGTGGAAATATTCGCTCTTCTCGGGCTCCGCTGATCGCGGCACGAACCTACTGAATGTTGATGGTGCCTTTCAGGTTCGCATTCTCGGGATCATCATGGTCGTGGAAGCCGCACGACCGTGCCGACGGGAAGGCGTTGGTCAGCCGACTCTGACCAACGGCCAGGTTGCTGACCGCGTTGATCTGCGGGCAGTCGGTGTGGACCGGATGCGGATCCGATGAGATGTTGTGCCCCCGTCCATCGTTGTTCACGAAGGTCACGCTCTGGCCGACCGCGATCGTGACCGACGTGGGTGAGACGCGGCCGTTGGCAATCGTGACCGTGGCGCCGCTCGGCCCGGGTGAGCCGCCCCCGGTGCCGGGCCCGGTCGGCGAGTCGCCGCCGCCGCACGCAGTCAGCGCCGTCAGCGCCACGACCGCCATGATCTGCGCTGCGAGAAAACCATTGACCCGTTTCACTCGTCCTCCGCTGAACTAGAACAGCTTTCGCGACAGATTGAAGCCCAGAAACCAGTGGTCGTAATCGACCGCGCCGCGCGCGAGCTGGCCATAGGTGGTTCCGAGCCCGTTGGAAACGTTGATTTGGAATACGTGGCCGCCGGCGCGCTTCTCGACCGCCACCGAAAGTTGATTCACGAACGGACTGTGGCCGGCGACTCGCGGCGTGTACTCACCCACCACGTAGACCGACGGTCGAACGCGGACGCGCCCGCCGAGGCCGACGATCAGGGTGTGCTGGTCGCCGATATCGAACGGGTTCGCATTGAGAACGAGGATGGGATCGGCATAGAGCGCCGCGCGGCTCCCGAGGTTCTTCGAGAGCGCCAGTCCGAACGCCCCCTGGTGATGCTCGCGCAGGTTTTCGTCTCCCTCGAGGGTGGCGATCGCGTCGAGACCGAACCGCCCACCGTCGCGCTGGTTGAGAAGGTTCTGCTGCCCAAAGATCTGGATCGCGCGAGTGCTCGTGCGATGCACCCCCACCTGCGTTCCGGGCAGCAGACCGTATCGCAGTTCGAGCGCGACCTGCGATCCGCCGTCCAGGCCGAAGAGATCCGACACCGTATCCCCGAAACTGCCCTCACCGAGGTCGCGCGTAAGACCATGCGTGACTCTGAAGGCGAACCTGCCGGCGGGCATCCGCAAGGTTGTCGGGAGCGTCGCCAGCGTGAAATCCGGCTGCAGCGGATCCACGAGCACGTCGGGATCGCTTCGCTCCGGCTCGGGTTGCGCCGGGACAGGCGCCGGCGGAGGAGCCGGCGGCGGCTCCTGTGCGGAAACCGCCGCCGGGAGGAGGCAGACCAGAACCAGAGCGACCAGACGCAGCATGCGATCGAGTGGATCGCAAGCGCAGTACCGCGGCGGAATCACGGAACTGCCAGCAAATAAACAGGTTACTGCCGGTTCAGGTTACCCGTAACGTAACGGATTTTCGCTGTGCGTAAGGCCTCGTCCGCCTACTCGACCCGGTGCTTGGCGAGGTAGTAGCTGAGCGCCCGCTGGCTGATCCCCATCAACTCCGCCGCGTCTTTCTTGATGCCGCCGCAGGCATCGAGGGCGCGCCGGACGGTCTCGCGCTCGGCCCAGTCGAGATTCTGCCGGAGCGTCATCGACGGCAGTCCGGCGCCCGAGGTGCTCGTGACGCCGAGGATCCTGACGACGTCAGGGCCGATGACGGGGGTGGGGGAAAGCACGACCGCGCGCTCCACCGTGTTCTCGAGCTCCCGGACGTTGCCGGGCCAGTCGGCGGCCTGGAGCGCTTCGAGCACGCCCGGCTCGAGCCCTTCGATGCGCTTGCCGGCGCGCTGCCCATGCTTGGCGATGAAATGGTCGATGAGCACGGGCACGTCTTCGCGGCGCTCGCGCAGGGGCGGAATGTGGATCGGGATGACGTTGAGGCGGTAGTAAAGGTCCTCCTGAAAGCGGCCGTCGGCCACCAGCTGGCGGAGATCGCGATTGGTGGCGGCGATGATGCGCACGTCAACCTTCTGCGTCCGCTCGGAGCCGAGCGGTTCGAACTCGCGCTCCTGCAGCACACGGAGCAGCTTCCCCTGCAGCGCCGCGCTCATCGTGCCGATCTCGTCGAGAAAGATCGTCCCTCCGTCGGCGAGGGCGAACCGCCCCTTCTTGCTCGTCGTCGCGCCGGTGAACGCGCCGCGCACGTGGCCGAACAGCTCCGATTCCAGCAGCGTCTCCGGGATCGCCGCGCAATTGACCTTGATCAGCGGCATGTCGCGCTGCGCGCTGTGATAGTGGATGGCGCGGGCGACCATCTCCTTGCCGGTGCCGGTCTCACCGGAAATGAGCACGGTGCTCTTCGACTGCGCGACGACCTTGGCGGTCTCGATGACCTCCTGCATCCGCCGGCTGCGCCCGACGATGCCGTAGTGGTTGAACTCGGCGTCGCGCTCGCTGATGAGATACCGGTGCTGCGTGCGGAGGCGCTGATGATCGAGTGCACGGTTGACGACCACCAGCAGCTCGTCGACGTCGAACGGCTTCTGCAGATAGTCGAGCGCGCCCAGCTTCATTGCCTCGATCGCGCTTTCCACCGTCGCGTGGGCGGTCATCATCAGCACCTGGGGGCGTTCGGCTTCCGCGGTGGCGGCGGTGAGCTCCCGGATCACGTCCAGCCCGGTCAGGTCGGGCATCAGGTTGTCGATGACGAGCAGGTCGAACACGCGCTGCGCGAGCAGCCGCTGCGCGTCGCGGCCCGACGAAGCCGTGACGACTTCGTGACCCTCCCCGCGCAGAGTCGAGGCCAGCGCGCTCAGGATCTTGGTTTCGTCGTCAACGAGGAGAATGGAGCCTCTGGACATCTGTTTGATCAATCGCTAAGTCGATCCGCACGTCTGTGCCGTGGCCGCTCTTGCTGGTAATGGTGATGGAACCCCCCAGCCCCTCGATGATATTCCGCGTGATCGCCAGGCCGAGGCCGGTGCCCGTCCGGCGGGTCGTGAAGAATGGATCGAAGATGCGCGCCAGGTCGTCGGCGGCAATGCCGGCCCCCCGGTCGCTGATCTGGATTGTGACCCGGCCGGCCGGCCCCGGGCGGGTGCTCAGCCTGATGGCGTCGGGCCGCGCCTGACGGTCGGCGGCTTCGACGGCGTGGCGCGCGTTCGTCAGCACGTTGATGAGCGCGAGCCGCAGCCGCTCGGCGTCGGTGGTGACGGGCGGCAGCAGCCGGGCCAGATCCAGCCGGATGCCGCCGGCGTTGCCGTCGGCCGAGGCGGCCCGCGCGGCGTCGGTGCAGAGCGCATTCAGGTCAACTTCCGCGAGGTCGAACCTGATGGGCCGCGCGAAGTCGAGCACTTCAGACACGATCCGGTTGAGGCGCTCGACTTCGCCGTCGATGTCCGCCACCGCCGTGGCGTGCGCTTCCGGACCGGCGTCCCCCTGCCGCAGGGTGCGCAGCGCCGTCTTGATGATCATCAGAGGATTGCGGATCTCGTGTGCGACCACGGTTGACAGGCGGCCCAGCGAGGAGAGCCGCTCCCGCTGCGCCGCTTCACGCTGGAACCGCGCGATCGAATCGGTCATCGAATTGAACGACGAGGCGAGGAGCCGCGCATCTTCGTCCTCCCACCGCGCGCCCGACGGCAGGTGGATACGGCGGGTCAGATCGCCGGTCGAGGCCATCTCGCGCATGGCGTTGGTGACAACGCCCAGCGGCCGTGTGACGGTGCGGGCGATGGCATAGCTCGCCAGGGTCGCGGCGAGGACGGCGCCGATGGCCATCAGCAGCACGGTCTTGTGCAGGCCGGAGAGGAACTCCAGGCGGTCCGTGCGGGACCGCAGGATGATCGCGGTGGGCGCCGGGCCCACCGCCGAGGCGCCCGCCGTCGCGGGTTTGTACGGCGGCAGCGGGCGCGTCGCGGCGATGTAATCGTGCCCTTCGAGCTGGATGCTCGGCGTCACGCCGCCCCTCTCGAGCAGCGGCGCCAGCAGCGGCCACGTGGCTGAGCCCAACGTGCCGGCGCGGACCGTGCCCTCGGCGCCGAAGACGATCTCGCTGTTGGTGAGCGCCTTGAAACGGTAGGCGGTTCGTGCGTCCAGCGAAAAGCCCACGCTCAGCGTGCCGAAAAGCACCGGCGCGTCTTCCCCGCTGTAGATCGGCACCGAGACGACCTGGAGAATGCCGTCCTGATCCGTCGTCTCGATTCGCGCCAGCTCGATCCCTCTGGGATTCGTGACAACGAAGAAGTCGGCGACGAGCTCCTCCTTCAAGTACTCGGCGATCGGCTTCACCGTCGGCGGATCCTGCTCGGCGACCGCCGCCTTGAGGAGCGGCAGGTCGGCCACCAGCCGCGCCTCGCGGCTGAAATGATCGAGGAGCTGGGTCCGATATTCCTCGACCAGAATGCCCGCCTCCTCCAGGCCCCGCCGCAGCTCGCCTTCGGCCTGCGCCGTCACTGCGGCGGTGGCGTAGTAGGTCGCCGACGCAATGGAGACGACCGCCAGCAGCGCCATCGCGGCGAACAGGCGGTTCGTGAGCGAGGAGAGCAGCGTCATCGACGGCTGAGGAGGAAGTTGAGATCGACGTCGCCGTTGTCGGGCACCGTCACGCGGCGCGACTCCAGCTCCATCGCTTCGTTCCAGGCCACGACGGTGTAGCTGCCGGGGGGCACGTTGTCGATCCGGTACCGGCCCTCGTCGTCGGTGACCGCGAAGTACCGGTGCGAGAACACGAGAATGTAGGCGCTCATGTGCGAGTGGATCTCGCAGAACACGCGGACGATCCCCGGCGTGTCGAAGCGGACCGACTTCGACCGCCCGGCGGCGTAGCGGCCCAGATCGAACGTCCGCGGCTTCGAGAGCGAGAAGACGTTGTGGTAGGTGCGGTCGTTGTTCGGGAAGTCGACGGTCGTGCCGGCGACGACGGCCAGCACGTGGGGGATGAACGTTTCGTTGCGCTGGTCCATGCGGGGGCGCGGCTCGTCGCGGGTGTCGAAGGCGGCCCTCGGCGCCGGGTCGAGATAGACGACCGAGCGGCGGCGGTCCGTGGGGCCGTGGCCCGTGTGCATGCCGAGGTCCGCCACGTTGGGTCGCGGCTCGTTGTCGGCCGGGGCCCGGCGGAACTCCACGCGTCCGCGGATCGCGCCGTTCGCCGCCGCGGAAGGCAGCCCCGCGTAAGTGCCACAGAACAAACACAGAAGAAACACAGTAAGACACAGAAGAAACCCGGTGAGACCCGGCACCAGCGACACGCGGGCCGCACTCCCCGAGCTGCTCGCATGCCGTTCGCCACGACCATGCCGCTTCAGAACCACCAGGCCACCTGCGTCGAGAAGAACGTGCGGTTCTTCACCCGCCCCCCATCCCGGCGATTGACCTGGGCGACTGCGCGCAGCACCAGGTTGCGCTGGAGCGAATAGCCGCCGCCGAACTCGAACCGTGTGACCGGCGCTTCCCATGGCACGGCCACCCCGTTGGAGATCGCGCCGCTGATGCGCGAGAACGTGAGGCGATCGGCACGCGCCGCGAGATAGATGCGCGGCGTCAGCCGGTATCGGCCCTCGATCCACCGGGCCAGCGCCCCGATCGTCGCCCCTTCGGGGGGCACGGTCGTGAACGGGATGTCCCAGCGGCTCCAGACCAGCTCGCTGCGCACGAGCCAGTGGTCCCGCGAGTACTCGATGTCGGCTCCGAGCGCGGTCTGCGCCGGCGATTGCGGCCCACCCGGCACGTCGTCCGAGATCCACGCGCCTCGCGCCCCGGAGGCCCCGACGACGAGCCCCGTCAGCGGACGCCCCGCGATCCTCCCGGAGAGCTGCTTGCCGCCGTTGTCGTCGCGCAGCCTCGGATTCGACAGGGTGCCGGTCGTGACCGACACAGCCGCCTCGAAGGCCTGCGGAGCCCATCGGACCTGGACTCCCGTGTCCCACCGGAACGCCGAAATCAGCGGGAGCCCCGGCGCGTCGTGCGGCGCCCCGACCGGGAAGCTGGACAGCCAGCCGCGTGCGCGCATCCGGAGCAGGTCGTCGGCGCTCGCCGGCACCGCGTCGGCCCGGATCGACGTCAGGTATTGATAGGCGAGGGGATAGCCGATGAGGATCTGGTCCGCGAGGTAGGCCTGGCGGCCGAAGGCACCGAAGACCGGCGGGATCCGTCCGGCCTGCACGTCCAGGGGGAGGTTCGCCCAGGGGCGCACCCGAACGAACGCGGCATAGGCCCCCAGGCGGTCGAGATCGTCGGTGCGCAGCTCCCCGAGAAAGGCAATCCGCTCGGCCGGGCGCCACTGCGCCGACAGCACCGCCCGGAAGGTGCGCAGGGCGTTGCGCTCGTAATCCGTGTAGTTGAAGAAGGCTTCGTCGTCGGTGGCGCCGAAGGTGGCGGACACTTCGCCACCCAGGCGGATGCGGCCGTCGGCCAGCCGTACGGGCTCCGACGGCCACTGGGCCGCGACCGACCCCGGCAGCAGGAGGAGCAGCGAGGCGACCGAAAGAATCTTGCTCACAAAGTGCCTGCCACGGAGGCTCGCAATTATAATCACCGCTATGACCTCGTCAGCCGCCGTGCCGCAGATCTTCTCTCTCGACCAGGCCTGCCAGCTGCTGCCGCAGGTGAAGCATGTGACCGCTGACGCCGTTCGGCAGGCGGAGTCGCTGGCGGCGCAGCTCCGGGGGCTCCCCGAAGACGATCCAGAGCACGAATCGCTGTCGGCGGCGCTGAAGGACGTCGTCGAGGTGTGGGCCGACGCGGTCCAGTCGCTCGGGCTCGAGGCGAAGGGGCCATGGCTCGTCGATTTCGACAATGGCGAGGGCTATTACTGCTGGTGCTACCCCGAGCCTACCGTCGCGCACTATCACGGTTATCAAGAGGGCTTCTCAGGCCGGACGAGAATCCAATAAGAAACGCTGAACGCTGGACGCTGAACGCTGAATTCAAAGTTCAGCGTTCAGCGTTCAGAGTTTTGTACAATGGGCAGTTGAGATGGCTTACATCATTACCGAACCGTGCATTGGCACCAAAGATACGGCCTGTGTCGACGTGTGCCCGGTGGACTGCATTCATCCCCGAAAGGACGAACCGGAGTTTGCAACCGCCGAGATGCTTTTCATCCACCCCGACGAGTGCATCGACTGCGGCGCCTGCGTCCCGGCCTGCCCCGTGGAAGCGATCTTCGCGCTCGACGAGACACCCGACAAGTGGAAGGACTACATCACGAAGAACGCGGCCTATTATCAGAAATAGCGTTCAGGTTCAGCAGCTGGCGCGCCTTCAGCCGCTCGGCGCGCCGCACGTCGGCTTCCGCGGCGCGTCGCTTCTCTTCCTCCGTCTCCAGTATCAACCCGGGGATCCTGATCCGCTGCCCGTCGAGGTCGGTCGCGACGAAGGTCAGGTACGCGCGACTCGTCATCCGGCGAACACCGGTCAGGATCTCCTCAGAGAACACTTCAACCTCGACTTCGAGCGACGTGCTCCACGCGGCCGTGACGCAGGAGCGCAGGATGATCAGGTCGCCGACCTTGATCGGGTGCAGGAACTGCAGCCCGTCGACCGCCGCCGTCACCAGCAGGCTGCGGGTATGCCGATGGCAGGCAATCGCGCCGGCGATGTCGATCAGGTGCATGACGGTGCCGCCAAGGATGAACCCGAGCGGGTTCGCGTCGTTCGGCAGCACGACCTGCACCATCTCCGTCCGCGTCTCTGAGGGTCTCTTCGCGGCAGGTGCGGGGGCGGGTGACATGGGCAATGCTGAGTTCTGAATGCTGAAAGATGAAGTAGGGGTGCAAGGAAGAAGGGTCAATTGCGGCAGTTGCGGTCGAGGAAGGCTTTCAGGGTGCACCGCAGCTCGGCCGGCAGGTCGTCATCCTTGATCGTGCGCAGCAGCGAGACCGTCGATTCGTAGGTCTTGAGCTGCGCCACGCAGCGCGGGCACGCCGCCAGATGTCGCTCGAGCGACGCGTGAACACCCGGCGGCAATTGACGCTCCACGAAGTCGGCCAGCAGCCCGACAAGATCCTTGCAATTCCTCACTGGCACCGCATCTTTGCTTCAGCCTTCAGCTTTGCACCCATACTTCGGCCTTCGGCCTTCAGCATTGCAATCGTCAGAAGTCATACCCGATCCACATTGCGAACCGTGGCTTCCGGAACCACTCGCTGCCCGACTTTCCTTCGAGTATGCCCTGGTACGCGAACACGAAGTTCTCGTAGTCGCGGTTGAACAGCGTGCGCCACGACCAGTCGAAGTGGATCGGGAAGCCGAGGGCGAACGTCTCGAGGCCGATGCCGTAGGAGGCACGGCCGTCCACGAGCTTGAACCCGGGGATGCTCTGGGTCGGGCCGAACACCGGCCGGATCCCGAGCAGGGAGGTGTCCTGCTCGAACCCGAGGAGCGGCGTGAACTCCACGGCGTCGTTCGTCCACACCTTCATCGGGACCCCTTCGTAGCCGGAGGCGCCGAAGTTGGCGAAGAACACCCCCCGCAGGCCGCCGATCACGCCGAGCGGCGTCAGCGCCGCCTCGATCAGCGGAAAGCGGAGCTCCGCGTTCGCGAAGAACGCCTTGTTCCCGAGGAACTCCAGATAGTCGTAGCCGCGCAGCTCGGAGTTGCCGCCGAAATAGAGGTACCCGGGGAACTCCCCCCAGCTCTTGTACCCCCGTGCGCGCAAGGCGAGCACGCCGTTGGTCGCGATGCGCATGTAATATCGCGCGTCGAGCTCCGCGGTCTGGCGGCTCAGGAACTCGCCGAACGCCGGCGCGTACTCGTACCCCAGGCGCACCGTGTTGCCCGCGAGCGGACCGTACTCGCGGAACACGGTCGTTTCCTGGATGTACTCGACGCCGAGCGGCATGAAGTTGCCGCTGTTGAACAGCACGCGGCCGTAGCGCTGCCGCTGGAACTCGTCGGCGACGTCCTGGAGCTCCTGCTCGTTGAAGCGCTGCTGGAACTGCAGCAGCCCGGCCGAGACCTGCAGGCGCGCGTAGCGGTTCAGCGGGTAGATGCCGAACGCGGTGGCGCCGCGCGCCGTCTGGGTCGCGATCGCCCGGTCGCGGTCGAGATAGGCGTAGTCGAAGTCGAACAGCGTGCCGGGCTGGTAACCGTAGTAGAACTGCGTCTGTGAGAACGCCTGCAGGGCGTACTGAAGCCGCCGCGACAGGTTGATGTACGAGAACGACATCGTGCGGTACTGGGCCACCGACGCGGCGAACATGTTGAACTGCTTGTCGCCGAGCACGTCGGTGAAGGTCACCTGGGTGCCGCCGAAGATGTCGCCGCCGCTGGTGACCCCGACGTTGACCGGCGGGCGCCCCTCGAGGAACAGCTTCTCGAAGGTCCCCTTGGTGCGCATGTTGTTCTGGATCAGGGTGTGGGTGAGCGGCGGCTGGAAGTCGATCACCGGCCCGGGTGCGCCGAAGTCCGACGTCGCCACCGAGTGCAGCGGCTCCTCCCGGGTGAGCGTGTTGATCCCGTACTCCCCCTTGTAGTAGCTGACGAAGGCGATCCTCGGGACCTTCTGGTCGCGCAGCACCACCGGCGACACGTTGGCGGTGAGCGTGTCGGTGTACTGGCGCAGTTCGCCGCTCTTCAGGCTGAGCGTCCAGATGTTGTAGATGTTGCCGTTGCGCGCCATCTCGGGATCGATCGGCTGGTTCGGATCGGTCGCGGTGGACGAAAAGACGAGCGTGTCGGCATCGACGAACTGCGCGCCGCCGTCGTCGTGCGTCCCGAACGTGAGCTGGGTCTTCTTGCCGGTCGCCAGATCGAGCGTGAAGAGCTTGTCGTTGCCGCTCACCCGCGCGAGATAGACCAGCGACTTGCCGTCGGGCGAAAAGGTCGGCGCGTAATCGCCGAACTGGTCGCTGGTGACGTTCTTCAGATCACCGGTCGCGATGTCGACGACGAAGATGTCGCCGATCGCGCCGCTCAAGGCCGAGAACGCCACCTGACGGCCGTCCGGGCTGATGTCGGGCGATTCCGGCATGTCCACGTTCTTGAGCTCGATCCGCTTGTCGATCTTCTTGGTCACGACGTTGTGCAGAATGAGCGTCTTGTGCTTCTCGGTGCGGACGAAATACGCGACGTGGTCGCCGCTCGGCGCCCACGACATCCACGGCACCGCGTTGTTCCGGAAGCCGCCGGGAGTGACGATGTATTCGTAGCCGCGATCCTTGTTGAATCCGCTCGTCAGGTTGTGCGTGACCTTGCTGTCCTTCGTCGACATCAGGACGATGTCGAGCTCCTGGTCCTTGCGGTTGCCGGCGGCCACCGCCATCATCTCGCCGGACGGTGAAGGCTCGATCGACACGACGACCGAGTACGGCGTCTTGTCACGCTTCGGCGCGAGATTCCGGCCGTAATCGCCCGGGCGCTCCTTGTCGCGGAACGGCTTGAAACGGTCTTTCAGATACTTTTCGAACTGCTCGTCGAACTCCTCGGCCTTGAGCTTGAACGCCTCTTCATAGGCGCTTTCTCCGCCGCCGATCACCGCCTTGCGCAGGGCGAACAGAAACTGCCGGAGCCCCTCCTTGCCCCAGCGCCCTTCGATGAACTCGAACGCGGCATGGCCCAGGTTGTAGGGCAGCCGGCCGTCCACGAATGCCTGGCCCTGGAAGTCGCTCATCGGCGGAATGTTGTCCGACACCGCCGCATCGCGGACGGTCATCAGATCGAAGGGGTTCCAGTAGCCGGTCATGTGATCGGCCAGCCCCTCGTCGACCCACAGCGGCAGGCCGCGGCGGAGCAGCGACCGGGGGATGATGTCGAACTCGAAAATGTGCGTGAGCTCGTGCGTGATGAGGCGGTAGAGCGCGTCCGAGGGTTCGTCGATCGGGAGCACCATGCGGTCGCGATACGGCTCGGCGAACGCCAGCACGCCTTCAGGCAGCTCGGTCGGTTCGATGTTCTGCTGCTGGAACTCGCTCTGCGTCTTGTAGAGCACCATCGGCACCTTGAAGGCCAGGTCGTGCTTCAGGTCGGCGCTCACCTGCTGGAACGCGCTCTCCGCGTAGCTGGCAACCCGCTCGAGGTGCTGCTCGATCTCCGGGTAGTAGTAGATCTCGAAGTGCTCCGTCGTATAGATCTTCCACTTGAAGTCGTCGTAGCGGATGCGGTTCTTGCCGAAATACGGGACGTAGGGTGTCTGGGCGAGGGCATCGAGGCCAGCGCCAAAAAACAGAGCCAGCGCCAGCAGGGCCACGCCCATGGGCGTGGAGGTGCCGCGCGTATTGCGCGTGCGCATGTTTCACCTCGAAAGACAGCGAAAACGTTCGATCGCCGCGATGTTACTGTAGCTAAGACGGTTGCCGCAATGGAGTTGTCCCCGGAGGGTGCCCCGGCATAGCAAGGGATGTACCCCCGGTTGAGCGGGTGTTCCCGCGCCGAATCAGCCCGGCCGTTACAGGATTGTCCCCTGGCGCGCACGGCCGGCGTCCTGAGACGGATACAATCGATGGAATAAAGGACGCAGCCCTCGGTGTTTTCCATCGTGGGCGTCACGCTCGATCGACCGATCCACCGGATCGGGCGATCAGCCGATCGATCTGATGGTCTTCCGACGACGCGCGACGCCGGCGGGGACGCCGGCGCCGGGCGCCGACGACCCGTTCACCACCGAGGCGCTGTCTTACGTGGACAGCCTCTACGGCACCGCTCTGCGCCTGACGCGGCGGCCGGCGGATGCCGAAGACCTGGTGCAGGACACCTACCTCAAGGCGTTTCGCGCGGCGAGTCAGTTCGAGCGCGGCACGAACCTGAAGGCGTGGCTGTTCACGATCCTGCACAACACGTTTCGCAACCTGCGCCGGCATGACGGGCGCAATCCGGTCGATGTCGACAGCGAGACGGTGGAACAGGCGGCCGACGCCGCCGGCGCGGCGCAGTCGCCGGAGCAGCTGCTGACCCGCGCCACGCTGGACGCGGACCTTCAGGCGGCGCTCGACGATCTGCCGGATGCATTTCGCCAGGCGGTCTGGCTGCGCGACGTCGAGGAGTTCGCGTATGCCGAGATCGCGCAGATGGTCGGCGTGCCGATCGGCACGGTCATGTCCAGGATTTCGAGGGGACGGCGGATGTTGTACGAGCGTCTTTCGAAGGTGAAAGCAGGAGCCGCGTGAACGAGTCCCGTCCGGGTGAACCGGTGAACGAATGCCGCGCGTGCGAGCCGCTGCTGGCGGCATACGTGGATGGGGAAGTGGCCCCCGACGACGGCGAGCGCGTACGCAGCCACGTGGCGTCGTGCGCCTGCTGCCGCGATCGGCTCGCCGGGGAGCGCGCGGCGCGCGAGGCGATTCGCGCGCGCCGAACCGGTTTGCGCGCCTGCGCATCCGACGAGCTCAAGGCGCGATGCGCCTCGTTTGCGGCCCTGCGTCCGGACGCCGTGCCGGCGCCGGGCCCGGTGACGAGCCGGCCCGCGATCCCCGCGTCCTTTCTGCGCCGCTGGGCGCCGCTGTCGATCGCCGCCACGCTGCTGCTCGCCGTCAGCGTCGTGTTCGGCCTCGGGCTGAACGACAAGGTGCAGGCGCTCGCGGTCCAGGCGACCATCGATCATGTCAAGTGTTCGCGCTTCAACACCGGATCGGCGCCGGCCGATCCGATTGCGGCGGCGCGCGACTGGCAGGCGAGATTCGGGTGGCCGATCGCCGTCCCCGCATCATCGAGCGCCTCGCGTCTGGAGTTGCGCGCCGTCCGCCGGTGCGCGGTCACCGACGGCCGGGTGGCGCATCTGATGTACATCTGGATGGGGGAGCCGCTGTCGGTCTACGTGCTGCCGAAGCGGACGCTCGCGGACGGCGCCGAGCTGGTGCGCCGCTTCCGGCACAACTCGGTGATGTGGTCGCAGAACGATCGCACCTACATCATGGTGACGCCGCACGACCGCGGTCCCGCGCTCGACGGCGTCGTCGCGTACGTGCGGGCGAACGCGTTCTGAGAGGACGAAATGACAAACGCGAAATGGGTCATCGCTGTCGCGGCCGCACTGGGGCTCGGGGTGCTCACGCTGCCGCGGTTCCTGACCGACGGGTCTTCGGCGGTGGCGCCCGGTCCCGACGGCATGCCCGCGGCGGCGGCGTGCAAGGCGGAAGGTCCCGCGAACCTGACGCTCACGCTCAAGGACATGCACGACCGCGATTACCGGTTGTCGGACCTCAAAGGCAAAGTGGTGCTCGTGAATTTCTGGGCGTCCTGGTGCGCGCCGTGCCTGGCTGAGATCCCCGAGTTCATCAAGGTGCGCGAGGCCTACCACGACCGGGGCTTCGAGATCCTGGGCATCTCCACCGACGATACGCCCGAGCAGCTTCGCGACTTCGCGGCGAAGTACAAGACCAACTATCCGCTCGTGCAGGTCACGGCGGAAGTCGAAGAGGCGTATGGTCCGGTGTTCGGTCTGCCGACGTCGATCCTGGTCGCGCGCGACGGCTCCGTGTGCAAGCGGCATTTCGGGCCGCTGTCGAAGGAGCAGTTGGAGCGGGAGCTGAAGCCGCTCCTGTAGTAGAATCACGTCAGATGTTGAAGGGATTCACGCACGCGCGCCTTGCCTGCGGATGCACGATCGGTTTCCGCGAAGGCGTGGAAGGCAGCCCGGTCACGGTGGTCGTCGAGCAGAAGGGGCCTGGCTGCCCGCTGTCGCTGCATGTGCGCGACCTGCCGCTGTTCGACCACCGCGAGGCGCTCCGCGAGCCGACCCGGTCCCTGCCGCCGCTCGAAGAAGACTACGAAGAAAGCTAGAATTCCGCGTCAGTCCGAGTTCTGCGGTTCGTCGTTCTTCAGCTCCCGCCCCGCCTCTCGCAAGACCCGCCGCAGCAGAAACTCGATCTGGCCGTTCAGGCTGCGCAGGTCGTCGTCTGCCCAGCGCTGAACGGCGTCGAGCACGCCACGGTCGATCCGGAGAAGGAACGGTTTTCGGTCCGCCACGGCGGTCTACTGATAGATCGTGCCGGTGTTGATGATCGGCTGCGTGGACTTGTCCCCGCAGAGCACGACGAGAAGGTTGCTGACCATCGCGGCCTTGCGCTCGTCGTCCAGCGCGACGATGTCGCGCTTGCTGAGCATCTCGAGCGCCATCTCCACCATCCCCACGGCGCCTTCGACGATCCGCTGCCGCGCGGCGATGATCGCTCCGGCTTGCTGCCGCTGCAACATCGCGTGCGCGATCTCCGGGGCGTAGGCGAGATGGCTGATCCGCGCTTCCATCACCTCGACGCCGGCGCGACTGAGCCGGTCCTGGATCTCGCGCTTGAGGTGGTCGGCCACGGCCTGGGTCGTGCCGCGGAGCGACATCGTGTGGTCGTCGTGCGCGTCGTAGGTGTAGCTCGTCGCGAGATTGCGCAGCGCCGACTCGCTCTGCACCTTAACGTAATTGTTGTAGTCGTCCACCTCGAACACGGCTTCGGCGGTATCGATCACCTTCCAGACGACGACGGCGGCGATCTCGATGGGATTGCCTTCGTTGTCGTTGACCTTCAGCTTGGCGCTCTCGAAGTTGCGCACGCGCTGCGAGACGCTCTTCTTTGTATAGAAGGGGTTCGCCCAGCGAAGGCCGGGCGCCTTGACGGTGCCGGCGTAGTCGCCGAAGAACTGGAGCACCTTGCCTTCGTTGGGGTTCACGACGAAGACGCCGGCCATCAGGAACACCCAGAACAGCGTCAGCAGGAGACAGGTGACCAGCAGGATGGGGGACTCGTTCTGTGCCGCCACGACAATGCCCCAGATCGTCACTCCGGCGGCGGCGATCAGGACCAGCAGGACAGGCACTCCCGGCAAAGGCTTGGTTTCACGTTCGCGGATCATGGGGTTGCTCCTTGAAGATACCAAAGTGATATCACTTTAGTATCCTGGAGTCAATACGGTTGGGGTCAGATCTCGATTTTTCGAGCCGCCGGCGACTTTTCGCCCCGGCGGCTCGAAAAATCGAGATCTGACCCCACCACAATAGACCATGCGCCCGATAGCCATTGCCGTGCTGGCGGTCGGTTTGGTCCAGGGGCCAGCCACGACCCGGCCAAACGAAGAAGCGTTTGCCGCGGGAGTCGCCGAAACTGAGATGCGGCGCTACGTTCGCGAGCTCGTCGCCTTCGGTCCGCGCATGGGCGGGACGCCGTCGAATGAGAAATCGGCGGCCTACCTCTCCGCATTCTTCAAGAAACACGGCCTCGAGGTGACGGTCCAGGAGGATCCACCGGCGCTCGCACACTGGGAGGACGGCTGGCGGGTGACGCTGCCGGACGGCGCGGCGATCGAGAGCGCATGGCCGTTCGGGTTCTCGGCTTCCACCAATGGAACACGCGAGGGGAAGCTGCTCCTGGTCGAGGATCTCGCGAAGGCGGCACCGACCGCGGACTGGCATGGGCGCGTCATCTATACGCCGGGGGACGTCGGCCGCGCGTATGCCGCCATCGTCAGGAGTGGACACCTGCCGGCGGCGATTCTCAGCAGCGCACCCAACGATCCGAAACGGTACGTGGACTGGTCACGGCTCTCGTCGCTGCCAGCCGCCACCAGCCATCCGGTGCCGGCGTTCTCGGTCTCGTACGTGGACGGCCGTGCGCTCGCGTCGGCCGCAGCCGCCGGCCGGACCGTGCGTGTCTCCCTGAACGCCACCATCCGCGAAGGACGCGGCCGGACCGTCATCGCCACATTGCGCGGGCAGAGCCCGGACGGCTACTACTTGGTCTGCGCACATGGCGACTCCGACTCCGGCGGGCCTGGCGCCGATGACAACGCGTCCGGCGTCGCCACGGTGATGGAGATCGCCCGCGTGTATGCGTCGCTCGTTCGCGCGAACAAGCTGCCGCGCCCGAAATATTCGATCCGATTCGCCGTCTGGGGCGCCGAGTACCGGTCGGCCCGCACCTTCATCGAGCGGGAAGGGGACAGGCTGGCGCAGCTGAAGGGGGTGTTGAACTTCGACGAGACGGGCACCGGCGCCGAGCGCGACGCGATCTACTTCGAGTCCAACGACGTCCCCTGGAACGAGCCGATGCTCCGCACCTTCGAGGCGGTTGCCGGCGACTACGCGGGCCGCCCCGGGTTCTGGACGGAGTACACGACCAACCCGTCGCAGGGGGGCACCGATTCCTACGCCTTCCTGCCTCGTCAGTACAAGGGAACCGGCCAGACCTCGTTGCAGATCCCTTCGACTACCATCTACACCGCTGCCTGGGACAAGCTCGCCGAACTGGACCAGGTCGCCGGGTGGGAATCGAAAGGTACGCCGGATCCGAAGAAGCTCAAGATCGACTACTCGCTCTACTACCATTCGTCGGGCGACACACCCGAGAACACCACCGAGCGCGAGCCCCAGAACATGGTGCGGGCCGCCAGGGTCACCGGGATGACGTTGATTCGACTGAATCGTTGAGCCGCCGCGTCAGAAACCGATCCTCAAATCCGCCACCAGCGGCAGATGGTCGGATGCCACCAGCGCCTTGCGCGTCCGTACCAGCTCCAGGCTGCGCACGGTGACCTCTCCCTCGTAATAGATGTGATCCAGGTGCAGCAAGGGGAAGAAGCCCGGATACGTGCGCTTGCGCTTCAGGTGCTGCGCGATGTCGATGCTCTTGAAGAGGGCTGACAACGTTCTGGTCGCGAGCCCCTTCATCCACTCGTTGAAATCGCCGAGGATCACTTTCGGCCCCTTGATCCGGTGATCGTGGACGAAGGCGGCGAGCCGCGCCGCCTGATAGCGGCGCTCGAGGACGGCGGTGCCCAGGTGCACGTTGTAGACGTGGAGCACCGCATCGCCGCCGAGATCCAGGTCCACGCGCTGGCACGCGCGCTCCTCGCAGGTCCGCCAGGACAGGTCGTAGTGCCCGTGATGAACGACCGGAAAGCGGCTGAGGACCACGTTGCCGAAATGATGGTTGCGCAGCTGCCGCACCGAGTGCATGACCCAGCCCATCCCGAGCGCGGCGCCGATCTCTTCGGCCTGGCCCTCCCCGGAGGGGCCGGCGCCGATCACTTCCTGCAGCGCCACGACATCGGCGTCCATGCTGCGGATCACGTCGGCGATGCGCGAGGGCATCGTGCGGCGGTCCATCCCCCGGCAGCGGTGGATGTTGTAGGTCGCGATGCGGATGTCGAGATGCCGGCGCGCTTCGCGCTCGCTCACTGCTGCCGCTCCAGGATCCAGACGAACGGCCCCACGATCTTCTCCCACAGCGGCCGCCGCCGCCACCGCTCCAGGCTGATCTCTTCGCTGTCGAGAAGGTCCTGCCGGTAATCCTTCAGCAGCCGCGCGGCCACCGCCGGATCGCGCAGGGCCACGTTGATCTCGTCGTTGTGCTCGAACGACCGGTTGTCGATGTTGGTCGTCCCGAGGACGACCCACAGCTCATCGACGATCAGGACTTTGTTGTGGGACATGCCGGCGCGGTACTCGTGGATGCGCACACCCGCGCCGAGGAGCTGCCCCCACATCCGGCGGCTGGCGAGCCGCACCCACCGCTGGTCCGTGTGCCCTCCAGGCACGATGACGTCCACCGCGACCCCACGCTTCGCGAGATTGACCAGCGCCTGGCGCAGGGCGCGATCGGGCAGAAAGTATGGGGTCGAGATTCGAACGTGATGATCGGCCCCTTCCATCAGCAGCTGAAAGGCGACGCGGGACGCGGTCGCGCGGTCCGACGGCGAGCTCTTGATGACGAACCCGGTGGTCTCTCCGGCCGGCTCCAGATTCGGAAAATAGTCGGGGCCGGTCATGATCTCGCCGCAGCATTCCAGCCAATTCTCGGCGGCGACTCCCTGCAGCGCAGCCACGATCGGCCCCTCGATCCTGGCCATCGTGTCACGCCAGGGCTTCTTGGTCTTCACGGGATACGCCCACCAGTCGGCGACGCCGGCGCCGCCGATGAAGGCGACCCGTCCGTCCACGACCAGCATCTCGCGGTGGGTGCGGTTGTTCAACCGCGCGAGCCGGTGCCACTCGACCTGCTGGTACGCCTCGACCCGGCAACCGCCGTTCCGCAGCCGCCGGAGGGGACGGCCCCACAGATTGAAGCTGCCGATGGCATCCACGACAACGGTGACGTTCACGCCGAGGCCCGCGCGTTCGCATAACGCGTCGATGAACTGATCCGCGATTCGCCCCGGCTGAAAGATGTAGCACTCCAGGTTGATCGACCGGGTCGCCGACCGGATGGCATCGAGCATCGCCGGGTAGAACTCCGGGCCGTTGGTGAACACGGTGACCCGATTCCCGTGGTGGAGCGCCGCCTGGCACGTGGACTGGAGGGTGTACAGGAAGTCGTCGGCGTGAACCGACGTGCGGCGGGCGAGGTGATAGTTGATGCCCGGCGTGAAGAGGAACACGAGGACCAGCCACACCAGGAACAGGGCCCCCGCAGTGGACAGCCAGTCCATTCAGCGCGTGAGCAACCGCTCGGTCGGCGGGGAGACGAGCATGGAGATATCATAGCCGCATGCCGCGCCGCGCATCGGTCGGGCTGGTCGCTCTGGCGCTCATCGCCTTTTCGGCCTGTTCGGAACCGCCCCCGCCGATCTCGGTCGGCGAGGGCATGATCACGGTCCTGAACCAGACGGATCAGGAATGGAAGCAGGTCCTCATCACCGTGAACGACCACTTCCGGGGCGTCGTGCCGGTGTTGCAGCCCGAGGGCCGAGCCAACGCGCCGCTCAGCCAGTTCACGACCGGCCATGGCCAGCGCTGGACCACCGGCACGCTGGTTCGAACGGTGGACGTGACGGCGACCAGCGCCGACGGCACCGACGTGAAACTGAGCTGGGGCCGAGACGAGAAAAAGCCCTGATCTCGTGCGGGACGCGGGATGCGGGATGCGGATACGGGGAGGGACATGAAACTCAAATCTGAATTCGAAGTGCCGTGTCCGTGCTGTTCGGCGATGCTCGTGATCGACTCGAACCTGCGGCGGGTCGTGCGTCACGAGGAGCGATCACGCGCCGACGTGCCCGAGTTGAGCCACGCCGAGCGGATCCTCGAGGAGGCCGCGGCACGCCGCGAGGCGCTCTTCGCGCAATCGTTCGAATCGGAGCGTACGCGCGACGACGCGCTGACGAAGCGGTTCGAGGAAGCGATGAAGCAGGCCGGCAGCGAGCCGGTGACGAAGCCGACGAGGGATTTCGATCTGGATTGACGCGGAGCTCGGAGCTAGGAGCCAGGCGCTGGGGTGAGAAACTCCTCCGGCAGGTCGGTCCACTTCTCCCTGCCCTTGTAATCGAGTGGCTTCCTGTCCGGGAACTGCTTCTTGAATGCGCGGTAGCGCGCGCGCAGCCCATCGATCCGCGCATCCGACGACCTGATGGGGCGGTGTGGATAATCGAGCAGGAGCCGCTCGACCTTCCACACGTTTCGCTCGGACAGCCGCCAGTCGTAGCGGCCGAGCGTCCGCAGATCCACGACGGCATAGCCGGTGACCCGCCCCGTAAGGTCGATGTACCCGTCCACATAACTCAGCGCGAGGTCGCGTGCCGTCCTGAACACCGGTTTGCGGCCGTGCAGCCCGGGATCACGTGAGCGAGCGACCGATCCCCATCGGCCCCGCTTCCGGTAGACGAAGAGCACATGATCGAGATGGTCGATCGACTCGAAGCTGAGGACGAGCGGCGGGTAACCGTGCTGCTCGAGGATCACGGCCGCCGCCAGCGCCGCTTCGAGGCAGTGCGCGGTGTGGTGGCGGACGACGCCGCGGAAGCTGCGCAGCTTCGCGCGCTCGGGTGGCGGCTCGGTATTGTAGGGGAGCGCGTTCAGATACCGCTGCACGAACAACGGCGTGGACAGCTTCCGGATGATCCGCCGTTCCGCCGCCGTGAACGCCGTGAGCGGCGGAGCGCTACCGTCTGGCATCAGCGGCGCGGATCTCGGTCAGGAGCTGCTCGGGCTGCCAGCCGTTGCCATTCAACACGTTGACCAGCGTCCCATCGGCCGCGATCACCGCCGTCCGCAGGTTGTGGACGATCTCCGCCTTGCCACCCTCGCGCATGACGGTGACGCCGAAGGCGGCAGCCAGCTGGTCGATCCCTTCGCGCGTGCCGGTGAGGTAGGACCAGGTCGCCGGATCCGCCCCGGCGCGCACCGCATGCGCTTTCAGCACGGCCGGTGTGTCGTACTCGGGATCGAAGCTGATGGAGAGCAGGTGGACTCGCGCGGCCAGGCCGGCGTCAGCCCTCAGCGACTGCTGGACCGCGGCAAAATGCCGGTCCATCATCGGACAGAAGTCTGGCAGCGGACAGCGGGTGTATACGAACGTGACGGCCGTCGTCTTGCCGCGCCAGTTCGAGAGGCGCCGCGCGCGTCCGTCCTGGTCCGTCAGCTCCGCGTCGGGCACCTGGTCGCCGGATTCGATCATCGCCGCGGCCGGCGCTTTCGGAATGCCGGCCGGCAGCGGGGCTTCGCCCGTCTTCCGGACGTCGTCGAGATACCCGACGCTGTCTTTTACGACCAGCGTTGCCGTGATGAGATCACCGGGCTTGCTGGCGGCGACCTCCTCAGGATTCTTCACCTTGAACGGCATCGTCATGCCGGGCATGAAGCCGCGGATGTCTTCGTGCTTGACGGTCAGCACCTGCTGCGCGGGGTCAACCGCGAGGACTTGGCCTACCAGAGGGTAACGCTGGTCGCGCGCGCAGGCACCCAGCGACAGGGCGCACACCAGGAATAACAGTATTGGCTTGAGGCGATCCACCATTTCACTGTAGCTCGGCCATTGGAGCACGTAAAGCTCGAGCGGGTCCTGCGGCACGTGATCTGCTATATAGTTCCGGCGCAACGGAGACGCGTCATTCGCAGGAGTAAGTAACAGCATGGGCAGGAGACTTTACGTCGGGAACCTTCCGTATTCGGCGACCGAGGAACAGCTCACGGAACTGTTCAGCCGTGCAGGCCAGGTCGACAACGTGCGGGTCATGAAAGATATGGCCACCGGGCGCGCACGCGGCTTCGCTTTCGTCGAGATGGCCTCCGACGAGGAGGCGCAAAAGGCCGTCACAGAGTTCAACGAGTACACGATGGACGGGCGGCCGCTGGTCGTGAACGAGGCTCGGCCGAAAACCGAGGGAGGCGGGTTCGGGGGTGGGGGCAACCGCGGATCCGGAGCCCGGAGCGGCGGCAATCGGAACTTCGAAAGCGAGGATTTTTCAGGCGGTCGGCGCAAGGAACCGCGCTGGTGAACCTCACGACAATTTACTCATCCACGATCCATCCATCCCGCAGGTTGACGACCCGGCTGCCGTAGGCGGCATTGGTCTCGGAGTGCGTGACCTGGATGATGGTGGTCCCGGTCTCGTTCAGTCTCTTGAAGAGCTCCATGATCTCGCGACCCTGGCTCGAATGGAGGTTGCCGGTCGGCTCGTCGGCGAGGATGACCTTGGGATTCGAGATGACCGCCCGCGCGACGGCCACGAGCTGCTGCTGGCCGCCTGAGAGCTGGTTGGGATAAAGGTCCTTCTTCCCCACGATCGAGAACTTGTCGAGGATGTCGCCGACGAGGCTTTCGCGCTCCGCCTTCTTGATGTCCCGGTAAGACAGCGGGATGTCGAGGTTCTCGTAGACGGTCAGGTGGTCGAGCAGGTGATAACTCTGGAACACGAAGCCGATGTGCTGCTTGTGGAGCCTCGCGCGGTCCTTGGCGGCGAGCTTGTGCACCGGTTGATCGAGAAAGTAGTACTCGCCCGTCCAGGCCGAGTCGTGCATCCCCAGGATATGTAGCATGGTCGACTTGCCGGCCCCCGAGGGCCCCATGATGGAGACGAATTCCCCTTCCTTGATGTCGACGTTGATCCGCCGCAGGACGTAAGTGCGGCTGGTGCCGTGGGCGTACGACTTCTCGATGTTTCTGAGGGCGATCAGCGCGTGCGGCGCAACCGCCGCGTCCGCGTCGAGGACGTCGGGCTGGCGCGCGGGCTGACTCGATTTGAAAAAGGCCATGTTGTTCCTTAGACGGCCCCTCCGGGCCACCGGTTTCTGCGCTTTGAAATTATAGCCATTCACTGCGCGCGCAGCGCGACCATCGGATCGACCCGCGTGGCCCGCCTGGCGGGCACGAAACAGGCGGCGGCGGCGACGAGCAGCAGCACCGCCGCGGTGACGGCCAGCGTTCCGGGGTCCCCCGGCGTCACACCGAAGAGCAGGGTGGTCAGCCAGCGCGCGACCAGGATCGATCCCGCCACACCGAGCGCGACGCCGATGCCAGTCAGCTTCAATCCGTCGCTGATCACCAGGCGGAAAACCTCCCGCTGGGTGGCGCCGAGCGCCATCCGCACGCCGATCTCCGTGGTCCGCTGCGCGACGACGTAAGCCATGACTCCGTAGATGCCGATGGCCGCCAGAACGAGCGCCAGAATTGCGAAGCCGGCAGCCAGCATGGCAAAGAACTTCGGCTGGTCGATCGAGTCGCCGACGATGGCCTCGAGCGTCGTGATGCCCTGCACCGGAACGTTCGGGTCGAGCGAGGCGACCGACTGCCTGAGGGCCGACGTCAGCAGCGCCGGGTCGCCAGCGGTCCTGAGCACGACGTTCATGCCCGGCTCCGGCATCTGCCAATAGGGGACGAAGGTCTCGATACGGGCCGCCTCGCGGGCGCCTCGCACCCTCGCGTCGCTGACGATGCCGATGATCGTGAACCAGGGGCGGTCGGGGTTGAAGCGAAGTCGGCGTCCGATCGCCTGCTCGCCGGGAAAGAACTTTCGGGCCATCGATTCGTTGACCACGACCGAGGGGGCCGCTTCCCGCGTCTCGAACCCGCGCCCGTGACGGATCGACATGCCCATCGTGTCGAAGTAGCTCGCGGTCACCAGCCGATACCAGGTGACGGGAGTTTCCGAGGCCGCCTGCGGCGCCGGGCGTCCTTCGATCTCAAAGTTCATGTCGCTGTCGCCGCCGAGCGGAAGGACCGAGACCAGCGCCGCTTTCTGCACCCCCGGCAGCGCTCGTGCCTTTTCGTAGACCTGGTCGTAGAACGCCACGTGCTTCGCGGCCGTGTCGTAGCTGACCCGCGGTGGATTGACGAAGCCGACCAGCACGTTGCGCGGATCGAATCCCAGATCGGCCGCCTGCAGGCGCAGAAAAGTCTGAAGCAGCAATCCGCCGCCCGTGAGCAGGATCAGGGCGAGCGCGACCTCCGCCACGATCAGCCCGCGCCGCATCGCGCGGCCCGAGACCGCGATCCCGCCGCGCCCGCCGTCCTTCAGCGAATGCGCTACGTCGGCGCGCGACGACTGGACGGCCGGCGCCAGGCCGAACAGCACCCCGGTGGCAACGGTGATCAGCGCAGCAAAAACGAAGACCCTCGCATCGAGGCCGATCTCGCCGACCCGCGGCGCGCTGGCTGGTGCGATCGACACCAGCGCGTCGACCGCCCAGACGCCGAGCAGCACGCCCGCCCCGCCGCCGATAGCGGCCAGCACGATGCTTTCGGTCAGCAGCTGGCGGACGACGCGCGCCCGCGCGGCGCCAAGCGCCAGCCGAACGGCGAGCTCGCGCGCGCGTGACGAGCCGCGGGCCAGCAGCAGGTTCGCCAGGTTGGCGCAGGCGATGAGCAGTACGAAGGCGACCGCGCCGACGAGCGCCAGCAGCCCGGGCCGGATGTCGCCGATGACCCGGTCGTGCAGCCGTTCCACGTTGAAACCGACCTTGTCGTTGTGTTCGGGATGGGCCGCTTCGAGCTGCCGCGCCAGCAGCGATGCCGCCGCTTGCGCGCGCTCGATGGACAGCCCTTCGGGCAGCCGTCCAACCACCCGGTACACGATCGCGCCGCGGGATGGCGTGATCCGGTTGATGCGCATGGGACGCCAGATTTCCCCGGTCTGGCTCGCCACGATGGGCCGGAAGCCCTCCGGCAGCACCCCGATGACCTCATGCGGCTCTCCGCTGAGCATGATCGGCCGGCCGATGATCGACCGATCGCCTCCGAAGCGCCGCTTCCAGAGAGTATCGCTGATGATCGCCACTCGCGCCGCATTCGGCACGTCGTCGTCGGCCCTGAAAGCGCGTCCGAGTGAGGGGGTGACGCCGAGCACTTCGAAGTACTCGTGCGTGACCTGTTCCCCGGGGATCGGCTCCGTCTCGGCGCCGCCGGTCAGGGCCGGGCGCCAGTTGCTGATGGCGGCGACATTTTCGAAGAGCGACTTCTCACGGCTCCAGTCGACGTAGTTACCCGGGGAGGCCCATTCGTCGGCCGGGCCGCCGCGGCCGCGGAAGTCCTGCCACACCATCACCAGCCGGTCGGGGTTCGCATAGGGGAGCGGCCTGAGCAAGAGTGCGTTGACCACGGTGAAGATCGCGGTATTGGCGCCGATCCCCAGCGCCAGGGTCAGCACGGCGACCAAGGTGAAGCCGGGCGCTGTGCCGAGCATGCGGAAGGCGTATCGGAGGTCCTGCAGGGTGGTGTGCATCGCGGTGCCTCATAGCGTAGCCCAGCCAGAACCGTGCCCAACCGTTGAGGGCGCCAAATCGGGCCTCCTGCAAGGGTTACCGCCGACGGGCGCCGCGTCGATCCAGCCTTTCATGTCCAGTTGTGAACAGCCGCGGTCCCATCCGCGGGCATCGATCCTGGAAGCCATCCGGAGGGATCATTCGTCATAATGGGTAACGTGATCGGCATTCAGGCATTGATTCTTGCGGCTGCGCTCGGCGCGGCGCCGCAACAGGGGGGAGCCCCTGCGCCTCCTGCCGAGCCCGCGCCGGCTCCGCAGGCGAATCCGCCGATCGAGCTGCCGGTGTCGCTGACCCGGATCCAGAAGGCGCTGTCGCGGCCGCCAGCCATCAAACCGACGACCAACCGGCCGGTGTTTCGGGTCGAGGTGTTTGCCCGCAAGCCGACGATCGAAGACATTCTCGGACCCGACTATCTGCTCGGACCGGTGCCGGCGAGCGGCATGACCCACCAGGAGTTCCTCCACATGGTGACGCCGGTGGAGTACCGCGGGATGTCGATGTTCACCAACGGCGAGGCGATGACCCTCGCGGCCGTGGGGCTGGCGTTCAATTGGGCCTTGATGAAGGCGATCGACAAGTTGAAAGAGGCGAGAACCGAGCGCGCGAAAGAAGCGGCCCGCCGGGAGGTCCTCCAGGCGATGAACGAGCTCGAGGCCGCCCGCAAGAAGGCTGGCCTGCCGCCGAAGTAGCGCCGCGCCCTACTCGGCCTTCGTGTTTCTGGCTCCTCCCCCGTGGAGCAGATTGCATTTCGCGCACAGCGCCGGCGGCAGCGCGTTGTCGACGTAATGGTTCACCGGCTCGAGGGTCTTCAGGTAGGCGAAGATCGCGCGCAGATCCTCGTCGGTCATGTTGCGGTAATGCCCCCAGGGCATCACGTCGCTGATCTGCCGGTCCCGCACGCGTCCCGTGCGGATCGCTTCAAGGAACAGCTCCTCGTTGTAATACGGAATGCCGTTTGGCGCCGGCGTCAGGTTCGCCGCGGCCCGCTTCGCGCGGGCGTCGCCGTACTTGAAGCTGCTGCCGCCGGCGAAGGCCATTCCCGGGACGAACTGTCCGCGGTCGTCCATCGGCGTGTGGCAATCCGCGCACGACGCCAGCGTGGCCAGGTACTCGCCTCGCTTTGCCGGCGTGGTGACGTCCGGCGGCGCCACGGGGTTGTCGAGCGGCTGAGGAACGGCGTTGATCAGACGGCTCATCGGAAAGGGGAGCGCCGTTTTTGAATGTGTCTGGCGCACCGGAGGCAGCGACCGGATATAAGTGATCACCGCGGCGAGGTCCTCGTCCGCCATCCGGCGGTAATTCATGTAGGGCATCAAGGGGAAGAGCGCCCGGCCGTCGTGGCCGATCCCTTCACGGATTGCGCGGGCGAGCATGTCGTCGGTCCAGGTGGCGGCGCCGGTTTCCTGATCCGATGTCAGGTTGGGTGCGGTGAGCCAGGGCATGTCTTCAGCCGTGAAAGGGCGCCCGGCTCCGTCACGGCCCGCCTTCACCGGCAATCCATCGACCGACGGATCCAGATCGGAGTGGCAGAACAGGCAGCCCGCGACGTTCCTCACGAGATAGGCGCCGCGTTCCAGCCGGGCAGGCGTCGGTTCGAAACGCCGGTCGGTGAGCGGCCGCGTCTTCGGCCCGATGAACGGACGCCAGCCGATCGTGGCGGTGATCCCGGTCAGGAACAGCGCCCCGAGCACGAGCACCGTCGAAAAGATAGTCTTCTGCCAACGCTTGATCATGGGCCCTCTGGATGTGGGGGGAATAGGACGGAATTCTAGCAGATCGGCCGCCGTTCACCGGCCGCGCCCCGGTGTTCACCGAAAGGGGAGCGCGGCTGGATGACGGTCGGCTATGGTAGGTCCATGAGCCGGGAGGAAAGAGAGGCGCCCCTGGGCGACGGTGGCAATCCCCCCGCGATCCGGCTGACGCCTCACCTGATGTTCGGGCTGCTGATCTGCCTGGTGGGTGTCGTCTTCACACTCGACAACCTGAACCTGGCCGACGCCAGCCGCTACCTCCGGTACTGGCCGGCCGGGCTGATTGCGATCGGGCTGGCGAAGTTGTGGCAGGTGCGCGGCGGCCATGGCTCGGCGCTCGGCGGCGTGTTCTTTGTCATGGCCGGCACCTGGATGCTGCTCGATACGCTCGAGCTGATTACCGTGAGCTTCCTTGATTTCTGGCCTCTTCTGCTCGTCATGGTCGGCGGGATGATCGTCTGGCAGGGGCTGCGTGGCCGCCATCACCGCCCCGGCGGCGCCAGCGATGCGACCGTGAACGCGATCGCGGTGCTCAGCGGGGTGAACCGCGGGAGCAACTCGACCGCCTTCCGCGGCGGCGAGCTGACGGCGTTCATGGGGGGCTGCGAGATCGATCTGCGGCAGGCGGCGATCCACGGCGAAGCCGTCATCGACGTGTTCGCGATGTGGGGCGGCATCGAGATCCAGGTGCCGGAGAACTGGACGGTGATCGGGCGTGTCACCCCCCTGATGGGCGGCTATGACGACACGACGCGCCCGCCGCAGGGAGCGACCGCGCATAAACTGATCGTGCGCGGCGTCGTTCTGATGGGCGGCGTCGAAGTCAAGAACTGAGACACATGCACCCGCTCCTCGTCCGCGGCGAGCGGCTCGCGCTGTATCTGGCGCTCTGGATGATCGCCGGCGCCCTGCTGGCGACGCTGCTGGCGTCGGAGGCCGGCCTCAGCATGCGCGCCGCGGCGCTGGTCGCATTCCCGCTCGCGCTCGGCTACTCGTTCGTGTGTCTTTCCGCATGGTACGTCTCGCGAAGCACGCCGATCGTCACCGCCGGCGCAGGCCGGTTGATTGCCACCGCGCTGGGCGCATCGTTTGTCAGCAGCGCCGCGTGGCTGCTGCTGGCACGAGGCTGGAGTCATCTTCTCGGCCGGTGGTGGGGGCTTCGCGCGCCGTTCGAAGAGATCGGCGGGATCCTGTTCGGATTCGGGCTGCTCCTGTACCTCCTCTCTATCGCGGTCAGCTACATCGTCGCGGCTTTCGAGCACGCCCGCGAGGCCGACCGGCGCCAGCTGCAGGCGCAGGTGCAGTCGCGAGACGCCGAGCTGCGCTCGCTGCGCGCGCAGATCGATCCGCACTTTCTGTTCAACAGTTTGCACTCGATCAGCGCGCTCACGGCGGTGGATCCCGCCGGCGCCCGGCGCATGACGATCCTGCTCGGCGACTTCCTGCGCGAGAGCCTCGCGCTCGGCGGTGCCGAGCGTATCCCGTTGTCGAAGGAGCTGGCCCTGGCGGAGAAGTATCTGGAGATCGAGCGCGTGCGGCTCGGCAATCGGCTCCAGGTGTCGATCTCCCCCGGCAACGCGGCGGCGTGCCTCGTCCCCCCGCTCGTGCTGCAGACCATCGTGGAGAATGCGGTGACGCACGGCGTGGCGCACGTGCTCGAGGGGGGCGCGGTGACGGTGTCGGCGGAATGCACGGCGGCGCGGCTCAGGGTGGTGGTGGAGAACCCGGCGGATCCCGAACGGCCGCGGAAGACCGGCACCGGCCTGGGCCTCGCGAACGTTCGATCGCGGCTGCGCACGCTTTTCGGCGCCAACGCCTCGATCCACTGGGCCGAACAGGAGGGACTCTGGCGAGTCGAGCTGGTGCTCCCCACAGTACGCCTCTGAAAGGTCCTGCACCGCTATGAACGACTTGATGCGCGTGGTGATCGTGGACGACGAGCCGCTGGCCCGCGCCGTGATCCGTGAGTACCTGAAGGCCCACCCGGGCGTCGAGACCGTCGCCGAGTGCGGCAACGGCTTCGAAGCCGTCAAGGCGGTCACGGATCTCTCGCCGGACCTGATGTTCCTCGACGTGCAGATGCCGAAGCTCGACGGGTTCGAAGTGCTGGAACTGCTCGGACGCTCGATCCCGGTGATCTTCACGACCGCCTACGATCAGTATGCGCTGCGCGCATTCGAGGTCCACGCGGTCGACTACCTCCTCAAACCGTTCAACGAGGAGCGTTTCGGCGAGGCCTTGTCCCGCGCGCGCGCGCGCATCCTCGCGAAGGAGGCGATGCCGGTCGAGGACCTCGTCGCCACCGCGCGGCCCCGCCAGGGGCCGGTCGAGCGGGTGCTGATCCGCGACGGCTCGCAGGTCCACGTGCTGCCGGTCGACCGCATCGACTACGTGGAGGCGCAGGACGACTACGTCTGCTTCAAGATGGAGGGCAAGGACTACCTCAAGGACCAGACGATGGCGGCGGTAGAGGCCTCGATGGACGGGTCGCGCTTCGTCCGGATCCACCGGTCGTATCTGCTCAACCTCGACCGCATCGCGCGGGTGGAGCTTTACGCGAAAGACAGCCGGGTCGCCATCCTCCGCGACGGGCGGCGGCTGCCGGTGAGCCGGGCCGGCTACGCACGGCTCTCCCGGCTGCTGTGAGCGCTCGGCCGGTCCCCGCCGGCAGCCTCCGGATCGCCGGGCGGTTGACTAAACTAACCGGTTAGTTATATTAACTATCCAGTTAGTTATGAAACGCACAGCCCGACGCCGCCGCCCCCGGGCCGAGCCCGGCACCAGGACCCGGCTCTTTGCCGCGGCCGCGACCGCGTTCGCCGCCCGCGGCTTCGCCGGCGCCAACGTCGACCGCATCGCCGAGGCCGCCGGCGTCAACAAGGCGATGCTCTACTACCACTTCAAGAGCAAAGCCGGCCTCTACGCCGAGATCCTCCGCGACATGTTCGAATCGGTCGCGGCGCGGCTGGCCGCCACCGCCCCCGACAGCGATCCAGCCGCCCGCATCCGCGGCATGGTCGAGGCGATCGCCAGGGAGGCCGAGGCGCGGCCGCACTTCCCGGCCATCTGGCTGCGCGAGATCGCCGAAGGGGGGACCCACGTCGACAAGGGCACGATGGCGGTCATCGTCGGCATCCTGCAGCATGTCGCGACCGCTGTACAGGACGGCGTGGCGGCCAAGCGTTTCCGCCCCGCCAACCCGCTCCTGGTGCAACTCGGGATCGTCGGCCCGGTGCTGATGTTCTTCGCAACCGCCCCGATGCGGCGCCGGGCGCCGTCGCAGTTGCACCTCGCGACCCAGCTCACCACGGAACAGGTCATCGCGCACGTGCAGCGCGTCGCGCTGCTGACCCTGGAAGGACAGCCATGAGAGTCGTGATTCCGGTATGCGTCGCCGCCGTTCTGGCTGCCGGCGCTGCCGCCTGCCGCAACGGCGACGACCGGCCGCCGCGGGCCGCGGGTTATGTCGAAGCCACCGAGGTGCGTGTCGCCGCCGAGGTCGGCGGGCGGCTGCTCGAGATGACGGCCGAGGAGGGGCGCCGCGTGGCCGCCGGGGACGTGCTGGCGCGGCTCGACACCAGTGATCTCGAGATCACGCTGCGCCGCGCCGAGGCCGACCGCGACCAGGCGGCGGCGCAGCTGCGGCTGGTGCAGGCCGGTTCGCGGGCGGAGGACATTCGCCAGGCGCGCGCCCAGGCCGCGTCGGCGATGGCCGACACGGCAGCCGCCGAAGCGGAACTGAAGGCCGCCACTGAAGACCTTCAGCGGTTCGAGGCGTTGCTGGCCGCGAATGCCGGGTCGCGCAAACAGCGCGACGATGCGGCGACCCGCGTCTCGGTGGCCGCGTCGAAAGTCACCGCCGCGCGCCAGCGCGCCCAGGCCGCCGACGAAGCGGTGGCGCGCCTGCGGGCCGGGGCGCGCCGCGAGGAAGTTGCGGTCGCCGAAGCGCGAGTGACGTCGGCGAACGCGCAGATCGCCGCGCTGCAGAAGAACCTGGCCGATGCCACGGTGAAGGCGCCGGTCGGCGGCACCGTCACCGCGAAGCTGGCCGACGCCGGGGAGACGGTCGCCGCCCGCACGCCAGTCGCCGTCATCTCGGACCTCGATCACGCGTGGGCGAACGTGTACGTCGACGGCCCGGTCGTGCCGCGGCTGCGCCTGGGCCAGACGGTTACGGTTCTCACCGACGCCGGTCAGCGGCTTCCCGGCACCATCACCTACATCTCCCCCCGCGCAGAGTTCACGCCTCGCAACGTGCAGACCGCGGAGGAGCGCTCGAAGCTGGTGTATCGGATCAAGGTCACGGTCGACAACCGCGAGGGGATCCTCAAGCCCGGGATGCCGGTCGAGGCGGAATTGTCAACGCTGGACGCTGAACGCTGAATGCCCGCGATCCTGTTCTCTGACGTCTCCAAGACCTACGGGCCGGTCACGGCGCTGGCCGGCGTGTCATTCGCCGTCGGCCGTGGCGAGATGTTCGGGGTCATCGGCCCTGACGGGGCCGGCAAGACCACGGCGATCCGGCTGGCCTGCGGCCTGCTGCGGGCCAACGGCGGGCAGGTTCGCGTGCTCGGACACGATCCCGTCACGGACCATCGGCAGATCACCGGTGCGGTCGGCTACCTCTCGCAGCGCTTCTCTCTGTACGGCGACCTTTCGATCGACGAGAACATTGCGTTCTTCGCCGAGATCCACGGCGTGAGGGCATACCGGCCGGCGCGCGACCGGCTGCTCGACATGACGCAGCTGACGCGGTTCCGGACGCGGCGCGCCGACCGGCTGTCGGGGGGGATGAAGCAGAAGCTCGCGCTTGCCTGCACGCTCGTCCACGAACCGGACGTGCTGATCCTCGACGAGCCCACGACCGGCGTCGATCCGGTCGCTCGGCGCGAGTTCTGGAAGCTGTTGTCGGAGTTTCTCGCGCGCGGGTTGACGATCGTCATGGCGACCCCCTACCTCGACGAGGCGGAGCGATGCGGCCGCGTCCTGCTGCTTCACGAAGGAAAGGTGCTGGCAGCCGACGAGCCGGCGGTGCTGCAGTCATCGCTCGCCGGACGGTTGTACGAGGTCATTTCGACCACCGCGCGTCCGCCGCTCGACGCGTTGCGGAGCGTGAGCGGCGTCGCCGACGCGCAGGGATTTGGCGAGCGCGCCCACGTCACGTTCCGCGACGTGCCGGCCCACGACGCCGGCGGGTACCTTCGGGCAGCGCTGGCGCAACACGGTATCCAGGTCGCCAGCGTCCGCCCGATCGGGGCCACCCTGGAAGACGTATTCATCGCGATGTTGACGGGATCCGGAGCAGCGAACGCGGGATCCGGAAAGGGACTGTCGTGAAGGTGTCGACCGTACTGCTGATCGTGTGCCTGACCGCCGCTCCACTTTTCGCGCAGGAGCGGCTGACGCTCGCCGACGCAATCGGCCGTGGATT
>DATFFM010000115.1:0-35442 GCA_035250005.1 Vicinamibacterales bacterium | reverse complement strand
GCCGACCCAGACCGCCGCGAGCGCAGCGGCGGAGCCGGCCGGTCCGGCTCCGCCCGCGGCGCCATCGGTCCGGCGCATGGCGCGCGAACTGGGGGTCGACATCAGCTACGTTCGCGGCAGCGGGGATGGCGGCCGGATCAGCATCGAAGACCTCCAGGAGTACGTGAAAAGCGTCATGACGGGCGCCGCATCGGTGTCGTCGGCCGTGGCCGGTGAGGGTGCGCTCGCGCCAGGACGGCCACTACCGGACTTCACGAAGTGGGGCGAGGTCGAGCGCAAGCCGATGAGCAACATCCGCCGCACGACGGCGCAGCATCTCGGCTATGCGTGGAACGCGATCCCGCACGTCACCCAGCACGACCGGGCCGACATCACGGACCTCGAAGTGCTGCGCAAGGAGTACTCGCCGCAGGCGGAAAAGCTCGGGGGCAAACTGACGATGACGGCGATCGCGCTGAAGATCGTCGCCGGGGCGCTGAAGCAGTTCCCGCAGTTCAACGCCTCGATCGATCAGGCGCAGAACGAGATCATCTACAAGAAGTCGGTCCATATCGGCGTGGCGGTCGATACCGAGCGCGGCCTGCTCGTTCCGGTGATCCGCGACGTGGACCGCAAAGGCATCCTGGAGCTGTCGGCGGAACTGGGGAAGGCCAGCGAAAAGGCGCGCGACGGCAAGCTGTCGATCCAGGAGATGCAGGGGGCCGGAACGACCATCACGAACCTCGGCGGCATCGGGGGGACCTCGTTCACGCCGATCGTCAACTGGCCGGAAGTGGCCATCCTCGGGATCTCGCGGGGCGCGTACGAGCCGGTCTGGGATGGCGGGGCGTTCCAGCCGCGCATGATGCTGCCGCTGTCGCTCTCCTACGATCACCGCGTGATCGACGGCGCGGATGCCGCGCGGTTTCTGCGCTGGGTCTGCGAAGCCTTCGAGCAGCCCTTCGTCCTCGCGCTCTGATGGCTGCCACGCAACTTGCCGTCATCGGGGCCGGCCCCGGGGGCTACGCCGCTGCCTTCTACGGGGCCGACCTCGGAATGCAGGTCACGCTCATCGATCCGTCGCCCAACCCGGGCGGTGTCTGCCTGTATCGCGGCTGCATTCCGTCCAAGGCGCTGCTGCACGTGGCCGAGGTGCTGAACGAAGCGAAGCATGCCGAGGCGTGGGGGATCGCGTTTGGCCCGCCGAAGATCGACCTGGACCGCCTCCGCGCCTTCAAGACGAAGGTGGTCGATCAGTTGACCGGCGGGCTCGGGCAGCTCTCGAAGCAGCGCAAGATCACCTACGTGCAGGGCACGGCGTCGTTCGTCGACGCCAGGACGCTGGAACTTTCGTCGGGGAGCGGCTCGAAGAAAGAGACACTGACCTTCGAGCACGCGATCATCGCCACGGGCTCTCATCCGGCGAAGGTTCCAGGCCTCTCGATCGACAGCCCGCGATTGATGGATTCCACGGCCGCGCTCGATCTGCCCGAGGTCCCGAAGTCGCTGCTGGTCGTCGGCGGCGGTTATATCGGTCTCGAGCTGGGCAGCGTCTACGCTGCCCTCGGGACCAGGGTCACGGTCGTCGAGATGACTGACGGCCTGCTGCCGGGGGCCGATCGCGACCTGGTGAACGTGCTCGCCAAGCGGATCGAATCGATGTGCGAGGCGGTGCTCCTCAACACGAAGGTCGTCTCGATGAAGGAGCAGAAGACCGGCATTGCGGTCACGTTCGAGGGGGCGCTCGACAAGAAGGAGCGGACCTTCGACCGCGTGCTCGTCTCGGTCGGCCGCAAGCCGAATCCGGTCCCGGGCATCGAGCAGACCAGGGTCGCCGTCGACCAGCGGGGTTTCGTCGAGGTGAACGGATCGCGGCAGACGGCCGAGCCCACGATCTACGCCATCGGCGACGTGGTGGGTGAGCCGATGCTCGCCCACAAGGCGTCGCATGAGGGCCGCGTGGCGGTCGAGGCGATCGCCGGTCAGAAGGTGGCGTTCGAGCCGCTCGCCATCCCGGCCGTCGTCTTCACCGACCCTGAGCTCGCGTGGTGCGGCCTCACCGAAGCCGAGGCCCAGAAGCAGAAGAGGGACGTCACGGTCGCGCGCTTCCCGTGGGGTGCGTCCGGCCGCTCGCTCACGCTCGATCGATCCGACGGCCTCACGAAGCTCCTGCTCGACCCGAAGACCGAGCGAGTCCTCGGCGTGGGGATCGTCGGCCCCGGTGCGGGGGAGTTGATCGCCGAAGGTGTCCTGGCGGTCGAGATGGGCGCCAACGCCACCGATCTGAGGACGAGCATTCACCCGCATCCGACCCTGTCGGAGACCGTGATGGAGTCGGCGGAAGTGTTCTTCGGCCACGCGACGCACGTCTACCGTCCGCGCAGGAAGGGCGCGTGAAGCGGATCGCCACCTCCCGGTTTCTCGTCAAACCCCGGCAGCGTGTGCGCATCGCCGCTTACGATCCGGCAGACACGGCGCCATACCGGTCCGAAAAGGAGGCCAAGGGGCTCCTGAAGAAGGCCACGAGGCGGCTCTACGACTTGACCGAAGTTCTCTACGCGCAGGATCGATGGTCGCTGCTGCTCGTGTTCCAGGCCATGGACGCCGCCGGCAAGGACAGCGCGATCAAGCACGTGATGCGCGGTCTGGACCCCAAGGCGACACAGGTGTTCACCTTCAAAGGGCCGACCCCCGAGGAGCTCGACCACGATTTCATGTGGCGCTCGTTGAAAGTCCTCCCCGAGCGCGGCCGGATCGGCGTGTTCAACCGGTCCTATTACGAGGAAGTGCTGGTGGTTCGCGTGCACCCGGAGCTGCTGGAGAAGCAGCACCTGCCGCCGGGCCGCGTCTCGTCCAGGCTCTGGACCGAGCGGTACGAAGACATCCGCGATATCGAACGGTACCTGTGCCGCAACGGGACCATCATCCGCAAGTTCTTTCTGAACGTCTCGAAGGCCGAGCAGCGCCGGCGCTTCGTCGCCCGCCTCGACGACCCGGCGAAGAACTGGAAGTTCTCGATCAGCGACGTCGACGAGCGGCTGCGCTGGACTGACTACATGCGAGCCTACGAGAGCGCGATCACGGCTACCAGCACCCGGCACGCGCCGTGGTACGTGATCCCGGCCGACAACAAGTGGTTTACCCGGCTGGCGATCGCGAACGTCGTGATCGAAACGCTCGAGAGCCTCGACCTCCAGTTCCCGCCGCTCGACCGGCGCAAGCAGCGCGAGCTCGCCAAAGCCCGGCGCCGCCTGCGCGCCACCTGACCGCTCGCTACCGCCGCTCCTCAGCCGGCGACGCAACGCATTTCTGTCCGGTCCCGTTCAGCTGCTGAACCGTGAGCTCGGGGTAGGTCCCGTTGTTCATGGACCGCTGCCCGATCGGCCCCGCCTCCGCACGCACCTTGTCGGAGTGGTGCTTGTCGGTCGCGGCCTGTGACTGGTCCGTCCGGGGCTCCGCCTGGTCGGGCGCGACCGGTGGTCCGCTCGTACCGATCGTGTTCCGTCCGTCGTCCCGGATCAGACCTGTCACCGACACCGTCTGCCCGACCAGGCCCCTCAACTGATCGTCGTCGTTGACGGCGAGTCGGACGGCAGAGTTGTCGGGCAGCGTCAGGCTGGTGGAAGACAGCATATCGCTCGGCTGTTCTGCGAGGGGAGCGGGCTTCACATGGGTGAGGACGTACTGGTCTGTGCCCGGACCGGGGCCGAGGCAGCCGGTCACTTTGATCGGCCGGTTCTGCCGCTGCTGATTGCTGGCGTTGTCGATCGGGGTGCGGTTCCGGTCCGCGTCAGGACTCACTTCCTGCGTGCAGCCCACCAGAATGGCTGCGGTCGCGACCGGCGCGCAGAGCTTGAGGATCCACTTTCTCGACATCGCATTCCCTCCGGGGAGGGACGTGCAAGCACAGGGCCGCTTCCGATGGTCCTGCCTACAGCTGCTGCCTGGCGAGTCTGGCCGCCCGTCGAAAGACACTCTCGAGCATCGGGGGCGTGAGCTTGCCCGTGTTGGTGTTCTGACGGCTCGGGTGAAAGGATCCGATGACCGTCGGGCCGGGTGTCCGGATGACGACGCCATGGCCGAAGGCCGGCCGCGGTCGAATGACGATCTGCTGCCCGGCGAGAAGCCGCCAGGCGGCATCGAAACCGATTCTGCCGAGCGCGACGATGACTTCGATCCGCTTCAGCGCAGCCACCTCCGCGATGAGGTGCGGATGACACGCCGCGATTTCTTCGGGCAGCGGTTTGTTATCGGGCGGCGCGCAGCGGACGGCGGCGACGATGTAAGCGTCGGTCAGGGTCAGCCCGTCGTCGGCGCGCTGCGAGGTCGTGATGTTGGCGAAGCCCGCCGCGTGCATCGCGCGCATGAGAAAGTCGCCCGAGCCGTCGCCGGTGAAGACGCGTCCCGTGCGGTTCGCGCCATGCGCCGCGGGCGCGAGGCCAAGCACGAGCACGCGGGCGTTGGGGTCGCCAAAACCGGGCACCGGGCGCCCCCAATACGTGTCGTTCCGGTGCGCCGCTTTCTTCTCGCGGGCGATGCGGCCGCAATAGGTGCGAAGCCGCTCACACCGGTTGCAGTTGACGATGTTGTCGTGAGCGACGGCCAGCGGCGAGGGCATGGCCGCGGCTACCGGGCGGCTTCGTAGGCTTCGGTCTGCTCGTGGGCGTGATAGGAACTGCGCACGAGAGGCCCTGATTCGACGTGGCCGATGCCCAGCTCCAGGCCGATCCGCTTCAGCTCCGCGAATTCCGACGGGGCGTAGTACCGCACCATCGGCAGATTGGCGAGCGACGGGCGGAGGTACTGGCCGATCGTCACGATCTGGCATCCGGCCGTGCCGAGGTCCCGCAGCGTGCCGACCACCTCATCCCACTCCTCCCCGAGGCCGACCATGAGGCCGGACTTCGTCGGGATGCCGGGCGCATAGGCACGCGAGCGCTCGAGCAGCTGCAGCGCGCGGTCGTAGCGGCCCCCCGGCCGGGCGGTGCGATAGAGGCGCGGCACCGTCTCGATATTGTGATTGAGCACGTCGGGACGCGCGTCGAGCACGGTGCGCAACGCCGCTTCATCCCCTTTGAAGTCGGGGATCAGCACTTCGAGCCGGCACGACGGGATCCGCGCGCGGGTCTCCGCAATAGTCCGCGCGAAGTGCGCGGCGCCGCCGTCCGGCAGGTCATCGCGGTCCACCGAGGTGACGACGACATAAGCGAGCCCCATCGCATGAATCGCGCTGGCGACTTTCACGGGCTCCTGTAGGTCGGGCGGCTTCGGCGCGCCGTGGGTCACATTGCAGTAGCCGCACGATCGCGTGCAGGTGTCGCCGAGGATCATGAAGGTGGCCGTGCCGTGGTGCCAGCACTCGCCGATGTTCGGGCAGTTGGCCTCCTCGCAGACCGTGTGCAGACCCATCGTCCGCATCAGTCCTTTGAGCCGGTGGTAATTCTCGGACCCCGGCGCGCGCACCTTCAGCCACTCCGGCTTGCCGCCGCGAGGCATCTCGTCGGCCCGTTTCTTCCGGCCACGGATGAAGTTGAGGGGAACAGCGGTCATAGTTCAGTGCATGACAGGCGGCAGCACGCAGCACGCAGCACGTTTCATTATACTGGCCTCATGTCGAAGCTCGCGATTCAGTGGCTCGGTCATTCGACGTTCGTCCTGACCACCCCCGGCGGCAGAAAGATCGTTACCGATCCGTGGCTCGAGAACAATCCGCTCTGCCCGCCCGACAAGAAGAGGATCGACGCGGCCGACGTGATCCTGCTGTCGCACGGTCACTTCGATCACACCGGAGACATCGTCAACGTCTCGCGCGCGACAGGAGCGACAACGGTGGCGGTGTTCGAGCTCTCGCTGTGGCTCGAGCGCAAGGGGCTGCAGAACGTGACCGGCATGGGGATCGGCGGGACCGTGAAGGTCGCCGGGCTGGAGATCACGATGGTGCCAGCCGTCCATACCAGCTCGATCGTGGAGAACGACACGACGGTGTATCTCGGCCTCGCCGCGGGATTCGTCGTGAAACTGGAGGACGAGCGGTCGTTTTACTTCGCCGGCGACACGGCGCTTTTCGGCGACATGCGGCTCATCGCCGAACTGCACACGCCCGAGATCGCGTTTCTGCCGATCGGCGACCACTTCACGATGGGCCCGGCGGCGGCGGCGGTCGCGGCGAGGCTGCTCGGCGTCCGCCAGGTCGTCCCGATGCATTACGGCACCTTCCCGGTCCTGACCGGCAGGCCCGAAGAGCTGAAGCGCCTCGTCGACCCGCACGGCATCGACGTCCTCGTGCTCAAGCCCGGGGAGACGGCTCACTGACGATGCTGAAGGCTGAACGCTGAACGCTGAAGGCCTGCGTCAGTACTCGCTGAAGATCCGGCGGAGCTCGGCGAGGTCCTGTGTTTTGGTCAGCGCGAGCATCAGCAGAATGCGCGCCTTGATCGGTGCGAGATCCTGCCCGGCGATGCTGTTGCCTCTGCCCGCGCTTGCGATCCGGCCGCTGCCGGCTCTCGTCGTGATGACAACCGGGACGTTTTTCGACGCGGCATAGCGCACGCCTTCACCCTGCGTTCCGCTCATCGCGCCCGCTCCGGCCGTCGCGACGACGATCCCCTGCGCTCCCGCGTCGATTGCCGCCTTGATCAGGTCGCCGCTCGCTCCCTGGTAGGTGAGCAGCACATCCACTCGGGGGAGCTGCGTGATCGATGCGACGTCGAACTCGCTGTCGGCTGTGTGCCGGCGCTCCACGCGCCGGTAATAGACCACGCGGTCGCGGTCGATGACGCCCAGGAGGCCGTAGCCGCGCGTCTGAAACGTGTGCAGCCGGAGTGCGTCGGTCTTGGTCACCTCGCGCGCGGCGTTGATCTCGTCGTTCAGCACGACCAGTACCCCGCGGGCGCGGGATGCGGGGTCCGCCGCGACGCGAAATCCTTCGAGCAGGTTTGCCGCCCCTTCGTAGCCCAGCGTGCTGGGGTTTCGCATCGAGCCGACGACCGCGACCGGGCGGGCGTCGCGCACGGTCAGATTGAGAAAGTATGCGAGCTCCTCGAGCGTGTCGGTGCCGCTGGTGACGACGACTCCTGCGAGTCCGGCGTCGCTCCGGTACAGCTGGTTGATCCGGCGCGCGAGGTCCAGCCACTGATTCAGCGTGATCTGCGAGCTGGCCGTGTTGGCGAACTGCTCGAACTCCGGTGTGACGTGCCGCCGCAGATCCGGGATCCCGTTCACGAGCTCTTCGGCGGTCAGCCGTCCGCCGGTCCGGTTCGAGATGGTGCCGCCGGTTGCGAGCAGCCGCACGCGGGGTGCGGTCGGATCCGCCGGCGTCCCGCCATCACTGGATGCCGGCGGCGGAGCGGTCTGCGGGGGTCTGGCGCCTGCGCACGAAAGGGCGAAGGTGCAGAGGCAGACCGACAGAAGGGGGAGCAAACGTGACCGCATCGGCGCCGAGTGTACTTCAGCGGGGTCAGAGCTTGAATTTGTCGGCTCCGGATTTTTGGTGCCAACCGCTCGGGCGTCGTTGGCACCAAAATGTTGGAGCCGACAAATTCAAGCTCTGACCCCGCCGATCTCCCGTTCGATCGCGTCCACGACCTTGTCCACCGTGACCGCGGACGTCTCCACCGTGTGATCGGCGAGCGCGTAGAGCGGCTCGCGCCGGGCCAGCAAGGACCGCAGTTCCGCCATGGCCTGAGGATGGTCCGCCATCGGGCGACGGTCACCTTGTCGCACCACGCGGTTCCAGTGCTCTTCCGGCGAGGCGCGCAGCCAGACCGTGATCGCGGCGCGGCGCAGCAGTGCAAACGTGTCGGGCGACGCCACGAGGCCGCCTCCCGTCGCCAGCACCATCGGCTTGCCGTCGCGCAGCACGTCCTGCAGCACCTCGCGCTCCAGCCGCCGGTAGTAGTCCTCGCCGTGCAGCGTGAACAACTCGCCGAGGCTCAGGTCGGCCGCCTGCTCGATCCGCTTGTCGAGCTCCACGAACGGCACCCGGCGCCGCTTCGCGAGACGCTTGCCGATCGTCGTCTTGCCCGCGCCCCGCAGGCCGAGCAGCGCGATGGCCGGCGGCGAAGGGCCCTCGGCCGCCAGCAGTGCCCCGGGGCTCGTCTCGAGCGCGACCGCAAGCTCGGCGAGCCGGCGAACGGAGATGTTGCCCTGGCCCGCTTCGAGCTGCACCAGGAAGCGAGGGGAGACGCCGGAGCGCTCGGCGATCTCGCGAAGCGTCCAGCCGCGCGACAGGCGCTGCGCACGCGCGCGTCGGCCGAGTGCCGCCAGAATGTCGTCGGCCATGTGATGCACTATATTACACGCTCGTAGACATTTGCGCACTATAGTGCCTTGACACCGCCGGATTCGCGCAGGTACGCTTGCCAGGATGGCAACCGCAACGAACACCACGCCCGACCGCATCTCGCTCGAGACAGCGCCCGACCGCTACCACCATTGGAAGCTGTCCTTCGACGGCCCGGTCGCGACGCTTTCGATGGACGTTCAGGAAGACGCGGGCCTCTCCCCCGACTACCGCCTGAAGCTGAACTCCTACGACCTCGGTGTGGACATCGAACTGGCCGACGCCATCCAGCGGATCCGGTTCGAGCACCCGGAGGTCCACGCGGTTGTGGTCACCAGCCTGAAGGAACGGATCTTCTGCGCCGGCGCCAACATCTTCATGCTCCGCGGGTCGACCCACGCCTGGAAGGTCAACTTCTGCAAATTCACCAACGAGACGCGGCTCGCGATGGAGGATGCGAGCGAGCACTCCGGGATCAAGTTCCTGGCGGCGCTGAACGGCATCTGTGCCGGCGGCGGGTACGAGCTGGCGCTCGCCTGCGACGAGATCATCCTAGTCGACGACGGGAACTCCGCCGTCAGCCTGCCCGAGACCCCGCTGCTCGGCGTGCTGCCGGGTACCGGCGGCCTCACGCGCGTGGTCGACAAGCGCAAAGTGCGCCGCGACCTGGCGGATTTCTTCGGGACGCTTGCCGAAGGCGTGCGCGGGAAGCGCGCGGTCGAGTGGCGTCTCGTGGATGCGGTGTATCCCACGAGCCAGTTCAGGGAACGGGTCGCGAAACGGGCGCTGGAGCTGGCGGCGAAATCCGACCGGCCCCGATCGGGCCCCGGGATCACACTCGGGCCGCTCGACGCGCAGGCGTCGCCCGATGCGGTGAAGTACTCCACCGTCTCGCTCGAGATCGATCGGCTGCGCCGGGTCGCGACCCTGACCGTGGCGGGCCCTGCAGGCGATCAGCCGGGCACGCCTGACGCCATCATCGCCGCCGGCGATCAGTACTGGCCGCTCCGCGCCTTCCGGGAGCTGGACGATGCGCTGCTCCGGCTCCGCGTGAACGAACCGCTGATCGGCACGGTGGTCCTCAAGACCGTGGGGGATGCCGCGGCGGTCCTGGCCACCGACGAGACGCTGCTGGCGCATCGGGACCACTGGCTGGTGCGCGAGATCACCCACTTCATGAAACGGACGCTGAAGCGGATGGACCTCACCTCCCGCAGCTTCTTCGCGCTGATCGAGCCGGGCAGCTGCTTTGCGGGGTCGCTGTTCGAGCTGGCGCTGGCCGCGGACCGCTCCTACATGCTCGATGATCCGGATCAGCCGAACACGATCGCGCTGTCGAGGATGAACGGCGGCCCGCTCCTGATGAGCAACGGCCTGACCCGCCTGCAGACGCGCTTCCTCGGCACGCCGGAGCGCGTCGAAGAGGTCCTGTCAGAGAAGGAACCGTTCGACGCGCAAGCCGCGATGGACGCCGGGCTGATCTCGTTCGCCCCCGACGAGCTCGACTGGGACGACGAAGTGCGGCTCGCCGTCGAGGGACGCGCGGCGTTTTCACCGGATGCCCTGACCGGGATGGAGGCGAACCTGCGATTTGCCGGTCCCGAGACGATGGAGACGAAGATCTTCGGCCGCCTGACCGCCTGGCAGAACTGGATTTTCATCCGGCCCAACGCGGTCGGTGAACAGGGCGCGCTGACCGCCTATGGAACCCAGAAGCGGCCGGAGTTCGACTTCAACAGAACGTAGACGGCCATTCAACACTCAGCATTTGGCATTGACGAGTGACACCCCATGATCTCTGCCGAGAGAATACCCAATAACGTCGGTCTATCGAGCAACAAGCGGCTGCAGCGGGCGCTCGAACACTGGCAGCCGCAGTACATCCAGTGGTGGAAGGACATGGGTCCGCAGGGCTTCCAGGACTACCACCAGGTCTACGTGCGGACCGCCGTCAGCGTCGATCCCTCGGGATGGGCGCACTTCGAGTACGTGAAGCTGCCGGAGTACCGGTGGGGGATCTTCCTCGCCGATCCGGTCCACGACCGCCGGATCGGGTTCGGCGACTTCTTCGGGCAACCCGTCTGGCAGGAGGTGCCCGGTGAGTTCCGCAACCAGCTGCGCCGCCTGATCGTGACTCAGGGTGATACCGAGCCCGCGTCGGTCGAGCAGCAGCGGTGGCTGGGTCAGCGCTGCCCGAGCATGTACGACCTGCGCAACCTCTTCCAGGTCAACGTCGAGGAAGGGCGGCACCTCTGGGCGATGGTGTACCTGCTGCACTCGTACTTCGGCCGCGACGGGCGCGACGAGGCGGAAGAACTGCTCGCCCGGCAGAGCGGCAACCGCGACAAGCCGCGCATCCTCGACGCGTTCAACGAGCCGATCGAGAACTGGCTGGACTTCTTCATGTTCACCATGTTCACCGACCGCGACGGCAAGTCGCAGCTGCTGTCGCTCTCCGAGAGCTCACTCGATCCACTGTCGCGGACGACCCGGTTCATGCTGACGGAAGAGGCGCACCATATGTTCGTCGGCGAAACCGGCATCGCCCGCATCGTCGAACGGACCTGTCAGCTGCTGAAGGAGGCCGGCTTTTCCGAAGACGTCCGGCAGCTCGGGGGGATCGACATCCCCACGATCCAGAAGTTCATCAATCTCTGGTTCAGCCTTTCGCTGGACCTGCACGGCAACGAGATCTCGACCAACGCCGCCTCTTATTTCGGCAACGGGCTCAAGGGGCGGGCGCAGGAAGAGAAGTTCGACGATCATCACGTCGGCGAGGCCTATTACGAGCTGGATGTGCCGAACGGAGGTGCGCTCGAGCGGCAGCACATCCCGATGCGGTCGGCGATGAATGAGGTGCTGCGCGACTGGTACGTCGGCGACTGTGAGGCGGGCGTCGCCCGCTGGAACAAGATCTTCGAGCGTCACGGCATGTCGGAGCGGCTCCGGCTGCCGGACCGCAAATTCAACCGCGGCATCGGCATGTTCCGCTCGCTGCATTTCGAGCCGAGCGGCGCACCGATCTCGGAGAGCGAATGGCAGCGCCGGAAGGGCGAGTGGCTCCCGGCGCCCGCGGACCGCGAGTACCTGCTCAGCATCATGTCGCGCCCGGTCTACGAGCCGGGCAAGTTCGCCAACTACATCGCGCCGCCGCTGCGCGGCGTGAACCGGATGCCCATCAACTTCGAGTACGTCCGTACCGAGGCCTGAGGCATGTCAATGCATTCAGCATCCAGCGTTCAGTATTGAGATGTCTCAGAAAATAGGCGTTACCGTCGCCGACGGGATCACCACGATCGAACTCAACGATCCGCCCGCCAATACGTACTCGTACGAGATGATGCTCGAGCTCGACTCGGCGGTGCTGACGGCCCGGATGGATCCGAACGTCCACGTGGTCGTGCTGCGGGGAGCGGGGGAGAAGTTCTTCTGCGCCGGCGCGAACATCGGGATGCTGAAGGACGCCGATCCAGAGTTCAAGTACTACTTCTGTCTGCACGCGAACGAAACGCTGTCCCGGCTGGAGCAGACGCCCAAGCTGGTGATCGCGGCGCTGAACGGGCACACCGTCGGCGGCGGCCTCGAAGTCGCGATGGCGGCCGACATTCGGATCGCGACGAAGGACGGCGGCAAGGTCGGCCTGCCGGAGGTGGCGCTCGGCGTGCTCCCGGGCACCGGCGGGACGCAGCGCCTCGCGCGCCTCGTCGGCAAGGCCAGAGCGATCGAGCTGATAGCCACCGGGCGTCTCATGACGTTCGACGAGGCCCACGCGCTCGGCATCGTCACCGAGGTGTGGGGCGACGAGCACCTGAAGGGCCGGACCTTCGCCGCGGCCGTCCACGAATACGCGAAGCAGTTCACGCCGCCTCATAAGGCGAGCAAGGCGGTGGGCCGGATGAAGCGCGCCGTGCAGTCGGGGGCCGAAGCCGGCTTCCTCGAAGGTCTGGCCATTGAACGCGAGCTGCAGCAGCTGCTGTTCGAGGGGCAGGACGCGAAGGAAGGTATCGCGGCGAATCTCGAGAAAAGAAAGCCGCAATTCAGCGGCAAGTAACGTCCGGCGAATACAGCCCAGCGGCCACGAAGGAAGACGACAGTGGCCCTCGTGCCTTAACCATGAGGTCTTTCTCGATGTCAGTGACGGCCGTCGAACAGAAGCAGCTTTTCATCAACAACGATTGGCGGCCCGCCTCGTCGGGCAAGATCATGGAGGTCGTCAACCCGGCGACCGAGGAGGTCTGCGCAACCGTGGCGTCGGCCGATGCCGCCGACCTCGACGCCGCTGTGGATGCCGCGCGGGCCGCGCTGAACGGCCCCTGGGGGCAGATGTCGGCGCGCGAGCGCGGGCGCCTGGTGCGGAAGCTGGGGGAGCGCCTGATGGAGCGCGCCGACGAGGTCTCGCGGCTCGAGACGCTCCACAACGGCAAGCCGATCATGGAGTCGCGCCACATCGAGATCCCTCTCGCCGCCGAGTGCCTGGAATACTACGGCGGATGGTCCGACAAGGTCATGGGGGAAACGATCCCGGTCAAGGGGAATTACCTCAATTACACCCTTCGCGAGCCGCTCGGCGTCTGCGCTGCCATCGTGCCCTGGAACTTTCCGCTCCTGATCGCGGTCTGGAAGATTGCGCCGGCGCTGGCGTGTGGCAATACGATCATCGTGAAGCCGGCGAGTCAGACGCCGCTGACCGCGCTGGCGCTCGGCGAAATCGCGGTCGAGGTCGGCCTCCCGCCCGGTGTCCTCAACGTGCTGACCGGACCCGGAGCCAGGCTGGGGCAGGCGATCGTCGAGCACCCGGGCATCGACAAGATCGCCTTCACCGGGGATACCAGCACGGGCAAGGGGATCATGAAGGGGGCCGCCGACACCCTCAAGAAGATCACGCTGGAGCTCGGCGGCAAGTCACCCAACATCGTGCTGGCGGATGCCGACATCGAGTCGGCGATTCGCGGCGCGGCGATCGGCATCTTCTACGGCAAGGGGGAAGTCTGCGCCGCCGGTTCGCGGCTGCTGGTGGACAAGTCGATCAAGGCCGAGTTCATCGACAAGCTCGCCGCGCGTACGAAGAAGATGGTGGCGGGCGATCCGATGGATCCCAAGACCCGTTTCGGTGCGCTGTCGTCGAAGAAGCAGATGGAGACGGTGCTGCGCTACGTCGAGTCCGCGAAGAAAGAAGGGGCGACACTCGTCGCCGGCGGTGAACGCACCGACATCGGGACCGGCAAGGGGTACTTCATGCAGCCCACCGTGTTCGCCGACGTCACGCCGGAGATGACGATCTCGCGCGAAGAGATCTTCGGGCCGGTCCTGGCGGCGATCGAGTTCGCCGACCTCGACGAGGCCATCGCGCGCGCCAACGATACGCCGTACGGGCTTGCCGCCGGGGTATGGACCCGCGACATCAAGAAGGCGCACTACGTGGCCCGGAAGCTCCAGGCCGGGACGGTCTGGATCAACACCTACAACGTCTACGACACCGCCACCCCCTTCGGCGGCTACAAGCAGAGCGGCTTCGGCCGGGAAATGAGCGCGCATGCGCTCGAGCACTACACCCAGATCAAATCGGTGTGGGTGGATCTCAATATGTGAGGGCCGATAGCCTGACAATACGATCACCAGTGACTTCGGGCGCGTAGCAGGCCAGAGAATTGAGCATGCCCGTCTTCGACGCCCACATCCACATCCAGCCCTTTCACATGTTGAAACCGGACGTGCAGCGCACGTTCTGGCAGAACAAGCCCAACCGCACCGAGCTCGAGTCGATGGCCGAGGATCCCGCCAGGCTGCTGCGGCAGATGGACCTGGACGGCATCGAGCGGGTCGGTCTGATCAACTATGTGAGCCCCGACGTCATGGGTTTCACGGCCGACGTGAACGCGTGGATGGTGCACTTCGCGTCAGCAGACCCCTCGCGCCTCGTGGCGTTCGGATCGGTGCACCCCTCTTTCACGGACGATCCAGGGGGCGATACCGACCGGGTCATCGAGCTCGGCGCACGCGCGCTGAAAGTGCATCCGCCGCACCAGCTCTTCCGGGCGAACGCCTATCTTCAGGAGCTGCCGGGCCTCGCCGAGATCTACCGACGCGCCGAAGCCGCCGGCGTCCCCGTCACCATTCACACCGGCACCTCTGTTTTTCCCGGCGCCCGCAGCCGCTTGGGCGATCCCATGGATGTCGACGACGTCGCCGTGGATTTTCCGAAGCTGAAGATCCTGCTCGCGCACGGCGGCCGCCCGCTGTGGATGGAGGCTGCCTTCTTCGTCGTCCGGCGCCACCCGAACGTTTTTCTGGAAATATCCGGGATCCCGCCGTTGAAGCTGCTCGAGTACTTCCCGCGGCTCGGGGAGATCGCAGCCAAGACCGTCTGGGGCACCGACTGGCCGAGCCCCGGAGTCAGGTCGATGCGCCAGAACGTCGACCAGTTCCTGCAGCTGCCACTCGGCGACGACGCTCGACAAAGGATCCTGTATGGGAATGCGAACTCTTTATTTGGAGTTTGATTTTTGGAGTTTGGAGTTGACAGACTACGGGATCGGCAAATGATCAACGATCCGGTCCTGGCCTGGCGCAAAGAGTTCCCGATCCTCGAGACCTGCACCTACCTGGTGAGTCACTCGCTCGGTGCCATGCCGCGCCGGGCGTCCGACTACCTGCAGCAGTTTGCGGACGAATGGTCGAGCCGGGGAGTGCGCGCGTGGCACGAGGGCTGGTGGGAAATCGGGAGGACGACCGGGGACCTGCTCGCGCCGGTGCTCGGCGTCCGGCCCGGAACCATCTCGATGCATCAGAACGTGACGGTGGCGATGGCGATCATCGCTTCGTGTCACACCTTCGATTCACGCCGCAATCGGATCGTGATGACGGACCTCGAATTCCCCTCGAACATGTACTTGTTCGAGGGATTCCGGCGATACGGCGCCGCAGCCGTCTACGTGAAGTCCCCGAACGCGATGCGAACGGACCTCGAGGCGCTGCTCGACGCGATCGACGAGCGGACGGTGCTGGTGCCGCTGTCATACGTGCTCTTCAAGAGCGCGTACATCCAGAACGCCGCCGCGGTGATCGAGAAGGCCCATCGGGTCGGCGCCCGGGTCATCCTCGACGTGTACCAGGCCGCCGGCACGGTGCCGCTCGAAGTCGAAAGGCTCGCGGCGGACTTTGCCGTCGGCGGTTCGGTGAAATGGCTGTGTGGCGGTCCGGGCGCGGGGTATCTGTACGTTCGCCCGGACCTGGCGAAGGAGATCGAGCCCGGCATTGTCGGATGGGCCGCGCACGCGGAGCCCTTCACGTTCGCCGGCGGAGCGATCAGGTACGCCGAGGCACCGGAGCGGTTCCAGAGCGGCACGCCGAACGTGCCGTCTCTGTACTCGGCGCGGGCGGGGTACGAGATCGTTCGCGAGATCGGCGTCCCGGCGATTCGTGAGCGATCGCTGAGTCTGACGGGGCGGCTGATGGAGCTGGCGAGGGCAGCCGGTTTCGGCATCAACACGCCGGAAGCCGACGACGAGCGGGGCGGGTCGGTGATCATCGACGTCCCGAACGGTATGGCGGTCGCCGACGAACTGATTCGCCGTGAGGTGATCGTCGATTACCGGCCCGGCGCCGGCATCCGGATGGCGCCGCATTTCTACAACACCCTGGACGAGATCGAGCATGCGATGAACGTCCTGACCGCGATATGCCACCAGTCAAGCAGATAGCCGTGCTCGGCGCGGGCACGATGGGGCACGGCATCGCCCATGCCGCCATCGCCGGCGGATTCCAGACCCGGATGTTCGACGTGTCCAAAGCGGCGTTGAACAAGGGCGTAGCCTCGATCGAGGCCATTCTCGGCAAGGGGGTCGAGCTGGGCAAGGTCCAATCCACGGACGCGGACGCGATGCGCACGCGGCTGACCGCAACGTCGACGATCGAGGACGCACTCAACGGCGTGGACCTCGTCATCGAAGCGGCGCCGGAACGGATGGATCTGAAGCTGGCGCTGCTGGCCGACGTGGACCGTTTCGCGCCCGCGTCGGCGATCGTGGCGACCAATACGTCCGCGCTGAGCATCACCGAGATGGCCGGATCGATGCAGCGCCCGGCGCGCGTCGCGGGGATGCACTTCTTCAATCCGGTCCACAAGATGAAGCTGGTTGAAATCGTCCAGGCGCTCGAGAGCGCGCCCGGGACGCTCCAGACGATCGAGGAGGTGTCGCGGCAGATGGGGAAGGAGACCGTGCTCGTCCGCGAGTCGCCCGGGTTCATCACGACGCGCGTGAACGCGAGCATCGGCAACGAGGCGTTCTACATGCTGATGGAAGGGGTGGCGTCGGCCCGCGACATCGACAAGGCGCTGAAGCTCGGCCTGAACCATCCGATGGGGCCGTTCGAGCTCGTGGACCTGGTCGGCCTCGACACCCGGCTCGCGATCCTCGAATACCTGCACAGGACGCTGGGTGAAAAGTACCGCCCGTGCCCGCTGCTCGCGCAGTACGTCAAAGCCGGCCGTCTCGGGCGGAAAGCGGGCAAGGGTGTGTACGAGTACTGACGTGGCCCGGCGATGATCGATGGCTGGGTCTGGGGCGAGAAGCTGCCGCGTCTGTCGGGCAGACGAGTTGATCTGCGGTGGCTCACCGCCGAGGACGCACCGGCGCTGCTCCAGGTGTTCGGGGATGTGGAAGTCATGCGCTTCTGGAGCTCGCCGCCGCTCGAGGATCTCGCGGCCGCCAGCAGCCTCGTCGACGAGATCCACCGGCACTTTCGCGCCCGCCGGCTGTTTCAGTGGGGAATCTGCTTCCGCGAGACCGACACCGTTGTCGGGACGTGCACGCTGCATCACGTGGAGCCGGCGCACCGGCGCGCGGAGGTGGGCTTCGCGCTTGCCCGAACCGCCTGGGGCCAGGGGCTGGCGACGGAGGCGCTCGAACTGCTGATCCGGTTCTCCTTCGACGCGCTCGGCCTTCACCGGCTCGAGGCGGACGCCGATCCCGACAACGAGCGGTCGATCCGCACGCTCGAACGTCAGGGTTTCAAACGAGAGGGCTACCTGCGCGAGCGGTGGCACCACCTCGGGGAGCTTCGCGATACCGTCTTCCTGGGGCTTCTGCGGCCGGAATGGACGGGCAAGGGGACGTCATGAATGACTGCTGACCTCCGCATCGACATCACCGAGTCCATCGCGACGCTCACGATCGACCGGCCGGCCGTCAAGAACGCGCTGAACCTCGAGACCGTCAACGCCTGTCATCGCGCGCTCGACGAGCTCGCGGTCGACCCGGCCGCCGGCGTACTCATCATCACCGGCGCGGGCGAAACCGCCTTCGTGTCGGGGGCCGATATCAACGACATCCGCGCGCGCACCGGCGCCGACGGCCTGGCCGCGATCAACTCGTCGCTGTTCGCGAAGATCGACCGGTTTCCGAAGCCCGTGATCGCGGCCGTGAACGGCTATGCGCTTGGAGGCGGCTGCGAGCTGGCGCTGGCGTGCGACATCCGGGTGGCCGCCGATACCGCGAAGTTCGGGCAACCCGAGCTCGGTCTCGGCATCATTCCGGGGGCCGGCGCCACGCAGCGCCTCCCCCGGATCGTAGGGCTCGGGTGGGCGAAGCATCTCGTGCTCACCGGCGACATCATCGATGCCAAACAGGCGCTCGAGATCGGTCTGGTTACCGCGGTGATGCCGGCATCGCAGCTGCAGGTCCGCGCGCGTGAACTGGCCAGAAGGATTCTGCGCCAGGGGCCGCTCGCAGCACGTCTGGCCAAGCTGTCGCTCAACGCCTCGGCCCGCGTGGACCTCGAATCCGGGCTCCTGATCGAGACCCTTGCGCAAGCGATCTGCTACGAGTCCGCCGACAAGCGGGAGGGGACGACCGCGTTTCTGGAGAAGCGGAAGCCGAAGTTCACCGGGCGCTGAGCCGCCGGCGAATCGGCCCGGCGAGCGCTGAGGCGGCGGGCGTCAGGGAGGTCGCCCCGAAGGCGCGCCGCTCAGTGGACGGTTGCGGCCCAGAGCTCGCGACGCCCGGCGCGGTAGTTCCCCCAGATCACCTGGTCCTTTGGCGAGACATCGAAGAACGTATCGATCACCCGGAACGCGCCCAGGATCCGGAGCTTGCGGACGTTGGCGCCATCGGCATCCACCGACCACAGCTCCTGCTGCCCAGGGGCTCCTGCGGTGGCGCTGCGGAGGAAGTAGATGCGCGAACCATCCCCGGACCAGGCCGGCATGTTCCCTTCCGTCAGGCTGCGGCAGAACGATCCATCGACCGCACATACGGTGATGGTGTTCTCGCCGCGCCATCCCACCAGGAGCCGCCCGTCGCGTGACCAGCGCGGGTATTTGAGGGCGGGTCCGGGCAGTGCCCGTTCAACTCTACTGTTCAGGTCCAGGACGATCGCCTGCCCGGCCGCCTCGGCTTTCCACCGTGTGTACGAGAGAAAGCGCCCTGATGGATCGAATTGCGGGAAGTTGTGTGTCTCCCAATTGAGCGGCAGTACGAATTCGCTGGCGCCTCCGACCGCCGACACGCGCCGGAAGGAGGGCTCGGGCTTGATCTGGAAGAAGTGCACCCACTCGCCATCGTGAGACCAGCGAGGCATGTGATTCAATTCCGCCTCCCCGGTCAGCGCCCTGAGGCCTGTGCCGTCGACGCCGAGCGTGAAAATGGCCACCGCCTTGTCGTGCCGCCCGAAGAACGTGATGCGAGTGCCGTCCGGAGAGAACTGGGGAAAGAGCAGCTCGGTCCGTCTTTCCAGGAGTTGCCTGTCGCTGCGGCCCTCCGTATCTCCGATCGTCAACTCCCACGAATTCCGCACGTTGCTGTAAAGGAGGAGGTGGCGGTCGCGAGACAGCTCCGGCTCGTCGTCTTCCCCTGCGCCGGTCGTCAGCGGCTCGGGTGAGCCGCCCGCGGCCGACATCTGCCACAGCGTGCGGCTGCCGGCCCGCGCCGACGAAAAGAGGATGCGGCCGTCGCCGGTCCACAGCGGAGACCCTCCCTCACGCAGGTCGCTGGTCAGGCGCCTTGGAGGCTGCGCGCCGTCTACCGGGGCGGTCCAGAAGTCGCCGTTGGGTCCGGCCTCGGGGCGGAAGTACACGACGAACTGCGCGTCCGGCGAGAAGGCGGGGGCTGCCGGTACGGTGTAGTACTTCACCGGGATGTGATCGAGCTGCCGCGCCGCGGAACCGTCTGCATTCGCAACCCAGATGCGATTACCCCGTTCATAAACGAGCCGGGCACCGTCCGCCGAAAGATTCGGATTGAACCCTGCCTCCACGATCCGGCGCGGAGTGCCGCCGAGCGACGACACGGTCCAGATCCCCTGGCCGCGGCGCGCAAAGACAATTTCGTTCTTCGGCGACCAGCGCGGACGGGAGGCCGGCACCTCGCCGCTGGTGATCGGCATCGGATCTCCCTCACCCCGGTTCTGGATCCAGATCTGCGGCACCTCCTTGTCGTCAGGCGCCACGAATGCCACCAGTCGGCCGTCGGGTGACACCGAAGGGGACGCCTGGGAGCGTGGGATCGTCGAAACGAGCGTCTGATCCTCGAGTGCGAGAACCGAGCGCGCCGGCGGCGCCAGGGCCCACCACAGCCACATCCCGGCCGCTGCCAGCCCCACGATCGCGGCGGCCCAGGCGGCCGTGCGCATCCTCGCGCTTTGAAAGATCCCGCGATCGCTGCGGGCGGTCGTCGTCGTCGAAGCGTCCCCGTGCCGGGGGATCGCCCCCTCGATTACTTGAAGGGCCGCGCGCACCTCGGCCGCCGATTGATACCTCGCCGCGGGATCCTTCTGGAGGAGTCTGGCCGCCACTCCCTGTAACGCGGCCGGCGTCGAGGCCGGCAGCGCCGGCGGCGGGTCGTTCAGCACGCGCGACGCCAGCTCGAAGCTCGACCCGCCTCGAAACGGCAGGGCGCCGGTGGAGAGCTCGTATATCAGCACGCCCAGGGCCCACAGGTCGCTCCGGGCATCGGCCGGTCCGCCGCGCAACACTTCGGGCGCCATCCACCCGAGCGTGCCTGCGATCACGCCGGGGGCGTCGATGGAATCGACCGATTTCGTCACCTCGGTCATGACATCGCGCGGCAGACGGCGCGCCAGGCCGAAGTCGAGCACCTTTATTCGCCCGTCCGGGTCGCACAGAATGTTCGCGCTCTTGAGGTCGCGGTGCACGATGCCGCGCCCGTGCGCGTGCGCGAGCGCGTCAGCCGTCTCGATCGTCCGGCGAATGACCGTGGCCTTGTCCAGCCCTCCGGCCGGGATCGTCTCGCCGAGCGGTTTTCCTTCGACGTACTCCATCGCGATATAGGCCGTGCCGTCTGTTTCGCCGACGTCATAGACCGCGCAGATGTTTGGATGATTCAGCGCCGATACCGCGCGGGCTTCCCGCAGGAGGCGGGTCCGGTTTTCGGCGCTGTCGCCTGAGGCGTGGAGGAATTTGAGCGCGACATCGCGCTCGAGGCGGCCGTCGCGGGCCTTGTAGACGACGCCCATACCGCCTGCGCCGAGCGGTCCCAGAATCTCGTAAGGACCGACTCGATCGCCCGGGGCCTGCAGCATGTGGAGTGGAGTATCGCATTTCGGACAGTTGGACTGTCCGGATTCTCATTTTCGCGGCGTCGGTTTCAGCCACCCTGTCAAAGCTCAGCCATGCTCTGGGCCGTGGGCACGGCAGGCAGCTCTGGTACAGGAGTTGCCACTTGAGCCGGCGTGGTCGAGGTCTCCGGGCAATTGCGGGCGGCGCGGGAGCGGGCGGGTCTGAAGATAGAGGAGATTTCCGCCCGGACCAAGATCAAAGTCGCCCTCCTGCAGGCCATCGAGCGCGGCGAGTTCGAGCAGCTGCCGGGCGAGTTCTTCACCCGGGCATTTCTCCGGACCTACGCGCGTGAGCTCCGCCTGTCCCCGGACGAGATCGTGCGGGAGTACGACGCCAGCCGCGTACCCGTCGAGGCGGCGGGCGGCGTTTCTTCATTCGAACGTCCGCCGCTGGCCCCTTCGGCAGCATCAGTCCCGCGGCCCGTCCGGCTGCCGTTTGGCGCGAGCGTCGGAACGGTGGCCGCGGTCGCGGCAGTCATCGTGGTAGCGGCTTTCGCCGTGACCCGAACGAACCCTGCACAGACGAGCGAACCCGGAACGATCGGCACGGCCGGAGTCGCAGAACCGACCCCTCCGCCCGCTCCGGCACCCGCTGCGCCGCCCGAAACGCTGACGCTCGAGATCCGCCCGTCCAGCCAGATCTGGGTCACGGCCATGGCGGACGGCAAGCGGGTCATCTACCGCCTCCTGCAGCCCGGGGAGCACGTCACGGTCGAAGCCCGAAACGAAGTGTCATTCCGTGTCGGGGACGCTGGTGCGTTCGACTACTCGATCAACGGCACGCCCGCGAAGCCGCCCGGCGCCCCGGGCGAGGTTCGCGAGTTCCAGATCACCCGCGACAACTACCGCAGCTTCCATCGCTGACCCGGTACTCATCCCCGCGCACGACATCCGGTCCGTGGGTTAACCTGTGAGGTGCCATGCCTCACACGACACACGTTTCCCCCCGGAGCCGCGACGTCCTCCTGCTCGTCGGTACGATGAAGGGGGCTTTCATCCTTCGCGCCGACGGCGCTCGCACGCAGTGGGAGGTCGGGGGCCCGTACTTTCCTGGCAGCGCCGTGTACGCCATGGCCTACGACGGCCGCAACCACCGGCACCGGCTCTGGGCCGGTCCCAACAGCATGCACTGGGGTGGATTGCTTCGCACGAGCGACGACTTCGGGAAGACCTGGACGAACCCGGAAGCGGCCAACGTCAAGTTCCCCGAAGGCACCGGCGCCGCGCTCAAGCAGATCTGGCAGATTGCCCCGGGCCGCGACGCCGAGCCTGACACGCTCTACTGCGGCGTCGAGCCGGCCGCGATGTTCGTCTCGCGCGACGCGGGGGAGACCTGGACGCTGAACGACGGCCTCTGGAACCATCCGCAGCGGCCGCGGTGGGAACCGGGCGGCGGCGGGCTCTGTCTGCACACGATCCTGCTCGACCCCACAGACCTCCACCGCATCCGCGTCGCGATTTCGACCGGCGGCATGTACGTCACCGGGGACGGCGGTGCGACGTGGCGCCCGTCGAACAAGGGTGTCCGCGCGGACTTCCTGCCCGAGAAACATCCCGAGTTCGGTCAGTGCGTCCACAAGGTGGCGCAGTCGAAGACCCGGCCCGACCGGATGTTCCTGCAGAATCACTGGGGGCTCTATCGAAGCGACGATCGCGGCGAGAGCTGGACCGACATCGCCAACGGCGTGCCGTCCGACTTCGGCTTCGGTCTCGGGATTCATCCTCGGGATTCCGACTGCGCGTGGATCGTGCCGCTCGAGTCCGACCAGTTCCGCTGCACGCCCGAAGGCAAGCTGCGGGTGTACCGGACGCGAGACGCCGGCGCGCACTGGGAGGCACTGTCGAACGGCCTGCCGCAGGACGGCGCGTACGAGACGGTGCTTCGCGATGCGCTTGCGGTGGATCCGCTCGACCGAGTGGGGGTGTACTTCGGCACCCGGAGCGGCAAGGTCTTCGGCTCCGCGGACGAAGGGGAGACCTGGTCGGAACTGCTGGACGGGCTCCCGCCGGTCATCTCGGTCAAGACGGCCGTCGTCGCGTGATGGCGCTCGTCTTCGTCATTCCGGGCCAGCTGAAGGAGTTCGCGGGTAACCGCGACGAAGTTCGGATTGAGAGCGAGGCCGGGTCCGTCGGGGAAGCGCTGTCGCTCCTGTGGGCGGAGTGCCCCGGCGCCCGCGACCGGGTGCTGACCGAGCTCGGCGAGGTGCGTCCGCACGTCAACATCTTCGTGGACGGCGAGAACATCCGCTACGGCGGCGGCCTGGCGGCCCATGTGCCGAAGGACGCCGAGATCATCATCGTCCCGGCCGTGAGCGGCGGTCAGACCGTGGAGGAGTCCGCTCGACGGTGCAGCTGGGCGCGCACGCCGCTCAGCATTGCGTATCACGACCGCGAGTGGGGCGTCCCCGTTCACGACGACACCGTCTTTTTCGAGTTCATCACCCTCGAGGGAGCGCAGGCCGGTCTGAGCTGGGAGACGATCCTGAAGAAGCGGGAGGCTTATCGCAAGGCGTTCGCCGGTTTCGATCCTGCGCGCGTGGCCCGCTTCACGCCGGCACGGGTCGAGCGGCTGCTCCGTGACGACGGGATCGTCCGCAACCGGCTCAAGGTCGAGAGCACGGTTCGCAACGCCAGGGCGTTCCTCGCCGTCCAGAAGGAGTTCGGAAGCTTCGATGCGTACGTCTGGCGCTTCGTCAACGGGGCGCCGGTGGTCACACGCCCCGAATCGATCGAGCAGATACCTCCGCGCACCGGGCAGTCAGACGCGCTGAGCCGGGATCTGCTGAAACGGGGCTTCAAGTTCGTCGGCTCGACGATCTGCTATGCGTTCATGCAGGCGACCGGGCTGGTGGACGATCACACGGCGAACTGCTTCCGGGCGGGCGGCCGGCCGCCGGGACGGGGCAGATGTTCGGATTGATCGGGAAGATGAACGCCGTGGCCGGGCAGCGCGACGCGCTGATCGCCATCCTGCTCGAGGGCACGACGAAGATGCCCGGTTGTCTGAGTTACATCATTGCCAGAGACCCCGCTGACGCCAACGCCATCTGGATCACCGAAGTGTGGGACACCGAGGCCAACCACAAGGCCTCGCTGTCGTTGCCGGCCGTGCAGGCGGCGATCGCGAAAGGCAAGCCGTTGATCGCCGGCTTCGGCGAGCGGTTCCTCACCATGCCCGTGGGTGGCGTCGGATTGCTGCCGCGCTGAGACCGGAGCTATCGGCAGGTTCATGCAGCCGCTCGCCCCGCGCTACGTCAGCGACCTCTTTCGTCCGCTGCTCGGCGAGCTGCTCGCATTGCTCCGCGGGTTCGGTCAGGACGACTGGGAGCGGCCGACCGTCGCCGGACCGTGGCGGGTGCGCGATGTCGCGGCGCACCTGCTGGACGGCGATCTGCGGAAGATCGCGGTGTACCGCGACGACCACCGGCTGCCCCTCGACGCCCCCATCACGAGCGACCGCGACCTCGCGCGTTTCATCAACGGGCTCAACGCCACCGGTGTGGCGTACGCCGCCCGGCTGAGCCCCCGCCTCATCACGGACCTCCTCGAAATCACCGGCGGTTGGGTCGCGCAGGTGATCGAGGATCTGCCTCCGCACGCGCCCGCCCGGTTTCCCGTGAGCTGGGCCGGTGAATCCAGGTCGGAGAATTGGATGGATACCGGCCGCGAATATACGGAGCGATGGCACCACCAGGCGCAGCTGCGCGACGCGACCGGTTCGCCTCGACTGCTCGCGCCGCGCTGGCTGGAACCGCTGCTGGATTTTTCCGTGCGAGTCCTGCCGCATGCCTACGCCGGCGTCCACGCCTTGCCCAAAACGGCAATCGCCCTGAGGGTCGAAGGTGAGACCGTCGCGGTGTGGTCGGTCGTGCGTGATGAGACCAGCTGGAAGATGTTCCGCGGAGAGCCCGCCGATCCCGCCGCAATCGTGCAGGTCGACAGCGACGACGTCTGGCGGCTGTTCTACAACGCCTTGACCAGCGATGCCATGCGCGCGCGCCTGCGCATCGATGGCGACGCTGCGTTGGCTGCGCCGCTGCTCCGGGCACGATCCGTGATCCTCTAGGGACGTTCGGGTCGATGCCGCGAATGCGCGGTAGAGTACCCCCTATGACTTCACGCTTCCGCGCTCCGCTCGGTCTGGTGTTACTTGCGTTGCTCGCACCGCAGGGGTCTTTCAGCATCTCCGCCCAGGTCGCCCAGCACTCCGGCGCCAACCCGCCCGCGGTGTTTACGGATCCGGACCGCCGCGCAAAGCTGGCGAAGGCGTTTCCCGAGGTGGACGAGCTCGTCGCTGCATTCATGGCGCGGGCGCACGTCCCTGGCGCCGCCTGGGGCATCGTGATCGACGGTGAGCTGGCCCATATCGGCGTCGCCGGCTTTCGCGAGCTGCCGGCCAGGGCGCCCGTGACCCGCGACTCGGTCTTCCGGATCGCGTCGATGACGAAGAGCTTCACCGCGATGGCGATTCTGAAGCTGCGCGACGACGGCAAGCTGTCGCTGGACGATCTCGCGGAGCGCCACGTGCCGGAGCTGAAGACCCTGCGCTACCCGACCTCCGATTCGCCGCGGATCCGCATCCGCGACCTCATGTCGCATGCCGCAGGATTCCCCGAAGACAATCCGTGGGGCGATCAGCAGCTGGCCGCGACAGAAGAGGAGTTCACGCGCATGCTGCGCCAGGGGATCCCGTTTTCGAATCCTCCGGGTGTGGCGTACGAGTACGCAAACTACGGATTCGCCATCCTCGGCCGGATCGTGACCAACGTCTCGGGGCGGCCGTACCGGCAGTACCTCGCCGAATCGATCCTGCGCCCGCTCGGCATGACGTCCACCACGCTGGAGCCGGCTTCGGTGCCGGCCGACCGGCTCGCGCATGGGTACCGTTGGGAAGACGAGACCTGGAAGGAGGAGCCGCCGCTGCCGGATGGCGCGTTCGGCGCGATGGGCGGGATGCTCACGTCCGTCGCGGATCTTTCGAAGTACGTCGGCGCCTTTCTCGCGGCGTGGCCGCCGCGCGACGGTCCCGAAACCGGGCCGATCCGCCGCGCCTCGCTGCGCGAGATGCAGCAGATCTGGCGGTCCCGCCCCGCGTCCGTGACCCGGACCGCGGCCGGCGGCGTCAACCTGAACTCCGGCGGCTACGGCTATGGCCTGCGCATCAGCCAGTCCTGCGCCTTCGAACATATCGTCGCCCACAGCGGGGGGTTGCCGGGATACGGATCGCTGATGCAGTGGCTGCCCGACTACGGCGTCGGCATCGTCGCCTTCGGCAACGTGACCTACACCGGATGGGGGGCAGTGGTGGGCAACGCCTTCGAACTGCTGGGAAAGACTGGCGGGCTCCAGCCGCGGATGCCGCAGCCGTCCCCTTCGCTGGTCGCGGCTCGAGCCGCGGTGTCGCAGCTCGTCATCCGGTGGGACGACGCGCGGGCGGACGACGTGGCGGCGATGAATCTGTTTCGAGATCGGTCGAAAGACCGCCGGCGCAAGGAGATCGAAGATCTTCGCGGAAAGGTGGGGCAGTGCGCCGCGCCGGCTTCATTTGATTCGGTCGAGAACTGGCTGCGCGGCCAGTGGACGATGAAGTGCGAGCGGGGAGATCTGCGAGTCTCGATCACGCTCGCGCCGACCATCCCGCCGCGGGTGCAGCACCTCGAGGTCGGCCCGGCGCCGCCCGGCGGCGCCCGGCCTGGGGCTTCGGCCTGCCGGATGTGATTGCGGCCGGCCGAACTGCTGAATCAGAACGAGTAGTCGATGCCGATGACGGCCGTGAAGTTGTCCCGAAGCCCCGCCTTCGTGAGCGGAAACAACCCGTGGGCTGAGATCAGCAGCGTGCCGCGTGGATTCCATTTCACGCCGGCCGCGCCGACCGCGAGGTTGAGGCTGCCGTCGCGAAGCACGAACTCCTCGAAGCTTCCGACGCCCGGCTGCCCGTTGACGTCCATGAACGGTACCTCCCGGGTCCCGAGCTCGAGACGTCCGGCATCGATCAACGAGCGGCCGAGGAAGTCCGCGGCGAACGTCAGTCTGGGCGTTACCGCCGTATCCACACCGAATGTGTAATTGAACTCGTTCGGCTGGTCCGAACGCAGGTCCCCCGCACCGTAACCTCCTCCGGCAAAGGTGTACCCCAGGTTCACGTGCGGAGCGATGCGCTGTGCGCCGCCCGACGCGACGAAGTACAGCTTGGTCTGGGTGCCGCCTGTTCCGAGGAGGTTCTCCTCGTCGCCGGTCGGGACGCGCAGGTCGAGCCCCGCGGCCATTCCAAGGCGCTCGGTCTGATAGAGCGCGTACTTGCCGCGAAGGATGATGTCGCCCAGCCCTGTGGCCGAACCGGACTGCGTAATCGTCCGGGTGTCGCTCTGATTGTCGTCGAACGAATGGATGAAGGGCAGTGTCGAGGTTGCCTGCCTGACGATCCGTGACGTCACGGTGATGTCCATGTCGGTGCTGACGACCGGGAGGGCCAGGCCCACGTCGAGGCGGTCGGTCACGCCGTAGTTCGCGAAGAACGTGAAGGTATCGGAGGTGAGCTTCAGGTTCATCGTGTTTTCGATGACGTCCCCTTCGAAGAACGGGTCCGGAGGCGCGGTCGAGAACGGCGCGGAGGAGTCGGCGTGCAGGAGATAGACCTTGATCTCACCGTCGAGGTCCTGGCCTTCGAAGCTGTCGTAGGTGGAGCGCTGGTAATTGAAGCCGGCGCTCCAGCGCTTCGCGCCACTGGTGAATGCGCGCTCCGCAAATGCGGGACCGAAGCTGCTCGTCTTGCGGCTGAACGTGCCGAGAGTAGGATCGACCGTCCAGGTGAACCCACCGGACGACGACGCGAGCGGCACGTTGGCGAGCTGCGACACGATCGTGGAATTGATCGCTGCCGGAACGATGATCTGTGCGGGCTCGAAGCCGCGGAAGTGCGCGGCATGGGTCGGCGATGCGAGCGTGATGTCGGGTACGAGGACGCGGATGACCAGTTCCGATAGCGGGACGTTCTGGGCGGTGGCCGAGGCTGGCCAGGCCATGAGCGCGACGAGAGACAGCAAAACAGCCGGACGCTTCAGCATCGGTCCTCCCTCAGCCAGATTTAAGATAGACGGCGCCGCAAATGATGAACCAGCGATCCGCCTTTGTCAACGCGCGTAGCGCCGTTCGGTACTTCGCAAGCGACCTCGGCGGCCTGGTGGTGATCTCCGCAACTCTCTGTGTGGTTTTCTTCTTCGGGTTCGGATTGGGCGACGACCCCGCCTACGACGCCCTCGCGCGTCAGATTCTCGATTCGGGCTACCCGGCGGCCCACGATACGACGGTCTTCGCGGGCCGGCCCGTGGTGCTCTATGCCATCGCCGCGGCATACGCCTCCCTTGGACATGGCGAATGGAGCTTCATCTTGGTCACCGCGATCAGCGCGGCCGTCTGTGTGGGGTGCGTCTACTGGATTGCGCGGCGCTTTGGCGGCCGGTCGGCAGGGCTCGTCGCCGGCAGCTTTCTGCTGACGTCGCCTCTCCATGCGGCGTACGCCACCACAATGGCCAACGACATCATCGGCAGTGCGTTGCTGGGCGTGGCGGCCTGTTGTGTCGTCGGGGCGGCGCGCCCATCGCCGGCCGCGCGCGGATTCGCCATGGCCGGCGGTCTGTTCGCCGGGCTGAGTTGCGGGACGAAGACCAGTTTCGTGCTCATGACCATCCCGTTCGTCGTCTGGGCGGCGGTGTGGTTCTGGCGCATCCATCGATTCCGTCTGATGGTGTGGCTTGCCGCAGGCGCGGCGGTAGCCGGCGCGGCGCTGCTGGTTTTCTTCTGGTACACCGCCGGGGATCCGCTGGCCGGCATCAGGGCAGAGCTCGCGTTCAACCGGATCCACATTCTTCCGTCGACCCGGTCCACCCGGCTGCAGGATGTGCTGATGTTCTATCCCCGCCTCGCGGCCGGGCTGCCGGCGGGCCCGCCCGGTTATCAGTGGAGACCCGCAGGCTTCTTCTTTCTGGTTGTCGCTGCGGCCCTTGCCGCCTCGACACGCCGCGGCAGCCGGCCTGCGCTCGCTGCAGGATTGATGGCGTGTGGCGGGTTCGTCATTCTCGAATTCTGGCCCCTGACGGTTTCTCCGTACGTGCCGATCCACCGGCTTCCACGGTTCCTGTACCCGGTGCAGTTGCCTGGCGCGGTCTGCGTGGGCCTCGTCGCCGCGGGTCTGTCAGAGCGTGGACGCCTTCCGAGGTTGGCCGTGTTCATCCCGCTCGCGGCCCTCATGGGTTTTCACCTGCTCCAGGTCCACCGGGCGGCCGTCATCCACCAAGACAGCATGCGGGATGTTCGCTTCGCGGCCGGGGTTGTGCTTGCGGCGCAGACGCCGGTCGTGATCGACGAAGAACTGTTGATGTACGTCAACTACAAAGCGGCGTCCGGCCGGCCCGGGAGCTCACCCCTGCGGCTGGCGTTGTCGCCCGGCGTCGTGCCGCCGCCAAATGCGCTGATCGTCGCCGGTGGAAGCCGCCGGCCGGAGATGGATCCGCTGTACTCCAGCCGTCAGATGCCGGACCCGGTGCCAGCCGACTGGATGCCCTTGATGGATCTGCCCGGCGAACTGAGACCTTGGCGCCCCAGGCGCGGTGTGATCTACGTGGCCGGGCCGGGGCGGCCGGAGACGGCCGGAATGAAGGACGCCTGCCCGCCGCAATCACAATGGGTATTGAAGGACGTCTTCGACGTCGGCAGCCTCGAGTCGGAGTCGGCGCACGGCTTTACGTTGACGGGGGAGACGTGGAGAGGTGAGCGGGTCTTCCGGGAGGATGGCGCCGACCGGTGGGACGACGGCCGTGCCTTCATCGGGCAGCAATCGTTCGAAGTGGCGGGGCTGACGCCGGGCACCGACACGTGTGTGGTCAAACGAATCGATGGCCAGGTCGCCCCTCAAGTCAGCCGCTGGCATGTGGGTCCGCTCATGCTGCCCCCCGCGACCGCACCCCCCACACCAGCTCAGACCTGGGGCAGGATTCGGCTCCTTATTCCCGGCGACGACATTCGGACGCCACGCGTCACTCTCAAGGAGGAGTTCGTCAGTTCCCCATCCGATATCAACGCCTTCCGGGTGGAAGTGTACCAGCTGGCGCCGGCGGCTGGCCGGTGACTGCCGGCAACTGTGGTAAGATCCGGCGCGTCCAAAGACCACCAACCTGTCAGCTGCAGCCCTATGGGAATCCTGCGCATCCGTCCTGAGTGGCTCCTGGCCCTGGCAACATCTCTTTTGATCGTCGCAATTGCGTGCGGCGGCGGCGGCCCGGTCACGCCCGGATCCACGACGACAGTGCCGACGACGACCGTCGCGACGACGTCGGCGCCGACGACAAGCACCCCCACGACAGTCACGACGACAAGCACGCCCACGACAGTCACGACGACAAGCACGCCCACGACCGTCACGACGACAAGCACGCCCACGACCGTCACGACGACAAGTACGCCCACGACAGTCACGACGACGAGCACGCCCACGACAGTCACGACGACGAGCACTCCCACGACAGTCACGACGACGAGCACGCCCACGACCGTCTCGACCACGACGATACCCACGACGATTTCGACGACGACGATACCAACGACGATTTCGACGACGACGTCCACGACCAGCGTGACGACGACGGCGTTTACCGTCACCTTCTCGCAGGTTGCGACGATCCTCCAGAATACGTGCGGCGTTGTCGGGTGCCACCGCGACGACACGCACATCAGCACGCTGAATATGAACCCGCCGACCTATGCCGAGCTCACGTCCGAGCCTTCCCTGTTCAACGGGCAACCGCGAGTGATCCCGGGAGACCAGACGGACCAGAGTCTTCTTCTGCGGAAGGCACGGGGCGAGCTGACGCACGGAGGCGGGACGGTCTGGCTCACCTCGAATCCGGACTACATCACCGTGCGCACCTGGATCCGCGAGGGCAGCCCCAACAACCTGACGTTCATGCGCGGCCACTAAACCGCGCGTGGTTGTTCTGGGGCTCTGGGACGGGCACGACTCGGGCGCCGCGCTGCTCGTGGACGGGGAGCTGGTCGCGGCAGCGAACGAAGAACGGTTTACCCGGCGGAAGCTCGAGATCACCTTTCCTCGGCACTCGCTCCGCTGGTGCCTCGACCGCCAGGGGCTCACTCCCTCCGCGGTCGATCTCGTGGCCACCTGCACGACCGATCCGGCCAAGGCGCTCGGCCGGTGGTTCCCCTCGACCAAGGAACAGTACTACGCGGTGCGCCGCCGAAAGGCGGAGCCCGGCCTGGCGCAGCGCTTCACCGGCCTCGCCAAATACCGCCTGACCGAGCTGCGGCCGGGGCGGCTCTCGGCGGCGGCGTCGCGGCGGGCCGTGCGGCGCGATCTGCGAACCGTCGGCCTCGGCGCAACCCTCCTCGAGATTCACGACCACCACGAGTGCCACGCCGCCTGCGCCTTTCTGGGCGGCGTCGATCCGTGCGTCGTCTTGACGATCGACGGCCTGGGCGACGGCCTCTCATCGTCGGTCACGGTGCTGCGGGATGGGCAGCTTCGGCGCGTCGCGGCAACGCCCGCGACCGATTCCATCGGCGTCTTCTTCGAGCGGGTCACGAACCTGCTGAACATGCGCGAGCTCGAAGACGAAGGCAAGGTGATGGCGCTCGCCGACTACGCCACACCCGTGCCCGACGAAGACAATCCGATCCTGAAGGTGCTGGCGGCCGACGGCCTGCGCTTCCGCACGAGCGTGCCGGGGCACGCGCTGCACGGTGAGCTGAAGCGCATCCACTGGCGGTACTCGAACGAGCAGTTTGCGTGGATGGCGCAGCGGGCCGTGGAGAAGGCGATCGTCGAGGTCGCGGCCGCGGCGGTTGCGCACACCGGGCTGCGCACGATTGCGCTCGCCGGCGGCGTCGCGTCGAACGTCAAGGCGTCGCGCGCCGTGAGGATGCTGCCGGAGGTGGACGACGTCTACGTGTTCCCGCACATGGGCGACGGCGGGCTGGCTGCCGGCGCCGCCGTGCTTGCGAGCGTGCGCCGGGGCGTGCCTCCGCCGCGGCCGCTGGCCGATGCAGGCCTCGGACCCGAGTTCGACGCCGGGCAGATGGAGGCAGCCCTCCGCGCCGCCGGCGTCCCGTTCGAGCGGAGCGCCGATCCAGCCGGCGCGGCGGCCTGCCTGATTGCGCAGGGGCTGGTCGTGCTCTGGTTCCAGGGACGCATGGAGTACGGCCCGCGCGCCCTCGGCAATCGCAGCATCCTCGCAAGACCCGATCGCACCGACATTCGGGACCGGCTGAACCGCCTGCTGAAGCGCCGCGCCTGGTACCAGCCGTTCTGCCCGAGCATGCTCGAATCGGACGCGCGTGAGGTCCTCGCCGACCTGAAAGGGCGCCCGAACCGCCACATGACGATGGCGTACCTGGTGGCGGAGGCGGCGCGTCCGCGGCTCGCCGGTGTCATCGGGGTGGACGGTTCCTGCCGGCCGCAGATCGTGGCCGAGAATGACGCTTCCCCCTATGCGAAGATGCTGCGTGCGCTGAAGCGCGAGCTGGGGATGGGAGCCGTGTTGAATACATCCTTCAACATCCACGGGGAGCCTCTGGTCTGCACTCCGGATGAGGCCGTGGACGTGTATCTCCGCACCGGCGCCGATGCTCTCGTGCTCGGCCCGTTCCTGGTGAAGGCGCGATGAGACGGGCCCTGCGCGCGAAGGGCGCGGCCGGGATCGTCTTCGCGACGCTCGCGCTGGGCCTGGTCTGGCTGCTCGCCTCGACCCCGATGGGATCGCTGCGCCGGCTGCTGATGGACTGGCAGTTCTGGATCCTCGAGATCCAGTTTCTGCTGCTGCTCGGCCTCACCCTGATCAACGCCCGCCCGCTGCACGCGCAACTCGGCGCCACGCCGAGGGTGTATGGTGTGGTGTTTCTCGCCTCGCTGCTGGCCTGGACGCTCACGACGACCGTCGCGCCGCGCACCAGCCGGATCTTCTACGACGAACAGATCTACCAGAACGCCGGCCAGCTGCTGGCCGATGGCCACCGCGCGGCCATGTGCAACGAAGGGGACGTCGATTACGGATCGCTGCGCTGCACGCGGGCCGAGTACAACAAGCAGCCGTACGGCTACCCCTATCTGCTCAGCATCGGCTATCGCCTGTTCGGCGTCCAGGAGGGGATAGCGTTCCGGCTGAACAATCTGAACGCGGCGGCCCTGGTGTGGGTGGTTTTTGCGCTGTCCGCGCTGCTGTTTCGAGACACGACGGCCGCCGTGCTGTCGGCGCTGATGATGGCAACGATCCCGCACCAGCTGCGATGGACCAATACCGCCGCATCGGAACCGACGGCGGCGCTGTTCTGCGGCGTGGCGGCGATGGCGGCGGTGCTGTTCGCGCGGAACGGAACCACACCCGCGCTGCTGTGGGCGGTGGCGGCGACGGCTTTCGCCGCCACCGTGCGGCCCGAGACGCCGATGATCGCGGCGGTCGCCGGCGCGGCGATCGCGCTGCTGGCGCCCTGGGAGCTTCGCTCACCACGCCTCTGGTGGGCCGCAGTGCTCGGCCTGATTCTTCTCGCGCCGACGATCACGCATGTCGCCTCGGTGCGCGCCGAACCCTGGGGCGCGCCGGGCGAGCGGATGTCGCTGCAGTTCTTCGGCGAGAACCTGAAGGTGAACGGTCCGTTCTACTTTCAGAATCAGCATTTTCCGGCGCTCTATGCCCTGCTGGGCGTGATGGCGGTCGCGACGAGACGCCACTGGCGAAGCGTCGCCGTTCTGCTCGTGTACGCGGCGCTCTTCTGGGGAATCTTTCTGTTTTTCTACGCCGGCAGCTACGCCTACGGGGCAGACGTCCGCTACTCGTTGTTGAGCTATATCCCGTTTATCGCCCTCGCCGGCCCTGGCGGATCGGCTCTGATACGAATGATCGAAACGCGGATGCCGCAGTTCCGCGGCGTCGTGGCGCCGGCGCTGTGCGGCCTGATCCTCTTTCAGTTCCTGTCATTTTTGCCGCTGGTCCGCTCGCTGGGAGAAGAAAGCTGGGCCGCCCGGGCCGACGTCGCGGTCGCGCGCGACTTTGCCGCGACCATTCCGCGCAACGCGATCGTGCTGACGCACAACCCGGGGATGTTCCTGCTCTGGGGCGTGAATGCGGCGCAGGTCGGCATCGCCTATGGTGAGGAGCCGTATGTGCGTGAGTTCGTGGCCCGCCGCTACCCCGGCGGCGTGTACTTCCACTGGAACTTCTGGTGCAACGTCGACGATCCGCGCCAGATCAAGTTCTGCGATGAGATTCTGGAGCGGTATCCCGCGGACCTGGTGAGGGAACACCGGGATCGTAGCTACCGCTACGCCCTGTACCGGCTTCGGCTGGACCCCCCGGTCACACCTTCAGATCGACAATGACCCAGGCGTTGCCGCGCTTCTCGAGTGTGAATGTGGTTGTGAGCGGCGCGCTCGGTTGCCTCCCGCCGACCTTCGCCGTGAAGATGCGCTCGACCACGGCGACGACGATGGCACGTCCGGGAGCGGTGACCGAGGTGCTCTTGATCTCGAGCCTGAGCTCAATGGCACGTGCATCGGCGAACGTTCGCCGCACGGCGGCTGCCTCGCCGCTCGACAAGGGTTGGACGCGTTGCAGCGCCGTCAGGTCCATACGATTCCACGCCGCCTGATAGGCGATCACTGCCGCTCGGATCGCCGCGGTTTCGTCCACGGCCGCTGGGGTTGTCTCGACCGCGGGCGTGGTTGTGCCCGGCTTCGGGGGATCGGGCTTGGACTCGGGCTTGGGCTCCACCTTCGGAGGGTTCACGGGTGGCGTCGGCGGAGGCTCCGGGTCTTTCCGGGTCGGCTCTACCGGGTCGGGCTGCGGTTTTGTGGCCTCAGGCGGAGTCGGCCGCGGAGTACTTGCCAGCTTCGTGAATTCATCCCCGGCGCGCCAGAGTGCTTCGATGCCCGCCGCCATCCGGCCCGATCGCAGGAAATCTTCCCCCTGGCGCTGCCGCCGGGCCGCGGCGGCGTAAGACGGCGTTCCGGGCACCACAGGGTTCTGGTCCGCATCCGCCCGCGCCTTCCGAGCGGTCTCGCGCGCGTCGTTCACCAGCGGGCTGAAAACCGTCCCGAGCTCCGGCGCATTCGGCTTGATTTTTTCCGCCGCCTTCAACGAGCTCAGCGCATTGGTTTTCTGGCCTCGCTGAATCTGCTGCTGGGCGCGTGACAGGATCCCCGCCAGTGGCGACTCAATCTCTGAGGCTGCCGGCGAAGCCGGCGGGTCGTCCATCTCGTCTGGCTCAACCACCGGAGGGATGGTTGTGGTCGGAATAGCAGGAGTACCGCCGGCCGGGTCATCGTCTGGCGTTTGGGGTTTCTCCGCTACCGGCCCGGAAGGAGTGGCTGAAGTCTGGGAAGGCGGATCGCCTTTCAACAACAGGCTCCAGACGCCGAGGCTCCCGAGAAGCACAACCACCGCAGCCGCCGCCAGCAGTTGCGGTGGTCGCAGCTGCCGCAGCTGGCCGAGCGCGCCGTCAAAGGCCGACGGCGTCGCCAAACCAGCCGCGGGGCGGATGCCTGCTGGTGCTGGGCCCCCGGTCGAGGCCTGGCGCCCGCGCCGCGCTGCCTCCGCGCGTTCGGCCCG
>DATFFM010000114.1:0-17125 GCA_035250005.1 Vicinamibacterales bacterium | reverse complement strand
CGCAGCTGCTGCGCCGATCGCGCCAGGTCCGCCCGGTTCTCCTCGCGCGCGAGCTGTTCGAGCTGCCGCGCCGCCTGTTCCACCTGTTCGGCCAGCTCGCGCTGCGAGTCGCCCGCCCCGCCGCCCGACTGCTGCTGGCCGGCCGCTGCGCGCCGCCGCTGGCGCTCGGCTTCCTGTTCCTGCCGCCGCGCCAGCTCCTTCAATTTCTCGGCGAGCTCGTCGATCTTCTGGTCGGCCTGCTGCTGCGACGCCTGCTGGCGCATCTCGTACTGGTTCGCCATCCGGTCCACTTCGAGCTCGAAGAGCTCGGAGAGGTCGCGGTCCTGCTGCTGGCCGCCGCCACCGCCGCCGCCACCCTGCTGCTGCCGGATCTGTACCTGGACCTCGTACTCCTCCTCGGCCTGCTGCAGGTACTGCAGCGCTTTCTGCTCGGGCTGCAGCGCGGCATCCGGGGCGGCCGCCTGGAGCCTGGCTTCCGCCGTCTTCATCTCGGCGACAGCCTTCGGCAGCAGCTCGATGATCGTCTTGAAGGCCGCATCCCCGCCGAGCCGCTGGTTCATCTGCAGCACCAGTTCCTCGACCTGCGCGCGCAGCTTGGCCTGCGAGAGCCCGACCACCGTGGTGTTCTCGCGCAGTTTGTCGGCGGTCATCGATTTGCGATCGCGCTGCACGTTGAAGGTCGCCGCGATGATCTTCTTCTGCTGCTCCGACAGGTTGTTGGGCCCCTGCTGCTGACCCTGCTGGCCCCCTCCGCCCCCGCTCGCCTGCGACTGGGCCTGCCGAAAGTCCTTGCTGAGCGGCCTGATCCGCATGAAATAGATGTCGCTCGTCGCCGGCTTGGATCCCTGGACGGCGTCGTTGTCGGTTGCCCGCGCGTAGTAGGAGACGAAGTCTCCGGGCTTCAGGCCGAGCTCCTCGAGGTAAAAGGTGTGGCCGGCAGAGATCTCGGGCATGCGCTTCTGGCCGTTGAAGAGCCGGATCGCCTTCTCCTCGCTGCCGTTGACCGCGTAGACCAGCTCGAGGTTCTTCACGCCGAAGTCGTCATCGGCGCGCGCTTCCACGAAGACTTCCTCGATCGGCGACGCCTGGGTATCGCGGCCCGGTTTGGCGATCGACACCGTCGGCGGGCCGTCGGCGAGCACGTCGATCGTGTACTGCGGCGACGCGTTGACCCGTTCGCCGGTGGGCCCGTCCATCTCGAGGTGATACAGACCGTCCTTATCGACCTTGAAGCTGCCGACGAGGGCGCCGTCCGGCGCCGGGGTGAGACCATGTGACGGCCCCTTCTCGATCACGACCTGCCCGCCGGCCGTGGCCATGGTCGGCACGGCGCGGACGCGAACTTCCGTGCCGCGAAGGACCGCGATATCGCCGCCGTCCTCGATCTTCTGTGGTGGGAGCCCGGTGTACGGCGGGAAGTGGTATTCCAGCCCGAGCTTCTGGACGTAGGGCAGCTCGACGACCTTCAGCGTGAACGTCGCGGAGCGGACCCCTTCGGCTTCGACGTAATAGTCCACCGGCGCCGTCAACTCGAACAGCATGCCGTCGTAGCCGCCGCTCTCGCCGCGGACCATCGGCACGCGCTCGAACGGCGCGTCGGATCCCTTGCGAACCATGAGCGCGGCATCCTCGGCATCGAAGCCGGCGAGCTGCGCCGTGATGACCTGATCCGCCCCCTTCGAGATGGTGGCGTTGCCGGGCTTGACGTCGATCCGATACGGGACGGAGGCTTCGACGTCGCGGGAAAGCACGAACATCGCGGAGGCGGCATGCCGCAGGTAACCGGGGCCGAAGGCAAACAGGGCAATCGCCGCCGCCGCCACCGCTGCGGTCGTGCCGGCGTACCGCCGCACGGGACCCTGCTCGACCCGGCGGCCGTGTTCGATTGCCCGTGACCGTTCGACCGCGCTCTCGACGAGTTTCGCGACCAGCGCACGTGAGTGGGACGCCTCGGAGGCGCCCGCGGCGCGGGTGGCCTCGACCGCGCTGATGATCGCCTCCTGCAGGCTCGGCTCGTGCTCTTCGAGGTACAGCGCGACCTGCTCGTCGCTGACCCGCCGCATCAACGGGCGAACGAAGAAGAACGCGACCAGCACCGCGATGGCGGCCGCCAGGCCCACCCGTGCGGTCAGGATCGCGCCCGGCGAAAACCGCGCTGCCTCGAGCGCGCTCGCCGAAGCGAGAAACACCAGGAAGCCGATGCCCAGCACCGCCAGCGCACCGCGGATCGCCAGCTTCTTCCGCCAGCGGCGGCGTACCTGCTGGATGATGTCCCGAAGGTCAGTCGCAGAGCTCTGCATGGTGATCACCTGTCACAGATACTTCGTCCTGATCCCGTTGGCCACGACGGTCTCGCCGGTCAGCAGCAGCAGGCCCGCAAACAGCAGGTACCACCATACACGCTGCGAGCGCTCCCGTTCTTCGTTCGTGATCGTGGCGTTCGACCCGGCCGGAGCCGCGCCCCCCGCCAGCCCGGTCGCTCCGGCCACGACATCCTGCGGATCGATCGGGGTCAGGTCCGACTCGGCCAGATCAACGTTCGCCGCAATCGTCAGCGGCTGCGCATCCCGATCGCCGTCCCGGATCTCGTAGAAGCCCTGCTCCTCGAGCTCGAGCACGCCCGTGTCGCCGTCACGGGCCAGCCGCTGCCCCGCCGGCGTCAGCACCACCGGGGCCGCCGATGCGCCCGCCGCGGTGGCGGCTGACGCCACGTCGCCAACCGTCATGAACGCCGGCCGCTGCCGGTACGACGCCAGCGCCGCGCCGAGGCGATGAATGAAGGGCAGGAACACCGGCTTCAGCGCCAGGTCGTTCCACCCCACATCCAGCGTGGACGTCCACGCCAGCACCCGGCCATTGCCTGCCTTCCGTTCGATCAGCGCCGGCGCGCCATCGTCGTATCGCGCGAGGACCTGGGCGCCGGGCTCGAGGGTGACCTGGCGGTAGGTGTAGAACCGCGCCGCGGAGAAGTCCCCGCTTCGCGGTCCGCGGAACGACTCGAACACGGGATGGCCGTACTCGACCGACCCGATCCGCCCCGGCGTGCCGCGCGTGCGGTCAGCCGTCGCGGCCGGCGTCGCGGGCATGACCGCCGGAGCCCCGGCGGGCCAGGTCGCGCGCTCACCGAAGGCCGCGAACAGGCCGCCCCCGGCTTCGACGAACGCGGCCAGCTGCCCGGCGAGCGGCTGCTGCACGGGCACATCGTTGAGCACGATGACGGCCGCGCTCGAAATGTCCTCCGCCGTGAGGTTCCCCATCTGGCGCTGCACGACGTCGAAGCCTGGCGACTCGCTCAGCGCGAGCGCCTGCGCCAGGTACAGGCTGGCGGCGCGCGAAGAGGCCGGGCGGTCGACGATGATCAGCTTCACCCGCTGGCTGGGTGACACGACGAAGTGGAACACGTTGTCGCGCGGCAGGCGGTCGTTCCCGAGCCGGACCGTACCGCGCGTGAATTTCGCCGTCGGTGCGAACGCCGCGAACGTGGCCGAGGACGATCCGTTCGCATCGACCTTCAGCGGCCGGCTCTCGATCACCCGGCCGTCCACTTCGAGCGACAGCGACACGTCGACCGGCGACGGCCCGCGGTTGAGCGCTCCGGCCGTGACGGTCACACGTTCCTGCCCCGACACCACCGTGCGCTGCAGGACGGCGGGCGTGATCGCCACGTTCGCCGCCTGATCGTCGGCCACCGACACCGGCGTTACCCTGGTGCCGTCGGGCAGCCTGACGCCTTCTGCGCCCAGCCACCCGAGGCGCTGGAAGTCGGAGATCAGCACTACTTCTTTGTTCGGCAGCCCCGATTCGCCGATGATGCTGCCGGCGAGCTTCAGCGCCGGTCCGAATTTGGTCGCGGCGGCGCTGACCTGCGCGCCATCGAGCGCGGCGCCGAGCCGGCCCTTGTCGGAGGTGGACCGCAGCGCGACCTCGACGCCGGTGTCGAACAGGGCCAGCGTCGCGCGGTCGTCGGCCCGAAGGCCGTCGATCGCCTGACGCGCCGCGCCGACGGCCCGCTGCCAGCGGTCCCCGTAGCCGAGGCTGTAGGAACGATCGAGCAGGATCACGACCTCCCGCGCGCCTCCGGCCGCGGCAGCCGCGAGCGCGTCTCGGCGAAGGAACGGCCGGGCGAACGCGGTGACGATCAGGGCCAGCGCGGCCAGCCGGAGGAGCAGCAACGGCCAGTTCCGGATCCGCCGCCGGTTGACCGACTGGTACGGGATCCGCCGCAGGAACATCAGCGACGGGAACGCGACGACGTCCTTCCGCTCCTTCTGGATCAGATGGATGATCACGGGGATCGCGATCCCCGCGAGGCCGACGAGAAAGAGCGGCGTCAGGAACGACATCTCACCGGGCCTTCATGAACTTCTCGCGCGCCGACAGGTAACTGTAGAGCGCGTGGTCCAGCGGCGACGAGGTCTGGAGCATGGTGTAGTCGATGCGCGCTCCCTTGCAGCGTTCCGCGATCGCGTCGACGTGCGCGCGAATCATGCGGCGATACTCTTCGCGCAGGGCCTGCGGCACGATCGGGATCTGCTCGCCGCTCTCGAGATCCTCGAACGCCGACGCTCCCTGGAAGTCGAAGTCCAGCTCCGCGGGATCCAGCACGTGAAAGACGATGACTTCGTTGCCGCGGAAGCGGAGCGGCCCGAGCGCTTCGACGATCGCGTCCGGTTCGTCGTACAGATCCGAAATGACCACGAGCACGCCGCGGCGGCCGAAGAACTCGGCCATTCGGTGCAGCGGCCCCCGCAGACTGCCCGGCCGCGACGGCGTCACGCGGTCCAGCACGTGGAGCACCGTCTCCATGTGTTTCGCCGACGGCGGCACGTGTTCGACGATGTCGCTGTCGAAGGCCACGAGCCCGACCCGATCGCGCTGGCGGTGCACGAGGTAGGTGAGGCAGGCCGCCAGCATCTTGGCGTATTCCAGCTTCGTCAGCCCGGCGCTGGCGAACCCCATCGACTTCGACACGTCGAGCAGTACCGAGAAGTTGGCGTTCGAATCGGCTTCGTACTCCTTGATGTAATACCGATCGGTACGGGCGAAGAGGCGCCAGTCCATGCGGCGGATGTCGTCGCCGGCGACGTAGCCGCGGTGCTCGGCGAAATCGACGGAGGCGCCGAACACGTTCGTCCGGTGGAGCCCGTTGATGAAGCCGTTGACGACGGACCGGGCGACGAGCTCGAGGTTCCCGATCCGTGCGACCACGTTGGGGTCCACGAATCGCGCGCCTGGGATGGAGGAGGTCGAGATCATGGCATCAACATTGACGGGTTGGGGGCAACTTCAAACTTCCAACTTCAAACTTCAAACCTCAAACCTCAAACTGCAAACTGCAATTCCAAGACAAACACCTCTCCCTCTGTTCTTTGACTACATCCCTGAGCGCGGTGCCGGCACGGCCTCGAGCAGCCGGTCGATGAGCACGTCGCTGGTCAGCCCCTCCGACTGGGCGTGGAAGTTCGTGAGCACGCGGTGCCGGAGCACCGGATGCGCCAGGGCACGGATGTCTTCGAAGCTCACGTGGTACCGGCCGCTGGTGAGCGCGCGCGCCTTGGCGCCGAGTACGAGGTACTGCGCGGCGCGGACGCTGGCGCCGAACGCGACCCACTTCTTCACCGACTCCGGGCAGGTCGGCGACTTCGGCCGGCTGGCACGGGCCAGGCTCAGCGCATATCGCATCACGGGTTCCGCAACCGGCACGCGGCGCACCAGCCGCTGAAACGCGACGAGATCGGGACCGCTGACCGGCCGCTCGAACTCCGGTTCGAGAATCGCGGTGGTGGTGCGGACCACCTCGAACTCTTCTTCCTCGGGCGGATGGTCGATCACGATATGGAACATGAACCGGTCGAGCTGCGCTTCGGGCAGCGGATACGTGCCTTCGAGCTCGATCGGGTTCTGCGTCGCGAAGACGTAGAAGGGCTCGTCGAGCTTGTAGGTCCGCCCCTGGATCGTGACCCGGTGCTCCTGCATCGCCTCGAGCAGCGCCGACTGCGTCTTCGGCGGCGTGCGGTTGATCTCGTCGGCCAGGACGATGTTCGCAAAGATCGGCCCGGGAGCGAACACCATCTGGCGGCGGCCGGTGTCGGCGCTTTCCTGGATGATGTCGGTGCCGGTGATGTCGGAGGGCATCAGGTCGGGCGTGAACTGGATCCGGTTGAACTTGAGGTCCACGACCCGGGCGAGCGTGTAGATGAGGAGCGTCTTCGCGAGGCCAGGGACGCCGACGATCAGGCTGTTGCCGCCGACGAACAGCGTGAGCAGCACCTCGTCGACCGTCTTGTCCTGGCCGACGATCAGCTTCTTCAGCTCCCCGATGATCCGGGCCTTGCCGGCGTTCATCTTGTCGGCAAGCGCCACATCGTCGGGCGACTCGATATCGATGGTGTTGGTCGTGGTCTGTGTCAATGGTGTCCCCGGGCAGCCCTGAAGGGCTGCGCTACAACGAAGATGGTACCGGGCAGCCCTGAAGGGCTGCGCTACAACGAATCTCACCGACGCGGTAGCGCGGCCTTCAGGCCTGCCCCACCAGTCACCTGGTCAAGCCGTAAATGAAATAGTTCACGCCGAACTTGTACGCCTCGTTCGAAAAATCGACCGGGTCGGTGCCGGTGTCGGAGTACTCCCAGTACTCGCCGAGGTCGTTGTCGCGATTGGCGATCGCGATCAGCCGCTTCTTCGGATCGTTGTCCTCGAACATCCCCCAGTAGGTCGGCTGCCCGTTGTACGACTGGAGGAACTCGAGGTTCTTGATTTCGAAGAACGAGTTGAAGATCGGATGCGTGCCGTCGAGCTGCACGAAGCGCGACTCGGGCAGCACCCGCTTCATCTGCTCTTCGAGGTTCCACCAGTCCTGGTTCCGGAAGTCGTCGAAGATGATGAAGCCCCCCTTGAGCAGGTAGGTGCGCAGCCCCTTGGCCTCTTCGTCGCTGACCGACCAGAAACCGGGCTCCGACATGTAGGCGACCGGGTGGTTCATCAGCTCCGGGTCGTCGAGCGAGTAGATGTTGGAGCCGTCGACGTGCGGGCCGACGGTGGTCAGCTCGTTGACGATCTTCATCATGTGGATGTCGGCGGTCGGGTAGTCGTGCGCCCAGGGCAGCTCGCGCCCGCCGCGCCGGCCGAAGCCGCCGAAGCCGGTCGCGAAGCGAAGCCGGACGAACGCCAGCCGCCCGTCGTACCCGATGTTCACCGTGTCGTAGTTCTGGGCTGGGCGGCGTCCGAAGAAGCGGTCCTGGGCCAGCCCCGCCGCTGCGGCCCCGGCGATCACCACGGCGACGCAGAGGATGAGGTTCTTCATCTGCCCTTCCCCTCGAGGTCGCGGATCTCCTTGCTCTTGCGCGCCAGCTCGGTCAGCACCTTCTCCAGCTCCTCGGCGTACTGCGCCGGCGGCATGCTCGCTTTCAGCAGCTTGAGCGATTCGGCACGCTGTTCGAGTGCGCGGCGCTCCTCGTGGAGCTGCCGGAGCTTGGGGTCCGACGGCAACGCCAGCGCTTCCTTCGGCGCGCCGAGCGACAGCACCGCCGCGACGCTCCCGTCCTTGCCGTTGACGGCGGGGTCCAGGCTCCCCTCGCCATCGCCCCCGTCCTCGAGCAGTGCGCGCTCGGTCAGCATGATCCCGCGCTGCTCGTAGACCCGGGCGACGTCGATCTTCGCGGCATTGAAGGCCTCGAGGACCGAGACGCGCCGGTTCTTGTCGGCATCCGCCGCATCGCCGGCGAGCGCGTCGATGAAATAGCCGCCGAACACGGTCGCGAACTTCTCCGCCCCGCTTCGAGTGGCGGTCACGACGACGCGCACCTTGCCGGTCAGCGCTTCGACGAACGGCCCGCTCGCGCTCGCGGTATTCACGAAGACGATGTTCTTCGTGCTGAAGCGCCCGAGGATCGTGCCGAACTCGGCCGGCGTGATATCGGGGCCCGGCAGGTTGAACTTTGCGACCTTGCCGTCGAAGGTCCCGTGGCCGATCAGCACGATGAACACGACGTCATCGGCCTTCGCCGCGGCGCCCATCGCCGCGAGCCCCTTCTCGATCTCGGCTTTCGTCGCCTTGCCGGGTGTGCGCTTCGCATCCTGCTGCGGGTCGTCGAGCAGATAGAGGATGCGCGCGCGCGGAATCTCGAGCCGCCCGGCAGCGTGATCCACCAGCGACCCGGCCCAGCGCCGGAACGTTTCGGCATGCTCCGCCTCGCCGCCGAGCCCCACGATCACCGCGACGTAGCTGTCCTGCGCCGCCACCGGAGCGGCCAGCCACACGGTCAAGAGCACAGCCCGGCCAATCACGTCAGCCTTCCATCCTTACTTCAGCATTCAGCATTCAGCGTTCAGCGTTCAGCGTTCAGCGTTTTCTCATGCCATCCCACTGCGCCGCCGCAGCGCCCATTCGGCGCTCAGGAGGGCGAGCATCAGCAGGAGCACGACCGGCATGTGCCACAACTCGCGCTCTTCGATCGTCGTCACGCCGCGTCCGGTGTACTGCAGGTCCTCGGGCAGCCCCGACACATTGGAGGCCGTGTAGAAGCGGCCGCCCGTCTCGTCGGCGATCCGCTGCAGCCGCGCCGCCTGCATCGTCGCATCGAAGTACTCCGCGTCGCTCGGCACCGCCCGGACCTGCGTGACGCTGCGGCCGATCGTCTTGCCGGCCCGGGTCGCTTCGATCCGTGCGGAGTAGATACCTGCGGTCTTCGCCGTAAAACTGGCGTGGTATTCGCCGTCGCGCTCGCCGGTCCACTGAACCGGCAGCTCCTCCACCTCGCCGGATGGACCGCTGATGTAGGCCACGACCCGCGCGTCGTTCAACTCGAGGAACGCCCGATCCACCACATCGGCAACGAGCGTGACCGTCTCCCCCGGCTCGACGCGATCCGTGACCGCGTGAGCGTCAACCGTGTCCGGCACCTCATCGACCAGCCACCGGAGCATCTGCCGCCAGTAGTTCTCGTGGGTCTGGTCCTCGAGGCCGATGGTCGCGTGCATCTGCCACAACCAGGAGTCCTGCACCATCTGCGCGATCGACTTGCCGCGGCCGTAGCGCTGTGAGGCCAGCACCACCTGCTCGCGCCGCCGCTCGTCGGTGCCGCTCAGGAGCACGGTGGCGCCAGGCTTGACCGCGCGGATGGTGTTGACGCTGGTGAGCCGCGGCAGATCGGGCCAGCGCTCGGCGGAAGCCGCTTCGCTGCCGGCGATCTGCGTCACGGCGTGCGACGCGCCGGCGCGCGTCGGCCGCACCGCCAGATGGGTGGGCGGGTTGTCTGCGTCGGCGGTGCGCACGGCGCGGTCGAGCACCACCGGTAGCGCGTCGGCGACCGGCGTGCCGGCATATCCGCCCTCGGCGAAGGCGCGCGGGCCGCCGAGCATCAGGAGGCCGCCGCCGCGCTTCTCGACGAACTCCGCGATCATCCGCAGCTGATCGCCCGAGAACGCCGAGGCCTCGACGTTGCTGAGCACCAGGCCGCGGTAGGCGAACAGCTCCTCGCGCGTGCGGGGGAATCCGCCGAGCAGGTGCTCGGGATCGTCGATCCCGACCCGGAGGAACTTGTTTTCCGCGGTCCGCTGCAGAGTGACGACCTCGAGGTTCTTGTCCTCCTTCACGGCCTGGCGGAGGAACTTCATCTCGAAGCGCGGCTCCCCTTCGTAGTGCAGGATCCGCTCGCGGCGGTCCACCACCTCGATCATCGCCTCGCGCGCGTTGTTCTGCGCGATCGCTTCGTTGTCGCGGGGGCTGATCCTGAACTTCAGGACGCGCGCGCCGGGATCGGTCGCCATCACCCGCACGCGGACGGAGGCCGGCTCCCCGTCGGCCGGCAGCTTCACCGTTTGCGACCCGACCAGACGGCCGCCGTCCTCGACGTCGAGCGTGACGGTTTCGCCGGCGTACCCGGTCTGCCGCACAACCGCATCGATCAGCAGAGAGGTGCCCTTGAGCGCGCGGCGCGGCGTCGTGACGCGGTCCACCTGGATGTCGCGCGCCAGACGGTCTTCACCGACGCCAACGGTGAACACCGGCAGTGCCGCGGCCTTCATCGAGAGGAGCGCGTCGGCCAGCGCCGTGTCGGTCGTATCGGCGCCGTCGGAAACGAGCACGATCCCGGCGAGGGGCAGCCCGGCCAGCTCCTGCCGCGCCCCCTCGAGCGCCGCGCCCAGCCTGGTCTGGGCGCCGGCAAACGTCAGCTCCTCCGGCTTCGACATGCGCGCGGCCGACGACGAAAAGCGGAACGTGCGCACGACGAAGCGGTCCGACAGCGACTTGAGCACGCCCTGCGCGGGATCGGTGAAGTGCTTGCGCGCGAACTCGCCGCGCGACAGCACTTGTGATCCGCCGGCCGCACCCGCCGGCGAGCCGCCGTCCGCGATCTGCATGCTGCGCGAGTCGTCGATCAGGAGGGCGAGAAAGTTCTGCTGATCGACTGCGGCCTTGACGACGAGCACCGGCCGGAAGAGGCAGAGGGCGACCAGGGCGATGAGCGCCAGCCGGAGGGCTACGAGCGTCGGGCGGGGCCTCAGGCGGAACCAGCCGGCGGCGCCCGAATCGCGGCGCGTGTCAGCCCCCGGCGCGGTGCCCAGTTTGCCCAGGTAGCTCAGAACGACGAGCACCGCCGCGACCGCCGCGAGCCCCACCGCGAAGTAGGATCCTGACGTCGGCGCAAAGCGGAACTCTCCCTGCTGGAATACAACCGGCCGGTATTCGAACAGGAATCGGAATAGCGATTCGAGCAAGGGTTCTCCGGAGACGCGGACCTGTGCGGATTATAGAGCGTTTGAATGGCGCCGGCCGCCGCCTGCCAGTCTTACTCCCTGCGCGAGGAATCCGTTTACCCCGGCGGGTGCGCTGCGCTACCCTTCACGGCCTATGCGAAGCCTCCTGCCATATGGTTGTGCCTCACTCGGGCTCGCCGCGGCGCTCGCCGTTGGTACCACCCCTCATCCCGAAGCCGCCCAGGCCGCCGCGCCGCTGGGGTACTACCGTTTCCCGGCGATTCATAACGATACTCTCGTCTTCACCGCCGAGGGGGATCTCTGGCAGATCGGGATCGCCGGCGGCATCGCGCAGCGGCTCACGGCTCATCCGTCGGAGGAGTCGCGACCCGCGGTCTCGCCCGACGGCAGAACGCTCGCCTTCTCCGCCGCATACGAAGGGCCGACCGAGGTCTACACGCTGCCGCTCGACGGCGGCATCCCGACCCGTCAGACATATGACGGCGCGGCCGCACTCGTGGTCGGGTGGACTCCGGCGGGCGAGATCCTGTATTCCACGCGCCGCTACTCGACGCTGCCGAACACGCAGCTGGTCCGAATCGATCCCGGATCCGGCGCACGGGCCCTCCTCCCGCTGGCGCAGGCCAGTGACGGCGCCTATCACCCGGACGGCCGCACGCTGTTCTTCACCCGGCTCGCCTTCCAGGGCAGCTACACGAAGCGGTACCAGGGCGGGACGGCGCAGAACATCTGGCGGTTCGCGGGCGGCGACCAGGAGGCCGCCCCGTTGACGGCCGACTACCAGGGGACCAGCAAGCATCCGATGCCGTGGAAGGGACGCCTGTACTTTCTGAGCGATCGCGACGGTCACATGAACGTGTGGTCGATGGCCGAGGCGGGCGGCGACCTGCGGCAGCACACGAAACACGTCGGCCTCGACGCACAATGGCCGTCGCTGTCGAACGGCCGGATCGCGTATCAGCTCGGGGCCGACCTTCGCATCTACGACATCGAGCGCTCGCACGACCGCGCGGTGCCGATCCGGCTGGTGTCGGATTTCGACCAGCTTCGCGAACGCTGGGTGAAGACCCCGATGGACTGGGTGACCTCCGCCCACCTCTCGCCGACCGGCGATCGTGTCGTGCTCAACGCGCGCGGGCAGCTCTTCGTCGCTCCCGCGCTGCAGGGGCGGATCGTCGAGGCGACGCGCGACAAGAGAGTCCGCTATCGGGTCGGCCGGTTCTTCCCCGACGGCAGGACGCTGCTGACACTCGGCGACGCCACCGGCGAAGTCGAGTTCTGGCGGGTGCCCGCCAACGGCGTCGGCGAATCTACTCAGGTCACGACCGACGGCAAGGTGCTGCGCTGGGACGGCATCCCGTCGCCCGACGGCGCCCGCATCGCGCACTACGACAAGGACCAGCAGCTGTGGGTCTACGACGTGGCCTCGAAGCAGCAAAAGCAGGTCGCGAAGTCCGACGAGGGGGGCTTCGGCGACGTCCGGTGGTCGCCCGACGGCAAGTGGCTCGCCTACACCGCGCCCGACACGAACCAGATGACGCGGCTGTATCTCTTCAGCGTGGACAGCGCGAAGTCCACGCCGATCACCACCGACCGCTACGACAGCTACTCGCCGGAGTTCAGCCCCGACGGCAAGTGGCTCTACTTTCTTTCGGACCGCAGCTTCGTGTCGCTGGTCGGCAGCCCCTGGGGCTCGCGCCAGCCCGAGCCGTTCTTCGACAAGCAGACCAAGATCTTTCACGTGTCGATGAAGCCGGGCGAGCGCTCGCCGTTCCACCCCGACGACGAGCTCTCGGGGCCGACGCCGCCCGCCGACAAGCCCGCCGACAAGCCAGCCGAGAAGCCTGGGGAGAAGCCAGCCGACAAACCGGGCGAGAAACCACCCGCGGACAAACCACCCGGAGGGGCGAGCCGGCCTGCCCAGGCGGTCAAGCCCGCGCCGCCGGTCACGGTGGATCTGCAGGGGATCCAGACACGGCTGCTCGAAGTCCCGCTCCCCGCCGGCAACTACAACGATCTCGCGAACGACGGCAAGCGGCTCTATTTCACGTCGCGCGATGCCGGCGCGCCACGCGCGTCGCTGAAGACGCTCGCGATCGAGAACAAGAGCCCGAAGCCCGAGACGTTCATGGAGGACGTGACCAGCTACGAACTGTCCCAGGACCGCAAGAAACTCCTCGTCCGCAAGGCGCAGGATCTGTTCATCTTCGACGTCGCGGCGAAGGCCCCGCAGGACACCACGAAGAACAAGGTCCCGCTGGCCGACTGGGTATTCAAGCTGGATCCCCGCGACGAGTGGCGCCAGATGTTCACCGAAGCCTGGCGGCTCGAACGCGATTACTTCTACGACCGCGGCATGCACGGGGTGGACTGGCCGGCGATGAAGGCGAAGTACCTGCCGCTCGTCGACCGCGTGACCGATCGCGCCGAGCTGAGCGACATCCTGGCGCAGATGGTCGGCGAGCTGTCGGCGCTGCACATCTTCGTGCGTGGCGGGGACATGCGGCGCGGGGGGGACCAGGTGGAGGCCGCCTCGCTGGGCGCGACCTTCACGCGCGACGACAAGGCCGGCGGCTTTCGCGTGGCGCACATCTACAAATCGGATCCCGACATCCCGGAGGAGCTCGCGCCGCTCGCCCGCGTGAACGTCCACGTCGCCGAAGGCGACGTCATCGAGTCGATCAACGGCATCCCGACCCTGTCCGCCCGGGACATCAGCGCGCTGCTGCGCAACCAGGCCGGCCGGCAGATGCTGCTGAAAGTGAAGCCGAAGGCGGGCGGCGCGGCGCGCGAGGTGGTCGTCATGCCGATCTCCCAGGCGCGCGAGAACGACCTTCGCTATGACGAATGGGAGTACACGCGGCGGCTCGCGGTCGAGAAGGCCACCGGCAACCGCATGGGGTACGTGCACCTGCGCGCGATGGGCGCCGGGAACATGGCCGAATGGCAGCGGGAGTTCTACCCGGTCTTCGACCGCGAGGGGCTCATCATCGACGTCCGCCACAACAACGGCGGCAACATCGACAGCTGGATCCTCGAGAAGCTGCTGCGGAAGGCGTGGTTCTTCTGGCAGCCGCGCGTCGGCAATCCGACCTGGAACATGCAGTACGCCTTCCGCGGCCACCTCGTCGTGCTCGTCGACGAGAACACGGCGTCGGACGGCGAGGCATTTGCCGAAGGCGTCAGGCGGCTCGGCCTCGGCAAGGTGATCGGCACGCGCACCTGGGGCGGAGAGATCTGGCTGTCGCAGAACAATTTTCTCGTGGATCGGGGGATCGCCACCGCGGCCGAAACCGGTGTCTTCGGGCCCGAAGGCGACTGGCTGATCGAGGGCCACGGCGTCGATCCCGACATCGTCGTCCAGAACCTGCCGCACGCGACGTTCAAGGGGGGCGATGCGCAGCTCGAGGCGGCGATCAAGTATCTCGAGGAGGAGATCAAAAGAAAGCCGATCCCGAAGCCGGTGGCGCCGAAGTATCCCGACAAGTCGATCAAGGGTTCCAGATAGGGTTCCAGGTTTCAGGGTTCCAGTGGGTTCCAGTGGGTTCCAAAAGAAGGTTCCAGGCGGTTCTGGGTTCTAAACCTGGAACCCTCTGGCACCCTGGAACCCTGGAATCCTGGAACCCTGGAACCTCGGAACCCCCTTGGAACCTTCTTGGAACCCTCTGGAACCCTCTGGAACCCACTCCGTACAATAGAGAGGAACCGGTCGAGCCGGCGGCTCGTCTAAACGCACGCCGGCCTGATCGACCTTCCGGAGGTCACGTGTTCCTTCGCATGAAGCTTGCGAGCGCGCTCGCTCTGGCGCTCGCCGTCTGGCCGGTCCACGCCCAGCAACCACCCCAAAAGCCGGCGCCGTCGAGTGAGCTGGATGCGTTCATGGAGCGCGTGCTCGCGCGGCGCGACGTCAACCGCAAGGTCCTCAACGACTACATCCTCGACGAAAGCGAAGGCTTCGAGGTTCTCGGGCCCGGACGCTTTCCGCTCCACCGTTCGAAGCGTGAATACACCTGGTTCGTGCGGGACGGCATCCACGTCCGGAGCCCGCTCCGATATGACGGCGTCAGCCTCCCCGAGGAAGCGCGCGTCCAGTACGAGGAGCGGTGGCTGAGGCGGGAGAAGCACCGCGCGGAACAGCGCCGGAAGAAAGCGGAGGAGAAGGCGGCCGGCAAAAAGGCCGAGGAGGCTGCGAAGGGAAGCGGCGAAATCGCCGTCAGCGGCTCGGGGATCTCGATCTCCAGCGGTGCGGTGCGCACTGAGCCGCAGTTCGTCTCGGAAGCCTACTTCATGGATTTCAAGTTCGAGCCGGGCAACTACTACCTCGCCGGCCGGGAGCAGCTCGAAGGGCAGGAGGTGCTGAAGATCGAGTACTACCCGACCCGGCTCTTCGGCGGCGACGACGACGAGAAGACGCCGAGGGAGCTCAAGGAAGAAAAGCGCGATCAGCGGCGCGACCGTGACCGTGATCGCGAGCTCGAGCAGGACATCGAGCGCAAGATGAACAAGACCGCGCTCATCACGCTCTGGGTCGATCCGAAGGAGCACCAGATCGTGAAATACACGTTCGAGAACGTGTGGCTGGACTTCCTGCCGGCCGCGTGGCTCGTGCGTGTGGACAGCATGCGCGCGTCGATGGGCATGTTCCAGCCGTTCCCTGGCGTGTGGCTGCCCAGGGGCATCGACATCTCGGCCGGCATTACGCTCGCCAACGGATCGTACGAAGCGAGCTACCAGCGCCGGTTCGCCGACTACCGCCAGGCCGACGTGAAATCCAAGATCCGGATCCCGAAGACGGAGACACTCGACTTTTCTCCCGGCTATGAGCATCCGCCTGAGGGGTCAGGTCCGTTCGTGCCGGAGGATGCGCCACTCGGGGCGTTGAGTGCCAGCGTTCTCCAGGAGACGATCCGCGAGATCAGGGTACATGGGAACGCCGCGGTGCCGGACGCCGAGGTGCTCCGGATCGCCGGCATCGCAGTCGGCGCACCGATCGACGCGAGTGCCCTGGCCGCCATCGAGACGCGCCTCAAAGACAGCGGACGCTTCGAGTCGGTCGAGGTCCGCAAGCGCTATCGCTCCATCGCCGATCCCACCGACGTGGCGCTCGTGCTCGTCGTCCACGAGAAAACCGGCGTGATCGCGACCGCGGCCGGGGGCATCGAGCGGCCGGTGCTCAGGCGGGTGACCAGCCGGGTGATGTTCCTGCCGATACTCTCCTACGCGGACGGGTACGGCTTCACCTATGGCGCGCGCTTCAGCACGGTGGACCTCCTCGGCGTCGGCGAGCGCCTCTCGGTGCCGCTGACCTGGGGCGGGACCCGCCGTGTGGCTCTCGAAGCCGAGCGAACCTTCAAGCGCGGCCCGCTCACGCGCGTGCTCGGCAGCGCGGCGCTCTGGCAGCGCCAGAACCCGGGATTCGCGTTCGAGCCCGAGGAAGACGACGATTCGACAGCCGACCGGAGATTCGAGCTCAAGGCACGAGCCGAGCGCAGCTTCGCCGAGCTGCTGTTTACCGGCGTTGAGGCCACCCGCGCGTCCGTGGACTTCGGCCCGTTCCCCACCCAGCGCCAGTGGACGATCGGCGCCGACGCCGCGCTCGACACCCGCGGCGATCCCGCCTTCCCGGCCAACGCGATCTATCTGGGGGCGGGTTGGAACGCCCTGCACCACCGCGATCTCGATCGGGCGACCAATCGCTATCGGCTCGACGGGCGCGGCTACCTCCGTCTCATCGGCCAGCCCGTCCTCGCCGGGCGCGTGCAGTACCTCACGGCCGACGGCCCGCTCCCGGCGCACGAACGCTATCTGGTCGGCGGCAGCGACACGCTCCGCGCGTTCAAGCCGGGCGCGCTCAACGGCACCAAGTTCGTCGTCACGTCGGGAGAACTGCGCATCCCGATCACCTCGATCGTCAGCGACGTGAAGCTGGGAACGACGATCTTCATGGATGCCGTCAACAAGCTCGATTCCGACGATGACATCGACGACTCGGGCTGGCGGCGCAGCGCGGGGGCGGGAATCTTCATGATTGCGCCGTTGGTGCGGATCAACCTCGACGTCGCGCGCGAGCTGCGCAAAGGGGGCGGCACGCGCGTGCATCTGTCGTCGGGGTTCTCGTTCTGACGGACGCCACGACGACATTTTGTAGAAGGCAAGAGACGATCGTTGCTGACCCGTGGTCCTGCCCTCTTGGCGTCGTGTCCTCCCTTTGTGCCCTTCGTGTTCCTGGTGATCGTCGCGGCCCGTGCGGTAAGCCCGTCCAGCTGACCCAATTCGTCTCTTGGTGCGTCACGACCTGGGCACCAGGAGCACGAAGAACACCAAGAGCACCAAGGAGGCCACGACGATATCTTGTAGAAGGCAAGAGACGATCGTTGCTGACCCGTGGTCCTGCCCTCTTGGCGTC
>DATFFM010000113.1:0-2743 GCA_035250005.1 Vicinamibacterales bacterium | reverse complement strand
TGCGCATCGAGCCCATTCTCGAAGAGCGGCTGGTGATGGTGTCGACGCGCGCCGAGCCGGAACCGGAACCGGGCCGCGACTACGTCTACGTCGACTGGGGGCCGGAGTTCTACGCCCAGCACAGCCTGGCATTCCCCGGCTACAGCGGCGCACAATTCACGGTAAACGTAGGTTGGCTCGGACTCATGCACCTGCAGCACGCCGGCGGCTGCGGATATTTTCCGGCGCGGTTGCTGCTCGAGCACGAAGCGGCCGGCCGGCTGCACCGCGTGCCCGCAGCGCCGGAGTTCCGGTTGACCGCCTACCTGTGCGCGCCGGCAAGGGTCGACTCCCCGTCTCTCGCGCTCGCCATCGATACGATCCGCCGCGTTGCCAGCGAGTCACTCTGACAGCGCGAAACGTTCTATCGAGTATTGCGATACCAAGCTCGAATATTCATCGCTTGTCGAATGGTCGACTCGGGTCCATGGTCTCCGTGAAGAGAAAGTCCCGATGACACCACGCGGAGCAAGCCATGAAATTCACCACCCCGACGAGACCCGCTGACAAGACGGAATCCCATCCCAGCAACCCGCTCTGGGTCATCACCGTGATGCTCGCGATCTTCGCTGCCGCCGGGGCCGCCATCATCGCGCTCGGCTGACATGTTGCCGGTCCCCGAAGTCGACGTCGCGTTGAAGCGCATTTATGAAGAGCCGGCCGCCGCGGATGGCATGCGGCTGCTGGTAGATCGCGTCTGGCCGCGCGGGGTCAGCAAGAAGCGCGCGGCGCTCGACGGCTGGCTCCGCGAACTGGCGCCGAGCACTGCCCTGCGGAAATGGTACGGGCACGATCCTGCGCGCTGGAACGAGTTCCGCACGCGCTATCGCGCGGAACTGCGGTCACAGCGTCCGGCAATGGAATCGCTGCGGCGCCTGGCCACCGGGCGCCGGGTGACCTTGTTGTACGCGACCCGGGAGACATCGCACAGCAATGCCGCCGTGCTCAAGGAGCTCGTGACCGACGGCTGAGCTTCGGACCGCCGTACTCGAAAGGCTGGTGTGCTGCATACGCTGCAAGGTAATTCGGAGAGACCAAGAGAAGGAGACGATTCATGAAACATTCCGTACGATCTCGCCCCCTCACGCTGGACCGCCCGCCGCCGCTGAACGGCTTCCGGAGCATCGCGGTGGCGGTCGCGATCTGCGTCGCGTTTGCCGCAGCCATCTATCTCGCGATCGGCTGACGATCAGCCGACTTCGCGAAGAGGTGACCCCGCGCCGCGCAAGACGGCGCGGATCCTGCGTCGCAGCGCGGGCAGGAGCCGGCGACTGACCGACGACGAGGATCCGGCCGATGCGGCGGCGCGCAGGACGGGGCGAGGGCCGAGCGGAAGCTGCGCCTCGCAGGCACGACAGGCGCGCACGGCCAGCATGGATTCGAGGGTAGTATATTTTTCCTCATCCGGGGCCGCGCATCATGAAAAGCAACCCATTGGACGTCACGGGAGCTCTCGCGATTGCGCAGGGAACGGCTTCCTTTGTGAGTCTCGCGAAGATTGCCGAGCGGACCGGCGCGGACGTCGCACGGCTGCCGCACACCGTCAAGATCCTGCTCGAGAACATCGCGCGCAGGGCCGGGAGCCGGGACGTCTCGGAATCCGACGTCGTCGCGCTCGCGAGATGGCCCAACGCCGTGGCTGGGTCGATCGCATTCATGCCCGCGCGCGTGCTGATGCAGGACTTCACCGGAGTTCCGGCGGTCGTGGACCTCGCAGCGCTCAGGAGCGCGATCGCGCGAACGGGCGGCGATCCGAAGCGCGTCAATCCCTTCATCCCTGTCGATCTCGTCATCGATCACTCAGTTCAGGTCGACCGCTTTGGCAGTGCCGACGCCTATGCCGCCAACCTGGAATGGGAATACCGCCGCAACCGCGAGCGCTATGCCCTGCTCAACTGGGCGCAGCAGGCGTTCGAGGGCTTCCGGGTGGTCCCACCCGGGATGGGCATCTGCCACCAGGTCAATCTCGAGCACCTCGGACAGGTTGTCCTGTCGCGCGACGGCTGGTTGTTTCCTGACACCCTCGTCGGGACCGATTCGCACACGCCGATGATCAACGGCCTCGGCGTGCTTGGATGGGGCGTGGGCGGCATCGAAGCCGAGGCGGCGATGCTCGGCCAGCCGATGTTCCTGCCGAAGCCGATAGTCCTCGGCGTGCGGACCCGCGGCTCGCTCCCGGCGGGCACGACGGCCACCGACCTCGTGTTGACCCTGACCCAGATGCTGAGAGCGCACGGCGTCGTCGGCAAGTTCGTCGAGTTCTTCGGGCCCGGGCTGAGTGCGCTCGGCATCGCGGACCGCGCGACCTTGTCCAACATGTCGCCCGAGTTCGGCGCGACCTCGACGCTGTTTCCGGTCGACGCCAACACCTTGCGATACCTGAAGCTGACGGGTCGCGGCGGGCTCGTCGACCGGGTCGAACGATACACGCGTGAGCAAGGGCTGTTCAGGAGCGACTCGGACCCTGAGCCCGTATTCACCGAAGTGCTGGACTTCGATCTTGGTACAGTCGAGCCGAGCCTCGCCGGGCCCAAGCGGCCGCAAGATCGCGTGTCGCTGAAGAGAGTGCGGCAGTCCTTCAATGAAGTTTTCGACGGAGCCGAGCGGCCCGTGGATGGCCGGGAGCTCGGCAGGCTCGTGGCGGAAGGTGGTGCGCCGGCGGGCGAAGTGCTCGAAGCCCCGCCGGAGCGGATCGGAAACCCGC
>DATFFM010000112.1:0-2942 GCA_035250005.1 Vicinamibacterales bacterium | reverse complement strand
AATGCGGCCAGCTCCCGGAACTGCGCGAGGTCGCCCTTGAGCTGTCCGGCCACCTGTTTCATCGCTTTCAGCTGCGCCGCCGATCCGACACGAGACACGGAGATGCCGACGGAGATTGCCGGGCGAACGCCCTGGTAGAAGAGATCGGTTTCCAGGAAAATCTGCCCATCAGTGATCGAGATGACGTTGGTCGGGATGTACGCGGAGACGTCTCCTGCCTGCGTTTCGATGATCGGCAGTGCCGTCAGCGAACCGTTGCCGAATTGCTCGCCGACGCGCGCGGCGCGCTCGAGCAGCCGGCTGTGCAGGTAGAAGACGTCGCCGGGGTAGGCTTCCCGGCCCGAGGGGCGTTTCAGCACGAGCGAGACCTGCCGATAGGCGACGGCATGCTTCGACAGGTCGTCGTAGACGATGAGGGCGTCCATCCCGTTGTCCATGAACCACTCGCCCATGGCGGCACCGGCGAAGGGGGCGAGGTACTGGCTGGTCGCGGAATCGGACGCGGGCGCCGCCAGGACGATGCTGTAGGGCATCGCCCCGGCCTCTTCCAAAACGGTGACGATGCGGGCGATGGTGGACTGTTTCTGGCCGATCGCCACGTAAATGCTATAGAGCGGGCGATAATTCGTGTCGCTCGCCGCCTCGGCCGCCCTGTTGAGCCGCGCCTGGCTGATGATGGTGTCGACGCAAATCGTCGTCTTGCCGGTCGATCGGTCGCCGATGATCAGTTCCCGCTGACCGCGGCCGATCGGAATCATCGCGTCGATCGGCATGATGCCGGTCTGCACCGGCTGTCCGACCGGACGGCGGCGGATGATTCCAGGTGCGAGCTTTTCGACTGGATAGGCCACGGTGCTCGGGATGGGACCCTTGCCGTCCAGCGGCTCGCCCAGCGTGTTGACGACCCGGCCCAGGAGGCCTTTTCCGACGGGCACCTGGAGGAGTTTGCCCGTCGCGCGGACCTCATCCCCTTCCTGCAGACGCGTGTAGTCGCCGAGGACGACGACGCCGACCTCGGTCTCGTCGAGGTTCAGCGCGAGGCCGGTGATGCCGCGGCCGAAGTCGAGCATCTCGTTCAACATGACGTCCGCCAGGCCCTCGACCTTGGCGACGCCGTCACCGACCTCGCGAATGACGCCGACGCTCTGCCGGCCGGCCGTTGCCCGGGCGCCCTCGATCTCGGCTTCGATTTCCTGCAGCAGATCAACCATGGTCATCTCACCAGTGAAAGCGTTACAGACGCGCCTGCAGCGCCGCGAGCCTCGCCCGCAGGCTGCCGTCGTAGACATCGCTGCCGATCTTGATCCGCAGTCCGCCGATGAGCGCCGGATTCTGCGCGAACGACGCGTGAAGTCCCGGACCGTAGATGCGTGTGAGGTCGGCGGCGATGCCGTCCTGCAGGCCGCCGACCAGCGGCGCGGCGCTCTCGACGAGGGCCGTATGCCGCTCGCGATCGAGTCGCACCAGCCGCTGGAAGCCTGCCAGGAGCACGAGAGATCCGCGCCGTCTGGACGCCGCAATCCGGTGCGCCACCTGCCGCGCGCGGCGCTCGTCGATCACGCCATTGACGAGACACCGGCGGAACAACTGCCGCGCCGCACGCCTGACTTTCTTGTTCGGTTTCATCGTGCCATCCTTCGGTGCGGCGTCGCATCGCTAGGCCACGAGCTGCCGGGCGGTCTCTTCGGCCAGACGGTGGTGGTCGTCCGGCGTCAGAATCTTGCCGGTCACCGTCGCGGTCGTCTGCACCACCAGCCGGCCAATCTCGTGCCTCACGTCGGCAAGCATCCGGGCGCGTTCACGTTCGGCCGCCTCCTGGGCCCGGAGCAGGATCTGTTCGGCGGATGCGATCGCCTGCCGGGTCTCGTCCGCACGAACGCGAGCGGCCGCCGCGCGAGCTTCCTCGATCAACTGTTTGCCCTCGGCGTCCGCCTTCCGCAGCACGTCCTGACGCTCGATCGCAATCCTGGCGAGCTCCGTCTTGATCTTCTCGGCGTTGGCCAGGCCGGCGGCGATCTGCTCCCGCCGGGCGTCGAGCATCCGCAGGATCGGCTTGTAAGCCAGGACGTACAGAACACCGCAGACGACGCCGAAGCTGACCGTCTGGGCGATCAGGTGCGGCCAGTCGACGCCAAATCTGGCGGCGACTTCTCCGATCTGCCCGGCGCCGCCGGCCGCTGCCTGCACTGCGAGAACATCCATGATTGCGACCTCTCGTCGTTCGAGCGCGCGCCGCGCCGCCGCGCGCCGTCCTGTCCGCTTACCCCACGAGGAACAGCGCGTAGAAGACGATGGCTTCCGCGAAGGCGATGGCCAGGATGGCCTGGATCATGATCTTCGTGGATGCGCCGGGATTTCGCCCCACGGCGGTCGACGCGGCACTGCCAATCAAACCCACCCCAATGGCGGCACCGAGCGCGGCCAGGGCGACGTGTAGACTTCCGATCATCGGTCTCATCCTTTCTGATTTCGCGGCGTGCACGACTCGAACGCGGTCGCCAACGCGATCCCCGCTCAGCCGTGCGCCGCCGCGGGCGCGGGTTCCTCGTGTTGACAGATCAGCAGCGTGAAGACGGCAGTCAACAGCATGAAGACCAGGGCCTGTACGAGCCCCACCAGCAGCTCCATGAAGTAGAACGGGATCGGCAGCAGCCACCCGAGCCCGGGCACGAGCGTGGCCATCGTCTCCAGCATGTTCTCGCCCGCGAACACGTTGCCGTAGAGACGAAAACTCAGCGAGACGGGGCGGAAGAGAATGGAGACGATCTCCAGGCAGCCCGCGGCGAAGAACACGACAATCATCAGAACCTTCAGCACCCCGGCGGTCTCCCCCTTCGGCGCGAAGAGTTCCTTGAGGACTCCCCGCGCGCCCACTTCTTGAAGGGCCCAGACGATCCAGAGGGCGAAGAAGACCAGCACCATCGCCAGCGTCATGTTGAGAT
>DATFFM010000111.1:0-3900 GCA_035250005.1 Vicinamibacterales bacterium | reverse complement strand
GGAAGTCGCGCTCGCGCTGGTGCTGCTCGTCGTGTCGGGGCTGATGATCCGGACGTTCGTCGCGATGCGGCAGGCCCACCCCGGGTTCACACGGCCCGAGCAGGTGCAGACGTTTCAGGTCGCCATACCCGAGACCCTCATCAGCGATCCGCAACAGATGGCTCGCGCTCACGAGCAGATCGCGGAACGGCTGCGGCAGGTTCCCGGCGTGATGTCGGTGGGCGTCAGCTCCTCGATCACCATGGACGAGGAGGACAACATGAATCCTCTCTGGGTCGAGCACGTCAACGTACCCGAAGGACAGCTGCCGCCGCTCCGCCGCTACAAGAGCCTCGCTCCCGGCTACTTCGAGACGATGGGGAACCCCGTCGTCGCGGGACGCGCGATCACATGGACGGACATCTACGGGAGCCGGCGCGTGGTCGTCGTCACCGCGAACCTCGCGCGCGAGTACTGGCAGGATCCGTCAGGAGCTCTCGGAAAACGCGTGCGAGGCAGCCCTGGCAGCGAATGGTACGAGATCGTCGGCGTCGTCGGTGACGAGCGCGACGACGGGCTGAATCAGCCGGTGACGCCGATCGTGTACTGGCCGATGGCGGACGAGAGCTATCTTCAGTACACGATGGCCTACGCGGTGCGCTCGAGCCGCGTTGGCTCGCCCGGGTTCCTGCAGGAGCTGCGACAGGCCGTCTGGTCGGTGAACACGCACGTGCCGCTCGCCAGCGTGCAGACGCTCCAGGAGATCCAGGCGGACTCCCTGGCACAGACCAGCTTCGCGATGCTCATGCTGGGCATTGCCGGCGGTGTGGCGCTGCTTCTCGGGGCCGTCGGCATCTACGGGGTCATTGCGTACGTCGCCGCGCAGCGCACGCGCGAGATCGGGATCCGGATCGCGCTCGGCGCCCGCGCTGCGGACGTGCTGCGGATGGTGCTGGGGCAGGGCGTGGCGCTCACCGCTGCCGGCATCGCCGTCGGGCTCGTGGCGGCGCTCGCGGTGACGCGCGTCATGCGCGCGCTGCTGTACGACACGAGTCCCACCGACCCGCTCACCTTTGCGGCGGTCGTGCCGGTGCTCGGCGCGGCCGCCCTGCTGGCGTGCTGGGTGCCGGCACGACGGGCGACGCGGGCGGATCCGATCGCCGCCTTGCGCTCGGAGTAGACGACGTCAGGCGCGGGTGATGGCTCTGGCGCGACGCTTCTGACGGATGAGGCGCGTCAACGAGAGGCCGCCGCCAAGGAGCAGCAGAGTGCCCGGTTCCGGAACCGGCTCCGTGCCGGTGTAGAAGGTGCCGAAGATCTCGTTGTCGTTCGATCCGACCACCTCGCGGATCTGGACGGAGTCGAAGGCAAAATCGGTGTGCACGCCCCAGAAGACACTGGTGTTGTCGGCCGGCAGGAGCAGGAACGACGGGATCAGCGGGCTGCCGTTGTTGAGGAGCGTGATCTCGAAGGTCGAATCGACGCACGCGGTGTTGCAGCCGGCGATACTCGGGTCGGTGGACTCGTAGATGCCGAAGCCGAACGCGTATCGGTCAGCGCTGAACGCCACGTCACCGTCGAAGCTTTCAACGCCGCTGACCGCCATGTCGGGTCCGGCCAGCCGGTCGGCGCCGCTCGTGGCCGTCCAATCCGTGTGCAACGTTCCTGTTGCGGACAGGAGCGTCAGGAGATTGTCCGTCGTGGTAATCGAGAGTGCGTTGACTCCCGTCGGAAGGGGATGCAGCGTCGCACCCGTCGCCAGGGCAAAGGCGGCCTCGTTCGAGTAGACGATCGCGGCCGCTGACGCGGGGAGCGCCCACAGCAGCATGAGCATTCCCGACAGGACAATCGACATCGCGCGACTCATGTCACCTCCGTGAGCGTGGACTGTGCAGCCGGATGCAGCCGGTAGCAAAGACCTCGCCTGACCGCGAGCGCGAATTCGAGTCCTGTACCTGGACAGCAAGTACATTCTGACCAGTAACTTAGCGTCATACCTGACGAGGCCTGGACCGCCGGGCCTCAGTAGAAGTCAGAGCGGAACAGACCTTTTGTCTGCAACTCGGGATCGTGTGGAAAGACTCACGGCCGTCAACCGCGGGATTTTCATGACGGCCTACTTCGTCGACACGGCGCTGACGGCCGTCCGCCCGGTATCACCATGGACCCGCCGTTTCGATGCGGCCGCGCTGACCGTGGCGGTCGCGCTCGCACTCGGCGCGGCCGTGAGCGGCTTCGAGGGCATCAGCAATCCCGGCCTGTCCCCCGGCGCCGTGCCGGTTCGAACGATTGCTGTGATGTCCTTCATCCTCGCGACCGTCCTGACGCTGGCGGCGATTGGCGACATGCGCGTCATGCGATTCGGCGCCGCGCGCGGCCGGCCCCGCCTGGCGCGGCACCTGTGGCGCATGTGCTTCGCGCTGTTCATCGCGGCCGGATCGTTCTTCTCGATCCGTGAACGCGTGGCGACGATCCTCCCCGAGCCGTTCACGACGGGGCCGAATGCGCGCGCTGCCGATCGTGCTGATCTTCGGCGCGATGTTCTACTGGCTGTGGAGGCTCCGCGGCCGCCGCGCGGTGCCGGTGCTCGTCCGGCACGATCCGGCGCCTGTCGTCGCTCGCTGAATCAATCAGTGCCCTTCCTGACGAGGGGGTAACACTTCATTCCGGAGACATGGGTGACACTTCGCCCCCGAGGAGGGGGCATGCCCTGGAAGGAGTGTCACGTGGAGGACGAGCGTCTCCGGTTCGTTGCCCGCCTGCTCGACGGCGAGAAGATGGCGCGGCTGTGCGCCGAGTTCGGGATTTCGCGGAAGACCGGCTACAAGATTTACGACCGGTACCAGGAGGTCGGGCTGCGCGGCCTCTCAGACCGGAGCCGCCGGCCGTATCGGCACGCTAATCAGCTGCCGATGGTCGTCGAGAAGACGATCGTTCGTCTGAAGCGCGAGTATCCGAATTGGGGCGCGCCGAAGATTCGGGAGCGGCTGCGCCAGCGCTGTCCCGACGTGCAGTGTCCGGCCATCAGCACGGTCCACGCCGTGCTCGACCGGCACGGCCTGGTGACGCGACGGAAGCGCCGCCGACACCGCGCCGAGGGCACGCTGCTCTCCCACCCTGGTCAGCCCAATGACCTCTGGTGCGCCGATTACAAGGGCGAGTTCATGCTCGCCGACCGGCGGTACTGCTACCCGTTGACGATCACCGACTTCGCCACCCGGTACCTGATCACCTGCGATGCTCTCTCCACCACGAAGGAAACCTACGCCTTCGCCGTCTTTGATCGCGTTTTCACGGATTTCGGACTGCCGCGCGCCATACGCACCGACAACGGCGTCCCGTTCGCCAGCGGCCATGCGCTGTACGGGCTGAGCAAGCTCTCGGTCTGGTGGCTCCGGCTCGGCATTCAGATCGAGCGGATTCGTCCTGGTCACCCCGAGCAGAACGGCCGGCACGAACGCATGCATCTGACGCTCAAGCGCGAGGCGACCAAGCCCGCCGCGGCCAATGCGCTGCAGCAACAGGCCCGCTTCGATGCGTTCCTGGCGCAGTTCAACCATGAGCGGCCCCACCAGGCGCTCGGGATGCGCGTGCCCGGCGAGCTGTATCTCCGCTCGTCACGCCCGTACACCGGCGTCACCCCGCTGACCTACCCGCTGCATGACTGGACCGGCACGGTCACGCACTGCGGCCGGATCTGCTACAAGAGCCGCAAGGTCAATCTGAGTCAGGTGTTTGCGGGACAGGACGTGGGCGTGCGGCAGGTGGACGACCACATCTGGCTCGTCACCTTCATGGACTACGATCTCGGCTACTTCGACGACGAGACCTGCCGGCTCGAGCCGATCGCAAATCCCTTCGGGCCGAAAGTGTTACCCATGTGCCCGGAATAAAACGTCACCCATCCCACCGGAATGGACC
>DATFFM010000110.1:0-18302 GCA_035250005.1 Vicinamibacterales bacterium | reverse complement strand
CGCCGGCGCAGCTCGGCCGCCCGCGCGCCGGCGCCCTCGCCGCGCGCCGCCATCGCGTCGTGAAGATACGCGAGCGCGAACACCGGCATGCGATCGCGGTAGCCATACAGCCGGGTGAGGTTCGAGTCCTGGTTGCGGCCTCCTTCCACGAGCACTTTCACGGCAAACGTCTGCCACGCGGTATAAGCCGGCCACCAGCCTTCGTTCGTGGGCGGCTTCGCCGCGAGCTCCCGCTCCAGGTATGCGTACGCGCGGTCGCGCATGCCTCGATCGACGTCGTACTTCAAATCGGCCGCAACCTTGAAGACGTGCAGCAGGTACGCCGTCAGATACGGAGAGGTGGACAGGCAGGAACCCGGCCAGTATGCAAAGCCGCCGCTCGGGCACTGAAAGCGCTCGAGCTCCTTCAGCGTCCGCTGAACGGCCGGCTTCATTTTCGAGGTGTCCATTCCAGGCAGCGAGAACGCATCCCCCAGATCGGCGGCGAGGAGCAGCGCGATCGCGCGTGACCCCTTCTGCTCGGCGCAGCCGTACGGATACTCGACGAGATACCTCGCCCCTTCGCCCAATCCGACCAGAGCCGTGGACGCCACCTCGACGTGGAGCCCGCCGAACCCCGGGACCACGCTCGCGGGAATCGTCAGCGTCTCGCTCGCGGCGGCGGTCGTGCCCGCCGCTTCGCCGTAGGCCGCAACGGTTTCAGGTGAGGCGAGCACTTCGACCGGGATGACGTCCTCGAACGAGTCGGTCTCGTCACCGATCCTCACCGTCATCTGCACGCGTGCGCGTCCGACAGCCTTGCCGTTTCCCTGGAAGCGGACTTCGATGTTGCCGCCGGGAGCGACGGTCAGACGCTGCTCGGTCGCGCCGGTCAGCTCCAGCACCGCGGGGTCGAGCGACTTCATCGTCACGACGGCGGCGCCGGCGGCCTTCAGCTGGCTGCCGACGACGGCTCCGAAGTACGCGCGATCGCCGACCGCCAGAAAGCGCGGGAACGTGGGCTTCAGCGTCAGCGGCTTGTTGGTGCGGACTTCGGCATCGCCGGATCCAAACCGCGAGCTTCTGTCGCCCGCCACCGCCATGATCCGATAGGTCGTCAGCGATTCGGGAAGCTTGACGTCGACGCTCGCCCGGCCGTCCGCGCCGGTGGTGACGGAGCCGAGCCAGAAGGCGAGCACGCGGAAATCCTTGCGCAGCGTGCCGGCACCTTCATCTCCCCCACCTCCACCTCCCTCGGTCGTACCTTTCGGGGTCAGGACGCGGCGCGACACGATGCGCTGCCGGCTGTCGGAGTTGAGCACCTGAAGCGCCTTCCGCACGTACACGGATCCGAGAATGTCGGGCGTACGGTAGGCCGTGAGCGACAGCACGCCGTAGTCGACCGCCCACAACGTAACCTCGCTGGCGGTCCCCTGCCCCTGATGGTCTTCGACCTCCAGCTGCACCGTCGCCGCACTCGCGGGGCGATACTCCTCCTTGTTCGCACGTACGGCGACGGTCAGCCGTTTGGTTGCGTCCTCGACCTTCAACTCGACGTAGCCGAGCCGGAAGGACGGCTTGCCCGGGTCGGATGCGTCGGTGTCGGGCTTCGCCGCGACCTGCGCGGCGCTCGCGGGCGCAACGGTCCGACCCTTGATCAACAGGACCGACACGAACACATTGGGAATGTCGCGCTCGGTAATCGGGATTGAAACCGACTGTTGGGTCGAGGTGAGCGCAAACTGCCGATGGCTGCGGATCCCTTCGCGCTCCGTGGTGACGAGCGCGGTTGCCTGCTCCCACGGCGACTGGATCATGATCCGGGCGGTATCCCCGGGCTTGTAGGTCTGCCGCTCGGGCACGAGGTCGATGCGGTTGTGGTCGAAGCGCTGCCAGGCGGTGTAGCCGGCGCCCAGCACGTAGAAAGACGTGCGCGTGACGGCGAACCGGCCATCTGCACCGCGTCCGCGCGCCTCGAGCGTGAAGTATCCGCCGCTGGCGAACGGGATCTCGAGCGGCACCGGACCCGCGGCGGTCGTGACCGTCCACTCGCCGGCAGGCACCACCTTGCGGTCGGTGTCCCACGTGTAGAAGCCGTTGCCTTCGGCGCGGCGAACGCTCGTCCACTGGATCTGTCGCAGCGTGACATCGACCGGCACACCGCTTACCGGCGTGCCGTCCAGGCCAACGGCGACGATCTCCGTCTTCAGCCCGGCCTTCTGCTCGAGGAAGTACGACGGCCGGCGAACACCCACATACCACGGCGCGGGATGGACGGTAAGGCTCGCGCGGTTCGCAATGTGCTGGCGCGAGGCGTCTTCCACGTCCCCTTCGAGCTGGTAGACGTAGGGGACACCTGCATCGCGCTTCGTGTCGAGCTGCAGCGACAGCCGGCCGTCCTTGCCGAGCGTCGCTTCCTCGCTGCGGATGCTGCCAGCCTCGCTGCTCGTCTCTTCATCGTCAGCCCAGCCGACGAAGACCCAGCGATCGTCGCCGAACTTCTCGGTGATCGCCGCAGGCGCCCCGTAGCCAGGTGATTTCGAGTACTTCCAGGCCACCGGCCGTGCGCCCATCGGCGCCCCGAACAGGTATCTCGCAGTGACGGTGCCGGTCAGCGGCTCCCCCGCCATCGGCGCGCCTCCGGTGAGGGTCAAGTCGACGCGGAAATCAGGACGGCGGTAGGCCGCAACGAGAAACGATCCGTGTACCGATTTCTCCCAGGGCACGTACGTATCCTCCCGGGGTGACGGGGTCGCACCAGGACGGAGCTCCTCGGCCGTCTTGGGCCGGGGGCGGTCGGTCTCGAGAATCGCACGGAGCGAATAGTGGCCCAGCGTGCCGTCGGCCGGCAGCGTCATGGCCCATTCCGCGCTGCTCCAGTCGTTTACGCGGACCGTGCGTTCCTCGACGATCCGGTTCTGGCTGTCGCGCACGGTGATGAAAACGGGCGTGTTCGCCGGCAGCAGCCGGATGCCGTCCGGCGCGTTGAGGCGCAGCACTGCCTTCAGGTGCACTTCTTCGCCGAGCCGGTACACGCCGCGATCGCTGAAGAGCGAGCCGCGCAGCATCGGCGCGGATTCGTTGAGATTCACGCCGGTGCCGAATTCCCAGGGGGTAATGCCTTCGTTCCAGTCGCTGCCGACGTAGGCGATGTCACCGTCCTTCTCCGCCGTCACGACGAAGTCGAAGCGCCCCCACCGGCGGGGATCCCTCAGCGGCGTGTTCGGCGCGATCGCGGTGCCGTCGGCGCCCGTCGTGCCGCGCCAGAACGTGGAGTTGTCGGTGCGGACGATGGCCACGCGCGCGTTCGCAACCGGGGCGCCACTGTCGAGGCGCGTCACGAACACCAGCGTGTTCTGCGGGCTGTCTTTCACCGTGATGCCGAGGTTGGTGACCTGGACGACCGACGACTTGGTACGGTCCCGCACCTCGGTCGCGATTCGCCGCGAACGCGGGATGACCTCCCCCTCGTGCACGCTGGTCCACACCAGGCCGGTCCCTCCCGGCTGGAGCCCCTTTGACAGGTCGAGGCCGTGCGACTGGATGCGGTCCGGCGTGCCGCCGATCTTCCGGACCAGTCCGTTCCCCTCCGGCGACTCGCGGAAGTTCTGGTCCCGAAGCCGCACCAGCAGCGGCACCAGCTCGCTCGCCTGGACCGGGATGGCCCATTGAGTGACGTCCACCATGTTCCGCGCGTAGAACGGCAACTGGGCGCCGCCGTCTTTCTCCCAGACCCCCTGGCCCTCGCCGAAACTGGTGAACGCGCGCATGTGCCAGTTCTCGACCACGCCGAGCCAGGTATAACCAAGCGTCTGGCCGTCGGTCGACTTCAAGCCCGGCGACATCGTCACCGCATAGCGGCTGTCGGGCGGCTGCGGGTCGTACCCCGCGTCTTCGAGCACGAGCCCGTCGCCGAAGTCGATTTCGTCCGGACTCGGCTTTTCTGCGGAGGCGGACTTCTGGACCCGCCGTTCACCGGCCGAAAGGTTCGTGACGCTGACCGCCGCCGCGAAATCCGCAACGCGGACGGCTGTTCGCATGAGGATCGGGTTGCGCACGTCGCCGTCGCAGCGGGACGTGCACCAGAAGCCGCTGACGAAGAAAGCCCGCTCCGCCTCGATCGTGAACTCCTGGCGACGCCCGGGCGTGGCCGGGCCCGCCGGTGAGCGGACGGTCGGAGCGAGCGCCAGTTTGACGTGGCTTTCCGGCACCACAGCCGCTGTCGTCTCGAAGACAACGAGGTCGGGCGACCGCGGGAAACGCTCCTGGTCCCAATCCGTTGTCAAGCGGAGCGCCACGGATGCTCTGGATCCGGCAACCGCCCGGGTCGCGTTGACCTTGGCGTTGAAGCGCTCCAGGGAGGCGGGGTCCACGGTCTTGAGCCGCGCGAGCGCCTCGGGCGTGAACGAGGGAGCGGTCCAGTCGTGAGGATCCAGGTTGGCCGTCAACGCGGCGGCGATGGTGCCGCTGTCGACCGGCTGATTGAAACGCAGCGCCACGACCATTCGACCATCGACAGTGCCCCCGCGCCGGTACCAGCTGGTCCGCAGCAGCTTCACCGTCGGCGTGGTGAACCGGAACGTCATCGGTTCGGCCAGCTTTCGGCCGCTGACCGCGGTGGCGGACGTGTCGACGGTGACAGTGTAGGTCGTCGCGTATGGCAACGGCCGCTTCGGGTCCGGGGTGAAGATCAGGATGGTCGTTCCGGACCAACGAAAAGCGCCGCTGATGGCGGGCGAGATCCGGACGAAGGAGGCCGTCTCGCGTGCTGGAATCCGGCCGAGCGCCACCATCGGCTCGGAGAAGACGATGCGTATCTCGTTGGCTTCGTCGAGGCTCGCGACCTCTCCCTGAGGGCCGGCATTGACGACCGTCAGAGCCGGTGGGCTCTGGGCCTTTGTGAGATCTGGCGGGACGAGTGAGAGGACGGCGGCTATCGCGAGCGCTCGGACCATGCCAGATTAGACACCATCGCGCAATACCCGGCCTCGGGGGGAACTATCCCGCAAGAAGCCACAGTCCCAGCAAACCCACAGAAGCGGCGACGACGATGCGGAATCGTTCTCTGGACATGCCGAACAGGATCCGCTCGCCGAGCAGCGTTCCAATAACGACGCCGGCGGTCGCGGTCGAGATCGGGAGCCAGAGAGCGGCCAGGGCGCCGCCGGCCGTGAAGAGATAAACGGGAGTGCGCGCCGCGTCTACGAGCAGCCCGGTTGCGGTGGAGGTTGCGACAAACGGGATCGGCGCCAGACCGAACGCGGTCAATGCGGCAGCACGCAGGCCTCCCTGGTTGCCGGCGATCCCGCCGAAGAACCCCGATCCCACACCGAGCAGGGCGACCGACACTCCGCGGGGATGCCAGCGCGCCGCCAGACCGCTGAGCTGCGCCGTTGCGGTAACCACCAACAGCGCCCCCAGCACGCGTGTGAGCTGGTTCGCGTCGAGCGTCGTGTAGGCCAGCGCCCCGGCGAGACCCCCCAGGGCGCTGAGCACGCCGAACCGCTTCAGGACAGACCAGTCGATCGATGCGCGAAGCCGCCAGCATCGCATGGCGGTGGCGAGGGCATGCGGAAGGGAGACGGCGGCGACAGCGATGTCGGTTCCGACCTGCAGCGCCAGCAGCGGCGTCAGCATGCTGCCGATGCCGAACCCGACCAGTGAGGCGGTGGCGCCCGACATCACCGCGACCACGAAGACCGCGGCGAGGAAGATCATGGTCAACGGACGGGAGCGGCGCCCGGCTCCCCGGTCAACTGCAGCCGGATCAGCGATACCGGGATGAGACCGGCGGCATTGAACTCGTCGAAGAAACGGCGCAGCGTGAACGCATCGCCGAGCTGGCGAGCGCGATCCTTGATCAGCTCGTCGATCAGGTGCTTGCCGGTGACGTAGCTCGTGCCGTAGCCTGGCTGGCGCAGGTAAAGCTGCTGCTCGAAGCCGAGCAGGTCGAGGTCGGGGCGCATCCAGCCGCGCGGCGTCCATTCGACCTGAAACGCCTTGGCCTGTTTGATGTCGAACTGGTTTGCCTGCGCGTAGAGCGACGCGAGGCCGCGCGCGCAGCGCTGGGCCAGCATGATCCAGACGATCTCGCGCGCACGCGGATTGTCGTCGTAGTAGCCCGCGTGCAGGATGATCTCCTCCATCGCCGTGGCCATGCCCTCGGACCGGCTGTCCCAGATGTTGAACAGCGTGGCGCCGCGCCGGATCGGGCTCGCGTGTGGCCTGCGCTTCATCCAGGCGTGGTCGAACCAGTGGTAGAAGTGCGAGAACAGCGTCATCGGCTCGTAATGACTCGCGATGCCGAAGAAGTTCCGGCGCTCGACCGGGACGAATCCGCCGATGTGCTCGCGCAAGGCCGGGTCGAGATAATCCTGAACGCTCAGCACATCCTTGTCTTTCAAGAACGCCAGGTACTTCGTGACGGCTGCGTTCGCACGCTCGCGATATTCGTCGGCATTCGCCGCGGCAGCGAGCGGCGGCAGGGTGCGATTGCGATGTTCCTCCAGCTTGAGCGCCGCGTGTGCCCGCGCGAGCTCGCGTTTCAGGATCGCCACCTCGTCGTCCCACGTCAGCGGAACGAGGTGGACGTTCCTGAGGCTCCAGTTGTAGTCCTCCTTGCCGACGCCTGACGGCCCGGTCTTCGATGGAGCCTGCTGCTCGAGCCACGTGACGAAGGCCTGGCTCGCATCCCGTGCCGTTCGAATCACGCCCTTCAGGTCCTCGCTGGCGTCCGGAACTCTGGCGGTGAGCGCGTCCAGGTCCGAGACCTGCTGCGACATCGTGCCGATGCCCGTGGCCCAGAGGTCGCGCGCGTTGCCGGTGAGATTGCCGTGGGCCTGTTTCAGCAGAGGAGGAATCGTCCGCAGCTGCCCGGCGAGCTTCACCTGGTCGCCCGCAGAGAGCGGGAAGGCGTACGTCCACAGTTCGACGACGGCGTGGTGTGTCGGACCTTCGTGAGCGGGGGTGTCGCTCTGGCCGGTCCAGATGGACTTGTAGAACGCCGGATCCCGCTGCCAGGGCCGCAGCACGCGCAGATCGAAATCCAGGCCGTTCATGAGCGCCCGCACGAGTGCGTGGTCGATCCGCTGATCGAGCGGCCACGAAGCGGGATCGAGAGCAGTGAGCCGCGCCTGCAACACTTTCAGCGCGCGCGCTTTGCCCGCCAGCGCCGACGAGCTGTAGTCCGGCGCGCCGTCCACGAGCGCGGGACGCTCGAACGCCACGAACTCTTCGAACAGCGTGACGAGGTCCTGATAGCTGCCAGACCGCTGGCGCGCCTCGGCCGTCCAGGCGAGACAGCATGCGAGCGCGAGAAACACGACAGAGGCCGGGGCTGAAGGTCCGTGCATCATGGGCAGATCCTAGTTTTGCGGTGGGGTCAGAGCTTGAATTTGTCGGCGCCAACTTTTTGATGCCAATGTGAGTTCTGGAGCTGGCACCAAAAAGTTGGAGCCGACAAATTCAAGCTCTGACCCCTTTAACACCTCGAGCACCGCCTCCAGGGTGAGCCGCTGCTGCTCGGCGCGGCTGATCGTCGCCGGCCAGTCGCCGGGCTGGAAGCCATAAAAGCCGAACTGCGAGTGATTGCCGCCGTCGATCCGCACGTGACGCGCGGCCGCCGGCAGGTTCGGCTTCGTCCGCTCCAGTTTCTCGACCTCCGCCACCGTGTCGCGCGTGCCGTAGACCCGCGTCACGCGCAGCCCGCTGTTCGCCAGGCTGAAGTCCCGTGGATGGGAGGTGCCGATGAGAACCAGCCCCACGATCGAGCCGGCGTTCGTCCGCGCAAGTCGCGACGCAATCACACCACCGCGCGAATGCCCCGCCACGACCCAGCGCTTCACCTCCGGCACCTCGCGGGTGGCATGCACGCCGCGATTGAGCGGCTCGGCCCCTTCGGCGCCGCCGAAACCGCCACGGCGCGGCACCTCAATCAGCACGGCGGGATATCCAGACGCCGCCACCGATCGCAGGAGCGGCGCGTAGGCGACCGGATTCACGAGCGCGCCCGGATAGAAGATCAAACCCACCGTCGCGGAGCGGCCGGCAGGCTCGAACCGCCAGTGGTGCGCTCCGTGAGTGACGGTCACCGTCCCGTCGCTCTTCAAAGCCTCGCGCGCTTCGCCCGACGCCCGGTAGGCGAGCAGGCTCCAGCCGACGAAGATGACCGTGGCGCCGATGCCGAGGGTGATCCAGATCCGGCGAATGGTCGCCCACCAGCCACGAGGCCGTCTCACCATGCCGCTATACTCCGTCGCAGAGGACCCTCCATGGCTGCTCGAATTCGTCGGAACCTGATCCGGGTGCTGGTGGCATCCACGCTTTCGTTCTGGCCGGGATCCGGCACTCCGGCACAACAGACAGACGATCTCGCGGCGCTCGTCAACCCGCTGATCGGCACCGCCGGCGGAGGCAATACCTTCCCCGGCGCAGTTCTCCCCTTCGGCATGTTCTCGTGGAGCCCCGAGAACACGCGCGGTGACGGCCCGGCTGGTGACGCGGCGCGCGCGGCCGCGCCAGGCGGCTATCACCATGACGTGACACGAATCCGCGGATTCAGTCTTACACATCTCTCCGGGACCGGTTGCCGGGGCGCCTCAGGCGACATCCCCTTCATGCCGCTCGCCGCGGACGTAACGTCCTCCCCATCGGCCGACGCCAAGAACGTCATCTATGCGAGCGACTTCACGCATGCCGACGAATCCGCAACCGCCGGCTCGTATGCAGTCAAATTGAAGTCCGGAATCGGCGTGCAGCTCACCGCGACGCTGCGGTCCGGCGCCGGACGCTTTTCGTATCCGCAGGGGCAACCGGCGACGATGCTGGTCCGGCCCTCCGATACGCAGATCGGTTCGAGCGATGCCGAGGTGAACGTGGATTCGGGCGGGCGCACGATCACCGGCTCCGTGACCAGCGGAAACTTCTGCGGGTATCTGAGCCCGGCCGGCCGGCGCAGCTACTACACACTGCACTTCGTGGCGGTCTTCGATACGCCGTTCACAACGACCGGCACGTGGCACGACGGGGAGCTGCAGCCGAACACGAATTCGGCGAACGGGGGCACGTCGTATGGCGTCGGCGGATTCCCGCCGGCCGGCAAGGGCTCCGGCGCGTATGTGACGTTTGCGCCCGGCAGTACCGTCAATGTCCGCGTCGGTATCTCGTACGTCAGTGCCGCCAACGCCCGGCGCAACCTCGCCGAGGAACAACCCGCGCCGGCGACGCTCGAGTCGATCAGCCGCGACGCGCGTCAGGCCTGGAACCGGATGCTGGGCCGCGTCGAGGTCACCGGCGGTTCGCCGGCAGAGCGGCGTGTCTTCTACACGGCGCTGTACCACTCGCTCCTTCACATGAACGTCTTCAACGACGTCAATGGCGAGTATCGCGGCTTCGACGGGCAGGTGCACCGCGTCCGGGCGCCGCAACGGGTCCAGTACGCGAATTTTTCCGGGTGGGACGTTTACCGCTCGCAGGTACAGCTGGTCGCGCTTCTCGAGCCGAAGATCGCGAGCGACATGGCGCAGTCGCTGCTCAACCAGGCGGCGCAGAACAAAGGCGTGTGGGACCGCTGGACGCACAACAATGGCGCGACCGCGGTGATGGAAGGGGACGCCTCGCCCCCGGCGGTGGCTTCGATGGCCGCCTTCGGCGCGAGAGACTTCGACCTGACGGGTGCGCTTGCGTCTCTCAAACGCGCGGCCACGGTCCCGACGCCGCTCGACTTGAGCGACACGGGTTGCCGCGTCATGTGCCAGGGTCAACGGCCCTCACTGGACAGGTGGCTCAGCATTCGCTACATCCCGACGGTCTCGAACGCCTGGGGCGGCGCGGGAGAAACGCTCGAGGACGCCACGGCCGATTTCGCGCTCGCCCAGCTCGCGCAGCGGGTAGGCGACGACGACAGTCATCGCACCTTTCTGGCGCGCGCGGACTACTGGCGCAACATCTTCAATCCCTCGCCGAACGTCGTGCTGAACACAGGCCGCGGCCGGCGCGGGGGGGAGCCGCCGCCGAACCCCGAGAAGCCGCAGCCCGGCGGCTACATCCAGAACCGGAATGAAGACGGCACCTGGCCGCCGCTCGATCCCGCCTCCAGCAGCGGGTTCGCGGAAGGAAGCGCCGTCCAGTACACCTGGATGATCCCGTTCAACCTGCGCGGCCTGGTCGATGCCATGGGGGGCAACGCGCGCGCGAACGAGCGGCTCGACGCATTCTTCAAACGGCCAGACGGCACCTGGGCGCTCACCCGGTCAGGCGGCTTGCACGCGGAGCTGAGCAACGAGCCGTCCATCGCATCCCCCTTCGTGTATCTCTATACCGGCCAGCCGTACAAGGCGCAGGAGATCGTCCGACACGTGCACAACACGCTCTGGAAGGATGCGCCGAACGGCATCCCCGGCAACGACGATCTCGGAGCGATGTCGTCCTGGTACGTGTGGACGGCAATGGGCCTGTATCCCGGCATCCCGGGACGCGCCGAACTGTTCGTCACCACTCCCCTTTTCCCGCGCCTCGTCGTCCGCCGTGCGAGCGGACAGACGATCACGATCGAGGCCCCGGGAGCGGCGAGCACCACACCCTACGTCCAGCAGCTGCGCGTGAATGGCCGGCCATCGTCCGGCGCGTGGCTGCCTGAAGGCTTTGCACTGAAGGGCGGACGGCTGGAGTTCGTGGTCGGCGCGAGCCCCGCCCCAGACTGGGCGAGCCGACGAGAGGACGAACCGCCGTCGTTCCCGCCGACGCAGAACAGGAGGTGAGGAGTGACGGAGACCGTGAACAGGAGTCAGTCTCCCATCAGCTCCACGCCGTACAGGCGTAGTGGCGGTTCGGCTGGGAACGGCTGGACCATCTGTTCGAACTTCATCCCGAGCTTCTCGAGCAGCCGGGCCGACACGGCATTGTCGGCATTGACGATCGCGGCGACTCGCGGCAGGCGAAGCACGTCGCGTGCGTAGTCAAGGACGGCACGGGCCGATTCGAAGCCGTAGCCCTTCGACTGGTGTGCGGGCAGGAACGCGAATCCGATATCGGGGTCATCGAGCACTACGCGCCGCAGCAGTCCGCACATGCCAACCGGCTCGCCGGTTTCCTTGTGCTCGACCAGCCACAGGCCGAACCCGTGTTCCGCATAGCTCACGGCCGGACCTCTGCGGATGTATCCGCGCGCATCCTCTTCGGTTCTCACGCCACGATCGCCGATGTTCCTGATGAACGACGGCTCATTGAGGAGCTGCAGGATGAACGGCGCATGGGCGTCGGTCATCTCGCGCAGTCGAAGCCGTGCGGTGACGAGAATCGTGCCGGTACGCATCGCGTGCGAAGCATATACTCACCCGTCATGGCGAAGATCTCGAGGCGCGAGTTCGGCCGACTGACGGCTGGCGGTGTCACGGCCGCGATCGCGCTGCCCTTGATGGGACCCCGGGTCGCGCCACAGCGGACCAGGTCGCGGCCGAACGTCCTCTTCGTGCTCATGGACGACATGCGATGGGACCACATGGGCTGCGCCGGGCATCCCGTGATTCGCACGCCGGCGCTCGACCGGCTGGCGCGCGAGGGCGCGCGATTCAGCAACGCCTTTGTGACGCTGTCGCTGTGCTCGCCAAGCCGGGCCAGCTTTCTCACCGGGTTGTACGCCCAGATCCACGGTGTTCTCGGCAATCGTACGCCGCTCGACTTCTCCCGGCTGACCACGTTTCCGCAGCGGTTTCAGCGGACCGGCTATCGCACCGCGATGTTCGGCAAATGGCACATGGGCGTGGACATGGACCCGAAGCCCGGGTTCGATCATTGGGCCTGCTTTCGGGGGCAGGGCTCGTATTTCAACCCCACGCTGAACATCAACGGCGAGGTGACCACCCGGGAGGGTTTCACCGACGATGTGACGTCGGGGCTCGCCGCCGAATGGATGAACGCCCAGGATCCGCGGCCATTCCTTGCGATTGTCGGCTTCAAGAGCTGCCATTCCCCCTTCGAGCCGCCGCCGCGGACCGCGGCTCTCTACGAGGGCACGCAGATGCCGCGGCCCCCCAGCTTCGATCGTCCCCTCCCGGACCAGCCTCAGTGGATCCAGCAATTCGACGACGCGGGGCACACGCCCTATTCGCGCATACCGTTCGACGAGCTCGCCCTGCGCTTTGCGCGGCTGGTCACAGCCGCCGACGAGAACGTCGGGCGGATGATCTCCGCGCTGGAGTCGGCCGGACGGCTCGATCAGACGCTCGTCATCTTCTCGAGCGACAACGGCTTCCTGCTTCACGAGCACGGCCTGTACGACAAGCGGGCCATGTACGAGGAGAGCATCCGCATCCCGTTGCTGATGCGCTACCCGGCGCTCGTGAAGCGCGGGGTCATCGACGACGTGACGTTGAACATCGACCTGGCACCGACGCTGCTGCAGATGATCGGCGTCGCCGGCGCGGAAGACACGCAGGGCATGAGCCTGCTGCCGGCTATGCAGGGGCGGCGGCGGAACAAGCGGTCGGTGTTCTTCTATCGGTACGACCGCGAAACACCGTATTCGACTCCATCGCTGATGGGTGTGCGAACTCCGGAGTGGAAACTCGTGCGGTACCAGGAAGAGGGGCAGCTGCACGAGCTGTACAACGTGAAGAAGGATCCATTCGAGATGAAGAACCTCTTCGAGTCGCCGCGCTCGCGCAAGGCACGCGACCGGCTGGATCGTGAACTGGCGCGGCTGGCGCCGCTCGCGAAGGTCCCGCGGCCTATCCGTTGATCGCGCGCCCGGCTGGCGGGAAGGTCGCGCCTGCGATCAACGCCCCGGGAAGAACCAGTGGATGTACCCGCAATTGCTGCAGATGACGCAGGTACAACTGGGTGCCGCCCATTCCACGTTGAAGAATGATGCCGCGGCCCCGTGAAGCTGCGCCTGGCGGGTGTAGAACGTGGTCGCTTCGCACACCTGGCAGCGCAGCGGCTTGTCGAGCACGATCACGGGTTCCGGTTCTTCCGTGAAAATCCCCATGCGGGTCAGATTATCTCACTATGATCTGACGGTGGCGCTGACACTTCTGCTCCTGGCGATGCTTCAGCTGCAACCGGCGGGGCCGGCGCGTGAGCCGATGTCGTTTGGCGCGTCCGGTCCGGCCACCGTCTACGTCGTTCTGGGCGACAGCACCGCGGCGGGTAGTGGTGCTCCCTATGACGCTGGCATCGCCGTTCAAACCGCAAGACATCTGGGGGTTGCCCGCCGGATCACGATGCACAACTTCGGTGTGTCGGGTGCGCGCATGCGGGATGTCCTCGAACGGCAGCTGCCGCAGGCGGAAGCCCTCAGGCCGGATTTGGTTCTCATTTCGGCGGCGGCCAACGACGTGACGCATCTGACGTCGATCCCCTCGATGCGCCGGCGCCTCCGCGAGACCGTCCGCCGCCTGCGCGCCGCCAACCCGCGCGTCAGGATCGTCGTCACCGGATCGCCCGACATGGGATCGCCACCGCGGATACCGTGGATCCTGCGCGGCACCGCATCCCTGCGCACGAAGATGGTCAACCGAATGTTCAAGAGCGAGACGAAGACCCTGAATCTGGTGTTCGCGCCGATCGCTGAGCGGACGGGACCGCTGTTCCGCCGGGACCGCTTGCTGTTCGATGCCGACCGGTTCCACCCCAACGCGCGCGGATACGCCACATGGATCGCCGTGCTGAACGACGCGCTCGCACGGGCGATGAACAGCAGCCGCTGACACTAGTTCCGCCGTAAGACGATGCCGGGGCGTGGGGCTCGGGTCGTGCCCCGCTCGAACACGAGCTGGCCGTTGACCCAGACCGAGTGAATTCCCTCAGACAGCGCCCTGGGATTCGCGGTCGTGGACCGGTCGATGATCTCGCGGGCGTTGAACAGCACGAGGTCGGCGTGATTGCCGGCCCGGATCGTGCCACGGTCCTTCAGGCCGACGTTCGCGGCGGCAAGCGAGGTCATCTTCCGGACCGCCTCTTCCAGCGTGATCGCCCGCTGCTCGCGGACGTACCGGCCGAGCACGCGGGGAAAGGCGCCGAAACCGCGCGGGTGCCCGCCGGTCGAAGTGCCATCGGTGCAGATGTTGGCGAACGGCCACTTCGTCAGCGCCACCACGTCGCGCTCGTCCATGCCGGTGGCGACGACGCCGATGTCGGCCTCGCCGGCCTCGCGAATCATGTCCATCATCGCCTGTGGCGCATCGACGCCGCGCAGCCCGGCGATCTCGGCGAGCGTTTTCCCTTCATAGGCGCGGTTGCGTGAGAAACGAGTGACCAGCAGGCCTTCGGGCGACGTGACCTCGCGCAGCGCGAACTCCGCCTCGGCGCGGTTGGCGAAATCGCGGTTCGGGAAGAGCACCGTCATGCCCGACTGCCAGTACGTGTACGGATAGATATCGGCGGTAACCGCAACGCCGGCCGCACGCGCGTCATCCAGCGTCTTGATCAGGCGGGCGGTCTGGCCCCACAGGCTGCGCATCGCGAGCTTGAGGTGTGAGATCTGCACCGGGATGCGGGCCTCGCGCCCGATGTCGATCGCTTCGTCGATCGCCTTCCAGAAGGCGCGATCTTCGCTGCGGACGTGGCTGATGTAGCGCCCGCCGAACGGCGCGACGATCTTCGCAAGCGCGATCAACTCGCCGGGGTCCGAGTAGATGCCGGGATCGTACTCGAGCCCGGAGGAGAGCCCCAGTGCGCCTGCCTGCATCTCGCCGCGCAGGAGGCCGGCCATCTGTGCCACTTCCGCCGCGGTTGCGGCGCGCTTGAAATCGTCGCCCATCACGCGGCTCCGGATCGTGCCGTGGCCGGCGTACGACGCAACGTTCACCGAGACGGGAGTCGCCGACAGTCGAGCGAAGAAGTCCTGAAGCGGAAGCTCCGATCCGCCATCCTGGCCGACCACGATGGTGGTGATCCCCTGGCTGACGACCGCGAGCGCGTCGGGCTGATCGAACAGGCCGCGGGCGTGATGGCTGTGCGTATCGATGAATCCGGGCGCCAGCGTGAGCCCCCGGGCGTCGGTCACCTGCTCACCGGCCCTGGGCGTGATCGCTCCGACCGCGACGATGCGATCGTCAGCGATGCGGACCGACGCTGATCTCGCCGGCCCGCCCGTACCGTCGATCACCGAAGCGTTGATGATGACGGTGGCGACGGGCCCCTGCGCCGCGCCGCGATCCGATGCGGCCACGGCGAGAAGGCCGAAGACGGTGAGCCACAGGCGGCGACGCCAAGTCATCCCTGCTGCCACCGCAGGACGGCTTCGGTCGGATAGAGCAGCTGCAGGATGTTCAGCGTCAGGTTGTCGCGAATCCACCACGCCACCCCTGCTTCCATCGCGATCGTCAGGGCGACGACGAGCAGGATCGGCAGCCGCCAGGCGGCGACAAATCCCAGCACCATCGCAGCGATGTCGGCCACCGAATTGAGGACGCTGTCACCGTAATAATCCAGCGCGATCGTCTGCTCGCGGTACCGGTTGATGATCAGCGGCGTGTTCTCGAGAATCTCCCAGGCCGATTCGAGAACGGCCGCCAGCACCAGCCGCAGCCCGACCGGCCATCCCCATCGCCGGCCGATCAGCCAGAACAGTCCGTAGAAGGCGAAGCCATGGATGATATGCGAGAAGGTGTACCAGTCGGAGAGGTGCTGCGAGTTCTCGGAGCTGGCCACGACGCCGTGCCACAGCTTCACGTACCCGCACTTGCAGATGGGCACGCGGCCCATGGCGAACAGGATTACGGCGGCGGCCGCGACCACTACGCTGGCGGCCAGAACGTATCGTCTGGAGAGACCGCCTGCCGAAGTACCGTTCATTCGCGCGACATTGTGACACGAATAACAGGAGATCAAGAGCCTCGAGCAGACTCCTGACCTCCTGTCCTCCTGTCGACGATGCCTTCAGCGTTCAGCGTTCAGCGTTCAGCGTTTCTTGACGACTTCCCCGCCCGCCTCGGTCGTGATCTTCTTCGCGGGCGGCTCGGCCTTCTTGTTCCGCTGCTTCAGGTGCTCTTCCATCTTGAGGCGCGGCACACCGTCGGTCAGCCAGTCGGGCGCGGGTGCGCCCTTCAGGTAATGATCGAAGTACTCCTTCATGCGTACGGTGTAGTCGCGCTGGTTCGGGCGGCGCGCCAGGCCGTGGTTCTCACCGGTGTACTCGAGCATGATCACCGGCTTGCCCATCCGCCGCAGCGTGTTGTAGTACTCCACGCCCTGGGTGAAGTCCACCGCGCCGTCCTTGTCGTTGTGCAGGATCATCAGCGGGGTCTTCACGTTCTTGGCAAAGAACACCGGCGAGTTGCGGTAGTAGGCGTCCCAGTTGTCCCAGTATCCCCCCTTGAACCGCCCCTGGCTGCTCTCGAAGATCGCCATGTTGCCGCCGCCGCTGTTCTTGTAGACCAGCGAATACATGCTGACCATGTTGGTGAGCGGCGCGCCGGCAACGGCGGCGGCGAAGATGTCGGTCTGCGTCACCAGGAACGACGTCTGATACCCGCCCCACGAGTGGCCCGTGATCCCGATCTTCTTCGCATCGACGATGCCGGTGGCGATGGCAGCCTTGACGGCCGGCACCATGCACCAGACCGCCGACATGCCCGGATCGTTCACCTTGTAGACGATGTCGGGGATGAGCACTGCGTAGCCCTGGCTGGTGTAGACCGAGCGGTTGAAGCCGTTGGCGCTCGGATTCGAGAACGTGTTGGCCGTCTGCGACATCCTCTCGTAGAAGTTCACCAGTGTCGGGTAGGCCTTGCCCTTCTCGTAGTTCGCCGGGAGATAGAGCGCTGCCTGCAGCTTGTCACCCTTGTCGCAGGTGTAGCTCACGAGCTGAACGCCAGGCGTCCACGTGAACCCGGCTACCTGCGGGCGCATGTCGGTCAGCCGTTTCGGCTCGCCGAACTTCGAATCGGTGGCGTAGTAGTCGGCCGGCTCGAGCGGCGTCTCCTTCGTGTAGAGCACGACGTCCGCCTTCTCCGCCTTCATCAGGCGCGAGAACGACGCGTCCCCCCACAGCACGTTGGTCAGGCCCGGCTTGCCCGGGTTCAGCCGGCCGATGCCCGCCTTCTTCGTCCACTCGCCGTAGACGCGGAAGTACTGCGGCCTCGACATGTCGATGCCTTCGTCGCGGTCCTCGGGGGGTTCCATCGGGAACCGCTGCTGATGGCGGATCTGATCCTTCCGGCCGTTCACCGTCAGGTTGACCGCGGCGCCGCCGTCGACCGGCACCTGCCAGATGTCCCAGTTGTCGTTGATGAGCACGGCCTTGCTGCCCTTCACCCAGCCCATCGTCGAGGTCGGCGGCTTCACGACGTTGTGATCGTCCTCGGTATTGATGAAGGAAGCCGGGACGCCGATCGTGATGTTCTTCGACTGCCCGGTCGCCATGTTGTGGACGAAGAAGTGGCCGTCCTCGTAGTAGAGAAACGACTCGCCGTCGGGTGAAGGACCGTTGTACCAGCGCGCGCGCTTCAGCGCGAGCTTGCGGGCGCCGGTCGCCGGGTTCACGACGTAGACGTCGCGGTAACGCCGGCCGTCCAGGTTGCCCATCAGCTGATACTCGCGCTCGTCCAGACCGATCGCGAACTTGTCCTTCGGCGCGAGCGTCACGGTGCGCAGCTCTTCATCGGCCAGGCGCACGAACTTCTGCGGGCCGACGTGATACATCGAGAGATAGCTGAAGGTGCGGTCCGCGTTCTCCTGCACCTGCTGCTGCGACTGCAGCCGCGGGTCCTTCCAGTGCCAGAGCACGAGATCGACCTTCTCGTCGGCGTCGGTGTTCGGGGCCGGCCCGGCCGGCGCGGCCGGCGGCTCCGCACCCTCGGCGGCCGGGGTCATGCCCTGCGGACCGGCGGGCGTATCGCGCTTGCGCGGCTCGCGGATGCCGAACACGAAGGCGTCCATCTTCTCGTTCCAGGTCGCGGCGCGGTTGCCGCTGATGGCGAAGCCCTCGGGGAACGTCTTGTCCTTCGACGGGTCGAAGACCGTCTTCTTCGGATCGCCGCCGCCGAAGCCGGTGAAGCCGACGATCGAGTACATCTTGTCGGTGTAGGCCCGGTCTTCCTTGCCCTTCAGCACCGTGAGGCCGTCCCCCTTCTCCGTCCAGGACAGCCGCTCGTAGTTCGCGGCATCGGTATCGAGCGAGGTGACGGTGCCGGTCATCATGTTGCGGAGCTGCACGCCGTTGCCGATCTTGTCGGTGGCGTCGATCACCGTGGCGAGCAGCTTGCCGTCGCGGGTAAAGGCGAACTCGGAAACGTTGCCGACGTTCAGCTCGGCGCCGCCCGCGAGCTCGCGGATGATCAGGTCCGTGCCCTTGGGACGGTTGTCGGGCTCCTGGGCATCTC
>DATFFM010000109.1:0-8244 GCA_035250005.1 Vicinamibacterales bacterium | reverse complement strand
GGCACATCGCGCGGCTCCGGGACGACGCGCGGCGCGGTCGTCACGACCGGCGTCGGCGTGAACTGCCCGGCCATGATCAGTCCGACGAGGAACGCGACGGTGGACGCCAGTGCCACGGTGACGACGGTGAACCGCCTCATGCTCAGATTATAAGGCGCTTGAATTCGTCTTCGTCCAATATGGCGACGCCCAGGGTCCGGGCCTTCTCGAGTTTGCTGCCCGCTTCGGCCCCGGCCACGAGATACGCCGTCTTCCGGCTCACCGACCCCGCAACCTTGCCGCCGAGCCGCTCGATCTCAGCGGTCGCCTCCTCCCGGGTCATCGTCGTCAGCGTGCCGGTAAGGACGAAGGTCTTGCCGGCGAGTGGCCCGGGCACCGCCTCTTCGACCGGGGGCTGACGGCTGGCCATGTTGACCCCGGCGGCAGCCAGCTTGGCGACGAGCGCCCGGTTGCGCGGTTCGTCCGCGAAGGTCCGCACCGAAGCGGCGACGACCGGGCCGACGTCGGGGATCTTCTGCAGGGCTTCCAGGGGCGCGTCCAGCACGGCGTCCATGGTCCTCAAGTGCCGGGCCAGCGTGGCCGCGGCCTTTTCGCCGACGTGGCGGATGCCGAGCGCGTAGACCAGCCGCGAGAGATCGTTCTGCCGGCTCCGGTCGATCTGTTCCGCGACGTTGCGCCCCACTTTTCCGAGCTTGCGTGGGACGGCGCGCTCGGACCGCGGCGTTTTGGGCGCGACGACGAGATTCTCGAGCTGGGCGGCCTCGAGATGATAGAGGTCGCCGAAATCGTGCACGAGGTCCCGCGCAATCAGCTGGTCCACCAGCGACTCGCCGAGCCCTTCGATGTTCATGGCGCTGCGGGAGGCGAAGTGTTCGAGGCTCCGCCGCAGGCGAGCCGGGCACGAGGTGTTTTCGCAGCGCCAGATCACTTCGTCTTCGTCGCGGCGGAGCTCGCTGCCGCATTCGGCGCAGGTCGCGGGCATCGTCCAGGGTTGCGCGCCTTCCGGCCGCAGGCTGAGGATCGGCGACACCACGCGCGGAATCACGTCGCCCGCCTTCTCGATCACCACGGTGTCGCCTTCACGGAAGTCCTTGCGGGCGATGTCTTCGGCGTTGTGCAGCGTCGCCATGGAGATCGTCGAGCCGGCGAGAAAGACCGGCTCCAGCACCGCGTAAGGAGTGTTGGCGCCCGTGCGGCCGACGTTCACGGCGATCCTGAGCAGCCTGGTGTGCGCCTGCTGCGCGGGGAACTTGAAGGCGGTCGCCCAGCGGGGGAACTTGGCGGTGGCGCCAAGCCGGGCGCGCAGCGCAAGGTCATCAACCTTGATGACGACGCCGTCGGTGTCGAAGTCGAGTGCCTGCCGCCCGTCCGCCCACTTGTGGCAGAACGCGATCACCTCCTCGATGCCGGCGCAGGCGGCGTAATGGCGCTCGACCGGCAGCCCCCACTCCCGTAACCGGGTCAGCATCGCGGCATGCCCGGGTTGCACGCCGGTCGCTTCGGGGCGGAAGTCCCGCCCCGCGACCAGTTGATAGACGAAGGCTCCCAGCCCGCGCTTCGCAACCAGCGAGGGATCCAGGTTGCGCATCGTGCCCGCAGCGGCATTGCGAGGGTTCTGAAAGAGAGGCTCCCCTTCCTCCTCCCGTTCCTTGTTGATGCGCGCGAACGACGCACGCGGGAGGAACACCTCGCCCCGCACCTCGATCCGGCCCGCGGGGCCGCTCTTCAGCGACAGCGGGATGGGCCGGATCGTTCGGACGTTGGCGGTGACCTCTTCGCCGCGGACGCCGTCGCCGCGAGTCGCCCCCCGCACCAGCCGTCCATCTTCGTAGGTCAGCGCGATGCTCAGGCCGTCGATCTTGAGCTCCGCCACGTATGCGACCGGGGCCTCGCCCAGCCCGGCGCCCTTGCGCACGCGCTCGTCGAAGGCGCGGAGCTCCTCCTCGTTGTAAGCGTTATCGAGGCTGAGCATCGGCGCGATGTGCTCGACAGTCGCGAAGCCTTCCGTCGGCCGTCCGGCGACCCGCTGGGTTGGAGAATCCGGGGTCACCAGATCGGGATGCTCCGCTTCGAGGCGCTCGAGCTCGTGCAGCAGCGTGTCGAACTGCTCGTCGGAGATCTCGGGATCGCTCAGCGCGTAATAGCGGTTCTCGTGGTGCCGGATCAGTTCGCGGAGCTGCGTGATGCGATCGAGAGGATCCATGCGTCTCGCCCGACCCGAGGGGCCGGCCTATCGGTCACGCGAGAGGACGTAGTCCGGCAGCGCGGCGAGCGCGTCCCGTTCGCGGCTGGGCGGAAAGGCCTGGAGACACGCCTTCGCGCGGTCGGCATATTCCACGGCCCGCTCGTAGGCGAGATCGATGGCGCGATACTCGTTCAGGAGGCGCAGGATCTCGAGCCACTGCTCGGGCGTGACCGCTCTCTCGGCGACGACGGTGCGAATCAGGTTGTAGGTCTCCGCGCCGCCGCGCTCGCGGAGAAAGATGATCGGCAGCGTGATCTTGCCCTCCCGGAGGTCGCCACCCACCGGTTTGCCGAGCGCCGCCTGGTCGGCGGTGTAATCGAGCAGGTCGTCCACCAGCTGAAACGCGACACCGAGGTTGAAGCCGTACTCGCGCAGGGCCGTCTCGCGCTCCGGCGTCACCCGGCCGAGCAGACCGCCGATCTGGGCGCAGCCGCCGAACAGGTAGGCCGTCTTGCGGCGGATGATCTCGAAGTGCTCCTCTTCCACGAGGTCCACATCCCCCGCCTTGGTGAGCTGATAGAGCTCCCCTTCGATCATGCGCAGCGTCACGTCGCACAGCAGGCGTACCAGATCCAGCGAGTCGTGCGTGAGCGCGAGCGCCATCGACTTGATGTAGAGATAGTCGCCGAGGAGGACCGTGATGTCGTTGCCCCATCGGGAGTGCGCCGCCAGCCGTCCGCGGCGCATGTCCGCGCCATCGATGATGTCGTCGTGCACGAGCGTCGCGGTGTGAATGAATTCCACGACCGAGGCGTACAGCACCGCACGGTCACCGGTATATCCGCTCAGCCTCGACGCCATCAGGAGCACGGCCGGCCGGACCCGCTTCCCGCCGCTCTTCTGGATGTACCGGCCCATCTCGGGGATCAGCGCGACGCGCGACTGGATGTGGCGGACGAACTCGTGCTCGACCGCCTCGAGGTCCTCGCGGATCGGTTCGAAGATCTGGGCAAGATCCGCGGTGGACGATTTCTGCGCTGTGTCGCTCAAGGGATGCGGGGGTGAATGGGCCGGTTTCACAATACTGGTTTTGCGCGCGCACTGTCAACGCGCTAAGCCCTTGCAGCCCCGCAAATTAGCCAAAATCAGCGGGCGGCTTGCCAGGCGGCCGGCCCGCCTCCCGGCGGCCGCCGAACAGGCGGGCGAAGTTTTCGGCGATCTGCCGCGCCATGTCGTCGGCGGCCCGCCGGTGCAGTTCGGCGAGCGTCTCGACGACGCGCGGCACGTAGGCGGGTTCATTCCGCTTGCCGCGGTAGGGGACCGGCGCGAGATACGGAGAGTCCGTTTCGCTCAGCAGGCGATCCGGCGGCGTGATCTTCGCCGCCTCGCGCAGATCCCCCGCCTTCGGGAATGTCAGGATGCCGGCATATGACAGATAGAACCCGATCCCCAGCGCCTGGCGTGCTATGGCGACGTCGCCGGTGAAGCAATGGAACACCCCGCGGACGGCGCCTCCACCCTCTTCACGGAGGATTTGCAACGTGTCTGCCATCGCCTCACGCGTATGAATGATGATCGGCAGATCCAGGTCCAGGGCCAGCCGGATCTGCGCGCGGAAGATCTCCTGCTGGACGTCGCGGGGCGAGAAGTCGTAGTGGTAGTCGAGGCCGATCTCGCCGATGGCGCACGCCTGGCAGGCGGCGACGACACCGCGGACGGTCGCCGCCGCCCTGGCAGCGTCAGACGCGAACCTGCCCGTATGATGAGGATGGATCCCGGCGGCGAAATGGATCCCCGGCCACGCGGCGCGGACGGCTGCGGCGCGCGCCACCTCCGGCTCATCGTCGGCTTCGAGGATGCACAGTGCCGTCACGACGCCGGCAGCGGCCGCCCGCGCCGCAACCGCTTCGAGATCGGCCGCGAACTCCTCGCCGGCGAGGTGGCAGTGACTGTCGAGCAAACTCTGAACTCTGAACGCTGAACGCTTATCTCACTCTGGTGCCGGGAGGGATCTCGGCGTCGAAACCCACGAGGGTCGGCTTGCCTCCTTCGGGGCTCGCGGCCAGCACCATGCCGTTGGACTCGATCCCCATCAGCTTCGCGGGCTTGAGGTTGAACACCATGACGATCGTGCGGCCCACGAGCTGCTCGGGCTCGTAGGCCTCGGCGATACCGGCCACCAGCGTGCGCTGCTCGGCGCCGGCGTCGATCGACAGCTTCACCAGCTTGCGCGAGTTCGGCACCTTCTCGGCCGACAGGACCTTCGCCACGCGCAGATCCACTTTCATGAAGTCATCGATGGTGATCTTCTCCGCGCCCGCGGCGGGGCTCGAGGATGGCGGCGCGGCGGCCGCAGGTTCGGTAGTCCCGGTCGCTGGTGTTTTCTCGTCCACGGATTTGCTCCTCGATTTCCCGTTTGTCTCGACGCGCGGCCACAGCGCTGCGCCCCGGTCGATGACCCGCTCGCCGGTCGCGCGCCAGGCGGCGGCTTCCAGCCTGATCCGGGCCACCGGCGTCCGTTCACCCACCCGCCGCAGGATTTCAGCCGCTGAACCCGGCATGACCGGCAGCAGCAGCACCGCGGCGACGCGCACCGCTTCGGCCACGTCGAAGAGCACCTGCGACAGCCGCGCCGCCTGCGCGGGATCGCGCGCCAGCGCCCATGGCTCGGTGCTGGCAATGTATTCGTTCGCGGCGTCGACGACCCGGAAGGCCGCGGCGGCCCCGCCTTCGAGGGCAAAGGCCTCCATCTGCTGGCGGTACTCGGCGAGAGCGGCGGTCGCGACCGCGGCCAGTCGTCCCGGCGCTTCGGCCGGCACCAGCCGCCCCTCGCGATACTTCTCGGCCATCATCGCGATCCGGCTGACCAGGTTGCCGAGGTTGTTCGCGAGATCGACGTTGTAGCGCTCCTCGAAGCGTTCCCAGGTGAAGTCGCCGTCGCTGCCGAAGGCAATCTCCTTGACCAGGTACAGCCGGAGCGGATCGGGGCCGAAGCGCTGCGCAGCCTCGAGCGGCTCGACCGCCGTACCGAGGGACTTGCTCATCTTCTCGCCGCGAAAATTGACCCATCCATGGCCGAAGACCTGTTTGGGCACCGGGAGACCGGCGCTCATCAGCATGGCGGGCCAGATGACGCAGTGAAACCGCGTGATGTCCTTGCCGATCACGTGGAGATCGGCCGGCCACCAGGTCTCGAAGAGCGCGGCGTCGGTGCCGAAGCCGACGGCGGTGGCGTAGTTGATCAGCGCATCGACCCAGACGTAGATGACGCTCGACGGATCGTCGGGCATCGGGATCCCCCAGGCCTGCCCGGCACGGCTGACCGAGATGTCTTCGAGCCCGCCTTCGAGCAGGCGCAGGATCTCGTTGCGGCGGACGTCGGGAACGATGACCTCGGGGTGGGCGGCGAGGTGCTCGCGCAGCGGCTGGGTGTACTTCGAGAGCCGGAAAAAGTAGTTCTTCTCGCGGATCCAGTCCGGCTTGGTCCGGTGGATCGGGCACAGCCCGTCGAGCAGATCCTTCTCCTGCTTGAACGCCTCGCACGAGACGCAGTACCAGCCTTCGTAGTGCCCCTCGTAGATGTCGCCGGCCGCGGTCATGCGGCGAACCAGCTCCTGCACCCCCGCCTTGTGCCGGGGTTCGGTGGTGCGGATGAAATCGTCGAACGAGATGTCGAGCCGCTTCCAGACGTCGAGGAACTCGCGGGCCATCCGATCGCAGTAGGCGAGCGGCTCTTCGCCGTTCTCACGCGCCTTCTTGAACACGTTCTGCGAGTGCTCGTCGTTGCCCATCACGAAGCGGGTGTCGAAGCCGGCGAGCCGCTTGTAGCGTGCGATCACGTCCGCGGCGATCTTCTCGTACGCTGTCCCGAGATGGGGGCGGCTGTTGACGTAATCGATCGCGGTCGTGAGGTAGAAACGGGGCATCGGTCAGTCTCGGCGGTCCAGCCAGGCCTTCATCGCGATCGCCTGGACGGCCTTGAGGGGGAGGCCCTTCTCGGCGGCAATCCGCGCGCAGTCGTCGAACTCGGGTGACGCGTTGAGCACACGGCCGGCGCGGGTCGCAATCTTGAAGCGCACCGGCCCGATCGGCGTCTCGACGTCCGCCTGTTCACGTTCCAGGCACTCCCGCAGCATCTCCTGATACCGGACGCCGATCGTCGTCGTCTCCGAGAACAGAATACCCGACAACTTCTCGCGATCCTCCGGCCGCGCCAGAACCGTGACCAGCGTGCCCGGGCGATTCTTCTTCATCTGGACCGGCGCGTAGAACACGTCGAGGGCGCCGGCGTGGTGCAGCTGGTCCATCAGCGGTCCGAACAGTTGCGGATTCATGTCGTCGATCTCACAGACGATCTCCACGACGCGGCTCGCCTGCGTGAAACGCTCCTCCTCCCCCTCGATCATCCGAAGCACGTTCGGATATCGCTTCGGATCGCGGTCGCCCGCCCCGTACCCGATCCGCGAGATCGTCATCGGCGGCAGCGGGCCAAAGCTCTCGGCGTAGCCGGTGACGATCAGCGCGCCGGTCGGCGTGACCAGCTCCACCTGCTGCTCGCCGGCATAGACGGGCACGCCCTGCAGCAGCCGTGCGGTCGCGGGCGCTGGAACAGGAAAGACCCCGTGCTGGCAGGTGACCGTCCCGCCGCCGACGTTGAGCGGTGACGACACGATCCGCCCGGCGTCCAGTTGTTCGAGACCGTAAACCGCGCCCACGATGTCGACGATGGAGTCGGCAGCGCCCACTTCATGGAGGTGCACGCGCTCGACCGGCACGGCGTGGATGGCCGCCTCGGCCTCGGCGAGCCGCTCGAACAGGTGGATCGCGCGCTGCTTGGCAGCGGACGACAGAGCGGAACGCCCGATCAGCCCTGCGATCTCTTTCAGGGAGTGGTGATGAGCACCATCCCCGTGCGGATGGTCATGGTGCGGATGAGCGTGGGTGTGCGCCTCAGGATGTGAGGAGGTCTGACCAGTGGGGACGCGGAACTTCGTCGCCGACACGCCGGCGCGGAGCACGCGGTCGGCCGACACGCCTCCCAGCTCGGACGCCAGGCTGCCCAGGGCGCCGCGCAGATCGTCGAGCGGCAGCCCGAGGTCGAGCAGCGCGCCGAGGATCATGTCCCCCGAGGCGCCGGAAAAGCAGTCGAAATACAGCGTCTTCGCCAACCGTCAACACCTTCTGTGCTCGCGGAAGCTGTAATACGTCACGTCCGCGAGAATCACGTGATCGAGCACGTCTATCCCCATCAGGATGCCGGCGGCGGCCAGGCGCTCGGTCAGCCGCACGTCGTCTTCACTCGGCTCGGGATCGCCTGAGGGGTGATTGTGGAACACCACCAGCGCCGCGGCGCCGGCAGCCGTGGCCTCGCGGAACACTTCGCGCGGATGCACGACGCTGGTGTCGAGCGTGCCGACCGAGAGGATCGACGCGCGCAGCACCCGGTGTTTCGTGTCGAGCAGCAGGACGCCGAACTGCTCGACCGGCCTGTTGCCGAACTGCGGCAGCAGATACTCCGCGACGCTTCTCGGGGTGTTCAGCTGCGGCCGGTCCTGGTCCGCCCGCGTGAACGTGCGCCGACCCAGCTCGATCGCGGCCAGCACCTGCGCGGCCCGGGCGGCGCCGATCCCCGGCAGGCGCCGCAGCTCGTCGTGCCGCGCCCGCACCAGCGCGCGGAGGCCACCGGCGCCAAGTATCGCGTTCGCCAGATCGAGCGCGCTCGCGTTGGCGCGGCCGTGGCCCAGCACGATCGCGAGCAGCTCGTTGTCGCCCAGCGCCGACGGCCCGAGCCGCACGAGCTTCTCACGCGGCCGGTCATGCGCCGCGACGGTCTTCATGCTAACACCATAAGTTTGTATACTTTCAACCCGATGCGCGCCGTGCCTGCCGTGCTCCTGCCGCTGCTCCTGCTCGCGGCATGCTCGGCTCCCCCGCAAAAAGAGATCGATCTCGCCCAGGGCGCGCTCGATGCCGCCGGTGCCGCGGGTGCGAAACAGTACGCGCCGCAGGAGTACGCCGCCGCTACCTCTTCGCTGCAGCAGGCCCGCGACGCGGTGGCC
>DATFFM010000108.1:0-21748 GCA_035250005.1 Vicinamibacterales bacterium | reverse complement strand
CGGCCCGGAGCGCTCGACGCGCAGCACGGTGCCAAGCACCGGCTCCTGCAGCCGGTAGCTCTCGATGAACGCCTGGTCGACGATGGCGGCATTGCCGAGATGCACGTCTGCCTGCGTAAACGTCCGGCCGCGCAAAAGGTTAACCGCCGGCCCTAGCCGGACCCGTGACGGGCGGAGACGGAGTTGCATCAGGCGGTGCTCCGCTTCGGGAACAGCCGTCCAACGGCGCGGAAGCGGGTCTCCGCTTCGCGGAGCTGCTCCTTGCCGGTTCGAGTGAGCTCGTAGTAGCGGCGGCGGGGCCGCCCTTCCTTCCGCGCCTTCAAGTCCTTCTCCCAGTCGGAGGTCACGAGCTCGAGCGCTTCGAGCCTGCGCAGCGCGGGATAGATGGTGCCGCTTGGCAGCTTCGTCACCTCCATGATGTCGAACCCGAAGCGGTGCCCCTGGGCGAGCGCCTGAAGGATGAAGAGGCCGGTGTAGGAGAGAGCGGGACTGCTGCTGGACATGATGTCTTTCGAGTTATTCGGTGCGGAGGACCTGGATCGGATCGACACGCGATGCCCGGCGCGCCGGCGCGAGCGAGGCCGCGATCATCGTGATGAGAAGAAGGAGCGCGGCGCCGCCAAACGCGAGCGGATCCATCGGCGAGACGCCGTAGAGCCGGGATCGCAGCAGCATGGCCATGATCACCGCGCCTGCCCCGCCGAGCACGCACCCGGCAAGCACGGGAACGATCGACTGGCGCACGACCAGCCGGAGCACGGATCCGCCTTCGGCGCCGAGCGCCATCCGGATCCCGATCTCGCGCTGCCGCATCGTCACCATGTAGGAGACCACCCCGTAGAGGCCGAAGGACGCGAGGAGCAGCGACAGCACGCCGAGGACCGAGATCGCCTTCACCAGCGTGAATTCCCAGGTGTGACGCCGGCGGCGGAGCTCCTCACCGGTGAAGATCCGTTCGATCGGGACGCGGTTGTCGAGTGCCGCGACGGTCGTGCGAATCGCCCCGGCGGCGGCGGCGGCGCCTCCGTCGAAGCGTACGAGCAGGGTCAGCGCGGTCTCCTGGACGAGCGGCGCCGGGTAGAAGACCATCGGCAGCGACAGCACCGTGCGCTCCAACGAGGTCGGTGCCACTATGCCGACGATCATCACGTCCACGGGCGTCGCAGGCATGCCCTGTGGTCCGGTTCGGATCGCAATCTGCAGCGTGCGCCCGAGCGCATCGCCGCCGAGCGCCTCGGCAAAGGGCTGATTGATCACGACCGCGCGCGGCGGTCCGCGGAGCTCCTGCGGCGAGAACGTCCGCCCGCGAAGGAGGGGCAGGCCCAGGGTTTCGAACAGCTCGCCGCCGGCGTACATGCCGAGCACGCCGCGCCGCGGTTCGGCTTCGCCGGGGACCTGCACGCGGAGCATGAGGTCGCTTCCGACGCCCCCGCTCAGTACGTCCGCCTTGACGAGCGCGGCTGACCGGACCATCGGCAGGTCCTGCACGCCGCGCAGCAGCTGCGAGTAGAACGCGTCCGCGTCGGCGGCGGTATACCGCAGCTTGTCCACATCCACCGAAGCGCTCAGGAAGTGCCCGGCATCCGGCAGCCCGTCGTCATCCAGCGACACGCGAAGGGTGTTCGTGAACTGCGCGCCGGTCGCGAGCAGGCCGAGACAGAGCGCCGCCTGGAGCATCACGAGGGCGGAGCGCGTGCGCGAGCCGAAGGCGCCGCGCATGAAGCGGCCGGCCTCCGGCGCGCGGCTGATCGCCGCGCGGGTGACGCTGAGTGCCGGGCCCAGGCCGAACACGAGCGACGTCATCACCGCGGCCGCGAGCGTGAACAGCAGCACGTTCACGTCGATGGCGATCGTCTGAGCGAAGACCACGACCTGGAGCTCGCGCTGGGCGAGGCCGACGGTCCAGTAGCAGAGGAGCGCGCCGAGCGCGCCGCCGGCGAGCGCGAGCAGCAGGCTCTCGACGAGGATCTGCCGGACGAGGCGCCAGCGGCTCGCGCCGAGGGCGAGGCGCACGAGCCAGTCGGTGCTGCGGCGGGTCGCGCGGGCCAGGAGCAGGTTGGCCGCGTTCACGCACGCGATCGCGAGCACGATCAGCGGCACCGCCATGAAACCGAGCGCCCGCAGGCTGTCCTTCCCGGGATCCCTGACGCGCAGCGGCTCGGCCCGTACGACGACGTCCTTGAAACCACGCTCGCGGAGGCCGGTGAGGGAGTGGGCGAGCACCGCGGCCTGGGCTCCAGCCTGTTCGGGCGTGCTCGACGGATTCAGCCGGCCGACGAACATGGTATGGAACGGTTCCGCGCGGCGCGCGTGGACGGGACGTCCCGTGCCGTCGCGAAACGCGAGGTCCGAGATCGCGAACGTCGTCCAGATCTCGCCGCCGGTGTTGATACCGTGGAAGCCTTCCGGCGCGACACCGATGACGGGCAGTTCCGCACCGTTGACGATGAGCGTTCGCTGAAGGACGGCGGGATCACCCGAAAGATGACGTTGCCAGTAGTTGTGGCTGATGACTGCCGCCGGCCGGGCCCAGGGGGTTTCGTCCTCGGCGGCGACGAAGAACCGCCCGAGCGCCGGCCGTACGCCGAGCACGGCGAAATAGTTGCCGGAGACGACCAGGCCATCCACCGTCCGCGGCTCAGTGCCGCCGCCTGCGGCGACAGCGAAGCGGGTCTGGTACGCGGCGGAGAGATCCTCGAGCGACGACAGGTTCTTCTTCAGGATCTGGTACTCGTCCCAGGTCGTGCCGAAGTAGACGCGCTTGATGCCGCCGACACTCACGCGCACCAGCTCGTCTGACTCGTGGACGGCGGGGAACGGACGGAAGAACGTCGTGTTGACGAGCGCGAAGGCGGTGGTGGTGGCCGCGATGCCGACCGCGAGGCTGCCGATGACCCCGAGCGCGAAGCTGCGGCCGGCGCCGAGCGTCCTGAGCGCGTAGCGGACGTCCTGGTCCAATGCATGGAACGGCCCGGGGGGTCTGCCGCCCGAGGCCTGATGCCGCGCGATCGAGCGTACTGTCCAGGCGTCCGGCAGCGCGCCTGGGATCATCCGCCACCCGCCGTGCCGAGCTTCGGCTCGCCATTCCTCGAGCCAGCCCGGCCGGAGCGGGCCCGGAATGAGCCGTGAGATGAGCCAGAGGGTCGCGTGAGTGAAGGGTGCCATGGCTATATGCGTATCTACATAGCTTGACGGGGGCTACGATGTCAATCGCTAATCCCTAATCCCTGATCCCTAATCCCTAATCCGAATCAGGGATCAGGGATCAGGGATTAGGGATTAGGGATTCACTACCAACCGATAGCCAGCCCGTCCTTCCGTGGATCCGAGCCGCCCATCATCACCCTGGTCTTCGGGTCGATGAGGATCCCCTGGAAGCCGCCGAAGGCGCCGATGCTGGTGACGAGGCGGTGGCCGCGGGCGTCGAGGCCGAAGCGCGCCTCGGGCGAGATATTGGATTCGAGCGCAAGGCCGTTGGCCGTGTGGCGGAACCGCGGGGCTTCGCCGGCTTCCTGCACGTTCATCCCGAACTCCACCATGTTGAGGAACACCTGCACGTGCCCCTGCGGCTGCATGTCGCCCCCCATGACTCCGAACGACAGCCACGGGGCGCCGTCCTTCATCACCATCGCGGGCACCAGCGTGTGGAACGGGCGCCTGCCCGGGGCGATCAGATTCGGATGCCCCGCGCGCAGCGAGAACAGACTCCCGCGATTGTGCAGCGCGATGCCGGTGTCGCCGGCGACGATGCCGGCGCCGAAGGCCTCGTAGATGGACTGGATGAGCGAGACGACGTTGCCGTCCTTGTCGGCGGCGGTGAGATAGATCGTGTCGCCGTGCGCCTGCGGATGCTCCTCACCCGACGGCGAGCCGCCACCGATCGAGAGCGGCCTGTACTCCCGCGCGGCACGCTCCGGGTTGATCTCTTTGCGCCGTTCCGCGCCGTACTCTTTCGAGATCATCCGCCGCAATGCCTCGGGCGGTGTCGCGCCCGGGTCTGCCAGCCAGGCGTCGCGGTCGGCGAAAGCGATCTTCTTCGCCTCGACGAGCAGGTGCAGGTAGGCGGCGCTGTTGTGGCCGAGCGCCTTGAGGTCGAAGCCGTCGAGGATGTTGAGCATCTCGAGGGCGACCGCCCCCTGGGTGTTGGGCGGGAACTCGAGCAGCTGGTGACCCTTGTAAGTCGTCGAGATCGGATCGGTCCAGTCGGACGTGTGGGCGGCGAGATCTGCCGCGGTCAGCAGCCCCTTGCGCCGCGCCATGTCGTCGCCGATCGCCCGGGCGATCGGCCCCTTGTAGAACGCGTCGCGGCCGCCCTCGGCGATCAGCTCCAGCGAGGCCCCGAGCGTCGGGTTGCGGAAGATCTCGCCGGTCCGAGGCGCGCGCCCGTCGATCAGGAACGTGGCTGCGGCGGCCGGGTCGCGCGCCAGCGTCGCCTCCTGGTCCTGCCATTGATGAGCGATGATCTCGCTGACCGCATAGCCGTCCTTTGCGTAGCGGATCGCCGGAGCGAGCGCTTTTGCGAGCGTGAGCGTGCCGTGCCTGGCGAGCAGCTCGCTCCAGCCGTCCACGACGCCGGGCACGCTCACCGACAGCTCGCCGCGATAGGGGATGGAGCTCAGGCTGCGCCGCTTGAACTCCTCGGCCGTCGCGGCGGCGGGCGCGCGTCCGCTGGCGTTGAGCGCACGCACGCTCTTCGTTTTCGGATCGTAGAGCAGCGCGAACAGGTCCCCGCCGATCCCGTTCATCGTCGGTTCCACGACCGAGAGGACCGCCGCAGCCGTGACCGCGGCATCGATGGCGTTGCCGCCATTCTGGAGGACGGCGAGCCCCGCCGCCGATGCCAGCGGCTGGCTGGTCGCAATGATGCCGTTGCGGGCCATCACCACCGAGCGCGTGGCGCGCGGGTTCGGCGCGGGCCGGTCCCCGGGTGATTGCGCGTTGAAGGAGATGGTGGTCACAACGAGGATGCCGGCAAGGAGCAGTTTACGCATAGGTTCCTTTCCGCGCGCACGACGGGACCCCACGGACCCAACGGACCCAATGGACCCACGGACCCAATGGACCCACGGACCCAATGGACCCACGGACCCAATGGACCCAACGGACCCAACGGACCCAACGGACCCCTACTTGAGCCCAGCGAGCCTGTTGAAGTCGATCTTTGCCGCGATCTCCTGCAGAATCTTCGGGTCCTCGAGCTGGTCCCCCTCGACCGACACGAGGAACCGCTTGCCCACGAGCGCGTTGACTTCACCGCTCTTCGAATCGCTGTTCCATTTCTCCCACCCGGGCTGGCCGTTGACCGGGACCGATTTCTCATAGCCGGAGGTGCTCTCGGTCGAGTAGCCCGACTGCAGGAAGATCGCGATCGGCGCGAGCAGGAGCTGGCTGAAGGCCGAATCCACGAGCTCCACCTCGATCCGCGAGTCCCCCTTCGTGTAGGTGGCCTTTGCGTTGGCGGTGGGGAAGGGCGAGGTCATGCGGTCGCCCGTGGGCTTCTGCTGCTCCCAGCCGTCGATCTGTGGCAGCAGGGCGATCAGGTCCTGAAACCGCACCGGTTCGGCCGCCTTGCCGTCGGCTCCCGTGGCCGCGCCGCCGGCGGCGAGCTGTTCCAGCCCTTTAGCCATCGCCTCGAGCCCCTTGGCGGCCGACTCTGCCGCTTTCTCGGCGCTCTGCGCCGTCTGCTCGGCCGCCTTTGCCGCCTCAGCGGCGCGCTTCTCTTCTTCCGAGGGTCCACAACCGGCGGCCAACACGGCGACGGCGAGCACACTGCAGGCGAAACGTTTCATCGAGAATCCTCCGTGGGGAATATCAAGTGGTGCAGGGTGATTCTAAGCCGGGGAAGGCCACCGCGCCACGGCTTTGGCATGTGCGACGTGCGACGTGCGACGTGCGATGTACGACGTGGGACGTGCGTCGGCTTGAGTGTCGCTGATCGATCTTCCGCCGCTAAAACCGCGGCTCCGACCCTCGTACGTCGCATGTCGCAGTGCTTGTGCCCCTCTTGGTGAGCCTCCCAAACGTACCCCGCGTAGTACCATCAGCCGATGTCCATCCGCGACCGCGTGGCCCGGCTCCTTGCAGAGCTGCCCAGGGAACCGCAGTTCCCGACGCAGGGCGCGACCGTCTTCATCGACCTCGAGCGTCGTGAGGTCATCCGGGGGTACACGCCGCTCCCGGTGGCAAAGGCGCTGCTGGCGGGGCGGGGGGCGAACATGTTCTACCTGCACCGCCTGCTCGACGAGTCGCTGGAGCCCCTGCATCCCGACATCCCGCTCATCTTCGGCTCCGGCGTCCTCACCGGCATCGTGCCGTCGGCCGCGCGGGGCAACGCGACCTCATGGTCGCCCGAATCCGGCGTGCTCATGGACTCCAACGCTGGCGACTACTTCCCCTCCTTCGTCCGCATGAACGGCATCGACCACGTCGTGCTGTACGGACGCGCGGCGTCGTGGACGGTGATTCGCATCACAGCCGGCGAGATCGAGTTCATGGACGCCGGGCCGTATCTCGGGCTCGACAACATCGATCTGCGCGAGCGGATCCCCCAGGCGATCGGCGGCAAGTGGGACCGCGACCTCGCCATGGTGAACGTTACGGTCGCCGGCGAGAACCAGGTGCTCTGCAGCGCGATCATGGGCGGGCCGAAGGCCTGCTACGCGCGCGGCGGCCCCGGCGCCAAAATGGGCTCGCTGAAGGTCAAGGCGATCGTCGTCCAGGGTCAGACCCGCGACTTCGAGACGGCGCAGCCCTACAAGGGCTACAACCGCACGATCGCGCAGAAGCTCCTCGACACCTCCGTCGTCAAGCACGCGCTGAAGACGATGGGGACGCCGTTTCTGTACAAGCCGAGCCGCCTGCTCGGCGCGATGGGCACGAAGAACAACCAGGAGACGACCTGGACCGACAAGCTCGACGCCGAGAACATCACGCCCTACCGGCCGGGGATGACCGGATGCTTCCGGTGCCCGGTGAACTGCCGTCCGCTGAACCAGCTGAACGCGGATGCGGCGGACAAATACGGGCGCGGCGACGGGCCCGAGTACGTGACGCTCGGGAAGTTCGGGCCGAACATCGGCGTTGACCGGGTCGAGAGCGTCATCCGCCTCAACAACATCTGCAACGATCTCGGCCTCGATACGGCCTCCACCGGATCCACCATCGCCTGGGCGATGGAGCTGTATCAGCGAGGCATCATCACGGCCGAAACCACTGGCGGGCTCGAGCTCGCGTGGGGGGACGCGGCGCTGGTCGAGAAGCTACTGTTCATGACTTCACGGCGCGAGGGATTCGGGAACGTGCTCGCCGACAGCACCCGCGCGGTGGAGAAGGGACACTATCCGGCCGAGGCACTGAACTACCGGATGGCGGTGAAGGGGCTGATGCAGAGCGATCCGCACGACGCGCGGATCCTGAAGGCGTTCGCGCTGGGGCTCGCGGTGGCGACGCGCGGTATGGACCATCTGCGCAACCGCGTGACGCTCGAGATCAACGCGAGGATCAACGACGATCCCGCGTTCAAGGAACGGCTCTACGGCACGCCGGTCAGCGCGGCGCCGAACAGCTACGAGACCAAGGAGCGCGCGGTCCGCGCCTGCGAGAACACGTACGCGGTCGGCGACTCGGTAGGCATGTGCCGTTTCACGACCAAGCTGTTCAACAGCCCGTCGCTGCCCGGGCTGGAGGAGTTCGCGGCACAGATCCGGAACGTCACCGGCCTCGAGTACTCGGCCGGCGAGCTCGACCGCGTCGGCCTCAACATCATGGGGCTGGAGCGGATGATCAACGCCCGGCTCGGCGTGCGCCGCGAGCACGATACGCTCCCTGAACGCTGGTTCGAAGAGCCCGTGAAGGTGGGATCCTACAAAGGGGAGAAGATCGACCGCGCCGAGTTCGACGCGATGCTTTCGCGGTTCTACGAGGTCTCGAACCTGACGCCTGAAGGCGTGCCGACCGAGTCGTTCCGGCAGGAGCTGCAGCAGGTCATCGGGCAGGCGCCATGATCACGGTGGTGCTGCCGTCGACGCTGCACGTGAACGAGAGCAGTCGTCTCGAGGTTCACGACCCGGTCGCCACGATCGCGGACCTCGTGGAGGCCATCGACAGACGGATCCCAGGCTTCCGCGAGCAGTTGGACGACTCCGTCTTCAACTTCGCCGTGAACGACGAGATGCTGCTGTTTCATGCGCGCGAGCGCGCGCTGCAGGACGGAGATGTGGTCGAAGTGATCCCGACGATCTCCGGTGGTTGATTACACGAACGCGACGGCGATGATCGCGCAGACCAGCAGGAGGGCAACCAAAGCCTCCGCATTGCTCGAAAGATCCTTCTCGATATACATGGTGTTCCGTCCTTTCTCAGAGTTAGACGGGCCACCCCCCGGGAAAGTTTAGTCGGTGGGAACCTGGAACCTAGAACTTTGAGCCTGCGTCAGCCCGCGTCGCCACGTAACTTTTACGTGCCCGGGGGGTCATCCCCGGCTGCCTGACCTTCACCTCGAGTTTGTGCACTTTGCCATCGAGCGTCGCGGGCGAAAAGCCGAGCACGTACTGGCTGTGAAGCTCCTGGGCCACGCGCGTGAAGGTCGGGCCCAGCTCATCCTCCTTCTTCAGCAGAAAGAACCCGCCGCCGGTTTCCTCCGACAGCTTCTTCAGCCCGCGATCGGGGCTCGAGCGCTGTGTCCGCTGACCGTTGAAGATCTCGGTCTCGAGGCCGATCGAATACACCATGATCTCCTTCGCCCGCGCCTGCTGCATCACGTCGTCGAGGTCACGGCGGCTCGCGGTATCGGCGCCATCGGTGAAGACGAGCGTGACTTTGCGCCCCTGCACGACTTCGAGACGGCGGATGCTTTCGTCCACCGCGTCCCACAGCCGGGTCGGGTAGCCGAAGTCGAGCTCGTTCAACGAGCGGATCAGGAGGTCGCGGTCGCTCGTGAACGCATCCTCGGGCAGAAATTCGATCTTGTCGTTGAAGGCCCCCACCCGTCCGGTGTCTTCGGGGAGCAGCCGGATCAGGAACTGCTCAGCCGCCGCCTTCACCCGGTCGAGGATCAGCGTCATGCTGCCGCTCGTGTCGAGCATCACGATCGCCGTGATCGGCGTGTTCTTGTTGTCGAAGAGCGTCAGCTTCTGAAGCTGGCCGTTGTCGTAGACCTCGAAATCTTCCTGCTGCAGGTTGGTGACGAGACGGCTGTCACGGTCGGTGACCGTGACGTATAGCGGGACGGTCAGCGTGCCGCTCCGGAACTGCGCCGACGCGGTCGCAGCGAGGAGCGCCATCGAGACGACGCCGGCAAACAGCGACGCGTGGATCCTGGTCATCATCTTGTCTGGTACCGGTTCAAGACCGTTTGCAGCACCGGCCTGATGGCGTCAGCCATCCGGCGGTACCCACCCGGCGACGGATGGAGCCCGTCTGGTGATTCGAACAAGCGATCGGGGTTGTCGGACGCCGCAGCCGCCGCGCGCGTATCCACGAAGTCGACGCCGGGATCCTCCGCCGACGTTCTGCGGATCCACTCGTTGATCTCACGCATGCGCCCGTTCTGCTCGGCGGTCGCCGTGTTGTACGGAATGATCGATCCGGCAATGACCGGGATGTTCCCCGCCTTGGCTCGATCGTACATCGCTCCGAGCTGCCGGATGACCTGTTGCGCGCTGCGCCCCTGGTACACGTCGTTCACCCCCGCGATGATCACCACGACCGCCGGCGTGAGGCTGATGACGTCGCGCTCGAAGCGCGCGAGGATCTGATCGCTCCGCTCGCCGTTGACTCCCTGGTTGACGATCTCCCACTCGGGCTGGCCCTGCATCAGCCAGTACGCGTACTGGCTGGTCTCGTCACCCGCGCCCCCCGGCGGTGCTTCCACCCGCGACTTCCAGCCGGGTGTACCGGCGGTGGTGGAGTCACCCATGGCGACGATCGTGATCTTCTTCACCATAGCTGGCTTCTGAGCGTCACGAAAGGCCCGACCTTCAGGTCGGGCGTGAGAAACGAACGCTGCGAACCCACAGATGAACACAAGATACGCGATCCTCTTGGTGCTCCTGGTGTGCATCGCTGTGAGTGTTTCGTGAACGCGGGTTACTTGTGGAACAGCATCGCCGACGGCCCGCGCTGTTTCCGCAGCTTCGCGGCGACGCCTTCGGCCGCCTTCATCACGCGCAGGATGTTCAGGCCGAGGATCTTCTTCACCTCGTCGTCTTTGTAGCCGCGGCGCAGGAGCTCCGCGGTCAGCGCCGGATACTTCGAAACGTCCTCGAGGCCTTCGGGCACGCTGGTGATGCCATCGAAATCTCCGCCGAGCCCGATATGGTCGATGCCGGCGACCTTACGGATGTGATCGATGTGGTCCGCGACGTCGGCGACGGTCGCGCGAGGGGCGGCGTTCGCCTTCGTCCAGGCGTCGAGGCCGGCCTTGCGGGCGGCTTCATCGTCGGGAAACTGCTGCTGCAGCCGGTTGACCTCGGCGGTCTGAAGGGTGTTCCAGGCCGCCACTTTCGGCGACAGGAACCCCGGTACGAACGTCACCATGACGATGCCGCCGTTTTTCGGCAGCATCTGCAACACGTTGTCGGGCACGTTGCGCGGCACGTCGTTCACCGCCCGCGCCGAGGAGTGCGAGAAGATCACCGGTGCTTCGCTGACGCCGATCGCATCGGCCATGGTGTCGGGCGACACGTGGCTCAGGTCCACGAGCATGCCGAGCCAGTTCATCTCGCGAACGACCTGCTCGCCGAAGGTCGTGAGGCCGCCATGCTGCGGCGTGTCGGTGGCCGAGTCGGCCCACGGCGTGTTCTTGGAGTGGGTGAGAGTCATGTATCGCGCGCCGAGGCGGTGGAACATCCGCAAGGCGGCCAGCGAGTTGTCGATCGAGTGCCCACCCTCCATCCCGATCAGCGACGCGATCTTTCCGCTCTTGAAGATCCGCTCGACGTCGGCGGCGGTCAGCGCCAGCTCGAAGGTCCCGGGATACTTGCGCATCATCTGGTGGACGATGTCGATCTGCTCGAGGGTGGCGGTGACGGCGGTCTGTCCGGCGAAGTCGGACGGCGTGTAGACCGACCAGAACTGCGCCCCGACGCCGCCGGCCTTCAGGCGTGCGATGTCGGTGTGGATCGCCGGCTGCGGCCTGGTGATGTCGAGCTTGTCGAGATCGCGCGCGACGTTCTCGCGGACCGCCCAGGGATAGTCGTTGTGGCCGTCGATGAGCGGCACCTGCGCGTGGAGGGCGCGTGCGCGCTCGAGCAGGGCGGCATCGCCCGCCTGCTGCGCGTGAGCAATCGTCATAGATGCGAAGACCGCCAGGTAAACGGGGAGTGTCTTGGACATGTTCACCTAATAGTAACCGCCGCCGAACGCCGGCTTCGGGGTCGGATATAAGATTCATCCATGGCCGACGCGAAGCCCCCGGTGAAGCTGGAGCTGATCTGGGAACACGACCTCGTATTCGCCGGGCAGTCGGGCGACGTGAGGATGACGCTCGACAGCGCGTCGGTCGAAGGCCCCTCGCCGATGCAATCGCTCGCATTCAGCCTTGCGGCATGCATGGCGATGGATCTCGTCCACATCCTGAAGAAAGGACGGCACGAGTTCCGGGGGCTTCGTGCCGATCTGACCGGCGCCCGCGCACCGGCCGATCCCCGCCGCTTCACCGAGATCGCTCTCCACTACACGATCACCGGCGTCGTCCCCGAGGCCGTCGTGGAGCGCGGCATCGACCTCTCGCGCGAAAAGTACTGTTCGGTCTGGCACTCGATGCGGCAGGATCTGGGCTTTACCATCACCTTCACCATCTCGCCGGGCGTGTGAGGGAACTTAGAAGGGTGCACGTGCAGGGTGCCGGGTGCAGGGTGCGGTGCTGTGCACGTGCCGGTGCTGGGCACGTGCCGGTGCTGGGCACGTGCCGGTGCAGGTGCAGCTGCACGTGCACGTGCACAGCACCGCACCCTGCACCTGGCACCTGCACGTGCACCCTTCTAAATCAATGACCCGCCGAGGCTATCTCGACTGGCTGCGCGGCCTGGCCGTGCTGATCATGATCGAGGCGCACATCCTGGACAGCTGGACGCGGCTCGAGGATCGCCAGTCCATGCTGTTCGGCTGGTCGATGATCGCCGGTGGCTTCGGGGCGCCGCTGTTTCTCTTCCTGGCGGGCGTGTCGGTTGCGCTCTCGGCAGGATCCAAGCTGCGGCGGAATGGTGACGCGACGGCAGCGTCCCGCGCGGTCGTGAGGCGCGGCCTCCAGATCTTTTTGCTCGCCTTCCTGTTCCGGGTCCAGGCGATGGTCGTCAGCTGGGGATCCTGGCGCTCGCTCCTCAAAGTCGACATCCTGAACATCATGGGGCCGTCGATCATGACGGCCGCGGCGCTCTGGGGCGCGGCGCGCACGAATCGCGGCCGGATCGCCGCGCTGATCGCGGCGACGCTCGCGATCGCGCTGCTGACACCGCCGGTCCGGGCAACCTGGCTGCTCGACGCGCTGCCGGATCCGATCGAGGGATACCTCCGGCCCCGGCCGGGATACACGAACTTCGCGGTGTTCCCCTGGGCCGCCTTCGTCTTCGCCGGCGCGGTAATCGGCGTGTTCATCGACCAGACCCGCACGCCCGCGGCGGAACGGCGACTCAACGCACGGATCGGGATGGCCGGGGGGGCGCTGGTGTTGGGCAGCTACGCGGCATCTTTTCTGCCGACCATCTACGCGCGGTCGGACTTCTGGACCAGCTCGCCGACGTTCTTCTTTCTTCGGACCGGAGTGCTCACCGCGGCCGTCGCGGGAGCGTATCTGTGGCACCAGCGCCCGGGCGCCGACTCGCGCTTCAGCCCCCTTCGCCAGATGGGACGCACGTCCCTCTTCATCTATTGGATCCACATCGAGCTGATCTACGGCCTCATCGTCCGTCCGCTGCACAAGTCCCTGACCCTGGGCCAGGCCTGGCTCGGGATCCCGATCTTCGGTCTCGTGATGCTCGTGGCGTCGCTCGTCAAGGACCGCATCGTGACCCGCCGATCAGCGATGAGGGATTAGGGATTTAGGGATTGGTGTACCCTCCCCCGGTGCGCGTCGACATCAACTGCGATATGGGCGAGTCCTTCGGCCGCTGGGAGCTGGGGGCCGATGCCGCCGTCATGCCGCATATCAGCTCCGCGAACATCGCGTGCGGCGGCCACGCAGGGGACCCCGCGGTGATGCGGCGGACCCTGCGGCTGGCGAAGGAGCACGGCGTGGCGGCGGGGGCGCACCCGGGGTTTGCGGATCTTGCCGGCTTTGGCCGGCGCGAGATCCCGATCGCCGGCCAGGAGGCGGGCGACCTGGTGTTGTGGCAGCTCGGCGGGCTCGAAGCGATCGCGCGGTCCGAGGGGGTCCGGCTGCGTCACGTCAAGGCGCACGGCGCGCTGTACAACATGGCCGCGCGCGACGCGGCGCTCGCCGAGGCGATCGCCGCCGCGGTCGCGCAGTTCGACCGGACGCTGGTGTTCTTCGGCCTCGCCGGCTCAGGCATGCTCGACGCCGGCCGCCGGGCCGGCCTCGACGTTGCCGCTGAAGGGTTCGCCGACCGCGCCTACGAGCCGGACGGGTCGCTGACGCCGCGCAGCACGGCCGGCGCCGTCATCCACGACGTCGACGCGGTCGTCGCCCGCGCGGTGCGGATGGTCCGCGAGTCGCGCGTCACGGCCCGCAACGGGGCCGATGTCCCTCTGAGGATCGACACCATCTGCGTGCACGGCGACACGCCCGGCGCGCCGGCGCTGGCACGTGCGCTCCGCGAGGGGCTTCAGGCGCGCGGCGTGCGCATCGTTCCCGCCGGCTCCGCACCCAGTCCCGCCTGAGATGTTCACCTGGTGGAGGGCGGGCTCACCGCAGGCGAAGAAGGCGCTCATCGCCGCTGGCCTCGGCTGGATGCTGGACGCCTTCGACGTCATGCTCTACGCGCTGGTGCTCGCCGCCATCATCGCCGAGCTCGCCATCTCGAAGGAGACGGCCGGCGCCCTCGGATCTCTCACCCTGCTCGCGTCCGCCGCCGGCGGGATCATCTTCGGGGTCGTGGCCGACCGCTTCGGCCGCACGCGGGCGCTGATCGCGAGCGTGCTGATCTACTCGGTTTTCACCGCCGCGTGCGGATTCGCGCAGTCCGTGGCGCAGCTGGCGGTCTTCCGGATCTTTCTCGGCCTCGGGATGGGTGGCGAATGGGCCAGCGGCGCGGCCCTGGTCTCGGAGACCTGGCCGGCCGAACACCGCGGCAAGGCGCTCGGCTTCATGCAGAGCGCATGGGCGATCGGCTACGGCGCCGCAGCGGTCGTCACCGCCCTGGTGATGCCGGTCTGGGGATGGCGCGGCGTGTTTTTCGTCGGCATCCTGCCGGCGCTCTTCACGCTCTGGGTACGCCGCAACGTGGAGGAGCCGGCGATCTGGCAGGAGGCGCGACGCGCCCCCGCGGCATCGCGGAGTGGTTTTGGCGAGATCTTCCGCCGTCCGATGCTGCCGCTGACGCTGGCCGTCACGGTGATGAACGCCTTCACGATGTTCGCGTGGTGGGGCTTCAACCTCTGGCTGCCGGGCTATCTGTCGCTCCCGGTTGACCAGGGGGGCGTGGGCCTGACGACGACCGTGATGTCCGTCTTCGTGTTCGTCATGCAGATCGGCATGTGGTTCGGCTACGTGACGTTCGGCTTCGTCAGCGACCGGATCGGCCGGAAGAAAACCTACATCGGCTACCTGGTCACCGCCGCGGTGCTGCTCTTTCTCTACATCTCGATCAGCGTTCCGGCGTTGCTCCTCGCGCTCGGGCCGTTCGTCGCGTTCTTTGGAACCGGGTATTTCAGCGGCTTCGGCGCCGTCACTGCCGAGATCTATCCGACGGCGATCCGTGCCACGGCTCAAGGGTTCACCTACAACATCGGCCGGGTCGTCAGCGCCGGGGCGCCGTGGGCGGTCGGATCCCTTGCGCAAACCAACGGATTCGGGGCCGCGTTGTCCCTTTGTTCGCTGGCGTTTCTGCTCGCGGCGCTGACCTGGGCCTGGATACCGGAGACGAGGGGGCGGGAACTGCGCTGAATGGTGGTTGCCGGTTCCAGCGGACCCTAACCTATGACGTGACAACTCTTTAGAGCCGTCGGACAAAGCCCGGCTGTGCTCGGGCCGACACAATATATGATTCTTCGATGATCAGCGTAGCGGCCATCCGGATGCAGCAGTTCGGCGTGCAGTTCTACCAGGCGTCCCTGAGCGCGAAGGACATCGACAAGCTCGTCCGCTTCGAGGTCCTCAGCTATGGCGAACAGGCGCAGGGGGTTCGGGGCGGCCGTAAGAGGGCCGTACAGCCGAGCAAGGTGAACTGGGACCTCCTGGAGCGGCGCATCGCCGCCAACGAGAAAGCCTACCAGCGGCAGATCATCCGCAAGAAGATCGATGAGCTCGTGCAGTACTACGAGCAATGCCGGCAGGCACGCGACCTCCCCTCGATCCCCGGCGCGGTGATCATCTCGTGCGACGAGACGCTCAAGTTCGAGCCGGCTTCACCGGGCTCATCCATCGGCACGCTGAAGGTGCCGGAGCGCGAAGGCATCCTGCGCGCGATCGACGGCCAGCACCGCCTGCTGGCGCTGCATGCCGACCGTGACCGGTTCGAAGGGGAAGACTTTGCCGTCCCCGCCGTCATCTTCGATCGCCTCCCGGAAGACCACGTCGTCCAGATGTTCGTGACGATCAACGCGAAGCACACGCGGTTGAACCCGTCGCACCTCGTGTCGCTGTCGGGTCGGCAGCTGTACGCCGATGAGAGCCTCGCAGCGGCGCACGACGTCGTGCGCGCTCTGAACGACCGCGAGGACTCACCGCTCTACGGCGAGATCAAGCTGCTCGGCGTCGGCAAGGGGCGCATCGCGCAGGCCCCCCTGGCGCAGGAGCTCAAGAAGCTCTTCGCGACCGAGGCATTTGGCGCGGGCCGGAAAGGCGACGCGTTCCGGGAGGAGTCGAAGAAATTCTTCGTCAATTACCTGAAGCAGGTCGCGCAGGTGTTCAACGCGGCGTGGGGCGGGCGCAAGTACAGCATCAAGTCCGCAACCGCGATGCGCGCCTTCATCCGCGTCGCCCCCGACGTGGTCCGCCGGCTGGACCAGGAGCACGCCGACCGCACCGACTTCCGCGCCATCGGCCGTGTCATCGCCCCGTGGGGCCGCCGCATCGGCGACCTCCGATTCGAGACGGAAGGGGCCTGGAAGCGCACGGGGACGACGGTGGATTCGCTGGCCAAGGAGCTGCGGCTCGCACTGCAGTATCCCGAGGGCGCTGCGGTGTGATACGGGCAACGCTGAACTCTGAACTCTGAACTCTGAACTCTGAATGGTGAACGCTGAAGGCCTTCAGCAATAAAAAAAGGGCCCCGTGTTTCCACGAGGCCCTTGGTTTTTGCCTGCGACCCGGCTCCCCAGCAACTCACGGCTCCCTGCCGTAAATATTCAGGCCGCCTGCGCCAGCCTATTGAGCAATCGATGTACCCGCGAATTTTCGAGGAAATCAGTGGATTTGTTGAAATTTCCGCCACCCTCGGGCGACGATTCCGTTTCCGTAATTACAATTCCGGCATGCAGAATCTAGCCGTCCGCATCCTGCTTCTCGCGTGTCTCGCGACCTGTCTGCCGGCCGCCCCGCGGGCGCAGGCAGAGCCACCCTGGGTGGCTGGCGTTCGCGCGTGGGTGGCGGCCAACCAGCAGCCGGTCGTGCGCGAGTTGCTGGACCTGCTGGCGATCCCGAACGTGGCTGCCGACCGTGCGAACGTGCGCCGCAATGCGGAGCATCTGCGCGCTCTGCTGCAGAAGCGCGGGTTCGCCGCGGAGCTGCTCGAGACCGCGGGCAACCCGCTGGTGTACGGGGAGCTGAAGGCGCCTGGCGCCGCGCGGACGCTCCTGATCTACTGCCACTACGACGGCCAGCCGGTGGACCCGAAAGGGTGGAAGCAGCCGGACCCGTTTTCGCCGGTGATCCGGCGGCCCGATGGGACGGACGAGGCACCGGGGGCATTGACGCCCGCGGCGCTGACGCCGGATGCGCGGATCTTCGCGCGCTCGGCGTCGGACGACAAGTCCCCGATCGTCATGCTGCTGGCTGCCGTGGACGCGCTGACAGCCGCAGGCGTCACGCCATCCTCGAACATCCGCGTGGTGCTCGATGGTGAAGAGGAGGCGGGCTCACCGAGCCTCGTGCCGGCCATCGACAAGTACCGCGACCGCCTGGCGGCGGATCTCATGGTCATCCTCGACGGTCCCCAGCACCCGAGCGGCCGCCCGACGATCGCATACGGAGCCCGCGGCATCGCGCGGGTCGACGTCACCGTCTTCGGTCCCAGGGCCGGCGTGCACAGCGGGAACTACGGAAACTGGATCCCGAATCCGGCGCAGCGCCTGGCCCGGCTGCTGGCCTCGATGAAAGACGATGACGGCCGGATCCTGGTGGACGGCTGGAACGACGGCATCGCGACGCTCACCGCCGAGGAGGAGGCGATGCTCGCGGCCGTCCCCGAGGATTCGGCCGCCATGCTGCGCGCATTCGGCGTCGCCGCCCCGGAGGCGGCCTACCCCAAGCTGCAGGACGCGATGCAGTATCCGACGCTCAACGTCCGCGGCCTGGCCAGCTCGTTCGTGGGTGCAGGTGCGCGCACGATCATCCCCGACAGCGCGACGGCGTCGATCGACATCCGCCTCGTGAAGGAAACGACGGCCCGTACGATGATCGACAAGATCCGGGCGCACGTCCGCCAGCAGGGCTACCACATCGTCGAGGGTCCGCCCGACGATGCGACGCGCGCGAGGCACTCGAGGATCGCGAGGCTGACGACGTTCGGCGACGGCACGAACGCCTTTCGAACCTCGCCCGCAGACCCCCAGGCGCGCGCGCTGGCCGCATCGATCCGCGGCGTGCGCGGCGTGGAGCCGGTTCGCCTGCGAACGCTCGGAGGCACCGTCCCGATCGCGCCGTTCATCGAGAAGCTGGGCTTCCCGGCCGTCCTCGTGCCGACGGTCAATTTCGACAACAATCAGCACGAGGAAAACGAGAACCTCAGGATCCAGAATCTGTTCGAGGGGATACTGACGGTGGCGGCGATCCTGAAGATGTAACGGATGACCATGGCCCCCGTGCTTCGACTGCTGGTTCTGGCCGCCGCGCTGCTGACCGCGACCGGCTGTCTTGTCGTGACCGTCCATCCGACGCACGACCGCGACGACCTGATCTGGGACCCCGCGTTGATCGGCAGCTGGCACAACGCCGACGACAACTCCTCGGTCACCATCGAGCGCGGCGAGTGGCAGTCGTACCGGCTCCACTACACCCATCCGATCGAAACCGGCCATCTCACCGGGTATCTCACCAGGATCGGCAAGGCCCGTTACCTGGACCTGATGCCCGCGAAGGGAGAGGATCGCGGATCGTTTCTGCTGCCCGTGCATGTGACGCTTCGCGTGACACTCGAGGGGGATCGCCTCGAGATCACGGCGCTGTCGTACGACTGGTTCGTGGACCGGCTGAAGACGAAGGCGGGCGTGCCCGGGTTGAACGTCGTGCTAGACGAGAAGGAGAATGCCCTGATCGCGTCGCCGGCCGGCGCCGTGCGCGCCTGGATCGCGCGCCAGCCGGCCGACGGCAAGATGTTCGGTGCCAGCGCCGGCTTTACCCGGAAGCCCGGCTCGTGATCGACGTCACCGCGCCGAACATGTAGTGCAGCGTCACCCGGTCGCCGGCCTCCAGGTGCTTCGGCACCGCTTCGGGACCGATCCGGGCGAGGCTCACCTGCCCCTGCGAGTCGTCCGGGTCCACGAAGTAAACGTCGAGCGAGATCTGACCGTGGATACTGACCGGCTGGACCTTCGTGACCAGCACGTCCTTCGTCCCCTTGAGCATGGGATCGAGTGTAAACTGAAGGGCCCCTAAGGAGTCCTCCGACATGATGGCAAAGCTGTTGAAACCGGGCTTGGCCCTTCCGTTCGCGTGTATTTTCGCAATCGGTCTGGCGGCGTCGCCGCAGCAGAGGCCGGCCGACGCCGCGCAGGCGAAGCCCGCCGATGCTCCGCTGCCCCCGGCGCAGGCCATCATCGACCGTCATATCGAAGCCGTGGGAGGGCGCGCCGCCATCAAGTCGCACAACTCCGTGAAGATCAGTGGATCCATTTCGGTCCCGGCGAGCGGCATGTCGGGTACGCTCGAGGCGTTCGCGGCGCGGCCGAACAAGACCCGGTCGAACATGACGCTCGCCGGCATCGGCGATCTTTCGGAGGGTTTCGACGGTAAGGTGGCGTGGTCGATTTCGCCGATGACCGGGCCGATGCTGGCATCGGGCGAAGAGCTCGCCCAGAAGGCCTTCGAGGCCGAATTCGACGGCGCGCTCGGGATCTCGACGCGTTACGACTCGATCCGGACCGTCGAGAAGACGACCTTCGAGGAGCGTCCCGTGTACAAGATCGTGCTGTCGCGCAAGGGGGCGCCCGACGAGATTGCGTTCTATGACGTGGAAACCGGTCTGAAGGCCGGCAGCATCGTCGAGCGCAAGAGCCCGATGGGGACGGTCGCCGTCACGTCGGCGCTGTCGGATTACAAGAAGTTCGGCGACCTTCTTCATCCCACCATGATGAAGCAGACCATGACCGGCGTGCAGATGGTCTCGACCTTCACGTCGATCGAGTACGACAAGGTGGATCCGTCGGTGTTCGAGCTGCCGGCGCCGATCAAGGCACTGGTCAAGTGAAGGCGCGCGCGATCTTCGCCGCGGTCGCGCTGCTCTGCGGTTCCGCCGCTCTCGAGGCGGACGTCCCGAAGGGGCTCGAGACGTTCGACGCGGTCTGGACGATCGTGCGTGACACGCACTTCGACAAGTCCTTCAACGGCGTCGACTGGGAGGCGGCTCGCACCGAGTTCAGGCCCAGGGCGGCAGCCGCGCAGACGCCCGCCGAACTGCGCAAGGTGCTGCACAGCATGCTCGGCCGGCTGGGACAGTCGCACTTTTCGGTGCTCCCCGGTTCCGCGGCCGGTGCCGGTGCCGGCGGCGTGCCAGCGGGTGCGGCGACTCCCGGCTTCGACTTTCGCATCGTCGGCGGCGACGTTCTGGTCACCGAGGTCGAACCGGGCAGCGGCGCTGCGACGGCTGGCGTGCGCCCTGGATGGCAGCTGGTGGCCATCGGCGGGCATCCGGTCGCCGACTTGCTGAAGGGCCTGCAGGAAACGCCCGACGATCGACTGCGCAGCCTCGAGGCCTGGCGCGCCCTGCAGGCGCGGCTCCGCGGTCCCGACGGCGCCGAGCTCTCGGCCGTGTTCGAAGACGGCACCGGCGCCGCAGTGACCAAGACGATGGTCCGCTGGCAGCAGCCCGGTCAGCCCGTGACCGTCGGCAACCTTCCGACGATGTACGTGCAGGTGACGAACACGAAACGGCAGACACCTGCCGGGCGTCCTGTCGGCGTGATCGGGTTCAACGTCTGGATGGCGACGATCGACCGGCCGTTTCAGCTCGCGATCGATGAGCACCGTCAGGCGAGCGGGATCATCATCGATCTTCGGGGCAATCCCGGCGGGCTCGCTGGCATGATGATGGGCATCGCGGGGCACTTCATCCCGGAGCCCAAGTCGCTCGGCGTGATGACGACCCGGGACAACGAGTTGAAGTTCGCCGTCAACCCGCGGTTCGTCAACGCGAACGGCGAGCGGGTGAAAGTCTATGACGGGCCGGTCGCGATCCTCGTGGACGGCCTGAGCGCGAGCGCCTCGGAATGTTTCACGGGCGGGATGCAGGCGCTCGGGCGCGTGCGGGTCTTCGGCGAGCGGACCATCGGGGCGGCGCTGCCCTCGCAGTTCGACAAGCTGCCGAACGGCGACGTGTTCATCCACGCGACGGCAGATTTCGTCACCGCGGACGGCACCCGGCTGGAGGGCCGGGGGGTCATTCCGGAAGAAGTGGTCCCGCTCCGGCGCCAGGAGCTCTTGGCGGGCCGGGACCGGGCGCTCGAAGCGGCGCTGGCATGGATCGACTCCCGGCAGGGCCTGGCACGGGAGTAGCAGGTTGCGTTGGGCTGATGGGCTCTGCTAGACTCTGGGTACACCTGCACGGAAGCGATTTCCAGCCTTAATTTTCAGGACCCAATCGGGAGAAGTGAATGGAGCAGCGCAGGCTGCGTCTCGGCGACATTCTGGACGATTATTGTCCGCGTGAGCGCCGCGTGACCAACCATGCCGTCGTCGCGATGGTCGAAGAAGACGTGAAGCAGACCCGCTGCACCACGTGCGACGCGGAGCATGTCTATAAAGGCGGCAAGGCACCCAGGCGCCGGAAGAAGGACGCCGGGGTCGTGCTTTTCGAGGAAGTCCTCGCCGGGATGCCGGAAACCAGCGAAAGCAAGGTCCTTCACACCGCAACAGCCGAGGTGCAACCCATGGCCCAGAGCAACGGCGACGGCAGCGACGACCCGGTGGCGCTACCCGAGGGGCAAGCCGCCGCCGAGGAGCCCGCCGGCGAGGAGCCGCCGGCGCCCCCTGAAGACGGCCCGTTCCATCGGCGTCTGATCCGCGCGACGCTCCCCCGGCCGGAGGGTCAGAAAGAGGTCCGGCAGGTGCCTGACTTCACGATCCGGCACAACGGCGGTCGAGGCCCCGGTCACAACCCGTTCCGTGGCGACCGCTCGAAGATGCGCGGTGGCGCGCCGGGGGCCGGCAACGGCAACCGGCCGCAAGGCGGAGGCGGGCGGCGTTTTTCCGGTGGCG
>DATFFM010000107.1:0-6031 GCA_035250005.1 Vicinamibacterales bacterium | reverse complement strand
CGCGCGCGTTGCGCACGCCGCGCACCCTACAGCGCGCCGGTCGTCGCGCCGACACATCTGGCGTGCGGATTTTTGACATTTGCTGCACTTTGTGCTTGACAGTCGAATTTTCTCATCCATAATCTACATCTTGTATGAGGGTGGAGTGCTCAGCCCACCTGTTGTAACCCTCGGTCACCGGTAACTAAGCTGAGCTGCCAGGTTCCAAGGAGGAATTAATGGCGAAGAAGACTGCGAAAAAGGGCGGCGCGAAAAAGGGCGGGAAGAAGCGCTAGAGCCGCCTGCCGGTCCGGGGGTGTCAGAAGAAGACACCCCCTTTTTTTGTGCGCGATTTTTTCGCGATGACCCGGAGTCATCGCACCCAAGCGAGAGCGCCGACAAACGCAGGCCGGCGCGCCGGTAGGCCGCGGCGCTGCAATGCGGTGAGACTCATCGCAAACCCACGACGAAGGGGGGGATAAAGCATGGCAAAGAAGACTGCTAAGAAGAAGGCGGGCGGGGCGAAGAAGGGCGGCAAGAAGCGGTAGGTCGCCCGACCCCGATAAAAGGGGGCGGCTGTCGCCCCCTCGTTTTATGTACTTCAGCGTTCAGCGTTCACCGTTCGCCATTCCTACTGCCAACCCCGCCCGTCCCACACGCGCACCCGCTGAATCACATCCCCCTGCTGGATCCGATCGACCACGTCCATTCCATTCACGACATGACCGAACACCGTATAGTCCGCGTCGAGGTGCGGCTGCGGTGAGTGCGCAATGAAGAACTGGCTGCCGCCGGTGTCCTTCCACGACAGCGCCATGCCGACCGTACCGCGCAGGAACGGACGCTCGTTGAGCTCGTCGCGGATCGTGTAGCCCGGCCCGCCCTGCCCGTCCCCCCGCGAGTCGCCGTCCTGCACCACGAAATTCGGCACCACGCGGTGGATTGCCAGCCCGTTGTAGAAGCCTTTCCGCGCGAGCAGCATGAAGTTGCGGCTCGTCTGCGGCGCGTCGAGCACCGCCAGCTCGAACTCGATCGTCCCTCGTGCGGTCTCGATGAATACGTGCGGCGAGTAGTCCGGCGCGATCAGCGAGCGGTCGTCGAAGGCCGCCGGAGCCGCACCCGGTACCGGACGGATCGCCTTGCGGTACTCACCCCCCGGCACCAGGTCGGACAGCAGTTCCGCCGCGCGCACGCGAACGGCCCATTCCTTGTCGGCGAGCGCCGTCTGAAGCGTCTCGGTGGCTTCGGCCGGCCCGTACTTGGCGAGCGCCTCCAGCGCCGATGCGCGCGCCGAATACGCGACGTCGGGCTGCGCCGTCTTGTACGCCTCTCTGAGCGCGGCCGCTCCCCCCGCGGGCTTCAGCTCCCCCAGCAAGCCCGAGACCGCGCCGCGCACGGCGAAGTCCGGATCCTTCAGCCGCTCGAGCACGATCGCCGTCGCGTCGGGAGCCTTGAGGCGCACCAGCGCCCGCAGCACCGCCGGCCACACGCGCTTGTCCTCGTCTGCAAGCATGGATCGGACGCGCTCGAGCGCGATCTCGGGCGGGAGCGTAGCCAGCAAGCCGGCAAGCGCCGCCCGTACCGTCCAGTCCGCGTCCGCGTCCAGGCTGGCCAGTACGAGCAGAAAGGTTTCGGGGTCGATCGCCGCGGCCGCGCTCGTGGCCGCAATCCGCATCACCGGCCAGCTGTCGGTCATCAGGTCCTGCGCGAGCGTCAGCGCGGCCGGGGCGCGCAGCCTCCCGAGCGCCGTAATCGCTTCGAGCCGGATGTTGGGGTTGAGGCTGGGATCGCCCGCCAGAGTGATCAGCGGGTCTGCGGCCGGCATCGCATTCAGTTGCGCGACAGCGCGAACGGCCGAGACGACGACTTCCAGGGGCTGCTTGCGGTCGAGCAGCGGCAACAGGGCCGCCGCCGCCGCGGGGTCCTTCGACGAGCCGAGGCCGCGCGCGGCGAACGCGACCGTGTACTTCCCTGGCCCGCGCGCAAGCTGGATCAGCGCCGGGGCCGCGCGAGGATCGTTGATCCGCTGGAGCGCAAACGCGACCGGCCACCAGTTGGAGACCGGGCGATCGCCGGCGAGGACCGCGCCGGCCAGCGGCTCGTACGCCCGCAGCCGCACGAGCGCGAACACCGCGAGCTTGAAGGCTTCCGCTTCCGGCGGCGCCGGCCATCTCTCATCGTCGGGCGTCATCGCGGCGACCGCCGGATGCTGCGCGTACTCGGCCGCGAGCTTGCCGATCGCGGCGGCAGCGTCTTTGGCGCCGATCTGCCCGAGCGCCTCGGCGGCGCGGCCGCGGACGAGCGGCATCGGGTCAGCCAGAGCCTGGGTCAGCGGCGCCGAGGCCGCGGCGTCGCCGATCAGGCCGAGACCAAAGGCGGCCATCTGCCGCACCTCCGTGTCGGTGTCGGCCAGCGCCCCGGCGAGCGGCTGCACCCCTTCGGCCAGACCGACCCGGCCGATCGCGAGAGCGGCCCGGCGGCGAACACGCCCTTCGGGATCGGCAAGCAGCACGACCAGGTCCGGCAGCTGCGGAGCAACCGCCGCAACCTGTGGCCTGCGCCCCCGCGGTGACGCTGGCGCGACCGCGACCGGCGGCGGCTCGTCGCGCAGCACGCGACGATCCTCGAGCCGGAGGATCCACCCCACCTTGTCCTCGACGGACACGAGCGGCTTCGCGGGCGGGCGGGGTGCAGTCGCGCACCCGGCAATCAGCGGAACAGCCGCCATCCCGCCGAGCAGGGCAACACATCGGACGACGTGGAGGACATTCTTCATAGGTTCAATGCGCTGCGCGCAACTCGATCCGCTCCTCGGTCGCGGCGGCGATCCGGTCCGGCACGAGCCGGACGCCGATGCCCGCTCCCGATGGCACCGCGATGGTGCCGTCGGGCCTCACCTCGATCTCGGGATCGATCAGGTCGGGCGAGAAATACCGGCAGCTGGCGGCGACGTCACCCGGCAGCGTGAAGTTCGGGAGCGTCGACAGATGAATGTTGTGCGCCCGGCCGATGCCGCTCTCCAGCATCCCGCCATGCCACACCGGGATGCCGTGCGCGGCGGCAAGATCGTGAAGCGCGATCGATTCGCCGTGGCCGCCGACGCGGCCCGGCTTGATGTTGATGATCCGGCAGGCACCGGCGCGGATCGCCTCGCCGGCGACCTTCACCGTGTGCAGCGACTCGTCGAGGCACAGCGGCGTACGGAGCCGCGCCTGCAGCGCCGCGTGGTCCTGCACGTCGTCGTAGTCCAGCGGCTGCTCGATCATCATGAGCTCGAACGGGTCGAGCTCGGCGAGATGCCCCGCGTCTGCGAGCGTGTACGCGGCATTGGCGTCCACCATCAGCGGCACCTGGCCGAAGCGGCTGCGGACCATCTCCACCGCGGCAACGTCCCACCCCGGCTTGATCTTGATCTTGATGCGCTGGTAGCCGGCTGCCAGCTCGATCCCGATCCGCTCGGCAAGCTGGTCGAGAGAGTCCTGGATCCCGATCGAGACGCCCGAGGCGATGCCCTGCTCGATCACGGCGTCGGAACCCCCGAGCGCGCGGCAGAGCGGCACCCCCTGCTGCCTGGCAAAGAGATCCCAGGCAGCCATTTCGACCGCCGCCTTGGCCATGTTATGACCGCGGATGCCGTGCAGCGCCGCAAACAGGTCGCGCGGGTGCGCGAACTCCCGGCCGAGCACGAGCGGCGCGATGAACTCGGTGATGATATGCCACGCCGTGCGGGTCGTCTCGGAGCTGTAGAAGGGGTTCGCGTCGGCGACGCATTCGGCGACGCCCTCCGCGCCCTCGCCGGTGACCGTGACCACGACGAACGGTCGCTCGTAGATCCTGCCGAAGCTGGTTTCGAAGAACCGGACCAGCGGAAGGCGCAGGAGCCGCAGCTCGATCCGATCGATTCGCACGGGACAATGCTATAACAGGGCCAACTTGGACTTTCGCTACATCGCCATCGAAGGGCCGGTCGGCCTCGGAAAATCCCTCGTGGCCGACCGTCTCGGCGCGCGTCTCGACGCGACGGTGGTGCTCGACGAAACCGAGAACCCGTTTCTCGGCGACTTCCATGCCGGGCGCGCAGGCGCCGGGTTCCAGGCACAGCTGTTCTTCACCCTTTCGCGCCACCGTCAGCAGACCCAGCTGCGTCAGAGCGACCTGTTCAGTCAGCTGACGATCTGCGACTACCTCTTCGAGCGCGACAAGATCTACGCCTATCTGAACCTCGATGACAACGAGCTGTTCATCTATCAGCGGCTGTACGAGCTCCTCGCGCAGGACATCCCCGTGCCGGATCTCGTCATCTATCTTCAGACGCCGACCGACCTTCTCCGCAAGCGGCTTCGCGAGCGGGAGAAAGCGGATCCCGAGTTTCCGCACCTCGACGACGAGTACCTGCGGGAGCTGAACGAGGCGTACAACCACTTCTTCTTTCACTACGACGCCACTCCCCTGCTCGTGGTGGAAACATCGCAAGTCGATCTGTGGGGGGACGACGCGGTCGCAGATCTCGAGCGCCAGGTGCGCTCGATGGCCAGAGGGACGCGGTATTACGTGCCCCGCGCCTGAGGTATCCTCGTTACTTTATGGCCTGGTTCAAAAAGGACAAGAAGCCCATCCAGCCGCCCGTGGACAAGAGCCGGGTGCCGGAGGGCCTGTGGGTCAAGTGTCCGTCCTGCTCGCACATCATCTACAACAAGGACCTCGCCGCAAGCCTGAGCGTCTGCACGAAGTGCGCGCACCACTTCCGGCTGAGCGCCGCCGAGCGGCTGAAGGCGCTGTTCGACGGTGAATGGCAGGAGTACGATCAGGGGCTGACCTCCATCGATCCGCTGTCGTTCACCGACACCAAGCCGTACCGGACGAGGCTGGAACACAGCATCGCGAGCACCGGCCTGCAGGATGCGGTCATCACCGCCACCGGCACGCTTCAGGGGCTCCGGTGCTCGGTCGCCGCGATGGAGTACGGGTTCATCGGCGGCAGCATGGGGGTGGTCGTAGGCGAGAAGATCACCCGTGCCATCGAACGCGCGGTCACCGAGCGGATCCCGGTGGTCATCGTCTCCTGCTCCGGCGGCGCGCGGATGATGGAAGGGGCGCTGTCGCTGATGCAGATGGCGAAGATCAGCGCCGCGCTGGCGCGGCTCGATCGCGCGCGCCTCCCCTACGTGTCCGTACTCACCGACCCCACCACCGGCGGCGTGACCGCAAGCTTCGCGATGCTCGGCGATGTCAACATTGCCGAGCCCAAGGCGCTGATCGGCTTCGCCGGGCCGCGGGTCATCGAGCAGACGATCCGCCAGAAGCTGCCCGAAGGGTTCCAGCGCAGCGAGTTCCTGCTCGAGCACGGGATGCTCGACATGGTCGTGGACCGGCGGGAGATGAAGGATGTGATCGCCCGGTTCCTTCGCTTCGCCGTCCCGCGTGCGGCCGCGTCACTGGCGGCGATGCACGCCACCGCGATCGCTGCCGCCCCGGCCCCGGTCCCGGCTGCGGCGTCGGTCCAGACCACAGGAGCCGAGCCGGCGACTTGAACCACGATCCCCTCCAGTGGCTGTTCGGCCTCGAACGGCTCGGGATGAAGTTCGGTCTCGAGAACATGTCGCGGTTGATGCGCGAAATGGGGAATCCCCACCGCCGCTTCCCAAGCGTCCTGATCGCCGGCACGAATGGAAAGGGATCGGTCACGGCGCTCGTGGATGCGGCGCTCGGCGCCGCCGGGTATCGCAGCGCGCGCTATACGTCCCCGCACCTGATCCGTCTCGAGGAACGGTTCGTCGTCGGCGGCCGCGAAGTGCGCACCCCCGACCTGGAAGCCGCCGTCGGACGCGTGCGGATCGCGGTCGAGGCCCTGCTGGCGCGCGGAGAGCTGTCGGCCCCGGCGACGTTCTTCGAATGCGCCACGGCGGCGGCGTTCGAGCTCTTCGGGTCTTCGCAGGTCGACATCGCCGTGCTCGAGGTGGGCCTGGGGGGGCGGCTCGATGCCACTAACGTAGTGACCCCCCTCGTGTGCGCGATCACGACGATCGACTTCGACCATGAGGCACAGCTCGGC
>DATFFM010000106.1:0-80490 GCA_035250005.1 Vicinamibacterales bacterium | reverse complement strand
CAGGGGCACCGCGGTCAGGGCCGGCGCGGCGAGCAGCCCGGTGCGGGGCCGGCTGGCGGGCCCGCGCAGGAGCCGCGGGTAGCCGAGGCCGTCAGCGAGGTTCGGCGGCTGTTCCAGTCGGCGCAGCAGCCGCCGCGATGGCCGATGTACGTGCGGCAGGCGAAGCAGTTCATGCGCAACGTCGATTCGACGTTTGACGAGCGGAAGTTTGGTTTTGCCAGCATCGTCGATCTGCTTCGCGCGTGCCAGCGAGAGGGGCTCTTCAGGATCGAGCGCGATCGCCAGGGCGTGATGCGGCTGTTCCAGGGCAACGTGATGCAGGGGGCCGACGGCGCCGCGCCGGCGGAGCAGGCCACGACGCCGAGGGCGCCGCGGCCATGGCAGCCGGGCGATGACATCCCCGACATTCACGAATCCGATCGCGAAACGGAGCCCGTGCCCGAAGTAGTCGAAGGTGCTGTCGTCCGCGAGGTCGAGACGCCCGAGATCCTCGACGCCCAGCCCGCGGAACAGCCGGCGGAGCCGGAGCCGAAGAAGGGACGCGGACGCGGTGGACGCGCCCGAACCGGCTCACAGGAGCCGAAGGCCCCCAGAGCCCCGCGCGCGAGAAAGACCGCCGCGGCAAAAGGGCCGCGAGCCGCCAGGGCATCCCGCGCGAAGAAGACCGACTAGGGCCACAGAAGACAACACCGAAGAACACAGAAAAACACAAACACACAGACAACCCAGACCGACTCGGTTCACCAGGGTTCTTGTGTGAAAGCTCAGACACGATCTGACGGTCAGCTGTGTTTCTCTGTGTTTCTTCTGTGTTTCTTCTGTGTTTCTTCTGTGGTGTCTTCCGTAGTGTCTTCTGGGGCCTAGTCCGTGGCCTCGAAGGGCAGCCTTGGCTCTTCGGGATCCTCCTCGCTTTCGAGGTCCTCGGGATCCACCAGATTGTGCACGCTCGCCCCGAGCAACCGGACGGGGCGAGTGCCGGCCTCGGTCTTGTCCAGCAGGAGTACGGCACGGCGCGCGATCTCTTCGGCATCGCGGACGGGCGCCGCCGTGTGGCTCCGGGTGATCGTCGTGAAATCGGAATAGCGCACCTTGATCGTGACGGTGCGGCAGAGCAGCGAGTGCGACTCGAGCCACGCGGCGCCGTCCCTGGCCATTTCGTCGATCGCCGCACGGATCTCGTTCAGATCGGTGAGATCGCTCGCGAAGGTGTTCTCGCTGCCCGATGACTTCGGCTCGCTGTGGGGTTCGACCTCGCGGTCGTCGATGCCCTCCGCCAGCCGCCGCAGCCAGTCGGCGCCGCTGCCAACCGCATCGCGAAGCACCGCGGGATCGGCCGCCCGCACGTCCACGAGCAGTTCGATCCCCCGCTCGCGCAGGCGTGCCGCGGTCACGGGGCCGACCCCCCAGAGCGCGTCGACCGGCAGCTTCTGGAGAAACTTTTCCACGCGCTCCGGCGCGATCACCGTCAGGCCGTCAGGCTTCTTCCACGCCGAGGCGATCTTCGCGAGAAACTTGTTGGGCGCGACGCCGGCAGACGCCGTCAGGCCGGTTGCGGCCCTGATCTCCCGCTTCAGCCGCTCCGCCACCGTGCGGCCGAGCGGCTCGCCCCACGCGTTCTCGGTCACATCCAGGTACGCCTCGTCGAGCGACAGCGGTTCCACGAGCGGTGTGACCGAGCGGAAGATGCCGAAGACCGTCTCCGACGCCGCCTTGTACTTGGCGAAATTGGGCCGGACGATGACGAGATGCGGACAGAGCCGCACCGCACGGGCCATCGGGATGGCCGAGCGCACGCCGAACGCGCGGGCTTCGTAGCTCGCGGCCGCCACCACGCCCCGGCCGGCCGGGCTGCCGCCGACCGCGACTGGCTTCCCCTTCAGCGACGGATCGTCCCGCTGTTCGACCGACGCATAGAAGGCGTCCATATCGATGTGAAGGATCCGGCGCATCCTCAACTCCGGCTGCGAACGGCCCGGTCTCTGTCTGCCCACCACGCCCAGGGTATGAAGAGCCAGAGCGCGGCGCCGACGAAGGCGGCGAGCAGCGCCGTGATCATGATCCAGAACGACAACCGCGGACGCCGGTCACGGGTGTCCAGATAGATGTGCCGCGGAACATTTTCGCTATATCTTCGCGCACAACAGTAACATTCCGGAATGGAGTACGTCGCGCTCGGCCGCACCGGCCTGAAGGTGTCCAGGATCTGTCTCGGGATGATGACGTATGGCACGTCGAAATGGCGCCCGTGGGTCCTCGACGAAGAGGCCTCCCGGCCGTTCGTTCAACGCGCGCTCGAGCAGGGGATCAACTTCTTCGATACCGCGGACATGTATTCGCTGGGGGTGTCGGAGGAGGTCACCGGCCGGGCGCTGCGCGACTTTGCCTCCCGCGACGAGGTCGTCATTGCGACCAAGGCCTTCTATCCCATGAGCGATGATCCCAACGACCGCGGGCTCTCGCGCAAGCACCTCTTGACCGCGGTCGACAACTCGCTGAGGCGTCTCGGCACCGGCTACATCGATCTGTACCAGATCCATCGATGGGACCCGTCGACGCCTCTCGACGAAACGCTCGCCGCGCTCCACGACATCGTCAAGGCCGGCAAGGTCCGCTACATCGGGGCGTCGAGCATGATGTCGTGGCAGTTCGCGAAGGCGCTCTATCTGGCGGACCAGCTCGGCCTCACGCGGTTCGTGTCAATGCAGAACCACTACAACCTCGTGTACCGGGAAGAAGAACGGGAGATGCTGCCGCTCTGCCGGGCGGAGGGAATCGGTGTGATCCCGTGGAGCCCGCTGGCGCGTGGCTTTCTCGCGGGCAACCGTCGCAGCCCCTCCGACGCCGACACGGAGCGCGGCCGCACCGATAACTTCGCCCACGGGCTGTATTACGCGCCGGAGGATTTCACCGTCGCCGACCGCGTCGCCGAGATCGCGCAGGAGCGCGGGGTGAAACCGGCGCAGATCGCGCTTGCATGGGTGCTCCGGCAGCCCGGCATCACGTCGCCGATCGTCGGCGCCTCGAAGATGCACCAGCTCGACGAGGCGGTAGAAGCTTCGAAGATCACGCTGACCGACGACGAGGCCCGCCGCCTCGAGGAGCCGTACGTACCACATCGTGTGCTGGGACTCTGATGGTGCCTTGCAATGCCGCGCTCATGGGTTCCGCAGCGCCGCAACCGGGTCCACCCGGGCAGCCCGTCGCGCCGGGATCCAGGCCGCCAGCGCCGTGGCCATGCAGACGACCAGGGGCGCCAGCGCAAACGACGAGGCATCAGCCGTACTGACGCCATGCAGCTGCGATTGGAGAGCGCGTGCGCCGGCGAATGCCGCCGCCGTGCCTGCCGCCATGCCGAGGACCGCCAGCACCGTCGCCTGCCGCAGTACCAGCCACACGACGCGTCCGGGATGCGCGCCGAGGGCGACGCGGATGCCGATCTCCGGCGTGCGCGCGGTGACCGCCGCCGCCACTGCGCCGTAGACGCCGACAGCCGCCAGAAAGAGCGCAACGGCCGAGAACAGCGCGAGCGCGAAAGCAATGACGCGGGCTTCACCGAAAGCATCCGCGCTCAAAACCTCGATGGTGCGCACGTCCGCCAGCGGCTGCGACGGCGCGACCTCCCGAAGCCGCTCCCGCAGTTCCGGCAGCAGGTCCGCGCCTCGCGCGGTGTTCAGCACGAGATAGTCGGGAGCCCAGCCCATGAGCGTCTGCCGCGTACGCTGACGGTGGGGAACGTACACAACCGACTCCATCGGTTGTGACGGATGCGTGTAGCGGATGTCCTCGATCACGCCGACGACCGTCCAGCGGACGAACGACCCGCCAGCCGTTTTCACGCTGTCGGGCGGCGCCAGGTGCTCAGGTGCCTCCAGGCACACCACCTGGCCGACCGGGTTCGAAGCGCCGAAGAATCTTCGCGCCAGCGTTCTGTTGACGATGGCCACAGGCGTTGTGCCGGCGCGATCCGTGTCCGAAAAGAAGCGTCCTCCGGCGAGGGCGGCGCCCATGGTCCGCAGCGAATCCGGGCCTTCTTGTCTCAGTGAAACGATCGGAACCTCTTCATACGATCTCGGGAGCGATTGCCCGGCCACGAAGAAGTGCTTGGCCTGGCCGCCGCCCCCCAGCGGAACGTGGGACGTGATGTCCGCTCCCAGCACTCCCGGCACGCTTCGCGCGCGGTCCACGAGCTGATCCAGGTATGCCGACGTGGCGGCCGCATTTGCCGGGTCCCCCCGATCGGGTGACAGCGGGACCCGGATCGTGACAAGGTTCGTGGTCCGCACGCCGAGCTCGGTGCACTGCAGGTTGGTGAAGCTGCGGAGGAGGAGCGTTGCGCCGACCACCAGCATCAGCGCCAGCGCAATTTCCCCACATACGAGCGCCGATCGCAGCCTGGCCTGGCGGCGCCCTCCGCTCGCCGTTCTCGACGACTCCTTCAAAGGATCCGGCGTCTTCCAGCGCCCCGCGGTCATCGCCGGCAGGATGCCGATGAACAGGCCGCAGGCCGCCACCGCGATTGCTGCGGCGCCGAGCACGCGCCAGTCCATGGGGATGCCCGTCTCCGCAATCCGGGGAAGATTGGCCGGCAGCATGGCGGGCAGCGCCCCGGCGGCGATCACCGCGAGCCCGATCCCGGCCGCGCCACCCATGACGGCGAGCGTCACACCTTCGGTCAGCAGCTGCCGCGCAACGCGCCCCCGGCTGGCTCCGAGCGAGGCCCGAACGGCCAGCTCGCGCTCCCGCGTGGCCGTCCGCACGAGCAGCAGGCTGGCCACGTTCGCGCAGGCGATCAGGAGGACGAGGATGACGGCGCCGGCCACGACGGTCAGCGTGTTCGTCGGTGCCTCCAGCAGCTGTTCGGACATGGGGGTGGGCCGAGCGCCGAACCCCTTGTTCGCTGGATGCACTGCCTCGAGCTGCCTTGCGATCACCCCCATCTCCGCCGATGCGTCCTGGAACGAGACCCCATCCCGGAGCCGGGCGATCACCCAGATGAAGTGGCTGTTGCGGTCGTTCGACGGGTCGCCGGGAGCGAAGGCCAGAGGAATGAAGACGTCAGGATTGGCGGCCGTGAACCAGGTGCCGGCCGGCATCACTCCCGCGACCTGATACGGTTCCCCATTCAGCGTCAGCGTCCGGCCGACCATCGACGGGTCCCCGCCGAAGCGGCGCCGCCACAGTGTTTCACTCAGCAGCACCCGCGTGTGGCGCCCCCAGGTTTCTTCATCCCCGCTGAAGCCCGCGCCTGCCAGCGGACGGACGCCGAGGGTGGCGAAGACGCCCGGGGTCACGGCGGCGGCGCGGAGCTGTTCGGGATCCCCTCCGCCGGAGAACGTCAGCCTCTCGTAGGTGTAGGCTTCGATCCCGCTGAAGGATGTGGCCCTGTCGCGCCAGTCGCGGAAGTCGGCGGGGGTGGGCGACCAGATCTCAGCGCCGCGTGTCTGCCAGAGAAAAGCGAGCCGGCCCGGCTCCTGATACATCGCCGACCAGCGCCACAGCGCGGCATTGACGACGCCGATGACGGCGGTGCTGGCGGCAATGCCGATCGCGAGCGACAGGACGCCGACGCACGTGACCAGGGGCGAACGGCGCATCAGCCTGAATCCATATCGCAGATCCTGCGTCAGCGTCTCGAGCGAACGGAAGCTCCACATGTCTCGCGTCTCCTCGCGAATCACCGACAGGTTGCCGAACATCCGGCGCGCTTCGAAGGCCGCCTCCAGCGGGTCCATCCCGTCGTCCACGAGCTGCTGCCGGCGCATCTCCATGTGGTGCGCCATCTCGTCACGCAGCTCATGGTCGAGCCGGTCGCGGCGGATGAGACCGGCCAGGCGGCGAAGCAGCGGCAGCAACGGCATCCTCATTGCGCCCGCAGCACCGTCACGGGATTGATGCGGGCGGCCCGGATCGCCGGGGCGAGTGCGGCGATCGCTGCGACGGCCATCAGAGCCAGGCCGCAAGAGCCGATTGCCGCAGCATCGAACGACGGCACGTCGAACAACAGCGACGCGGCTGCGCGCATCACCGCGTACGTCGCCGGCACACCAGCGGCGACGCCGAGCAGGGTCGTGCGCAACGGCTCCCGAATCACGAGCCGGATGACGTCGGCCGGCGTGGCGCCGAGCGCCAGCCGCACGGCGAGCTCGCCCCTGCGTTGGGATACGGCATGGGAGACCGCCGCATACAGTCCCGCGCACGCCAGAAATATCGCGAGAACCGAAAGGACGAGGGCGATCGATGCCGCGAACTGCTCGCGTCCGAGCGTCGCCGAGACCCAATCGGTTCCGGTCGTGACGCTCGTCTTCAGCCCTGGGTCGTGCGTGTGGATGGCCTCCATGACCGTCCGGATCGCTGCCCGCCGGTCGCCGGCGGCGCGCACGAGGAGCGTCATGGCGGCGCGGTGAGGTGCCTGCGCGTACGGCACGAACATGACGCGGGCAGGCTCGTCCCGCAGCGTGTCGTAGCGAGCATTGGCGGCGACGCCGACGATCCGTACGTTGCCGTTCACGATGCGGCCGATTGCCGCACTCCCGGTTCCGAAGTAAAACGCCGCGAACCGCTCGTTGACCACCGCCACGCGCTCACGGCCGTGGCGGTCGCCGGCCTCCAGGTCGCGTCCGAGGAGCAGCGGCATGCCGAGCGTTTCAAAATACTGCGGTCCGACGAAGTACATGCGGACCCACCGGTCCTCATCCTCCGCCGGCGTAAACCCCGAGAACGTGACAGTGCCGGTGGTCGTCCCGCCGGCCATGAGCCTGAACTGCGCGAAGGTCGCGCTGGCGACGAACGGAGCGGCCGCCACCCGCTCGTGCAACCGCATCAGGTACTCGCGGCTCCGTCCGGGATCCGCCACCCGGCCGGCGGTGTTCAGGTCAACGGCGAACGTTTCACGCGCATTGAAGCCGGCGGGCACGCTCCGCAGGTTTAGGAGCGTCTTCGTCAGGCCGGCCGCGCCTACGAGCAGAAGCAGCGAACACGCCACCTGTGCGGCGATCAGTGCGCCGGCCACTCTCCCCGGACTGCCGACGACCGTCCGCGCGTCGGCCGCCAGCATGGATGCGGGATCCGCGCGAAGCAGGCGGAAGAGGGACGCGGCGGCGGCGGCCGCGGTTGCGCCTGCCGATACGGCAACCGTGAAACCTGTCAAACGCCAGTCGACGCGCAGCTCGTAGTCGAGTGGCATGGTGAAAGGGATCGAGCGGACCAGCAGCGGTCCGGCGACGCCGGCGACGACGAGCCCGGCCGCAGCAGCCATCGCCGCGAGCAGCAGCGTTTCGACGAGCAGCTGGCGCACGAGCCGTCCACGGCCGGCACCGAGGGCGATCCGCACGCCGAATTCCCCCTGCCGGGACGCGAGGCGGGCGAGAAGCAGCCCGCCGGTGTTTGCGCTCGCGACGAGGAGCAGAACGGCCACGAGGGCCAGGGCGAGCTCGAGCGGGTGCTCCAGCGATGCTCGCGTCTCGGACACGCCCCGTTGCGCGGACGGCAGCTCCACGCGTACCACCGCGCCGGGGATCCGCGCCGGGGATGCGTTCGCATACAGGATCGCCATCTGATGCTCCGCCTCGCCCCTCCGGATTCCAGGGGCGAGCCGCGCGACGAGACGGATCGGCCCGGATGAGGGACCCTCGACCGCGCCGGCGGCAGCGAACGGGAGAAAGAGATCAGCCGGGCTGTCGGCGACAACTCCCCGGAACCCGCGCACGACTCCCGTGATCTGAACCCGTGCGCCATTCACCGCCATCGTTCGTCCGATGACCCGCGGGTCCCGATTGAACCCCGTCCGCCAGAGACGCTCGCTGACGACGGCTGGGATGACGCCGGCGCCGGCATCCTCCGCACCAATGAGCCGTCCGGTTACGACCCGGGTGCCGAGCAGGGAAAAGTAGTTCGACGACACGAGTTCCGCGCGAAGGAGGGCGGGCGACGATCCAGCGTCGGTCGTGAGCGTCACGTCCTCGAGCAGCCGGTACCCCGCGAATTGCGCGAAGCCGGCGGCGCGCTGGATCTCTGCGAAGGTCGCCGGGTCTACTCCGCTGACGATCTTGGAGGCGGCGCCGAGGGTCTGGACGGCACGGAAGGATTGCAGTTCTTCCGGTGCCCGGACGGGGAGGGACCGGAACAGCACGGCATCCGCCACGCTGAACACGGCAGCCGAGGCGCCGATGCCCGCGGCCAGCGCGAGGACGGCGGTGGCGGTGAACACGGGCGCGCGGCGAAGCAGGCGCGTGGCAAACCGGACGTCCTGGGCGAGCGTGTCGATCGCCCGAAAGCCCCAGCCGTCCCGTACGTCGTCCCGTATCAGGGCCGTGTTCCCGAACATCCGGCGCGCTTCGAAGGCCGCGTCCCGCGGATCCATCCCGTTGTCCACCAGCTGCTGCCGGCGCATTTCCATGTGCTGCGCCATCTCGACGCGCAACTCCTGGTCGAGCCGGTCCCGATGGACCCGTCCGGCGATCCTTCGAAGCAGCCGGGCGACATCCCCTAGAGAGGCCATGGGTCTACGTGGCCGGTTTCATGACCCGGGCGATCGCCTCGATGAGCCGGGAGAAGCTCGACTCCGTCTCGCCGAGCGCGCGCCGGCCGGCGGGGGTCAGGCGGTAGTAGCGGGCGCGCCGGTTGTTCGCCGACTGGCCCCACTGCGACGCGATCAGCCCCTGCAGCTGCAGGCGCTGCAGCGCAGGATACAGCGAGCCTTCTTCCACCCGGAGCACCTCGGCCGACACCTGCCGGATGTGCTCGGCGATCCCGTAGCCGTGCATCACCTGACGCGAGAGCGTCTTCAGGATCAGCATGTCGAGCGTGCCGGGCAGCAGGTCCTGGCGTGCGTTTCGTTTCTTACCCATAGACGTCCTATGGGATACACCGGCTGGCAGACGCTTGTCAACTCGCCTCCACAGGCAAACTTCAAATCTCAACTTCAAACTTCAAATTCACATATCAAAACGCCAAATTTCCAACTTCAAGGGGCGGGCGGCGGATTTGGGTAGAATCTGCCCGATGCTGACGGCGCTCAAAGCTGCGGTTGTTCTGCTGCTTGCAACGGCGGCGTTCGCTCAGTCTCCGGGAGCGATCGTCGCGGTTGGAGGGGGCGGCACCCCCGAGAGGATCGTTCAGCGCACGCTGGAGCTGGCCGGCGGCAAGGATGCGGTTGTCGCCGTACTGCCGCAGTCGTCGGCGCTCGAGGATGCGGGCGACAGTTCGGTGAAGATGTGGCTCGACGCGGGCGCCAGGGGCGTACGGAAAGTCGACTTCAGGAGTCCGGATGCGAAGGCTGCGCTGGAGTCGGCCTCTCTGATCTGGATCCCGGGCGGGGATCAGAACCGGTTCATGGAGGCGATCGCCGGAACAGGGCTCGACGAGGTGATCCGTGCGCGCCACCGCGCGGGCGCGGTCGTCGGCGGCACGAGCGCCGGCGCAGCGGTCCTGTCAGGGCTCATGATCACCGGAAAGGCGGACCTTCAATCGCTGACCGCGGGCACGACGGTTCTCGCGAAGGGCCTGGCGCTGTGGACCGGCGGCATCTTCGATCAGCACTTCGTCCGGCGGCAGAGAAACAACCGGCTGCTGAGCGCCGTGCTCGATCATCCCACGATGATCGGTGTCGGCATCGACGAGGGGACCGCGGCCATCCTGCGCGATGGCCGTGTGGAGGTGGTCGGCCGCAGCGCCGTCGTCATCTTCGACCCGCGCAACCTGCCGGTGGAAAAGGCCTCGCCGGGGCAGGTGGTGTCGGGTCAGGTCAAAGTGAGCGTGCTGCGCGAAGGGATGGGCTACGACATCAGATAACTTCGTAGTTTGCAGTTGTCAGAGCCTCTCCAATAAGTCCTCGAGCCCTTCGGCCATCTTCTTCAGGGTCCGGTAGGACCTTCCCAGCGCGTGTTCGCCGGGTGTGTCGATCAGGTAGTGCCGGCGCCGGCGGCCGCCGCGCTCGGCGCTGGGCGCTCCGACATAGGACCTGACCATTCCCTTTTTCTCCATCCGCTGCAGGGTGACGTACACGACGCTGACCGGCAGCTCGCGTCCGATGCGCCCCTGGATGTCGCGCCGGATCGCCGCGCCCCACGCGCCGTTGCCCAGACGGAGCAGCGAAAGCAGGACAACCTGTTCGAACTCACCAATTAGCGGCGCGTAGTAGTCCTGGATATGTTTCACAATGTTAAGTATATAAACAAAAAATATCTAACCCGGCCGCGGTTTGATCTTGAAGCCGGGCACCCCGCTGCACATAATTACTCCCTTGTTGAACTCGGAAAGGACGGACACATCTATGGGCTCCCCTTCATCGAACGACGCGATCCGCAGCATCAGTAACTGGGCCATCGCCCCCGTGCAGCCACGCCCTGCCGGGCAGCGCAAGGCGACCGAGGAGTTCGGCTCGCTGACCTTCAGCGAAGAGGTCCAGCGCGCCCGCCTGCCGAAGGACGTCTACCGCGCGCTGCGCCGGGCGGTCGCCCAGGGGGAGCCGATCGAGGCCCATGTCGCCGACATCATCGCGAGCGCGTTGAAGGACTGGGCGGTTGAGCACGGTGCGACCCATTACACCCACTGGTTCCAGCCGCTCACCGGCATCACCGCGGAGAAGCACGACTCGTTTCTTTCTCCCTCGCCCGACGGCCGCGCCGTCGCCGAGTTCAGCGGCAAGGAGCTGGCGCGCGGCGAGCCCGACGCCTCGAGCTTCCCCTCGGGCGGCATGCGCTCCACCTTCGAGGCCCGCGGCTACACGGCCTGGGACCCGACCAGCCCGCCGTGGCTGCTCGTCACCGGCAACGGCGTCACGCTCGTGATCCCGACCGCGTTCGTGAGCTGGACCGGCGAAGCGCTCGACAAGAAGACGCCGCTGCTCCGCTCGATGGATGCGCTGTCGAAACAGGCGGTCCGCATCCTCAAGCTCTTTGGATCCAAGGCGCAGCGCGTGTCCACGACCTGCGGCCCCGAGCAGGAGTACTTTCTGATCGACCGGCAGTTCTACTTCAACCGGCCGGATCTCATCAACGCCGGGCGCACGCTCTTCGGGGCGAGACCGCCGAAGGGCCAGGAGATGGAGGACCATTACTTCGGCTCGATTCCCGACCGCGTCCTCGCGTTCATGATGGAAGTCGAGCGCGAGCTGTACAAGGTCGGCGTGCCCCTCAAGACGAGGCACAACGAGGTCGCTCCCGGCCAGTACGAAGTCGCGCCGATCTTCGAGAACGCCAACGTCGCCACCGATCACCAGATGATGACGATGGAGATGCTGCGGCGGATCGCGCCGAAGTACGGCCTCGCCTGCCTGATGCACGAGAAGCCCTTCGCCGGCGTGAACGGCTCCGGCAAGCACTTGAACTGGAGCATGGCCGACGAGCTCGGGAACAACCTGCTCAACCCGGGCGACACGCCGCACGAGAACATCCAGTTTCTCGTCTTCTGCGCCGCCGTGATCCGCGCCGTCAACAAGTTCCAGGGGCTGCTGCGCTTCAGCATCGCCAGCGCCGGCAACGACCACCGGCTGGGCGCCAACGAAGCGCCGCCGGCGATCATCTCGATCTTCCTCGGCGACCAGCTGACCGACATCTTCCAGCAGGTCGAGAAGGCCGGGAGCGCCAAGACCACGAAGAGCGGCGGGATCCTCGACATCGGGGTCGGCGTGCTGCCCAAGCTTCCGCGCGACGCGGGGGACCGCAACCGCACGAGCCCGTTCGCCTTCACCGGCAACAAGTTCGAGTTCCGCGCCGTCTCGTCCAACCAGAGCATCGCGGTCCCCAACGTCGCGCTCAACGTTGCCGTCACCGAGTCGCTCGACTACTGCGCGACCGAGCTGGAAAAGGGCCTGAAGGAAGGCAAGAAGCTGCAGGCCGCCGTGAAGCAGCTGCTCGTCAAGGTCGTGAAGGAGAGCAAGCGGATCATCTTCAACGGCAACGGCTACTCCGAGGAGTGGCAGAAGGAAGCCGCCAAACGCGGCCTGCTCAACCACCGGACCTCGGTCGACGCGTACAGCGAGGCGATGAAGCCCGAGGTGGTCAAGGCGTTCGAGAAGTACGGCGTGCTGACCGAACGCGAGTGGCAGGCCCGCTACGACGTGGCGATCGAGCAGTACAACAAGACGATCAACGTCGAAGCGCAGCTCATGGTGCTGATGGGCAACCGGTTCATCCTCCCGGCGGCCTATCGCTACCAGACCGAGCTCGCGCAGAGCGTCGCCGCCGTCAAGGCTGCCGGCGCCGCTTCGAAGGAGACGCGCCGTGCGCTCGACGATCTCTGCGCGCTGACCGACGAGTGCAAGGTCCGCGTGGACCAACTGCAGAAGCTGCTCGAACACGAGTCGAACGGCAGCGCCGAGAAGCACGCGCGCTACTTCCGCGACAAGGTCGTGCCCGCGATGAACGCGCTGCGCGAGACCGGCGACAGCCTCGAGTGCATCGTCCCGCACGACATGTGGCCGCTGCCGACCTACCGCGAGATGCTGTTCATCAAGTAACGCCCGAGGGCGCTTGCGGCCGGCTCCGCAGGCGCCCGTCAATCCGAGGGACGCATGCGACCGCCGGCGTTGCTCTTCGCTGCCTCTGCGATCGCGGCACCGCGCAGTAAACAAAACACCGGCGGCTCAGCCATTCTTGCGGTATGCTCCCGTCGCGAGAGGTGAACATGATCGTCAAGAAAGTGGGCGTCTTCTCCGTCGCCAAAATCTACGCCGCCATTGCCGCGGCGATGGGCGTGCTGATCGGGCTTGGTTTCGCGCTCGCCTCGGTGGTCGGCGCCGGTCTGGCGGAGACCAGCGAAGCCGCGTTTCTGGGCCCGATGCTCGGCGTCGGCGCGGTCATCGTGCTGCCGATCATCTACGGCTGCATGGGCTTCGTCGGCGGCGCCATCACCGCGGCCCTGTACAACGTGTTCGCCGGGATGGTCGGCGGAGTGCGGCTCGAAATGGAATGACCCGCTAGACCATCAGCTCGCCGCGGCCGACCAGCACCGAACGCCCCCCGACGCGCACCCGGGTGATGCGATCGGGCTCGCCGTCGATCGAAATGTGGATCCGGCTGGGGCGGCCCATGGCGACGCCCTGCAGGCTCACCATCGCCCGCGCCTCGCCGCGTGACACGACGCGGTATTGAAGCAGATAGGATCCGAGCGGTCCGCTGGCTCCGCCGGTGGCGGGATCCTCGGCGATGCCAAAGCCCGGAGCAAGCATCCGGCTGTACGCCGTCTCGGAACCCTCGGTGGTGAACAAGAAGACTGGCAGCTCCTCGACCCCAGCCGCCGCGGAACACCTTTGCATCGCCCGCCGGTCGATCGCGACCGCATCGACCGCCGAGCGCGTCGCCATCGGGACGAAGAGGAACGGCACCCCGCACGAGACGACCTGGAGGGGGAGGCCTGGCGCCAGCGAACGCTCCTCGACCCCGATTGCGGCCGCGGCCGCCGCGCGGTCCTCGATCCTCGTCCCGAAGGTGGGGAGAGGCTGCGTCATCCAGGCGAAGGAGAGTCCGTCGACGTCCCATTCGAGCGAGACCGGGATTGGCCCGACGCCGAGCTCGAAGACGAACTGCTCGCGCCCGCGGGCGATCGTACCGTCCAGCGCCAGCGCGAACGTGCTTCCGATCGTCGGATGCCCCGCCATCGGCAGCTCTTCGCCAGGCGTGAAGATCCGCATCCTGACGTCCCCCGCGCCTTCAGCTGGATAGATGAAGGTGGTTTCGGAGAACGCCATCTCCCTGGCGATCGCCTGCATCGTGTCGGGGCCGAGCTTCCCCGGCTCCGGAAACACCGCCAGTTGATTGCCTTCAAAACGTTTCGAGGTGAAGACGTCGAGGTGCAGGTAGCGAAGTGAACGCATGAGGCGAGTCTAGCGCCGGTCGCGGCGAGCCGAAGTATCCAATCCGCAATTGACAGAGTCTGCTATCTTCGTACTCTCCATATGGCGAAGAGAAAGAGATCCGCGTCGCTGTTCGACGATGACGGCGGCGATACGACCGTCGATACGAGAGGCCCCGGCGGCGGCACCGAAGGCGTGGCGCTGCACGAGGCGGCGCAGTCGCGATATCTGAACTACGCGCTTTCGGTCATCACGTCGCGCGCGCTGCCCGACGTGCGGGACGGCCTGAAGCCGGTCCAGCGCCGCATTCTCTACACGATGTGGCAGCAGAACCTGACCGCCGACGCCAAGCACCGCAAGTGCGCGAAGGTCGTCGGCGACGTCATGGGCAACTATCACCCGCACGGCGACACGGCGCTGTACGAGACCCTCGTCCGCATGGCGCAGCCGTTCTCGCTGCGCTACCCGCTGGTCGACGGCTCCGGCAACTTCGGCTCGCTCGACGGCGACGGCGCCGCCGCGATGCGCTACACCGAGTGCCGCCTCGCCCGGATCAGCGACGAGATCCTGACGGAGATCGATCAGTCCACCGTCCACTTCCGGCCGAACTACGACGGCACCCGCACCGAACCGGTCGTGCTGCCGTCGCGCATCCCCAACCTGATGATCAACGGCGCGACCGGGATTGCGGTCGGGATGGCGACCAACATCCCGCCGCACAATCTGGGTGAAGTGTGCACCGCGCTGATCAAGCTGCTCGACAACCCGGATCTGAGCAGCGTGCAGCTGGCCCGCTACATCAAGGGCCCTGACTTTCCGACCGGCGGCCAGATGCTCAACTCGCCCGACGAGTTGAAGGAGATCTACAAGACCGGATCCGGCGCGATCCGCCTGCGCGCAACCTGGGAGGAGGGTCCGGTCACCCGCGCCGGCAAGACGATCTACATCACGAGCGTGCCCTACACGGTGAATAAGTCGACGCTGGTGGAGCGGATCGCCGACGTCGCGCTCAGCCGCAAGCTGCCGCCGCTCGTGGACGTCAAGGACATCTCGACCGAGGACGTCCGGATCGCGCTCGAGCTGAAGAAAGACGCCGACGGGAAGATGGTGATGGCGTACCTGTTCAAGCACACGCCGCTCCAGACCAGCTTCATCGTCAACCTCACGTGCCTCGTCCCGACCGACAACAACCCCGAGGTGGGCCGTCCCGAGCGCCTGGACCTGCACCAGATGCTCTTCTACTTCCTCCACTTCCGCCTCGAAGTGGTGACCCGTCGCCTGACCCACGAGCTCGACGCGCTGAAGAAGCGCGTCCACATCCTGGAGGGATTCGAGAAGGTCTTCGATGCGCTCGACGAGATCCTCAAGATCGTCCGGAAATCGGACGGCAAGGCCGACGCGGCGGCGCAGATCATCAAGCGCTTCGCGCTCGACGCGGACCAGACCGATGCGATCCTCGAGCTGAAGATCTACCGGCTGGCCCGGCTCGAGATCCTCGTGATCCGCAAGGAGCTCGAAGACAAGCGGCGTCGGATGCGCCAGATCAACACCCTGCTCAAGGACGAAGGCAGCCGCTGGGACATCGTCCGCGTCGAGATCGAGGAGATCCAGAAGAAGTACGGCGAGCCTCGCCGCACGCTGATTTCCAGCGACGAAGGGGAATCGGAGTACAGCGCCGAGGACTTCATCGTTGAAGAAGACAACGTCGTCATCGTGTCGCGCGACGGCTGGGTGAAGCGGCAGAAGGAAGTCAAGGATGTCGCGTCGACCCGCGTCCGCGAGGGCGACCAGGTGATGGCGGTCCTGCCCGGCAGCACGCGCGCCTCGGTGGTGTTCTTCAGCAGTTTCGGCGTCGCCTACACCGCGCGGATCATCGATATCCCGGCATCGACCGGCTATGGCGAGCCGATCCAGCGCTTCTTCAAACTGAAGGACCGCGAGCGGATCGTCGCCGCCTTCAGCCTCGATTCACGGGTGGCCGGCAACATCACGGCGCGCAGGGAAGGGGACGTGCCGCCCGTGCACGCCGTGGCGGTGTCGAGCGACGGCTACAGCCTGCGCTTCAGCCTCGAGCCGTTCCTGGAGCCGAGCACCCGTGCCGGCCGGCGCTACGGGCGGGTGCCGGAGGGAGCGGAGTTCGTCGGCGTTGCCAGGTCCACCGGCGACGAGATCCTGATCGCCGCCACCCGCGAGGCGCGAGCGATGATCACGAAGGTCGAGGAGGTGAACTTCCTGTCGGGGCCGGGCCGTGGCGTCATCCTGATCAAGCTCGGCGAGGGAGACCGCGTGCTCGGATTCATCGCCTCGACCGGCGACCGCGACCTGCTGACGGTTGAAACCAGCCGCGGCGCCGAGCAGACCATCAGCACCGGTAAGTACGAAGTCACCGGCCGCGGCGGCAAGGGTCGGGAGCTGCTGCAGCGCGGCCAGTTCACGCGCACCATCTGGCCGGTGCCAGAGGCGCCCCAACCCCTCGGTACGTAGGGCTGGGCTTCCTGCCCGCCCCTCGAGCCTGGCGGATCGCCCGGCTGCGAGTTCGCCGGCTTGCACGGAGCATGCCGCAACCGCAGCAAACTTCCGGACCGTTATCACCGTCGAATCTCCCAGTCCCGGGAGGGGCACGAAGGTGATCATGCAGTGGACGTCGGACTTCCGGCACGCCTGGCGGGCGCTTCTCCGCACACCGGGCTTTCTCGTCACGTCAGTCGTCACACTGGCCCTCGCCATCGGTGCGGTGGTCGGGATGTTCAACGTTGTCAGCACGGTCCTGCTGCGGCCGCTCCCCTTCCCCGACTCCGACCGCCTCGTCGTCGTCTCAGGCACTGCGCCAGGGTCGGATCTCCCTGACCGCTTCGGCCTCGGCAGCGAGTTCTATCTCCATTCCAGGGAGCGCTCGCAGCTTCTCGACGGCATCTTTCTGTTCGGCGGAGGAACCTCGACGCTGCGCACCGAGGACCGGGTCGAACGGATCCCGATGGCGTTTCCGACCAACGACATCTACGCCACGCTCGGCGCGCGCCCGCAGATCGGGCGCCTCCCCGTGTCCGACGATGAGGATCGCGTCGTCCTGATCAGCGACCAGCTCTGGACCAGCTGGTTCGGCCGCGACCCCGGCGTCATCGGGAGGAGGTACTTCATCTCGGGGGAGATGCGGGAAGTCATCGGCGTCATGCCGCCAGAGTTCCACTTCCCGAACGACGCAACGCTCCTCTGGGTGGCCGGCGAGGTCCGGGCCGCCGAGATTCGTCCGGGGCAGCTCGGCCCTCCCTTGATCGCGCGGATGAAGCCGGGGGTTACGCGCGAGCAGCTGGCCGCCGAACTCACGAGGCTCTCGAAGGAGCTGCCCGCGCGGTTCGGCGGGCCGCCCAACTACGCCCGGATCATCGAACAGCACAGCGCGGTGGTCGACCCGCTGCTCGAGCGTATGGTCGGTCCCACCGCCACCACGTCCTTGTGGGTGTTGCTGGGGGCGGTGTCGCTCGTGCTCCTCATTGCCTGCGCCAACGTCGCCAATCTCTTCCTGGTCCGCGCCGAGGGCCGCCGCCGCGACCTGGCGGTGCGCCGCGCGATCGGCGCCTCGCGGGCTCAGCTCGTCAGACTTCAGATGGTCGAAGCGTTTATCGTCGCCCTGCTGGCGGGCGGGCTCGCCGTGATCCTCAGCGCGCTGACGCTCCCCCTCTTTCTGCGCGCCGCCCCGACGGGTATCCCACGGCTTGGCCTCGTAGGGCTCGACCTGCAGACGGTGGCGGCCGCTTTCGTCCTCGTGGTGCTGGTCGCGCTGGTATGCGGCGCGATGCCCGCTCTGCACGCCTCGTCGCCGGACTTCAATCGCTTGCGTGAGGGGTCCCGCGGCAGCACCGGCCGCCGCCACTTCGGACGGGACGTGCTCGTCGTCGGGCAGACGGCGCTCGCGCTGGTGCTGCTGATCGGCTCAGCGCTGCTCGTACAGAGCTTTCAGCGGTTGCGCACCGTGGATCCCGGCTACGACACCGCCGACATCTATACCTTCCAGTTCGCGCCCGATCAGCCGCACCTCACCGACGGGCCGAGCTGGGGACGGCTCCACCTGGACTTCATGGATCGCCTCCGGGCCCTCCCGGGCGTCACCGGCGTTGGCGTGGTCAACAACATCCCGCTCGACGAAGGGACCGGCTCGGCGCGGTTCCTCACCGAGGCCATGGACCCGCAGGGCGGCGGAGCGCTGCTCGACCAGAACTTCACCGGCGGCGACTACTTCCGCGTGATGGGGATCGATCTTCTCCGCGGACGCCCGTTCTCGAGCGACGAGGCCGTGCTGGTGAATAGCAACGTCATCATCAGCCGGTCGACGGCCGAGCGGCTCTGGCCAAATCAGGATCCGATTGGTCAGCGCATTCGTCGCGCGGCCACCCCGGCCCAGTGGTTCACCGTGGTGGGCCTGGTCGAGGACGTGAAGCAGGACGATTGGCGCGATGCCGGCGAGGCCGTTGTCTACTTCCCGCTGACGGGACCGGCACCGACCGCATGGGCGATGGGGTCGCCGGCGTACGTGGTCAAGTCGCCGCGCGCGTCGAGCCTGGGCCGCGAAGTGCGGCAGCTCGTGCGGCAGGTGGCGCCGGAGGCGCCGGTGTACCGTGAGTTCACCATGGAGTTCCTGGCGCAGCGATCCGTGGTGCAGCTGTCGTTCACGATGCTGACGCTCGGCGTCGTTTCGGGGCTCGCAATGATACTGGGCGCAGTGGGCCTGTACGGCGTCCTGTCGTACGTGGTCGCCCAGCGGACGCGGGAGATCGGTGTGCGCATGGCGCTCGGCGCGACGGCCGGCTCGGTGCGGCGGATGGTGGTCTCGCAAGGTGCCCGGGTGGTTCTGATCGGCGCGGTCGCTGGAGTTGCCGTGGCGGCGGCGTCCACGCGTCTGCTGGACGCGCTGCTCTATGAGGTCAGCGCGGTGGACCCCGTCGTGTTCGTTGCGATGTCGATCATGATGGTCGGGATCGGCATGCTGGCGAGTTACGTGCCGGCGCGCCGCGCGAGCCGCGTGGATCCGATCGAGTCGCTGCGCAACGACTAGGGGGATTCAGTCAATGTTGAGTCCGCCGTAGTAATCTCTCGCCCATGAAGAACTGGTTCCTCATCGGCGGGTTGTTCGCGTCGGTGTTCGCGGCAGCGGTCGCTGCCCAGGCCCCCAGCGCCTCGCAACCGCAACCATTCGAGCTGCTGATAAAGAATGGCCGCGTCTTCGACGGCACGGGTAACCCGGCGTTCCCGGCCGACATCGCCGTGCGCGGCGGAAGAATCGTTGCGGTGGGGCGGCTCGGCGACGCGAAGGCAGCGCGCGTGATCGACGCGAGCGGCAAGTTCGTATCCCCCGGGTTCATCGACATCCACTCTCACGCCGACGATGGGGGGCGGGCCCGAGGTGGGTTTCGCGACGACAACCCCCAGGTGCGCGCGGCGCCGAATCTCGTGTCCCAGGGCATCACCACGGTCGTCGTCAATCACGACGGGCGATCCCCCTGGCCGATCAAGGCGCAGCGCGAGCTGATCGAGAAGAACGGGATCGGCCCGAACACCATGCTGATGGTGGGGCACGGTGCCGTCAGGTCACAGGTGATCGGACGCGACGCGCGGCGGCCCGCGACGGCGGAAGAAGTCACGCAGATGCGCACGCTGGTGCGGCAGGGGCTGCAGGAAGGCGCGGTCGGACTGTCGGCCGGCCTCGAGTACGAGCCGGGACGCTGGAGCGAGACCTCCGAAGTGGTCGAGCTCGCGAAAGAACTGCCGGCGTTCGACGGTGTCTACATCTCGCACGAGCGGAGCGAAGGCAGCGATCCGCTCTGGTACGTGCCCAGCCAGGACGGCCCCGGCCCGCCGACGCTGCTCGACGCGGTGCGCGAGACGATCGAGATCGGCGAAAAATCAGGAGCGCGTGTGGTCGCGTCGCACATCAAGGCCAAAGGCGCGAACTACTGGGGATCGAGCGGCGCCGCGATCAGTCTGATCGAACGCGCCCGGCAGCGCGGCGTGGACGTCTGGTCCGACCAGTACCCGTATCCGACCAGCGGCACGGATGGATCGACCGTGCTCATCCCGGCGTGGGCCACGCGGCCGGACGGAGATCCGCAGGTCCCGCAGCCGCAGGCCGCGAATCCGCGCGCTGACGCGCTGCGCCGCACGCTCGCGGATCCGGTAAAGGCAAAAACCGTGCGCTCTGACATCGCGCACGAGATCGCCCGACGCGGCGGCGCCGACAACATCGTCGTCTACGACTATCCCGACAAGACCCTCTACGGCAAGTCGCTCGCGGAGATCGCGAAGCTGTGGCGCGTCGATCCGGTCGAAGCCGCGATCCGGATTCAGCTCGAGGGGCTGCCAGACCGTTCCGGCGGCGCGCGCATGCGCGGCTTCTCGATGCACGAAAACGACATGGAGGCATTCGCGCGCCAGCCGTGGGTGGCCACATCGACCGACGCCGGGATCGCGCTGCCGGACGGCCCCCCTTCGACGCACGCGCGTTTCTACGGCAGCTTCACGCGCAAGATCCGGCACTACGCGATCGACCGCGGCGCCATCTCGGTCGAGCACGCCATCCGTTCGTCGACGTCGCTGCCCGCGCTGATCATGGGCCTGAAGGATCGCGGCCTCATCCGCGAAGGCATGGCCGCCGACATCGTCATCTTCGATCTCGCGACGATCCGCGACAAGGCGACCTTCTTCGAGCCCCATCAGTATTCCGAAGGCGTCGAGCACGTGTTCGTCAACGGCGTCGCCGTCGTCGACGGCTCGAAGCTCACGTGGGCGCTCCCGGGCAAGGTAATCACACGCTAGAACGGAGCGTGCATGGGCGAAGCGCTCGAAGCCGAGCTCGGTCAGACACGGCCGGTTCTCGCGCAGACGCTCGAGCGCTAGAGTGAAGGCCCATAATGGATTCGCGGCGCTTTTGCTGGCGTGACGACTCAGGCGAGCACGAGCTCGGGCTCGTGTGGGTGCCGGGCACCGATGGCAGTCCGTACCGGTTCGGGCACGGGCCGGACGGGCCGTGCAGTGGACGTGCCGGGGTTCTTCATCGCGACAACCCCGGTGACCCAGGCGCTCTGGCAGCTCGTGATGGGGTCCAATCCGGCCGCGCGGCCGGATCTTCGCTGCCCGGTGGAGAACGTGTCCTGGGAGCACATCACGGGGCCGGGCGGCTTTTTCGACCGGCTCGACGCGAGCGAGATCCTGCCGGCGCTCGCCGCCGGCGACGCCGACCTCCGCTTCCGTCTTCCGTCCGAAACCGAATGGGAGTACGCCGCACGCGGCGGGCCCCATTGGCGCGACGGGGTTGCGTTCAGCGGAAGCCACGATCCCGACGCGGTGGCCTGGTACGGTCCGCGCTGGACGCGCGCGCACCAGGGTCTGGTCCAGCTCTTCGGTTGGCGCATCGCGTGGCGCCTCGCGAACAGCCTTCCACACCGTAAGCCAGTCACTCGCACGCATCCGGTCGCGACCAAGGCGCCGAATCGGCTCGGCCTCTACGACATGTCGGGCAATGTATGGGAGTGGTGCCAGGACGTCTGTACCGACAGCATCGACGCGGTCCCCGCTGATGGGCGTCCCTACCCGGGACCCGGTGCCGAGCGGCGGCTGCGCGGCGGGTGCCACCACAACTGGGACCTGCACTGCACGGTCTGGTGGCGCTACGGGAGCCAACCGGACGCCCACGACGGCTGCATCGGCTTCCGCGTCGTGCTCGCGCGCCGGGATGGAGGGCAAGCCGCGCTGAAGATCTCTAATCCCTGATCCCTGATCGCGATCACGATCTTCAGTCCCCGCTTGTGGCCGCGACCAGGGCTTGGATGGTCGTTTCGGTCTAGGATGCCGTGAAAGATCCGATCAAGGATTAGGGATTAGGGATTAGCGATTGGCCAGCTGAGGCGCTCGTAGGAGGCTCTCATGCGTGCACTGCTACAGGATCTTCGCTTTGGCGCCCGCATCGTGTGGCGTCAGCCGGGCTACGCGCTGCTCATCGCTTCGACTCTGGCGCTGGCGATCGGCGCCAACACAGTCATCTTCAGCTTCGCCAACGTCCTCGCCCTCAGACCTCTGCCTCTCAAGGATCATGACACCCTCGGCTGGATTTTCCTGAACGATCCACAACGGGGCGGCAGCCGGGGGCCGCTGTCGGTCAGCGAGCTCCTCGATTACCGCGCGTCGCTCGAATCGTTCGAGTCGATTGCCGGTTATACGGCTTCGGCGTTCACGATGACGGGAAGGGGGGACGCCGAGGCCCTCGTCGGGTCCAGCGTCACGGCCAATCTGCCCGACACCTGGGGTCTCGAGACACGGACAGGGCGCGCGTTCGGCCCGCGGGACGACCTGCCCGGTGCAGCGCCGGTCGTCATGCTCAGTCACCATTTCTGGGTTCGGCGCTTCAACGCCGACGCTTCCGTCGTCGGCCAATCGCTCGTGCTCAACGGCCGGCCGCATGCGGTCATCGGAGTGCTGCAGCCCGACATCGAAATCGGCAACCTGAGCCTGATCGATGTCTGGGTACCGATCACGCTCGATCCTGCGGTCCCGCGCGACCAGCGCAATCTCCGTGTGAGTGGGCGGTTGAAGCCGGGTGTGAGCTTCGAGCAGGCCGCCGCGGCGGTGCGTGACGTCTCGCGCCGGCTGCAGTCCGATCACCCGGCGACAAATGCCGGCTGGGAGGCCCGTCTCGCACCGGCGAAGGAGGCGATGACCGGCGGCGATACCTGGCGGATCCTGGCGCTGCTCATCACCGTCGTCGGGTTCGTGCTGGTGATTGCCTGCGCGAACATCGCAAACCTCGTTCTCGCACGGGCAACGGGACGCCGGCGCGAACTGGCCGTCCGGGGGGCGCTCGGTGCCAGCCGGGCACGCATGGTGCGCCAGCTGCTGACCGAGAGCATGCTTCTCGCCGCGGCCGGCGGGCTGCTCGGCCTGCTCGTGGCCTACGGCGGGCTCATCCTGATTCGCGCGGCCGCCTACGAGCCGTTCTTCAAACTGGTCGTCATCGACCGAACCGTCCTCCTCTTTACGGGCGTGCTCGCGATCGTCACGCCGCTGGTCTTCAGCCTGCTTCCCGCCCTCCAGGCGTCAAATCCTGACCTGCAGGAAGCGTTGAAAGACAGCTCGAATCGCGCCGGCGGGCAGCGCGGCCGCCGGAGCCGCTCGGCGCTGGTGGTTGCGCAACTGGCCCTGGCGATGATGCTGCTGATCGTCTCGGGATTGCTCGTGCGGACGATGGTTGAGATCAACCGGGCGCCGCTCGGGTTCGACCGCGGCGACCTGCTCACCATCCGAATCGAGCTGCCTCACTGGCGATACACGACTCCAGCCTCGATCCGGCAGTTCCAGGACCAGCTGTTGACTCGACTCACCGCGCTGCCCGCTGCCCGCGACGCTGCCACGACCGATCGCCTGCCGGTAGTAGGCTCCGAGGCGGTAGCCGCGATCCGGGTCGAGGGCTTTGAACCAGCCCGTCCCCAGGACCGTGCGTGGGCGGTGCCGGCCCGGGTGAGCGAGCGATTCTTCTCGACCGCGGGCATCCCGGTCCTTGCCGGCCGCCCCTTCGCTCCGTCCGACAACGACCTCGCGATGCGAGTCGCGATCATCAATGCCGAAATGGCCCGGCGGTACTGGGGCGGGGAGGCGGGAGCCCTCGGTCGGCGGCTGCAACTCGAGGGAGACGATCGCCGGCTGACCGTCGTCGGCGTGACTGGCAACGTGCTGCGGGCCGATCTTCGGAGCGTCAATCCGCAGATCTACCTACCGGCGCGACAGGATCCCCGCTCGACGATGGCGGTGCTGGTCCGGGCGACGGATGCGAGCCGGCTCATAGCGTCGGCCCGGGCGGAGGTGCGTGCACTCGACCCTGACGTCCCGGTCCGCGAGATCCGCACGCTCGAAGAGGTCTTCGACGACGAGATGTCGACCAGCCGGATCCTGATGGGGATGTTCATCGCATTCGGCGCGCTGGCGCTGGTGCTTGCGGCGTCTGGACTGTACGGCGTGGTGTCGTACTCGGTCAGCCAGCGATACCAGGAAATCGGCATCCGCATGGCGCTCGGCGCCGCCGGGGGAGACATTCGCCGTATGATCGTGCGGCAGACGGTGGTGCTCGTCCTGGTCGGGGGCGCCATCGGCCTGACCGGCGGCGCCGTGCTCGGGAGGATGTTGGCGGCGAGCCTGTTGTTTCAGGTGTCACCGTCGGATCCGGCGACGTATGGGGCGGTCGTCGTGATCCTGTCGCTCGTGGCACTGGTGGCGGCCTACGTGCCGGTGCGGCGCGCGGTCTCGGTGGATCCGCTTGTTGCCCTGCGTTCGGAGTGAAACGTGTTCCATCTGCTCTTACTCGCGTTGACGGTGGTTGCCGCGGCATCCGATACCGACTGGTCCCGCTTCCGCGGACCCAACGGCTCGGGGATCTCTGAAACCAGGGGATTGCCGGCCGAGTTCGGGCCCGACAAGAACGTCATCTGGAAGGTGGATCTGCCGCAGGGTTACTCCTCGCCGGTCATTCACGGGGACCGCATCTTTCTGACCGCTCTCCGGGGCGAGAACCTGGTGACTCTCGCCGTGGACCGGACCAACGGCAAGGTTCTGTGGGAACGGACTGCGCCGCGCGCGCGGACCGAAAAGCTGGACAAGCGAAACCGTCCGGCGGCCGCATCCGCCGCCACGGACGGCAAGCACGTGAGCGTCTTCTTCGGCGACTACGGTCTGATCACCTACGACGTGAACGGCAAGGAGCTCTGGAAGCAGCCGCTCGGGCCCTTCAACAACATCTACGGCATGGGCGCGTCGCCGCTCATCGTCGGCGACAACGTGATCCTGGTCTGCGACCAGAGCACCAACTCGTACGTCGCCGCGTGGGACAAGACGACCGGCAAGCCGCGCTGGAAGACGCTTCGTCCCGAAGCGAAGAGCGGCCATTCGACCCCGATCCTCTGGACGCCTCGCGGCGGCCGACCGCAGCTCATCGTGCCGGGCTCGTTCCTGCTGAGTGCCTACGATCCCGCGAACGGCCAGCGGCTCTGGTGGGTGGGCGGCCTCTCCTTCGAAATGAAGTCCACGCCGGTCGTCAAGGGGGATGTCGTGTACATCAACGGCTTCGGATCCCCCGAGAACAACCCGGGCAGCAAGATCGAAGTCATGACGACCGCCGAAGCGTTCAAGGCCGACGCCAACGGCGACGGCAAGCTGTCGCGCGAAGAAGCCCCCAGCAAGCACGCGAAGGCGTACTTCTCGTTCATGGACCTCGACGGCGACAAGCTGTGGTCGCGCGAGGACTGGGACTACTACAAGGCCGCCATGGAGTCCGACAACGGGATCCTCGCGATCCAGATGGGCGGCAGCGGCGACATGACCGCAAAGTCGGTGAAGTGGAAGTACCACCGCGGGATCCCGCAGCTGCCGTCGCCGCTCATCTACGAGGACGTCCTCTACATGGTGAACGACAACGGCGGGATCCTGACGATGCTGAACCCGGCGTCGGGGGAGTTGTTGAAGCAGGGACGGCTGCCGGGCGGGAGCGACACGTTCTACGCGTCACCGGTGGCCGGCGACGGCAAGGTCTACATCGCCAGCGAGAAGGGGCAGGTGTTCGTGCTGCCGCCCGGGCCGAAGATCGAGCCCCTTGCTGTCAACGACCTGCAGGACGGCATCTACGCCACGCCGGCGCTGGTGGACGGCAGGATCTACCTGCGGACGCTGAATACGTTGTACTGCTTCGGGAAACCGTAGCCGAGGGGCCTGCCGGCGGGCGTGTAGCGCAGGCCTTCAGGCCTGCCAAGCGCCGCGGGCCTGCCAAATCCACGCGGGACTGCTGCGAACCAAACCGGCATACGTATCGTCTAACGATACGTATGCCCCGGACCAAGCCGCAGGACCCTCGCAAACCCCTTTCGCAGCCCGTTCTCCACATCCTTCTGGCGCTGGCCGACGGCGCCCGTCACGGCTATGCCATCAAGCAGGATGTCGAAGAACGCACCGGGCTGCGCCTTGGCCCCGGCACGCTGTACGAAGCCATCCAGCGGCTCCAGGATGGCGGCCTGATCGAAGAGGCCAGCCCGCGCGGCGAAGCACCGGCCAACGGGCAGGAGGCGCAGCGGCGTTACTACCAGCTGACCGAACGGGGCTGGGACTTGCTTCGCGACGAGCTTCGCCAGCTCGACGCCATCGTCGACCACGCACGGTCGAACCCGAAACTGCGCAAGGGGCTGGCGTGAGAACGATCTATCGCCTCCTGCTGCTGTTGTACCCGGCCGCGTTCCGCCGCCGGTACCGCGCCGAGCTGCTGGACGCGTTCGATCAGGAGCGCGCCGCCGCCGGGAGCCGCGGTGCTCCGGCGGCCCTGGCCCTCTGGCGGCACCTGTTGACCGACCTTCTCGCCAGCGCCGGCCGCCAGCGTTATCGCGGGATTACCCATCGCTTCCACGACATCACCGGCCGCGGGGCGCCTGGCCTCCCCCGGCAGCCACGAAGGAGCCCCATGGAAAGCCTCCTCCAGGACATTCGCTACGCGATTCGGCAGTTCACGCGCCGGCCCGGGTTCACCGCCATCGCCGTTCTCTCGCTGGCTCTCGGGATCGGCGGCAACAGCTTGATCTTCGGGTTGCTCGACGGCTTCGTGTTCCACCCGTTTCCCTATCCCGACTCGGACCGGCTCGTGGCGATCGGTGGCACTTTCCCGAAGGTCTCTTCCGACACGACTTACATCGAGGCGCTTTCCACGCCGGAGTATGCGGACATCAAACGCAGCCGCTCCTTCGCGCAGATCGCCGCGCTCGATCTCGGCAACCGAAACCTCTCCGGTGGAGATGTGCCCGAACGCGTCTTCACTGCGCTCCTTCTCGACGACCTGTTCCCGGTCATCGGGCTCAGGCCGCATCTCGGCCGCGGATTCACGCCCGAGGAGCTCGCGCCGGGAGGGCCCGACGTGGCCATCATCAGCCACCGGTTGTGGCAGTCGCGATTCGGCGGCGATCCGGGAATCATCAATCGGACGATCCGCATCAGCGGCCGCGGGTCGACGGTCGTCGGCGTGATGCCCAGGGATCTGGTGCTCATCGGCGCGGATCTGTGGGTCCCGTGGGGAGGGGACCCGGCACAGATCCCGCGCAACATCAGGCAGTTCACGATCCTCGCGCGGCTCGCGCCTGGCGCAACGCTCGCGTCGGCGAACGCGGAGCTCGCCACGATTGCCGCGCAGGTGGAACAGGCCGAGAGCGCGCAGTTCAAGGAGTACGCCGGCTGGCGGCTGACCGCCACGCCGTGGGCCGCGGCGCTGCTGCAGGACATTCGCCCGGCCGCATTCATGCTCCTCGGCGCGGTGGGCTTCGTCCTGCTGATTGCCTGCGCAAACCTCGCGAACCTCATGCTCGCGCGATCGACGACCAGACGCCGCGAGCTGGCCGTGCGTCTCGCGCTCGGGGCAGCGCGCTGGCGGATCGCCCGCCAGTTGCTCATTGAGAGTCTGATGCTCGCGTTCGCGGGCGCCCTGGTCGGCACCCTCTTCGCTCATGTCGGTCTTCGTTTTTCGGACGCCCTGATCCCGGCGCAGTTCGCGACGCTCGATCTGCAGGCCAGCGTGAATGGCCGCGTGCTCCTGTGGTGTGCGGCGATGGGAACGATTGCCGGCGTCCTGGTGGCGCTGCTGCCGGCGCTGCAGGCGACACGGACCGATCCGCATGATTCGCTGAAGTCGGACGGGCGCACCGGCGAGGGCCGGGCCGGCGCCCGGTTGCGCCACGGGCTGATCGTTGCGGAGATCGCGCTGTCGGTCGTGCTGCTCCTCGGCGCGGGTCTGTTGATGCGGAGCTTCGTCAATATGCAGGGGGCGGAGCTCGGGTTCCAGCCGAAGAACGTGCTCACCATGCGGCTCACGCTGCCGCAGCAGAAGTATCCAACCGGTGAAGCGATCACCGCGTTCTTCGAGGAGCTGACGCGTCGCGTGCAGGCCGTCCCGGGCGTCAGTGCGACCGGCATGGTCTCGCAGTATCCGCCGATGGGGCCATTCTCGAGCCAGATCGAGGTGGAAGGCGCACCCGCCAGCGGGACGATGCTGCCGACGGCCAACACGACGATCGCGTCCCGTGATTACTTCAGGGCGATTCAGGTGCCGCTGCTGAAGGGCCGCACGTTCACAGCCGAAGACAAACCGGGCACGCCTGCCCGCGTCGTCGTGAATCAGGCATTCGTGCAGCGGTATCTGGGCGGGCGCGAGCCGGTCAGCGGGCGTGTGAGGATGATCGGCCGCGGCGGCCCGGGAGAGTGGGCGGAGATCATCGGGGTTGTCGGCGATGCACGGAACAATGGCGCCGGGGCTCCGGTCCGGCCCGAAGTGTTCATCTCGATGGAGCGCGGCCGCGATGCCTGGAACCAGTTGTTCCTCATCGTCCGCTCCGAAGCCGATTCGGCGTCGCTCGTGCCGTCGATCCGCAGCGCCGTGGCCTCGATCGACCCCGAGCAGCCGGTGTATGCGATCCAGACCATGGAGGAGGCGCTGGCCCAGTCGTCGTTTCAGCAACGCGTTTCGGCGATGCTGCTGAGCAGCTTCGCGATCCTTGCGCTCGTGCTGGCGGCGATCGGCATCTACGGCGTGATGTCGTACATGGTCAGCGCGCGCACGCAGGAGATCGGCGTGCGGATGGCGATCGGCGCCGAGCGCAGCGACGTGCTCCGCCTCGTCCTGATGCAGGTCGGCCGGCTGGCTGCAGTCGGCCTGGTGCTCGGCATAGGCCTGCTGCTGCTGGCGGGCCCGATGCTGTCTCGGCTGCTCTACGGTGTCACCCCATCGGATCCGCTGACGATCGCCGTGGTCGCGATCACGCTGGGTGCGGTCGCGCTGGTCGCGGGATGGGTGCCGGCCTGGAGGGCGAGCCGGGTGAATCCGATTCAGGCTCTGCGGTACGAATAGCTACAACTCCAAACTTCAAACTTCAAACTCCAAAGCTCGGGATGAGCTCTTTTTGGAGTTTGAAGTTTGAGATTTGGAGTTGTCTCAGTTAGCCAGCCTCTTCATCAGCAGCGGCAGGAACTCGCGAATCCGGCGATCCCAGTAATCCCACGTGTGCGCTCCGGCCACCTCGTGGTACTCGTAGGCGACGCCGGCTTTGTGCAGCGCCGCGATTACTTCGCGGTTGGCGGCGATCAGCGCGTTGTCGGCGATTCCACAGTCGACATAAATATAGGGCGCGGTGGCGGGTTTCATCGCCGAGGCCAGCAGGAAGACATCGTTCTCCTTCCTGGTCTGACCACCGGCCGGACCGAAAATCTGCTGCATCCGCTCGGCCTCGGCCTGGCCGATGAGCCGTTCCACCTCACCGTCGCCGACGCCGAACGCGCCGCTGAAGCTGGCCGCGACCGCAAAAGCGCCGGGGCGTTTCAGCGCCATCTTCAGCGCGCCATACCCGCCCATCGAAAGCCCCGCGATCGCCCGTCCGAACCGGGAATTGATCGTCCGGAACTTCCGGACGACGTCTGCCTGGAGGTCGGTGAGGATGTAGTCCTCGAAGCGCGCCCCGCCGCCGGCGGCGTTCGTGTACCACTGGTTCTCGCCATCCGGCATCACGATGATCAGCGGCAGCGCACGGCTGTACTCAGCCAGGTTCGTGCGCGTCGTCCAGTCCTTGTAGTCACCGGTGAGGCCGTGCAGCAGGTAGAGGACCGGGTAGCGCCGCAGAGTCGTCTCGTACCCAGCCGGCAGGAGCACGCGGTACTTCATGGCTCGGCCGAGCGCGGCGCTCTGAACCGACTCCTCAAGGAGCCTGGCTTGTGCGTTCTTCGCCTGTGTGCCGGGTGTCTGGTGGCCGACGCCGGGCCGCGTTTTGAGGTCGAATTGTGCAGGAATGTGAAGCGCGAGCGCGGCCAGGAGAACAAAGTGCATGCGATAGGATTATAGAGACATGCCCGGCTGGCAGGAATTCAGCGATCTCAACCGCGGATACGTGCTCGAGTTGTACGACCGGTACCGGCAGGATCCGGCTTCGGTCGACGCCGGCACCCGTGCGCTGTTCGAGCAATGGACGCCGCACGTCGAAGAAGCGCTCGAGACTGGCGGGCAGCCGGTCCTGAACAGCGTCGGGGCCGTCAACCTGGTGCAGTCCATCCGCCGGTACGGGCATCTCGCCGCGCAGCTCGACCCGCTCGGTTCCCGCCCGCCCGGGGACCCGTCTCTCCTGCCGGAAACACACGGCGTGACGAATGCGGATCTTCGGGCGTTGCCCGCTTCGCTGATCTGGTCGGGGCTGGCCGAGAGCGCCGCGAACATGTACGAAGTTGCCGAGGCGTTCCGGGGCGTCTACTGTTCGACCACCGGCTACGACTTCGCGCACGTGTTCGTCCCCGAGGAGCGGCGATGGCTGCGGCAGGCGGTGGAATCCGGACGGTTCCGCTCGCCCGCCGACCCGATCGATCCGGCGGCGCTGCTCGACCGGCTGTCGCAGGTCGAGGCGTTCGAGCGCTTTCTGCACCGGACGTTCCCGGGCAAGACCCGGTTTTCGATCGAGGGGCTCGACATGCTCGTGCCGGTGCTCGACGAGATCATCGGCGACTCGGCGGAGTTCGGCGCGCGTCACATCCTCATCGGAATGGCGCACCGCGGGCGCCTGAACGTCATGGCGCACGTGCTGAACAAGCCGTACGCGCAGATCCTGGCGGAGTTCAAGGATCCGGTTTCAGGCAGGAGCTTCAGGGAAGACATGGCCTGGACCGGCGACGTGAAGTATCACGCCGGTGCCCGGCGCGCGCTGAAAGGGGGGGCCGCCCTGGATGTCTTCGTTGCGATGCCGCCCAACCCGAGCCACCTCGAGGCGGTCGATCCGGTCGTTCTGGGGATGGCGCGCGCGGCCGGAACATCGGTCGGCGAACCGGGGCCGGCCAAGTTCGATCCCACCTGCAGCCTGCCGATCCTGATCCACGGCGACGCGGCCTTCCCCGGCCAGGGGGTGGTGGCCGAAACGTTGAACCTGTCGCGGCTGCAGGGCTACAACACCGGCGGCACGATCCATATCATCGTAAACAACCAGCTCGGGTTCACGACCGGGGCTGAAGACATTTACAGCACGTCATACGCCAGCGGGCTTGCGCGCGGGTTCAAGATCCCGATCATTCACGTCAACGCCGACGACCCGGAGGCGTGCGTCGAGGCCGCTCGCCTCGCGATCGCATACCGGAAGCAGTTCCAGCGCGATTTTCTGATCGATCTGATCGGCTACCGCCGCTACGGGCACAACGAGGGGGACGAACCGGCGTTCACGCAGCCGCTCATGTACCAGAAGATCTCGGCGCATCCAACCGTGCGGCAGATCTGGGCGGCCACGCTCGCCGACCGCGGCGCGATCACCCCCGAAGCGGCGGACCAGCTGTCGGCCAGATACATGTCGGCGCTGCAGCAGACGATGGACACGCTGAAGCCGGAGCAGGATTACATCGAGCCGGAGCCCGAGGCGCCGCCGGCGGGCGCGGCGATGAAGGCCGCCACGGCGGTGCCGCTCGACCGGCTGCGCGAGCTGAACGCGTCGCTCGTGCGGCTGCCCGACGGATTCGCGATCCATCGCAAGCTCGAACGCGTGCGCGAGAAGCGGCCGGCGATTCTCGACAGTGCCGATGAGCGGACCGTGGACTGGGCGGCCGCCGAGGAGCTGGCGTTCGCATCGATCCTCGCCGATGGCGCCGCCATCCGGCTGACCGGCGAAGACGTCGAGCGCGGCACGTTCAGCCATCGCCATGCGGTGTTCCACGACGTGAACACCGGCGCCGTTCACGTGCCGCTGCAGCAGATCCCGCAGGCGCGCGCGGCGTTCGAGATCCACAACAGTCCGCTGACCGAGAACGCGCTGATCGGCTTCGAGTTCGGCTACAACATCCAGGAGCCGCTGCGCCTCGTCATCTGGGAGGCGCAGTACGGCGACTTCATCAACGGCGCGCAGACGATGATCGACGAGTTCCTCGTCTCGGCGCGGGGCAAGTGGGGGCTGCGGCCGTCGCTCGTGCTGCTGCTGCCGCACGGGCACGAGGGGCAGGGGCCGGACCATGCGAGTGCGCGGCCGGAGCGTTTTCTGCAGCTCGCGGCCGACATCAACGTCCGCATCGCCAACTGCACGACCGCGGCTCAATACTTTCACCTGCTTCGCCGCCAGGCGGCGCTGCTGGAGGTGGACCCGCTCCCGCTCGTCGTGCTGACGCCGAAGAGCCTGCTGCGCCACGCGATGGTGGCGTCCGCGCCGCGGGAGCTGGCGGAGGGCCGGTTCCGGATGGTGATTCCGGACGCCGATGCTGCGGATCGGGCGAGCGAGATCCGGCGGGTGCTGGTCTGCTCCGGCAAGGTCTTCGTCGACCTGATGGTCAGCGAACATCGCGCCCAGCGGCCGGACGTCGCGATCTGCCGGCTCGAACAGCTCTACCCCGTGCCGATGCGCGATCTCCGCGGCATGCTCGAGGCGTATGCGAGCGCCGAAGAGGTCATCTGGGTCCAGGAGGAGCCGGAGAACATGGGCGCGTGGGAGTTCATCCGCCCGCACCTCACGGAGCTGGCGGGTGGGCGAACCGTGCGCCGGATCGCCCGGCCGCGCAGCGCGAGCCCGGCCGAAGGCTCCGCCGCGCGCCACGCGACCAACCAGCAGGCGCTCGTCGACCGTGCGTTCGGAGCCGCCCCCGGCTCGGGCGGCAAGGTGGCCGAGAAGGCAGCCACCGGATCCCTGGTCACTAATCCCTGATCTCTAATCAGACCAAGGATCAGGATCAGGGATCAGGGATCAGGGATCAGGGATTAGGGATCAGGGATTAGGGATCAGGGATTAGGGATCTTATGAGCGTGAACATTGTCGTGCCGGAAGTCGGCGAGTCGATCGTCGATGCGCGGGTCGCGAAGTGGCTGAAGCACGAAGGCGACAGCGTGGCCGCGGGGGATCCGCTCGTCGAGCTCGAGACCGACAAGATCGACCTCGAGGTCGCCGCCCCGCACGCCGGCCTGCTCGCCCGGATCGATCACAAGGACGGCGCCGACGTGAAGGTCGGTGACGTGCTCGGCGTCATCGATGAGGGTGCCGCCGCGGCTGGTGCTGCGAATGCCGGCAGTGCGGCCGGCGCCGCCACTGAAAGCCCGGAGGAGGCAAAGAGTGCGGCGGGTGCGGCGGCTGCTGCCAAAACCCGAGCGACGCCGACTGCGCGCAAGGCAGCCGAGAAGAATGCCGTCGATCTCGCCAGCGTGAAGGGCAGCGGCGATGCCGGGCGCGTCATGAAGCGCGATGTCGAAGGGGCCTTCGCCCCGGCGGTGGAACAGCCCGCCGGTCCTCCTGCGCCCCGGCCCAGCCAGGCTCGGGCGACGCCTGCGCCCGCGCCCATCGCCCAGCGCCGGGCTGCCGGCGAGCGGACTGAAGAACGCATCCGCATGTCGAAGCGCCGCGCGACGATCGCCAGGCGTCTCGTCGAGGTCCAGAGCACAGCGGCGATGCTCACCACCTTCAACGAGGTGGACATGTCGGCCGTCCAGGCGCTGCGCGCCCGCCACAAGGAGAGCTTCAAGGAGCGCCATGGCATCGGCCTCGGGCTGACGTCCTTCTTCGTCAAGGCGGTCATCGGCGCGCTGCACGCGTTCCCCCGGATCAACGCCGAGATCCAGGGGGACGAGATGGTGCTGAAGCACTACTACGATATCGGCATCGCGGTCGGCGCGAGCGAGGGGCTCGTCGTGCCGGTCCTGCGCGACGCCGACCAGATGTCGTTCGCCGAGATCGAAGCCCGCACCCGCGAGCTGGCGAAGAAGGCGGACGACGGTTCCCTGTCGCTGGCCGACCTCAAGGGAGGCACCTTCACCATCACCAACGGCGGCGTCTTCGGTTCGCTCCAGAGCACGCCGATCCTCAACCCGCCGCAGGTCGGCATCCTCGGTCTGCACGCCATCAAGGACCGGCCCGTCGGGGTCGACGGCCAGATCGTCCTGCGGCCGATGATGTACACGGCGCTCACCTACGATCACCGGATCGTCGACGGCTCCGAAGCCGTCCGGTTCCTGGTACGCGTCAAGGAGCTGATCGAGGATCCGGGAGCCCTGCTGATCGAATGAGTCCCGCCTCCGGAGCAGTGTTGAATCATGGCCTTGAACGAGATCGCCCGAATCGTCGACCAGCTCGAACGCGAGCATGCCGGTGACCCGTGGCATGGGTCGCCGCTGTCGCAGATCCTCGATGGCATCACCTGGGAACAGGCGGCGTCGAAGCCGCTCGCCGGCGCCCACAGCATCTGGGAGCTCGTGCTCCACATGACCGGCTGGAAGAACGAGGTGCGCCACCGGCTGGCGGGCGCCCGGGCGGGTGAACCGGAAGCCGGCGACTGGCCGGTGGTCGGGCAGGTGAGCCCCGAGCGCTGGATCGATGCGCGGGAGAAGCTCGAGCTGGCGCACCGGCTGCTCGTGTCGGCGGTGAAGGACTTTCCGGAGCCGAACCTCTTTACGCCGTCCAACGACGCACGAGATCGCGAGATCGGCGTGGGCGTCTCCTACTACGAGCTCCTCCACGGCATCGTGCAGCACGATGCCTATCACGCCGGGCAGATAGCGATTTTGAAGAAGGGTGTGTGAGGGTTTGCGGGCGGTGTGAGGTGGTCACTTCCCGACGCTGAGGCCAACCTCCAGCTTCTCGGTGAACGGGCGAAGACAGAGACTCTCGCCGCAGGCCTGGAACGTCACTTCGAGCGGGATTCGCAGCGCGCCGGTGGCGGCGGTCTTCGACACGGTGACCGGCACCGTGAAGGTCGCGGCTTTCTCGTAATACTGCGTCTTCATGCCGAAGTTCTCGTCGGCGAGCGTCTTCGGCGCCGGCCCGGCGATCTGCTTCTGCGAGACCGTGAACGGCGCGCCGCTGGCGACCTCGATCGCCAGCTTCTGCGGCCCTCCTTCCGGCTGGGTCAGCGCGTAGAGCTTCCACCCGCGTTCGATCTTCGCCGTGAGCGAGACCTTTACCGTCCCGCCAGGACTCGTCATCACGGCTGGCGCGGTGGCGGACCATTTCACGATATCGGATGGGCGTTGCGCAGGCGAGGCACTCGCGAGCAGCAGAAGGACCAGCAGGCGCATGCCCCTATGCTACCTCTGTTAACATCACATTTTCCGCATGGCAACCTATACCGCGAAAGACATCACGGTCCTCGAGGGCCTCGAACCCGTACGCAAGCGGCCGGGAATGTATATCGGTGGCGTCAGCGCCGCCGGGCTCCATCACCTCGTGTGGGAGATCCTCGACAACTCCATCGACGAGGCGATGAACGGCTACGCCTCCAGCATCGTCGTGTCGCTCCACGCCGACGGTTCGTCGATCACGATTGCCGACGACGGGCGCGGGATCCCCGTCGACAAGCATCCGAAAACGAAAAAGAGCGCCATCGAGGTGATCTTCACGACCCTGCACGCTGGCGGAAAATTCGAGGCGGGCAACTACAAGACGTCCGGCGGCCTTCACGGCGTCGGCGCCAGCGTGGTCAATGCCCTGTCGAAGGAGCTCGTCGCCACCGTCAGGCGGGACGGCGCCGAGTGGGAGATGCGCTTCAAGCAGGGGCATGCTGTCGGCGCGCTCAAGAAAGTCGGCCCGGCGCGCGGGAGCGGCACGACCGTGTTCTTTCGGCCGGACTCCACGATTTTTCCGAAGATCGAGTTCGATCCCGAAACGATCCGCCAGCGGCTCGAGGTGTCGAGTTACCTGCACCGAGGCGTCAAGATCGCGTTCGATGACGAGGCGCACAAAACGAAGCAGGTCTTCCAGCACAGCGAAGGTCTCGCCGACTACCTCAAGACCATTTTGACAGAGCGTACCGCAACCCCCGTGCACGAGGCGCCGTTTACCCTTGCGCGCGACGGCGAAGACGGCGGCGTGCGGCTCGATCTCGCGCTGCAGTGGACGCAGTCGACCGACGAGCACGTCCGCAGCTACGTCAACGGCATTCCGACCGGCTCGGGCGGCACGCACGAGAACGGCTTCCGCGCCGGCCTCGGCAAGGCCGTCCGCAACTTCATCGATACCCACAACCTGTCGCCCAAGGGGGTGACTCTGACGGCGGAAGACATCCGCGAGGGGCTCGTCGCGGTCCTGAGCGTGTTTCTGGCCGAGCCGCAGTTCCAGGGGCAGACCAAGGACCGGTTGAACAACGCGGAAGCGATGGCGCTGGTTGACTCCGCCATCCGGCCGGCGCTGGAGCACTGGCTGAACACGAACATCAGCATCGCCGAGTCGATCGTGGCACGCATCATCCTCGCCGCGCGCGCCCGCGAGGCGAGCCGCGCCGCCCAGCAGGAAGTCGCGCGCAAGACCGCGACCTCGTCGCGGCTGACGTTGCCCGGGAAGCTGAGCGACTGCTCGTCGCCCGACCGTGCGGAGAGCGAGATCTTCATCGTGGAAGGGGACTCCGCGGGCGGATCGGCCAAGCAGGGGCGCGACCGCACACGCCAGGCCATCCTGCCCCTGCGCGGCAAGGTGCTCAACACCGAAAGCGTGTCGCTCGCCAAGGTGCTCGAGAACAAGGAGCTGTCGGATCTCGTGACCGCGCTCGGCTGCGGGCTGGGCAAGAACTTCGACGCCGCGCGGTTGCGCTATGGCAAGATCATCATCCTGGCCGACGCCGATTCCGACGGCCATCACATCGCGACGCTGCTCCTCACGTTCATCTACCGCCACATGCCCGGGCTCATCACGCAGGGGCACGTCTTTCTCGCCCAGCCGCCGCTCTACCGGATCGACATCGGCAAGGACAGCTTCTGGGCGCTCGACGATGCGCACAAAGCGAGGATCCTGAAGCTGCACGGCAACGGCCGTGGGAACCCGGAGATCACCCGGTTTAAGGGGCTCGGCGAAATGATGCCGAAGATCCTGTGGGAAACGACGATGAATCCGCGGACACGACGCCTGTTGAAGGTGGAGATCGCCGATCACATCGTCACCGACCGGGTGATCAACGAGCTGATGGGGAAGGATCCGTCGGCGCGGTTCCGATTCATCATGGACCGCGCGGAGGAGGCGGAGGAGCTCGATGTGTGAATCTCTCGAAGGGCCTTGTTTGTTCAGGGTTTTCTGGCGGGATGCGGGCACCGGACTTGCCCCGCGGCATCTCGTCGGAGGTAGAGAGATGCGAAAGATTGGACTCTTTGGAGCGCTGCTGGCAGGTGTCGCACGTGCTGGTGGCGAGCGCCGCCACACCCACCGCAGACGACCCTCGCGACGAGCGCGTGGTGGTGCTTCGCGACGACTGCGATCCCAGCGATCCTGACCGGGCTCCAACCGGGGGCTGCAGTCTGCCGGACGGAGACGTCAACCTGGCGGAATTCAACAGCAACCTGCTGTCGCCGCTGGCTCCGTCGGTGATCGGCCACCTCGCGTGGCGGTTCGATCCCGGGTACCTGAAGGTCGCGGCGGGGAAGAAGATCGGGGCCGACTAACAGCGCCGGCAGGACCCTTGCGAACCGCCGGATGGCCAAGCCGAACCGGCTGGCCATCCAAAATCGCCTCGCGTGTGTCTAAACCTCCGTAGGCCCGGTTCGTCACCGCCCGCGGCCGCGGAGGTTCCTCATGCGCTTTCTCGCGCCCGTCGTTGTTTTCTGCCTGCTGGCCGTCGGCCACGCCGCCCCCCTCCAGACCCTGAGCATCGCGGGAAAAGTCGTCGATCCCGCCGGTGGAGCACTGCCCGGGGTCGCGGTCGAGCTGCGCCAGGGGGCCACCGTTCGGCAGCGGACCACCTCCGACGCGAACGGCGACTGGAGGTTCGAGAAGGTGGCGCCAGGCGATTACCGGGTCCGCATGACGATGGCTGGCTTCGTCACGACCGAGGCAGTAGTTGCTCTTCGAGAGGCTGCGCCGCCGCCGGTGCTGACCGTGGTCCTGAAAGTGGGCGTGGCTTCCGAGACCGTAGTCGTCCAGCAAACGGACACCGGCGAGGCTCGGAACGTCCCGTTCGCGGCTGCCATGCCGGCTGCACCGCCGCCGCCTGGTTCCGGCACCGGCGCGGGCATCGGAGGGGGATCGTCAGGGAAAGCGGTTTACCCGGGGCAGTACGAGTACCTGCATCACCGCGGCCTGATCGAAGTGTCGCGGCCCGACACGGCCTCCTACGCGGGAATCCAGGAGAACAGGTTCCGCCGCGTCCTCGAACATCCGCTCTCCACCTTCTCCGTCGACGTCGATACCGCCTCATATGCGAACGTCCGGCGTTTTCTGAACGAAGGGCGGTTGCCGCCGCCGGACGCCGTCCGGATCGAAGAATTGATCAACTACTTCAAGTACGACTATGCCGCGCCCCAGGCGGATGCGCCGGTCTCGGTCACGACCGAGATCGCCGCATCACCGTGGAACCCGAAGACGAAACTTGCCCTCGTGGGGCTGCGGAGCGCGCCGGTCAAGCAGGAGCGCACTCCCCCGCGCAACCTCACGTTCCTGCTCGACGTCTCGGGCTCCATGACGCCGGAGAACCGGCTGCCGCTTGTGAAGACGGCGATGCGGATGCTCGTCGATACGCTCCGCCCTGAGGACCGGGTCGCGATCGTCGTCTACGCGGGCGCGAGCGGAGTAGTGCTGCAGCCTACGTCCGGTGACCGCAAGCACGTCATCAACTCGACCATCGCCGACCTGCGCGCCGGCGGCTCGACCAACGGCGCGGCCGGCATCGAGCTCGCCTATGACCTCGCCTCCGGGAGCTTTGCCCGCGGCGGCATCAACCGCGTGATCCTCGCGACCGACGGCGACTTCAACGTCGGCGTCACCAGCCAGGCGGCGCTCCTCCGACTCATCGAAGAGAAGCGGGAACGCGGGATCTTTCTCTCGGTGCTCGGCGTGGGCGACAACAACCTGAAGGACTCGACGATGGAGATGCTGGCCGACAAGGGGAACGGGAATTACTCCTACCTCGACTCCATCCAGGAGGCCCGGCGGGTCCTCATCGCCGAGGCCGGATCGACGCTCGTGACCGTTGCGAAGGACGTGAAGCTCCAGATCGAGTTCAATCCGCGCTTCGTGGCCGCCTACCGCCTCGTCGGCTACGAGAACCGCATCCTGCGGAAAGAAGACTTCAACAACGACCGGAAGGACGCGGGCGAGATGGGCGCGGGGCATGCCGTGACCGCCCTGTACGAAATCGTGCCGGCCGGGGAACCGGTCCCGGGCGGTGACGTGGACCCGCTGAAGTATCAGCAGACGGTGGAGCCTCCTGCGAGGACGATCGCGACGAATTCGACCGAGCTGATGAACATCAAGATCCGGTACAAGGTCCCCCTCGACAAGCTCGGGGCAGGCACCGAAGGCGAGACGAGCAGGCTCCTGGAATTCCCGGTGCGGGACAGGGAATCGCGCATGACGGCGAACCTCGGATTCGCGGCGGCCGTCGCGGAGTTCGGGATGCTGCTGCGCCGTTCGGAGTTCATGGGTTCCGCTTCATGGCAACACGTCCTGTCGCTGGCCCGAGAGCATCGCGGCAGCGATCCCGACGGATACCGGGCCGAGTTCATCCGGCTGGCAGATCTCGCCTCGGCGCTCGATGGGAAGCACACGACATCGACTCCGGATCTGAGGCGCTGAGACGCCACACTTCAAACTTCAAACTTCAAACTTCAAAAGGTGCAAAGCGAGTACCTTTGGAGTTTGAAGTGTGCAGTTTGGAGTTTGCAGCTTGGAGTCGTTCCATGCCGGCGGGTGTCATGCTTCGCGTCATCGCCGCGCTGCTGATCTTCTGGGAACCGCTGCGATTCGCCGCGGAGGCGCTGGCCGTTTTTCCGACGATCGCCTATCGCGGTGCGGTCGCGGCGATCGAGCTCGTGATCCACGGCGGTGTTGCGGCGCTGGCCGCCGCGGCCGGACTCGCATTGTGGAACGGCACCCCTGACGGCCGGCAGCTCTCGTCGTTCGCACTCCTGGCCGTCGTCCTGCGGACGCTGCAGTCGCTCTATTGGTCGGCGCTGCCGAACAACACGCCGCCCGGCGATGAGTGGTTCGTCGCCGGCGTGACGCTGGGTGCGGCGCTCATCGCCGCGATCGTCATCAGGATCAGGCGGCGACCGTAAGAACCACTTTGCCGACGACCTCGCCGGATTCGAGGAGCCGGTGGGCCTCGGCCGCCTGGCGCAGCGGGAACGTGGCGTGCACGATCGGACGGACGTCACCGCGCGCGAGCAGCGGCCACACCTTCTCTTCGAGCTCACGCGCGATCGAGCCTTTCTCCTCGACGGTTCGCGGCCGCAGCGTCGATCCCGTCACCGTGAGCCGGTTCTGAAGGATCGGGCGGAGATCGATCTGCGACGTCGAGCCGCCGATCAGGCCGACCTGTACCAGTCGCCCGTGCAGGCGGAGGCAGGCGATGTTCCGCCGCAGGTACTCGCCGCCGATGATATCGAGGACCACATCCACGCCGCCGCCGCGGGTCAGTTCCCCGATCGCCTCGACGAAGTCGTGCGTCCGGTAGTTGATGGCTTCGGCCGCGCCCAGGGTTCTGCAGGCCTCGCATTTCTCGTCGGTGCCCGCAGTCGCGTAGGCGGTCGCGCCGAACGCCCGCGCGAGCTGGATGGCGGTCGATCCGATGCCGCTCGTGCCGCCGTGGATCAGCACGCGTTCGCCGGCCCCCAGATGGCCCCGCTGGAACAGATTGGTCCAGACGGTGAAGTACGTCTCAGGGATCGCCGCCGCCGTCACCGCATCCATCCCCGACGGGATCGGCAGGCACTGCGCCGCCGGCGCGGCGCAGTACTCCGCATATCCGCCGCCCGCGACCAGCGCGCACACCCGGTCGCCCGAGTGCCATCGGCTCCCGGCCGCCGCTTCCATCACCGTGCCGGCCACCTCGAGACCCGGAACGTCCGAGGCGCCCGGCGGCGGGGGATACTTCCCCTCCCGCTGCATGATGTCGGGCCGGTTGACTCCCGCGGCTTCGACTCGAATCAGGAGGTCGTGCCGGTCGCCGGCGTGAAGCTCGGGCAGCGGCCGCTCGACCGGCTGCAGCACTTCGGGTCCGCCCGGCTGCGAGATCTCGATCGCGAGCATGCACCGGCCAGCTTACGTCGTCCCTGCGGTTAACGGGATGCCGAGCGGCGCAGACGGCCGGCCTGCGACATCAGCCCGAAGGCGACCACGGCCGCGGCGAGACCGGCCGCGATTTTCGGAAACGGATCCGGCGGTAGCCGAACCACGCCGTGTTCGTCGGTGACCGCGGGATCCTTGGCATACCGGCCGTACTGCGGTACTTCGGTCTGCTCGAAGTTGGCCGCCAGTGCATGCAGCGCCTGGCGCATCGGCGCGCCGCGAAAGACGACGCCATGCCCGGTGGCCAGAACCTCCGGCTCGAGCGCCGCGAGCTTGCGCACCGACTCGGCGGATGACTTCCAGTCCTGCGTGAAATACGCCGGGGGTCCGTGCATCTCCTCGCGCTGCATCATCACCGCGATCGCCGACTCCTGCTTGGTGGTGACGACCGCATCGCCGGCGATGAGCGTCGAGTCGTGCGCGCGGAAGAGTGAGACGTGGCCAGCCGTATGACCGGGCGTGAAGATCCAGCGCCATCCCGGCATGGCAGGGACGCTGCCGTCATCGGGCAGCACGTTGAGGTGGTTGCCGACGTCTATCGGACCGCGCGGATAGAGCCGCGACAGCAGCGCCATCGATCCGCGTCCGACGAGCGGATCCGGCGGCGGGTACGCCGACTCGCCATTGAGATACGGCCGCTCGAGCCGGTGCGCGTACACGGGCACCGGCCACTCCTCGAGGATCGCCTGGAGCGAACCGATGTGATCGAAATGCCCGTGTGTCAGGACGATCGCTTCGGGCGCTTTACCGGGGCCGATGAACTGATCGGCCGCCGACATGATCGTGCGCGCGTACCCGCCCAGCCCCGCATCGACGAGCACCCACGAGCTGCCCGTCCGGACCATGTACACGTTCGCCATCAGCGTTCTGACGCGCAGAACGCCTTCGGCCGCGATTTCTCCGATTTGCATGATGCCTCCTTACGCCGAAAGGAGGCTGCAAGCGGTATTCCGAGCGCCGCCATCAGCGCCGGCGAGTGGGGCCAGTGGGGGTGTAGTACCGGGCGAGCCAACGGCTCAGGCCGTCGAGGCCGGGGAAGAGCACACGCTCGTTGACGTTTGCCTGATCGAGCTTGTCGCGGATCTCCCACTTGACCGACGCGGGGATGACGACTCGCCGGCAGAGCTCGGGGTGCTCTCGCAGCCAGTCGTCGAAAACCGCCGCCGGATCCGACATCAACGAGAAGAGCGCGAGCTGGTTGAGAATCCGGCGGTCCACCGCCGGCGGCTCAAGAAAGACCACGAATGGTTTGCGCGACAGCGCATCGAACTGCCGCAGCGTGTCGAATCCGGCGAGCATCTCGACGGTAAAGGTGTCGGACGCCTCCTGAGTCAGGATTTGCTGGAGCCGTCGCGGAATCCGCTTGTTGGCCTCGACGAAGTTGATGCACCAGACGGCGCCATCCTGATCGAACTCGGCCAGGTTCTCGGTCGCGAAGTGCAGGGCGACGAGCGGTGAATAGCTCCAGTCGAGCAGCCGGGTCGGGAGCCCGTGGTGCTGGCCGAGCGCCAGCCAGTTCCAGATCGAGCCGGTTTCGGCCCCTTCCACCCTGGCGTACTTGCGGAAGTTCCGCAGCAGCGCGAGCTCCAGCCGGTGAATGTCGGCTTTGTCGCCTGCGAGCCGGACGAGCGTGCTCGTCAGGATGTGTTCGACGGAGCCGAGTCCGCGGAACGCGAACGGGGAACGGAAGCGCCGCAGCTCCGTGTTCCAGGATCCTTCGTACAGCGCATCGACGATGTCGAGCCAGCTCTTCGCTGCCACATACTGCTCCGCTGGGGCAGAGGCAAGAGCCGGGCCATATTGCGCGAGCGTCAGCGTCCGCGCGTGACGGGCGCTCGGTGATCCGCCCGGAACGCCGGCCACGCATCACGCAGGTACAACCCGAACGGGATCCACCAGATCAAATCGTTGGTGAGGCATAAGACAACCGCTGACGGCGGCCAGGTGCCGGTCCAGATCAACCACGACATGCCGACGGGTCCCAGGACTTTCCCGGTGAGGCCGACGGCACCGATCAGCCATCCGCGCTCCGGGACCCGTGCGACTTCGAGATAGAGAACACCGTAAAGACCGACGACCATCCCGAGGCACGCAAACACGGCGGGATGATTGGAGAGCGGCATTCCCGTGAACCGGAACAGCCACTGCGGATCGGCGATCGACCACACGCCCCACAGGATGTTGTAGAGCCCCGCGGCGGTGAAGACGATCCGATGGAAGCGGCGCCGGCGGATCACCGCCAGGGCCAGCTCGCGTACGGGAGCTGGTAGGCGGCATACAAATCCCGGAGACCCGATCCCGAGACGCCCGCCGCCATCATCACGAGACCCCACCGCAGCGCGTCCGGGATGTCAGGCGGCGCCATCACGAGACCCGTCGGCAACGACCACCACCGGATCATCGCCGGGGTCAGCCCCGCGATCATCGCGCCGTACAGGATCCCCATCACGGCGTGCGTGACCCGTTCGCCGGCGTACACATCTCCAATCGGTTTGCGGACGGTGATCTCCACGACGAAGTCCCTCAGCGTCAGGATGATCTCCGCAATCAAGACGCCCGCGAGGACCAGCACCCATCGACCGCGCCACGCAAGCCACGGAAGGGTGGCAAACAAGACCGCGTAAAAGAAGTCGCGTGCGGCGTGCAGCTTGAGCTCCGGAGCCGACTGCGCGCCCTGCGCCGGCAGGCGCGCCCGCCATTCGTGGTAATAGAGCGTGTCGAATGCGCCGATGAGGCCCTGCGCGGCCAGAAGCCAGAGAGCGACGATCATGCGGGCGTCCCCTCAATCTCTATGAAACCGACGTAGGCGATCAGCGCGCCGACGGCCGGCAGGGCGACGCGGACGTGGACCTGGACGCGTGCCGGGCCTGAGGGATCCTCTCTGGCCTCCACCCGCGGCGCGAACGCGGCCGGTATCCGCACGCGAAGGGGTCCGAGCCGGAAAGCGGCTTCACGCTGAAGGTAGAGAAGGCTTCCGTGCGACGCCTCGAGCCGGAATCGAACCTCGAGGACGCCGAACCGTTCGGCGAGCTCGAACTCACCCGCCTCGCATTGATGCGTCTCGAGGCGTCGTCCGTCGAACGTGCGCAGCCACTGCTCGCCGCCATGACGCGTTGTGACGATCAGGCGAATCTCGGCGGCGGCCGCGGGTCGCGGCAATCGCAGCATCCGCGCCAGGAGGCGAGCCGCCCGATTGCGGCCGTGCTCGATACGGAAACGGCCTCGCGCCCGCACGTTCGTGGCGTGGAGGGCACGAACCGGGTCCGCGACCTGGCTCCACGATGCGCCCATCACTCGCGGATAGAGCGGCGCTGACGACCGCCGTGAGGTCCCTGGGGTCGACGCCACGGGTCAGCGCCCGCGGGCGGTGGCGCCAAAGACCTTCTCGAGCTCGTAAGGTGCGGTGACTTCCAGTTGATCGAAGCGGCAGTCGGCCGGCTGCCGGTCGGGCCGCCACCGCAGGAACGTCGCGGCATGGCGGAAGCGGGGCCCCTGCATGTGGTCGTACTTGACTTCGCAGACGCGCTCGATCCGCAGCGGCTCCCACGACAGATCCTTCCCGGCGCTCCAGCGGCTCTGCGCGCCCGGCATCCGGGAGGGGTCACTCCCGTCGGCCACGGCCCATTCGCGCCAGGGATGGTCCTCGAGGGCACGTTTGCGCAAGGGCGCGAGCTCCACGGCCAGCTGCTTGCGCGCGGCCATCGTGAACGACGAGGTCACGCCCACATGCTGCAGCCGCCCGCCATCGTCGTACAGCCCCAGCAGCAGCGATCCGACCGTGTCTTTTCCGCTCTTGTGCCAGCGAAAGCCGCCGACGACGCAGTCAGCTGTTCGGGCGTGCTTGACCTTGATCATGGCGCGCTTGCCCGGATGATAAGGCGCATCCGCCGGCTTGGCGATCACGCCATCGAGGCCCGCGCCCTCGAAGTGTGACAGCCACTTGCGCGCGACACCCAGGTCGCGGGTCATGGGTGTCAGATGAATCGGCGGCTCGACGTTCGCGAGCAGCTGTTCGAGCAGGGCCCGGCGCTCCACCTGCGGTTTGCCGCGGACGTCGCGTCCGCCGACGGCGAGGAGGTCGAAGGCCACGAACGAAGAGGGCGTCGCCTGCGCCAGTTTGGCGACGCGGGAGGCGGCGGGATGAAGCCGCAGCTGCAGTGCGTCGAAATCGAGCCCCTTCGGCGTCGCGATCACGATTTCGCCGTCGAGCACACAGCCGTTCGGGAGCCGCGCGAGGAGGACGTCGTGCAGTTCCGGAAAATACCGGTCGAGCGGACGAAGGTCACGGCTCTGGATGAAGACGTCGGTCTTGCCGCGGTACACGATCGCCCGGAACCCGTCCCATTTCGGCTCGTACAGGAGGCCGTCACTCACCGGCAGCTGCTCGGTGAGTTTGGCCAGCATCGGCTCGATCGGCGGCGCGATCGCGAACATGGGTGTTACCGCTTCGCCGCCACCTGCGCGCGGATCCGCTCTTCCTGTTCCCGGAGCTCGGGAGTGAACTCCGCACCGAAGTCGTCGGCCTCGAACACCTGGCGGATCTCGATCTCAGACTCTCCCGGGAACGGATTGGGGCAGCGCTTGACCCATTCGATCGCCTCTTCCTTCGACTTCACCTGGAACATCCAGAAGCCGGCGATCAGCTCTTTGGTCTCCGCAAACGGTCCATCGATGACGGTCCGCTTGTCGCCGGAGAACCTGACGCGGGTCCCTCTGGAGCTGGGGTGAAGCCCCTCGCCAGCCAGCAGCACGCCGGCCTTTGCCAGTTCCTCGTTGTACTTGCCCATCGCGGCGAGCATCTTCTCGTCCGGAAGCTCGCCAGCCTCTGAGCTCTTGTTTGCCTTGACCATGACCATGAATCGCATCGTAATCCCTCCTTCAGGCATTGGTCGAATGACGAGGCCTGAAATCGACAGCCGTGGCACAACTGCCGACCCGGCTTCGAGATTACTCCACCCGCGGCTCCCGCAGCTGGATCCCGCGCTGACGGGAGCGTACGCGGTCCAGCTTGACGTCGATGCGGCGAACATCGCGGTTCCCGCGGGGCGGGAGCCGCAGCCGGACGTCATGCCAGCCTTCATCCCGGAACGTGATGATCTCCGCCGGCCGGTCGTCGATCGTCAGCGTCGCCGTGATCGGCCAGTCCGTCGGTGCATCCTTGTCGGACCTCATCGTCAAGACGACGGCGCGGCGGTCGGCCGGCACGAAGAATGACGCGTGCCCGCGCGTCCATCGGTACGGCACGCCGGCCTCGTCGGTCTCCCACGCGCTCAAGCCGGACGTGACGTTCGACAGCCATGGCGGATCGCGCAGATAGCCCAGCGCCGTCAACAGGATCACGGCAGCGACGAGGAACGCTGCGCGGGATTTCAACGCCACTGAAGAAAGAGCTCGCGGTACAGCTGCCATGTGGTGCCCTGGAACGGGATGATGCCGTACCAGTACTGAATCATCTGAAACACCGACAGCGACACCAGCAGCGTTGCGACGACCGCCGCGAGTGCCCGCAGTCGGGCTGTATACGACGCGCGCTCGAAAGCAGCCGCGAGACCGAGCGCGAAAACCGGTAGCGCATCCACGAACCCGCGATGCCCGTAGCTGCCGCCGAACTGCCAGTCCCACCAGCTGGCGATCAGGTACGTGTTCACCGCGAGAAACAGGGCCCCGGGAACGACGAACGCGGCTGCCGGTTTCGCGGATCGCGCCAGAACGGCCAGCCCGGCGGCCGCAACCAGGAGCACGGGAGACCAGAAGAACAATCCTTTCTCGACGCCGAACAGCACGCCGGCAATCTGCGGCGATGCCCAGTTGAAGCCGAGACCGCCGTACGAGCTGATCACGGGATTGCCGGTCGCCTGGTGGTAGATGAGCAGCTGCGGCGCGATCACGAGCACGGCGACGCCGACGATCCGCATCAACTCGCCTGGGGCCGCGCGCAACCGCGCGAACGTCGCGGCGAGTGCCGCGCCTGTTCCTGCGCCGTACAGCAGGAAGACAGCACAAAAGACGATGTTCGTGTGACGCACGAGCACGATCAACCCCGCGGTCAGGCCGAGCAGCAGGGAGGTGCGGGAGGCGGGCTTCTCGTGCCACGCCGCCGTGAGCACCATGAACGCCGCGAAGAGGAAGAACGAATACGGATGACTGTAGGCGCTGTCGAACGTCGCGTAGTGATAAAGATTCGTGCCGAGGAGCAGCGCGATGAGCGTCACGGCGACCACGCCATCGCTGAACGATCGCAGGAGCAGCCGGCGGAGCAGGGCAAGCCCGGCGACGATCCACCCGAGCCCCGCGAGCCCCGCCGCATGTTGATAGTAAAGCGAGAACCCGTCGGCCGAGAGGTTCGTCCACTTCGTGAGCCCATGCGCAAACGGGAACAGAGGGGCCTGCATCACGGCAACGCCGATCGGATGGGCATTGACCCATCGGCGCGTGCCCGGCCACCGGATGATTGCCGAGTAGTCCGGGAACTCCCCGCCGCAGCAGTCACGGGCCACGGCGGCGAGCGTGGTGTCGTGAAAGAGAAACCAGGAGGGTAGATAGACGTAGTAGCTGAAACCGTCTGAACGGATGGGAACGTCGGCGAGGCCGGTGGCGTACACCCACACATAGCCGGCAAGGCACAGGACTGCGGACCACACCACCACGCCGCGCGAGCTCGCCACTACCGGAGCGCGGACGGCAGCCGCGGCGACGACAGCAGCCTGCCGAACTCCTCCCAACGCGTGGCCGGCTGCCGGTCGGGAGGCTGCTGGCCGGCGCGCCTTTCGATGAAGTCGCGGATCATGTCCTTGCCGAGGTTGTAGTTGATCACGTAACTGCGGTACTGATCGAAGAACCGGACGCGCTGCGCGGCCCGGTCGTTCGGCATCAGCGCGTATTTCTCGAGCCATCGGGCGGCCTGCGCGGCGTCGATCTCGCCATTGAGATAGCGGCGCGCCGCCTCGTTGCCCGCGTACGCCAGCTGCTCGACGAGCTCCTGCACGGCGTAGTACTCCCGGGCTTTCGAGGGATCCAGGCCGGCGGCCGGGAAGAGCACCTTCTCTTCGTAGCCGCTGCGTTCGTCGCCGGGGAAGGCCATCTCGATCCCGTAGTTGGCCGTCCCCTCGGCGATCAGCGACTGCGGCGAGAACAACGGGTAGACGGTGAACTCCATCCATCCGCGGTCCCTTACCAGATTCTTTTCGAGCAGCACGTTGTACACGTGATGCCCGGGATATCCCTCGTGGCACGCCAGATCGACCGCGCGGTCGATGTACACCGGCAAGTCGGTGTTCACCTGGATCAGACTCTGGAATGCTCCCTGGTACCAGTTGTAGCCGCTCCAGGATTTACCCGTGACGTACTCCACGGTGAAGCTCTCGCCAGGCGGCAGCTGCAGGTGCCGGGCCGTCCGTTCGCGGCAGGCCTCGATCGCCGTCCTGAACACCTGATCCAGCTTCTCCTTCGGAATGACGAAGGCCTTCCGCCAGGCGTCGTACCGCTGGACCAGCGTGCCATCGCCCGGGAAGCGCGGCTCCAGCCGGTCGAGAACTGCCTGGAAGTGCGACTCGGGAAGGACGGGGGCGGTCGCGTCGTAGAGCGCGCGCGATTCGTCGTCGAAGGTCAGCCGCTCCCCTTTCAGCATCCGCAGGCGAGCGGTCATCGCCGACAGCTGCGTCTGCAGATATCGGCGGCGAAGGGCCTCCATCTCGTCCGGAGCCGGCGTCGCCACCGGCGCCGTGCGCCCGACCTGAAGCTCGGGCGTGCCTTCCAGAGCCCTGGCCCGGCTGAGGAGATCGTCCAGGCTCAGCTTGTCGCCGGCAGGTTTCCACTCCGGCGGGCCGTAATACGCGTCGACGTAGTCGGGGTCGTGCTGCCCGACCGCCAGCGTCAGGCGCACGTATTGCTCTGCGATGCTGTTCATGGAAGATCCCGCGTCCGTATTGCCGGGCTCGGGAGCCTGTTGCGACCGGTTGCAGGCCACCGTGAGCGTCCCCAGCACCACAACGACTCCGAGATAGCGGCTCGCCTGCATGAGAACCCTCTTCAACTCGCTGCTCAGCTACTTTCTCACACCTGCCGGCGTCCTCGTCATGGGAGCCCTGGATGCCTCGCTGGTGTTCTTTCTGCCGCTCGGGATCGACTTCGTCGTGATCATCATGGCGGCGCGCAAGCCGGATCTTTTCTGGCTGTACGCGCTGCTCGCAACGGCCGGCTCGATCGTCGGCGCCGGTGCGACGTTCTGGATAGGCCAAAAGGTCGGCGAGCACGGGCTGACCCGGCTCGTGAAGGCTTCCACGTTGAAGCGCGTCCAGCGGCGCGTGACCCACAGCGCAGCCGTCCCGATTGCGACGCTGGGCGTCGTTCCGCCTCCCTTTCCGTTCACCGCCTTCGTTCTCACCAGCGGCGCCTGCGGGCTGAATCCGTGGACGTTTCTTTCCACGCTGGCAGGGGTCCGCCTCGCGCGGTTCATGATCGAAGCCGGGCTGGCGGCCTACTACGGCCGCGGCATTCTCGCCTGGATGGAGTCGCGGATGTTCACGGTCATCGTCATCGCTCTGGCGGTGCTGGCGATTGCCGGCACGATCGTGTCGGCGGTGGCGGTATATCGGAGCGTCAAGCGGGAGACGCGCAACGCACAGAGTCAGATCCTGAACCGCAAGAGCGCCGCCACGCCTCCGTAACCCTCGAGCAGCGAGGCATCTTCGACGAAGGTCACGCGCGCACCGGTCTGTCTGGCCCGCGTCACGAGCTCGTCGGCGAGACGTACGACGTTCGGGTCCGCTTGCGCCGCCTCGCCGCCGGCCGCTGTTTCGACTGCGGGTTCCAGCAGCGTGCTGTCGTTGGCGGTCGCGGCGGCGGCCTGCGCCGAGACGTTCTGGATCGCATGGACGCTCGACGTCAGCAGCAGCTCATCCACCTGCCCTTTCACGAGGGCGGTCAATGTATCTTCGGGGCCGACCACTCCAAGCCCGCCGGCGCGATAGGCGCCGATCGCCGCAGCGACTCTCTCCCTGTCGCTCCGCTCGTTCTGCCGGCCCATGGCGTCGAGAGTCGCCGTCAGCACATCGTCGAGCGGCGCTCTGGCATCCAGCTTCAGATGATCGACCACTTTCTCGGCCAGGTGCTTCGGCATCTGCTCGCGGAGGAGCGGCAGGATCACTTCGTCGCCGGCGGTCAGGATCTGGGTGATGCCCTCCTGCTGAACGATCCGCTCGAGCGCGTCCACGATGTCCTTGGCGTGCTGAAGGTGGAAGTTCTCGATATGGCGCTGGAAGCGAGCCTGCGACCATCCTCCCTGCGAACTCCTTCTGGTCTTTTCTCCCTTGAGGTCCTGCTGGCTTACGAGCTCGCCGGCTGCAAACACCATGATCCTGGCGGTGTTCGTGTCGGCAACCACCGCGGCGTAGCGCGGGTACCGGGACTCAAGGCGGGCGAGCGGGTAGAGATGCGGCGTATCGCCGATGTACAGCCAGTGCTGTTCGATCGGGGCCGTGAGCTGGACCGCCTCGAAGAGCTCGCCGGCGGAGCAGGCAAAGATCGCCGCGCCGTTGGCGGACGGCTGCAGCTCGTTGGCGAGAAACGTCGTGATCCGCTCCAGATCCTTGTCGAGGCTGTCGCGTTCCGGCGAGCCGGCCGGATACGTCCGGGCCCGGGCCTTGAACTCCTGCCGCACGAAGGTTTGGTACTCATCTCGCCCCTTCGCGTTCGGCTGAGTATTCAGATAGAGGCTGATCACGGGATACGGCGCAGGTTCGAATCTGGCCAGTTGGTCGAGTTGGTCCGCTAGCGGCATGGGGGCTCCTTGGCTGGTCCGTTGGGTCCGTTGGGTCCGTTGGGTCCGTGGGGTCCGTTGGGTCCTGACCCTCTGTTTTCGACTTCAAGCTTTGTGCCGCGAGGTGATCGGCGCGACGCGTTAGAATTCCACCACATGCGTCACGCGCCTCTATGGCTCGACCGGTTCCCCAAGAGCCGCCGCCCCGGGTTTCCCCGTCTTCGTGGAGCTCACACGGCCCGTGTCGCCATCGTCGGTGGGGGGCTGACCGGCGCAGCGTGCGCGCTGTCGTTTGCCGCTGCCGGCATCGATGTCGTCGTTCTCGAAGCCGAATCCGTCGGTGGGGGCATGACAGCCGGGGACGCCGGGCTCCTGAGGGAAGGCTTCGCCGGCTCCTTTCAGGCCGCAGTGGCCGCACATGGGCTGAAGACGTCGCGTGCCGTGTGGGACACGATGCGCCGGGGATCGCTGGACTTCGCGGCAGTGCTGCGGCGCAACAAGATCAAGTGCGACTTGGCTCCACAGGACGTCATCACCTTTGCCGGGCCGGGGTCCGAAGCCGGACGCGCGCTGCGCCGCGAGTACCAGGCGCGTCATGACGCGGGGCTCGACAGTGCATGGCTGAGCCCGGCGGCGCTCGCCCGTCACACCGCGCTCGAGGCCGCCGGCGGAATACGGACTCATGGCGCGATTCTCGATCCGTATCGCGCCTGTCTCGGTCTCGCCGCTGCCGCTGTTGCTCGCGGCGCGCGCGTGCATGAGCGATCGGCCGTGCGGCGAGTGCGCCCCGCCAGGCGTCATGTCGAGGTGGTTACGGAGGCCGGTACTCTGCGGGCCGAAGCCGTGGTGCTGGCGACGGCCGCACCAATCCAGGACCTTCGCGCTTTGCGGCGCCACCTGCGCCCGGAACACGCCTATGGCGTCGTGACCGAGGGCTTGCCGGCAACGGTCCGGCGGCAGGTCGGGCCGCGCCGTGCGGTTCTCGACGAAGCAGGTGACCCTGGGCGGGTGGTCAGGTGGCTGTCGGATGACCGCGTGTTCGTGCTGGGCGCCCGGCAGCCCGAGGTGCCGGCCCGCCTTCGGGAGCGCGCGATCACTCAGCGCACCGGGCAGCTCATGTATGAACTGTCGCTGCTCTACCCGGCGATTTCAGGCCTTCAGGCGGAGTCGTCGTGGGACGGACTCGATTACGAGACCGCCGACGGCTTGCCCTTTCTCGGTCCGCACCGGAACTTTCCGCGCCATCTGTTTGCATTCGGGTCCGCCCGGCATGGCGCCGGGCTGGCATGGGTTGCCGCCCGGCTGGCATTGCGGCACTTCCAGGGCGACGCCGCGCGCGCGGATGACGCGCTCGGCTTCCCCCGCATCCTGTAGCCGGCTTACTCGCCGAAGATTCCCCGCATCGCGATGTCGATCTCGGGATAGCGGAAGTGGTATCCGTGCGCCTGCGCCCGGGCGGGCACGACGCGCTGGCCGGTGAGGAGCAGCGGGCCGGCCATTTCTCCGAACATCGCCTTCAGCGCAAACGCCGGCGCCGGCAGCAGGCTGGGCCGGCGAAGCGCGCGGCCGAGCGCCCGCGCGAGCTCGCGGTTCGTCACCGGATGCGGGGCCGTGGCATTCACCGGCCCGATGACGGCCGGTGTTTCGACGATCCAGCGGATCATTTCGATCACGTCCAGTCGATGGATCCACGAGGTGTACTGCCGGCCGCTGCCGATCGGGCCCCCCACGAAGAACCGGAACGGTCGCATCATCCGCGGCAGCGCGCCGCCGCTCTTTTCGAGCACGAGCCCGGTTCGCAGCAGCACCACGCGCGTGCCGGTTCCCTCGGCCTTCAGCGCTTCGGCCTCCCAGTCCTGCGCCAGCTGTGAAAGAAAATCATCGCCCGGTGGCGAGTCCTCGGTCTTCGGCTCGGCGCCGGACGGCCCGTAATACCCGAGCGCGCTCGAACTGATGAAGACTCGCGGCGGCTTCGACGCCGCCCTGATCGCCGCAACGAGGCTCCTCGTCGCGTGAATGCGGCTGTCGCGAAGCGCGGCCTTGCGTTGTGGTGTCCACCGGCCGTCGCCGATCGATTCCCCCGCGAGATTGATCACAGCATCCGCGTCATCCACGACCGGCGCCCAGGCGCCGGCTGCCCCGACCGGGCGCCAGCCTACGCGCGTGATGCCCGGCATCCCGGTCCCGGGATCGTGCCGCGCCTCGCCGTCGGCGAGACCGCGCGTGAGCACGCGCACGTCGTGCCCTTCTTCTGCGTACACCTCCGCGAGCGGGCTGCCGATGAAACCCGTTCCGCCGGCGATGACGATTCTCATGTCTCAGTCCTTTGACGCAGGGGGTCTCCTGCGGGTTTGCACTATAATGCGTCTACTCCCCCCCATTTCCGACGAGGTGCCATGCGTTTTCTGGTACGGATCGCCGCCGTCCTCCTGACCGGAGGCGTGCTGGCGGGTCAGGGCGCGGTACTGCCGGTCCCGGCAAACATCAAGGTCCAAGGGCTGCCCCCCGTGCCCGCAGCGATCGCCGAGAAGCTCGGTCCGTACGCGCAGTTCCGGCGGGCGGCGCTGCTCTCGTGGCATCCAACGAAGCGCGCAATGCTGGTCTCGACCACAACCGGCAAGGCGCCCCAGGTCCACGCCGTCGAGGCGCCGGGGAAACCGCCGAAGCCGGTGACGTCGCTGGCTGATGGCGTCAGCGGCGACGCGGCATACAGCCCCGCGGGCGGCGACTGGTTCGTCTATCGGAAGGATACGGGCGGCGCCGAGACCCACCAGCTGTGGAGGTCCGGACCGGGCCGCGCGGCGATTCTGACCGACGGCAAATCGCTGAACGGCGTGCCGGCATGGTCGTCGAAGAGCGGCCGGATCGCATTCGAGTCCAACCGCCGCAACGGCAAGGACCGCGACATCTACGTTCTCGACCCGAAGAATCCAAAGACGTCGCGGATGCTGATGCAGGTGACCGGATCGTGGTTCGTTGCCGCGTGGTCACCCGACGACCGCTCGATTCTCGCGGTCGAGATGCTGCCCGGCAACGACACGGCGTTGTGGACGGTGGAGATCCAGACCGGCAGGCGCACGCTGCTGACTCCGCTGAACCGAGACGAGCCGCCGTCGATCTGGTCCTCGGCGCATTACTCCCCGGACGGCCGGTCAATCTACGCGGTCAGCAACCGGGGAAGCGAGCTCGCCCGCCTCTGGCGCTGGCGCGACGCGAAATGGACACCGTTGACGGATGACGGCGATTCGGTGGAGGCGGCTGCGGTGTCGCCCGACGGCCGGACGATCGCCGTCGTGTTCGATCGCGATGCGTCCAGCCGGCTCGAACTGCTGGACGCAAGAACGCTCAGGTCTCGGGTACGGCCAGAGCTGCCCGCCGGTCAGATCACCGACGTGCAGTGGCATCGGTCCGGGACGGAGGTCGGGTTCACGTTCGGCTCCGTCCGGATGCAGGGAGACGTCTTCAGCGTCAATGCGAGGTCCGGCGCGATTTCCCGCTGGACCAACAGCCCGGTGGGGGGCATCGACGCCGCCACGCTGCCGGAGCCGGAGATCGTCCGCTGGCGGAGCTTCGACGGCAAGACGATCTCGGGCGTGCTCTACCGTCCGCCGTCGTCGTTCAAGGGTCCGCGGCCGGTGATGATCAATATTCATGGCGGGCCGAACGATGCGCGCGAGCGGCCGCGCTTCCAGGGCCGCAGCGGGTACTTTCTCAACGAGATGGGGATCGCGATCGTGTATCCGAACGTCCGCGGCAGCTTCGGGTTCGGCCGCAGCTTCGAGAAGCTCGACGACGGACGCAACCGCGAGGACGCGGTGAAAGACATCGGTTCGCTGCTCGACTGGATCTCGCGCCAGCCGTACCTCGACGCCGCACGGGTCATGGTCACCGGCGCCAGCTATGGCGGATACATGACCTACGCGGTGGCGGCGCACTACCCGGAGCGGATCCGCTGCGCGTTTGCGGCAGTGGCGATCTCCAACTTCGTCACCTACCTCGAGAACACCGAACCCGGCCGGCAGCAGGACCGCCGCGCCGAGTACGGCGACGAGCGCGATTCCGGCATGCGCGATTTTTTGACCGGCGTGTCGCCGGTGACGCTGGCTCCCCGGATCAAGGCGCCGGTGATGATCGCCCACGGCCGGCAGGATGTGCGGGTGCCGATCGCGCAGGCCGAATCGATGCACAAGGCCCTGAAGGACGCCGGCGTGCCGGTCTGGCTCGTCGTCTACGACGACGCGGGCCACGAGAATTTCCCGCGGACACTGGCGAACTCCAACTTCAACTTCTATACGTGGATCCTGTTCGCTCAACAGCATCTGCTGCACTGAGAAAGCTCGCGGCCTCGTTCATCCCCTGCGCGCCGGCCAGCACGATCAGGTCGCCCGGACTCGTTGCCGCTATGGCTTCGAGTACGGCCCCTTCGAGATCGTCGAACCAGTCGAATTTCTGATAACGCGCCGCGAGTGCTCGGCGCGCGGCGGCCACTTCGTCGGCGGTCGCGCGGTCGTTCGGTCCGGCAGCGTCGGCTGAGGCGGTCAGGATCAGGCGGCTGACGCCATGTTCCGCCGCGAGATCGGCGAGCGCGGTTGCGTTGCGGTGGTTGATGTCGTCGCCGCGGCTGCCCCGGATGGCGTAGACGACGGCCACGCGGCCGTCGGCCCGCACCGCGGGTGATCGCGCCAGCATGGCGGCCACATCGAAGGTCGCCTGGAGGCTGTCGGGGTGCCCGGCCGTGTCGTCGAGCACCAGGCGTCCGCCCACCGTGTAGGTTTCCATGCGGCGCCGGAGAGGCTTCAGCCGCCGCAGCACCGTCCGCGCCTGATCGATCGTGACCCCGGCTGCGAACGCGTAGGTCAGCGCCAGCGCCACGTTCTTCAGATGGCCCTGCCCGAGCAGCGGGCTGTGCAGGCGGCGCCCGTTGATGGTGAAGCGGGCCCCGGTGTGATCCAGGCCGACGTGCATCAGCCGCACATCGGTCGTCCGGCCGTGCAGCGACACGCCGGCCCGCACCGCCACCGCTGCATCACGGGCCAGCGTGCGCGCCGCGTGATTGTCGGCATCGAAGGCAAGCGTCGCGCCGGGCGACAGGTGGTTCAGAAAGAGCCGTTTGGCCGCGACGTACTCGTCGTACGAACCGTGGAAGTCGGAGTGCTCGCCTGGCATGATCGCCGACAAGAGCCCGCCCGAAAACATGAGGCCGGCGACCCGTTCGAGACGCAACGCATGGCTCGTGACCTCGACGATCACCGTGTCGGCGCCGGCATCCTTCAAGTCACGCAGCGCACGGTGCAGCTCCACCGGCGCCGGCGTGGTCAGGCCCGAACCGGGAACGGAGAAGTCGCGGTAACGCGCGCCGAGCGAGCCGAGCACGGCCACTCTGGCTCCGCCGGCGGCCAGGAGCCCTTGCAGGATGGCGCTGGTGCTGGTCTTGCCGAATGTGCCGGTGAAGCCGATCAGGGTCAGGTCTCTTGCGGGATGCCCGGCAAAGCGCGACGCGAAGTCCGCCAGGGCGGCGCGTGAGGCCTTCAAGCGAACCACCGGAACGTCTGGAGATGGTGGAAGCGCTTCGGCGGCGATCGCGGCCGCACCTCGCGCGAGCGCATCGGCGATGTAATGATGGCCATCTTCCGCCGTGCCGCGGACCGCGACGAACAGCATGCCCGGCCCGATGCGGCGGCTGTCTTCGCTGATACCGGAGATGTCGGGGTTCGAGGTGCCGCGGATCTCGTACCCGGCGGCCAGCTCCGACAGCAGCATCCCGTTAGATTACCTCCGCAGCCACTCGTTCACCTCGTCGAGCACGCCGGCCAGCTCAGCGCGCCGGCGTTTGAGCGCCTCTCTGGTCGTCTCGCGTGCGACGCGAAGCGCGAGCCACGAACGGGCGGTCTGCCACGCCGCCGCTTCACGCTCGATGGCGAAGAGACCCGCAACGGCGAGCAGTGGCAGGCCGGCGAGGACCATGATCGCCGCAACAGCTCCACCGAGCGCCCCGGCCGTCATCGACAGGACCGCGATCCATGCGGCATAGAGCACGCCGCCACCGACCACTTTCGCCGTTGCCGTGACGTCCATGTCGTTCGACAGCCTGGACGCCGCGGCCGTGAGGCCGTAGGGCACGGCGAAGGCGAGCAGGGCCGCTGCCGCTACCGGCACGAGCAGAACAGCCGCTGGCACCTCGCGCGCGATGAAGGGCCATGCCGCGGCCGGAGTCATCTGCCAGTCGAGCGCGGCATCCCGGAGCCCGAACCGCTGCAGCCGGTCGTCGTAGCGACGCAGCTGGATGAGCGCCGATGCGTACCACTCGGGACGCTCCGCGCGCAGGCGGTGCAGCGCGTCCGCGATGGCCTTGCGGCGCACCAGCGTGGCCTGCGCATCATCGCGTTGCGGGCGCTCGGCGCTGTAGAGCCGGTCGATGCGGGCCACGAGCTCGGCGTCGCCGCGCGGATCCGCCTCGATCAGCAGCGCGCGCATGTGCGTCGCGATCTCGCTGGTCAATGCCTTGACCTCCTCGGCCGGAGGTGGAGTGCGGATCCGGCCGCCAGACCAGGGCACAGCGAACGGCGTCCCATACGCGACCGTCGCTCTGGACCGGAAAATGGTCTTGTGTTCGAGATTGATGCCGACCGGCACGAGCCGCAGATCGACGCCCACGGCCGCCGCCGACAGCGCCATCCGCGCGGCGCCGGTCCGGAGCGGCTCGAGCCGTCCGGAGGAGTGGCTGATCCCTTCGGGAAAAATGCAGATCGCTTCTCCGCTGCCGAGCGCCGAATCGACGGCGCTGAACGTCCGTTCGTTCTGGCTGCCGTCGACGCCGTCCTGCCTTCGATAGACTGGGATGGCGCCGGCGGCCTTCAGCAGCGGGGCGAAGGGACCGCTGAAGAGCGTGGACTTGGCGAGAAAGCGGACCGGCCGCCCGGCGGTGGCCAGGACCAGTGCCGGATCGAGCAGTGCGTTCGCGTGGTTCGGCAGCAGGAGCACCGGACCGCCGGCGGGGATCGCGCCCACGACGTCCACGCGGTAGAAAATGTGGGCGATCGCCGCCGCCAGACGATGGACGATTCGCGAACCTGATGCCATCAGTGAGCGGTGGCCAGCTCTTCTTCCCCGGCCCGTGCCTCGCGCCGGCCGCCGTCGACGTCCACCTGCGTGAGCAGAATCGCTCCCACGATGAAGAAGAGCAGTACCGCGAGAATCGCGGCCCGGCCCCGGCCGCTGACGGACACGACAATTGCAAACACCGCCGGGCCCAGCACGCCGGCGTACCGTTCGAACACGCCGAAGAAAGCGAAGAACTCCGACGACTTCTGTCGCGGGATCATGCTGGCAAAGATCGACCGGCTCAACGCCTGTGTGCCGCCCTGCACGAGGCCGACGAGCACTGCCAGTGCGTAGAAATGGTACGCCGTCGTCATGTAGTACGCCAGCGCCGCGGTCAGGATGTACACCGCCAGCCCCAGGTAGACCGCGGCCTTCGCGCCAAGACGCCCTGCGAGAGCGCCGAAACCGAACGCGGCCGGCACGCCGATGAACTGCGTCAAAAGCAATGCGGTGATCATCGACGCGGATTCGAGGCCGATGGTATCGCCATAGATGGCGGCCATCTTGATCATCGTCTGGATGCCGTCGTTGTAGACGAAGAACGCGAGCAGAAACATGAGCGCGCTGCGGTACTTCCGGAGCTCGCGAAACGTCGCCGCCAGGTGGCGCGCCCCCGCTGTCAGCGACGCCGGCTCCCGCCCGGCGCCCGCGAGCGCCGCCGGTTCAGGCACTTTCACGAGGAGCGGGATCGAGAAGATCAGCCACCACAACCCGACGCTGGCCAGGGCGAGCCGGGTGCCGGCGCCTGCGTCAGCGAGGCCGAACAGCGCAGGCCGCTGAATCATGAGGAGATTGATCGCCAGCAGCGTGCCGCCGCCGAGAAAGCCGATCGCGTACCCCGCTGTGGAGACACGGTCCAGTTCCGACGGCCCGACGAGATGCGGCAGGAGCGACTCGTAGAACACGATGCTTCCGGCCACGCCGATGTTGCCGATGACGAACAGGACGAGGGCAAACAGCCACTCCCCCTCCGTCAGCCAGAACATGGCGAAACAGGAGGCGATCCCGGTCCCCGCAAACATGGCGAGCAGCCGTTTCTTGATGGCAGCATGGTCGGCGATCGCACCCAGGAGCGGCGCGAGGACCGCCACCACGAGAACGGCGATTGCACTCGCCCAGGCAAACCGCGACAGCGCCACCGCCTCCGGCAGGTCTGCGGCCAGTACCCGTCGAAAGTAAATCGGGAACACCGACGCGATGATCGTGGTCTGGTACGCGGAGTTGGCGAGATCGTACAGGGCCCACGCCCGGAGCTCCGGCCGGCCGAGCCCGACGCGATCGAGGAGAGAGCTCATGGCTAGAAGGTGTGGCGCGCCACCCACTCCCGCAAGAGCGAATCGACGACGACGTAGCGAGGGCCTTCGCGGGTGAGGATATCTTCGCGGACGAGCGCGGCGAGCGACGCCTGCACCGTCGAAGCGCCGGTGAGCCGGTGCCGCGCGCGGGTGTCGGCCGAGAGCAGCTCGAGGCCGTCCTGGAGGACCACCGCGCGAAGCGCGGCCCGCTGCGCGAGCGTCAGCCGCTGCCACATGCTCTCGAACAATGTTTCGTGTTCGCCGAGCAGCCGGGTGAGCGTCGTATGCAGGTCGTCGAGGCTGACCGCCCGCCGCCCCGCTGCCTTCACGTCGTCCCACACTTCGTGCGCGAGGCGCTGCACGTCGTAGGGCAGGTTGCCGGCGAGCTCGACGATCGCGGGACCGAGGCCCTCGACCGGCTTCAGGCCTGTGGCGCGGAAGCGGGCCTCGAGAAAGTCGGCGAACCGGCCTTCGGGGATTTTCTGCAGCCGCATGACCGGTCCGGCCTTGTAGAACGGCCGGCTCCGGCCCAGCATGCGTTCCATCAGCGCGGGCTCCGACCCGGAGAAGACATACCCGACCTGCCGCTGGTGCTGGACGGCGGCGCGCAGGGCGTGCTCGACGCTGCCGCCATTGAACGCACCGATGGCCTGAAACTCGTCGAGCGCGACCGCCAGCCTTCTCTTGCGCGCCTCGGCAATCCGTCCCGGCAGAGCGAACACCTCCTGAGCGAGGCGCGAAACGTCCTTCTCCGTGCGTGCCGAAGGGAAGGAGATGGCGACCTGGCTGCGGCCTGCGTGGTCTGGTTCGAAGCGAACCTCCGGACGGACGCCGCCGAGCATGTCGCGGAGCCAGGCACGCACCTTGTCGGCCCGGGTTTCGATGGAGAGCAGCGCCCGCGCATAGCCCTCGAGAAATGCGACGTAGGAGCTGTAGCTGCTGACCGTGACGTCGACCGTCAGGGCGCCGTGCCTGGCGGCCGACCGGAGCGCCTGGACGACCAGCGACGACTTGCCGTACCGGCGGGGAGAGATGAGAAACACCTTCTGCCCGGCCAGGAGGTCCCCGGTGAGCCGGTCGAGTTCCGCCTCACGATCGACGAACGACGCCGCCGGGACGACTTCTCCGTAGACGAAGGGATTGGGCATGGCGGGCCGTTACACCATCCACCGTAACGGTTACGTAGTTTAACGTAACGGGGGGACCGGTTCAATCGGCGGCGGCGCGGACGGATCCAGGACCCAGGTGAACCAGCCGTTCCACACCGCCCGTTCCTGCGGCAGCCAGGCCGGGAGGCGCTGCCAGCCGGGGGCTCCCGGCAGGCCGCTCGACGTGACCGCCACGCGGACGGCTTTCAGCTGCTCCGGCGTGACCGAGGCGAACGTCGCCTGCCAGGCGATCCCCTCGGGCGGCGGCGCGTAGAAGGTGGCCGTCCATCGGCCGAGGCGAATGACGCCGGGGAAATTGCTCCGCGCGGGAACGACCCCGGCCGGCAGCACGAACGAGACGGCCAGCGACGGCTCCTTCGGGATCACCGAGACCGACAGCGTCGTGCCCGCGCCGTCCGCAGCCGGTGCCGTGGCGTAGCCGGTCACAGATGCCGGCGCCGCCGGCAGCGGCGCGCTCGTCGTCGAGAAGACGAACGGTTGCGCCAGCGATCCCCAGGGAATGCTCTGAACCGACGGTTCCGTCGTGTTCCATCCCTGCGGCGCCCCTTCACCCAGGTCGAGCCCCGGCTCGAGGGATCCGACCTTCCAGAGCGAGGTCGGGGTACCCGGCTCCTGGATGGCGCGGACGTACCGGCGCAGGGGCTGCTCCGGCGTGTAGGCCGGCGCCAGCCAGGCTGCGAGCATCGTTGCCGCCACACCCGCCAGCGCCAGGGCGGTGGCGAGCGACGGGCGCAGGAGCGGCAGCGGCCTGACCGTGGCGGCGAACAGCGGCGGCGCGACCATCAGGCCGGCGCCCGCGATCAGCGCCGGATACACATAAACCGGCGTGACGATGGGCAGCCGCCCGAAGACCGCCACCATGAAACGAAGCAGCTCCACCATATCGCGGAGCCAGAGCGTCGCCGCGACCGCAAGAATGACGACCGAGGCGATTCGAACCGCACCGGCATTGGACGCCGGCACCAGCAGCAGAAGCAGGCCCGCGGTCAGCAGCGGCCACGTCCAGAGGTAGGCAGCCGCCGGTGCGGCCCAGAAGACGAACAGGGCCAGCGCGATCCACACCGGCAGCGTATACGTCCAGGCGATGGCAGGATGCCGCAGGCCGCGCGCGCGCACGGGGATCCATCGGCCCGCCCGCGCCATCATCCACCCGACCGCCCCGCCGACCGCCGCGACCATCAGGAACAAACGGTCCGGCCGCGCGTACCAGGGGTGGTACACCTCGCGCGCGGCTCGAAGCGCGGCGGCGGCGCCGACCATGGCGGCTGCCGTCACGGCTACCGCAATGATCATCCAGACGAGCCCGAGCAGCCACCGCCCGAACCCTTCCTCGTGCAGCAGGAACCGCGTCACCCGCAGCCAGCCGAGGGCCCCGAGAATCAGCGCGAGCACCGACGTGGCCCACGCGCCCAGCGTGCCGTAGCTGACGCCCGCCGTGCCGGAGATGTCGAAATAGGTGGCGTCCGCCGTCGTTCTCGCCGTGATGTCGGTGCCTTGAAGCGCCTCGACGATGGCGACGACGTTGTCGCCGGTTTCGCTCAGGGCGCGCGGCGAGAGCCGGTCGGGTGTGTCGCGGGCGGTATGGTACGTGTAGCTGTCACCGACGGCCGCGAAGTTCAGGCCCGGCACCCCGTGCTGCTTCATGATCGAGAAATCGGTGTCGTTCGGCAGCCGCTTGTAGATCTCGAGGGCGAACGAACCACCGCGCGGCCGCGGCGCCCGCCGTGCCCAGCGATCGACCAGCCACTCGTTGCCGGGCCCGGTCTCGAACAGCATCACGGGCCCGCCCGACCCGGTCGACTCGATGTTGATGTAGGCGGAGAGGTGGTCCCTGACCTCGGGGTCGTTCATGAGCGCCGCCGCGCCCATCAGTCCTTCTTCTTCGGCGTCGGTGACCAGCACGTATGTCGTCCACTGGCGCGCACTCGATGCGGCAATCAGGCGCGCCGCCTCGAGCGACACCGCCACGCCAAAGGCATCGTCGCCCGCCCCCGGTGTATCGCCCCGGGAGTCGTAATGGGACAGCAGGCCGATCGCTTCGCGCCGCGGCCCGGGCAGGATCCCGATGATGTTGGCGACACGGGCGCTGCGTCCGAGCTCGGGCCGCCGCGCGTCGGCCTCCTGCACCCGCACCTGGTAGCCAAAGATCTTCAGCTGGTCGATGACGTAGGCGCGCGCCTTTGCGTGCGCCTCCGTCCCCGACGGCCGGCTGCCGATCGTGCCCGCCAGCACCTCGACGTGGGCCCGCGCGTTCCGCTCCGAGAAGGAACCCGTGCTTCGTGAACAGCCCGTGAATGCCGTGATGGCCAGAAGGAAGGCGAGACCCGCGAAACGATGAGGCATCGGCCTCAGCCTACACCACAGCGAACCGTGGAATGCCGACCCCCGGACCCCCGGACCCTCAGTATTCGATCCGCCCGGTGTAGATTGCCATCCCGACGACCGCATCCACTCCCAGCGCGTCGAGGGCCGCGACTTCTTCGGCTGTGGTGATCCCTCCGGCAGCCGTGAGCGGCCGGGAGGTCGCGTCCCGAACCGCGCGGATCGCGGCCATGTCGGTGCCGCGCATGAGCCCCTCGCTGTCCACGTGCGTGTAGAGAAACTCGCCGAAGTACGGTTCCAGCTGGCGGACGGCGTCCGCTGGCGTGATCTCGAGCTGCGTTCGCCAGCCGTGGATGACGACCCTGCCGCCTCGACTGTCAACGGCGGCGATCAGCCGGCCGGCGCCCGCCGCCTCCGACAGCGCCCGTGCGAACGGCAGGTCGATCTTTCCGCCGGCAAACAGCGCCGAGCCGACGATGACGTGTGTTGCGCCGCGGTCGAGCAACCGGTGCGCACGCTCGATCGACCGGACGCCGCCGCCGACGCGGCACGGGAGCTCGGCGCAGATCCGCTCGACCAGCGCGCGGTTGTCGCCCTGACCCTTTGCCGCATCGAGGTCGATCAGCTGGATCTTCGAACGGCCGCGGAACCTTCCGACCCACAGGTCGATCTCGCTGCTCTCGACGGCCAGCGTCTCCCCCTGGACGAGCTGCACGATGCGGCCGCCTTGAAGATCTATGGAGGGGACGAGCATGATCTGATCGGGAGTCCACGCTGCGCGAGGTAGCTCTTGAGCTCGGCGACGGCGTGTTCCGAGTAGTGAAACACCGAGGCGGCGAGCGCGGCGTCGGCCTGGCCCAGCGTGAAGACGTCGTGAAAGTGTTCGAAGGTCCCGGCCCCGCCTGACGCGATGACCGGGATGGATACTGCGCCAGCCACCAGCGCGGTCAGCTCGCAGTCGAATCCGGTGCGGGTCCCGTCACGGTCGATCGAGGTCAGGAGGATTTCCCCGGCACCGCGGTGCTCCGCTTCACGCGCCCACTCGCCAGCCTCGCGGGTGGTCCCGTCGCGGCCGCTGCGCGTGAAGACGATCCAGCGATCCCCATCGCGCTTCGCGTCGATTGCGACGATCACCGCCTGGCTGCCGTATAACTCCGCGAGGCTCGTAATCAGGGCAGGGTCTGCCAGGGCAGCCGTATTCAGGCTCACCTTGTCGGCGCCCGCCTCGATAACGGCTGCGGCGTCCGCTCCAGTGCGAATCCCTCCACCGACGGCCAGCGGGATGAACAGCTCGCTCGAGACCGCCCGGATCGTTGCCGCGATCGCCCGGCGCGCCTCGATCGTGGCCGTGACGTCGAGGATCACCAGCTCGTCGATGCCTTCGGCGTTGTACCGCCGGGCGAGCGCCGCCGGATCGCCGGCGTTGCGCAGGTCTTCGAAGTTCACCCCCTTGACCACCGAGCCGTCGCGAACGTCGAGGCACGCGATGATCCGCTTCGACAGCACGTCAGCTCCTGGTCATCGCCAGAAAGTTGCGAAGGATGCGGAGGCCCGCGGCCCCCGACTTCTCCGGGTGGAACTGAACGCCGGCAACGTTGTCGCGCTGGACGACGGCGGCAAAAGCCTGCCCGTGGGTGGTGGATGCGCAACACTCGGGGGTTACTGGCCCCGCGAACGAGTGCGTGAAGTACACCTGGGTGCCGTCCTCGATCGCGTCGAGAATCGGGCTGTGCCGCCGCACGTCCAGCGCGTTCCATCCGACGTGCGGCACCTTCAATGGCCGCTCCGCCTCGATCCGCGCACATCGTCCGGCCAGCAGACCGAGCCCCGCCATGCCGGGCGCTTCTTCGCTGCCCTCGAAGAGCCACTGCATGCCCAGGCAGATCCCCAGGAACGGCACGCCCGCTTCGACCCGCCGGGTGATCGCCGCGCGCCAGGCGTCGGCGATGGACGACGTCGCCGCGAAGTGGCCGACGCCGGGCACGACGATTCCGGCGCAACCGGCAAGGTCGGCAGGCGCGCCCGGTATTCCGGGCTCGTCCCCCGCGGCTCTGAAGCCCTTGAGAACCGACGTGAGATTCCCGGCACCGTAATCGATCAGCGCAATCCGCATTCTGTGCCCCACATCGCCGCCCGACGGGCGACGGCATCCCTGCTAAATGAGCCCCTTCGTCGACGGCAGCATTCTCGCCATCCGCTTGTCCTTCGCGCAGGCGACCCGAAGGGCCCTGGCGAAGGCCTTGAAGCACGCTTCGACGTGATGATGGCTGGATCGTCCATAGAGAACCTTCAGGTGGACGTTGGCGCGGGCTCCCTGCGCGAAACCGTCGAAGAAGTCGTTGACCAGCTCTGCGTCGAGATCACCCACCCGCTTGACACGCAACCGCAGGTCGACCACGGCGTGCGCTCTGCCGCCGAGGTCGATCGCCGCGACGGCCAGCGTTTCGTCCATCGGCATGACGAAGTAGCCCGCACGATTGATGCCGCGGCGGCCCCCGAGCGCCGCCGAGACCGCCTCGCCGAGCGCGATACCGAGATCCTCGACGGTGTGGTGCTGATCGACATCCAGATCGCCGGATGCGGCGACCGAGAGATCGAACGCGCCATGCCGGGCGAGGAGCTCCAGCATGTGGTCGAGAAACCGGATGCCGGTCGCGATCTCGTATCGGCCGTGCCCGTCGAGATTCAACTTCAGCCGGATCTGCGTCTCGCTGGTGTGCCGGTCGATCAGCGCGCGTCGCACAGGACCTCCTCGATCGCGTCGATGCACCGGCGCGTGTGTTCGGCGACCCCGGCGGTGATCCGAACACAGCCGCTGCAGCCGTGGTCCTTCGAGCGGTCGCGGAGGTAGATCCCGCGCTCCGCCAGCACGCTCACGACGCGGCCCGACATCTCGCCGAAACGCACGAGAACGAAGTTGCCGTCGCTCGGCCAGTACCGGACATCGAGCCGGTCGAAAGCGTCGTAGAGCAGCCGTTTCGACCGCCGTACCTCGCCGAGGTACCAGTCGTAGCGCTCGCGGTCGCGAAGCGCAGCCGGGATCGCCACCGCGGCCGCGACGTTGAGGCTGTAGGGCGGCACGACGCGGCGGATCGGCGCAAGCGTCTCCGGCGAGCCGATGAGCGCCCCCGCACGTATGGCAGCCAGGCCGTACGCTTTCGCGAATGTGCGTCCGACCACGAGGTTCGAGTGTGTTTCCATCGAAGGATCGCCGACGAGCGTCACGCCGCTGAAGTCCACGTACGCCTCGTCGACGAAGATCAGCGATCCTGGCGCGGCGGCGGCGATCGCCAGGATGCTGCTCCGGGGAACCGTGATCCCGGTCGGGTTGTTGGGAGTGGTGATGAAGACGATGCGGGTACGCGGGCCGACCGCGGCGAGCACCGCGTCGAGCGGGAACTCGAAATCATCTCCCTGTGGGATCTCGATCACCCGGCCCCCGGCCGCATCCGCGCAGGCGGCGTACATGTCGAACGCCGGCACGATGACGATGGCCTCGAACGGGTCGGCGGCGGGGCTGCCCCGCAACGCGGCGACGCTGGCGGCGAGGATCCCTTCGTCGAGGCCGTTGGTCAGCAGGAGACTGGACGCAGGCACCTCGAGATGCTCGCAGCAGGCGGCGATCGCGTCCGCATAGTCCGGGTAGAATGCCGCCGTCTCACACGTGATCCCGCGAATCGCGTCGAGCACGGCCGGCGAGCATCCGGCGGTGTTCTCGTTCAGGTGCAGGCGCAGGCCCGACGAAGGGGTGACGACTTTCTCGTACTCGTAATTCATCTGTTTCGACAGCTTCATGAGAATCGGACGCGGATCGAGGCGGCATGGGCCGTGAGCCCCTCCGCCTGCGCCAGCGTGACCGCCGCGTCACCGATACGCCGGACGCCGCGCGACGATATGCGCTGCACGTTCGACACGCGGACGAAGTCGACTGCGCCGAGCCCGCCGCGCGCGCGGGCGGCGCCGCCGGTCGGCAGCACGTGGTTGGAGCCGGTGACGTAATCCCCCAAAGCCTGCGCGCTCCAGCTGCCGACGAAGACGGTTCCAGCCGCCGTCAGCCGCGCCGCCACCGCTTCGTCGTCGCACACCACGTGCTCGGGGGCCATCTGCTGCGACAGCGCAATCGCTTCCGCGATGCTTCGCGTCACGACGATCCCGCCGTTTCGAGCGAGCGCGTCACGGGCCGTTCCGTCACCCGGCAGCAGCCGGTCGCATTCACCCGCGACCGCCTCGGCCAGCCGCCGGGACGGCGTCAGCAGGATCGCGCGGGCATCGGGGTCGTGCTCGGCCTGCGCGATGAGATCGGCGGCGATCCAGCCCGGATTGCCGCTGGCCGAGACGACGACGATCTCGCTCGGACCGGCGAAGAAGTCGATCGCGCACTCGCGTGACACGAGCGCTTTCGCGGCAGCGACGTAGGCGTTCCCGGGACCGACGATCTTGTCAACACGCGGAACCGTCCGTGTGCCGCAAGCCAGCGCCGCGACCGCGTGCGCGCCACCGATACGGAACAACCGATCGACCCCCGCCACGCCCGCCGCGAAGAGCACCGTCGCATCCGGTCTCGGACAGACCGCAATGATCTCCCGGACACCCGCGACTCGCGCCGGGATGGCCGTCATCAGCAGCGAAGAGGGCAGGGGATAACGCCCACCCGGCACGTAGCAGCCGACACGCTCGAGCGGCGTGACGCGCTGCTCGATGCGCACACCCGGAACCGTCGATACTCTCCATCCCGTCGGCACCTGCTTGCGCGCGACGGTGCGGATGTTTCGTGCCGCCAGCCGGATCGCGTCACCGACATCCGCCGGCACGGTGCGCGCCGCCCGTCGTATTTCCGTGCGCGTGATCTCCACCGGTCCGGTCAGACCATCGAGCTGGCGCGCATACTCCATGAGCGCCGTGTCGCCGCGTTCCCGGACGTCGGCGACGATCCGCCGCACGCGCGCCTCGATCCTGGAGTTCCGGCGCGCCGGCCCGGCGATCAGTCGATCGACGATGCCGGAATCCTTCGATTCCCAGACCCGGATTGGCGTCAGTTTGAGCGCGAGGCTGGATCCGGTCCGCGCGTGTTGCGTCGGGGCCACGCCGGGTCGACGGCGTCTCGGCCTGGACGCGGAAAAACCGTCCTCCGGCGCGCGGCTCACGATGCGCCTCCGGCCCGGGCTTTCCGCAGGCCGGTAAGGGCTCGCCTGGGCATCCGGGCGATCCGGGGCGCCTGGGACGATACCTGCGCCTCCGCCGATGGGACCGCCTGCGGTCGGTTTGTCGGACCTGTCGCAGCGCGCTGGCCGCATCGCGCCGTGGCCCTGACGTGGCTCCGCCGCGCCGCGCGGCGAGGAGGTGTCTCGCCGTCACGCGGCGCTGGTTGCCTCAGGTAGTTGAAAGTCGGCATCATCACAGCACGATCTTGTTCAGCGGATACTCGACGATGCCCTGGGCCTGGGCGGCCTTCAGGCGCGGAATGAGGTCCCGGACCGTGCGCTCCTCGATGATCGTGTTCAGCGCGACCCAGTCGTTGTCGGCGAGGGGAGAGATCGTCGGGCGCTGCAGCGCGGGCAGCAGCGACAGCACCGCGTCGAGGTCGGACCGCTTCACGTTGAGCATGATCCCGACCCGCCCCTGCGCCTCCATGGCGGCCCGCAGCAGCAGCGCGATGTTCTCCAGCTTGGTGCGCTTCCACTCGTCGCCAAGCGACGCGGGGTTGGCGATGAGCTGGGTGTTCGATTCGAGCACCGTCTCGATGACGCGGAGCCGGTTGGCGCGCAGAGAGGATCCCGTCTCGGTGACCTCGACGATGGCGTCCGCGAGGACGGGCGGCTTCACTTCCGTTGCGCCCCAGGAGAACTCGACGTTCACCTTGACGTTCTGGCGAGTGAAGTACGCCTGGGTCGCGCGCACGAGCTCGGTGGCCACGGTGGCTCCCTCGAGGTCCTTCACGCTCCGATAGCGTGAGTCTTCAGGCACGGCGAGCACCCACCGCACCTTGCCGAAGCTTTGTTTCGCGTAAATGAGATCGGCCAGCGGCTCCACGCCGGAACATCCGCCCCGGGCCGCCGCATGCTCGGCGATCCAGTCCTGGCCCGTGAGCCCCGCATCGAGCACGCCGTCGGCGACGTACCGCGCCATCTCCTGTGCCCGGATCAGCATGCAGTCGATCGACGGATCGTCGATTGCCGGAAAGTACGACCGCGTGCTCGCGTAGATGTTGAACCCCGCCCGCGCGAACAGCTGAATCGTCGCGTCCTGCAGGGACCCCTTCGGCAAGCCCAGCTTGATTTTGTTCACCTCTTCACCTTTCAGCACTGCGAAAGCACGACCGTGCCCCGGTGTGGCAGGCCGCGCCGCTCCCTTCGCATACGACCTTGAGCAGGAGCGTGTCCTCGTCGCAGTCCACGAGCATCGCCCTCACTTTCAGCCGGTTGCCGGAGGTTTCCCCCTTCATCCACAGCGTCTGGCGCGTGCGGCTGAAGAAGGTCGCGTATCCGGACGCCTGGGTGAGCGTCAGCGCCTCCTCGTTCATGAAGCCGACCATCAGGACCTCGCCCGAGGCGTCGTCCTGGATCACAGCGGGGATGAGTCCGTCGAGTTTCGTGAAATCCATGGTTCGTACAAGCAAAAGGCCCTGCCGGATGTTCTCCAGCAGGGCCTCGAATGAGTGCGCGTTTCTAAAGGATCAGTTCATGAAGCGCACGGATACCGGCCCGCCGGAGCAGGAGTGATGGTGGTGCCGGTGATGGTGCAGAGACTGAAACATGAACGCAGGCAAGCCTACCGCCCCGCGGCCGACGAAGTCAACTGGGGCACCGAGGCCTTGCCATCCGGGGTCCGCTTCTCGTTGATTCCGTAGACCGAACCGTCGGGCGCGACCCAGATGGAGTGCGCGTCCCCCTGCCGCCCGCCGGTCCTGATATCGTGGCCCATCGCCTTCAGCTTCGACAGCACCTCTTCGCCCGGGCCGCTCTCCTTCTCGATCGAGACGCGATCGGGCAGCCACTGGTGATGCATGCGCGCCAGGTCCACCGCCTGCCGGCCGTTCAAGCCGTACTCGACCACGCCGAAGACGATGGTGAACACGGTGTTGATGATCGTGCGGCCGCCAGGCGATCCGGTGAGCATCACCACCTTGCTATCTTTCAGCACCATCGTCGGGGTCATCGAGCTGAGCATGCGCTTGCCCGGATCGATCAGGTTTGCCGGCGTGCCGATGTCGCCACGAACGTTCGTCTCCCCCGGCTTCTTGTTGAAGTCACCCATTTCGTTGTTCAACAGGAACCCCGTGCCCTTCACCACCACGTGCGAGCCGTAACCGCCCTCGAGCGTCGTCGTGGTCGTCACCGCCATGCCGTTGCGATCGATGACCGAGTAGTGAGTCGTCTCGTCGGGCTCCTGGTCGGTCGTCACCGTCACGATGTCCTTGCCGAGCGCGACGCTGCTCGAGGCTTTGGCCGGATCGATCGAGGCCGCGACCTTGCGCGCATGCTCCTTCGAGATCAGAGTGTCGACCGGGATCTTCACGAAGTCGGGATCCCCGAGATGCCGAGCGCGGTCGAGGTACGCGCGGCGCATGGCTTCGATCTGGAGGTGAAGCGCGTCGGCGGTGAGCAGCCCTTTCGATTTCAGGTTCAGCGGCTCGAGGATGTTCAGCATCTCGATCAGCGCCACGCCGCCGGAGCTGACCGGCGGCATCGAGACGATCTCGAAGCCCTTGTAGGTACCCCGCACGGGCGCGCGCTCTTTGGCCGCGTACTTCGCAAGGTCCTCCTTCGTGATCAGGCCGCCATTCGCCTTCATGTCTTCGGCGATGGCGTCGGCGATCCAGCCGGTGTAGAACGCGTCGGGCCCGTCGGTCGCGATCGAGCGCAGCGTCCTGCCGAGATCCTTCAGGACCAGCCGGTCGCCGGCCGTCCAGTCGCCCCCGCCGGGCTTGCCATAGGCCGCCACCGAAGCCGGGAATTCCGCCATCGGCCCTTTCACCTCGCGGTTCAATCCTCGCGCGAGGGCCGCTGAGATCACGAATCCCTGCTCGGCGACCAGCACACCTGGCATCACGACGTCCTTCCACGGCAGCTTGCCGAACTTGGCGTGCGCCATCGCCATGCCGCGGACGGAACCGGGCACGCCGGGAGCCAGGTAACCGGCCTCGGTGAGGTCGCGCGCGATCTCGCCGTCCTTGCCGAGGTACATGGTACGGGTCGATTTCAACGGCGCCCGCTCGCGAAAGTCGAAGCTGGTGACCTGGCCATCCGGTGTCCGGACGATCATGAAGCCACCGCCGCCGATGTTCCCGGCGGACGGATGCGTGACCGCGAGAGCAAAGGCGGTTGCGACCGCGGCGTCGACCGCATTGCCGCCGAGTGCCATCACGGAGGCGCCCGCATCACACGCCGGCGCAGAGGTGCAGACGACAAGCCCCTCCTTCGACAGGACGCCGAGGTCCGGTTGCGTTGTCGGCGCCGCGCTGTGCTCCATGAGAGCGAACAACGCGCAAGTCGCCAGCAGTCTCTTCATGTGGGCGTTCTCGCTATCTAACGGTCTTCGCCGCCGGATGCATTCGTCGTGGTCCGCGTGGCGCCGCGCTTGTGCTTGTCGAACCAGTAACGCAGGTAGAGCTGCGTCCGCATGAAGTTCGACGGGTTCGACGTCGTGCCGTGCCATTCGTCGTTGAACCGGAGCATCGCGGTCGGCACCTTGCGGAGCTTGAGCGCGCTGTAGAACTGCTCGGTCTGCGGCATCGGCGTGCGCAGATCGTTCACGCCGGTCATCAACATCGTCGGGGTCTTCACGTTGCCGACGTAGGTCAGCGGCGAGCGCCTGATGTGCTCGGTCGGATCTTCCCAGGGCAGCTTTTCGAAGTTGTAGTACCAGCTCGCGCCGTCGGTCGTGCCGACGAACGAGAGCCAGTCGACGACCGGGCAGTTGGCCGAGGCGGCCGCGAAGCGGTCCGTCTTGCCGACGATCCAGGCGGTCAGCACCCCGCCGCCGCTGCAGCCGGTGACGAACATGTTCTGGGTGTCGACGAAGCCTTTCGCAACGAGGGTGTCGACCCCCATCATCAGATCGTCGTAGTCCTTGCCGGGATAGGCGTTCTTGATCGCGTTGCCGAAGGCGCTCCCGTAGCCCGTGCTGCCGCGCGGATTCGTGTAGAGGATCACGTAGTCGTTGGCGGCGTGCTCCTGCCAGCCGAAGTTGAATCCCACGTTGTACATGCCGTGGGGACCGCCGTGGATGTGCAGCTGCATCGGATATTTCTTCGAGGCGTCGAACTCGGGCGGCGTGATGTACCACCCCTGGATCTTCATGCCGTCGGGCATGGTGTACCAGATCTCCTTGACGTCGCCGAGCTTCTTGCCCGCCAGGACGTCGTCGTTGACGAATGTCAGCTGCTTCAGCGCGCCCGGGTTCTTCAGATCGAAGGCAATGATGTCGGCCGGTTTGTGAAACGTGGTCACGGTGCCGACCGCCACGCCCTTGCTCGAGATGTCCGACACCGACAGCATGTGCACGCCCTTGGTCACCGGTGTCACCGTGCCGGAAGCCGTCGCCAGCGGCAGATAGTAGAGGTTCTGGGCGCCTTCGTTCTGCGAAGTGAAGTACACGCCCGAGCCGTCATGCGCCCACTTCAGGTTGCCCGGCGAGCGGTCCCAGGTGCCCGAGACGAGCCGCGGGCTGGAGCCGTCGATGTTCATGACGTACAGCTTGCTGTCGGCCCAGGTGTCGCGGGTGTGGTCGTTGCCGGTGTAGGCAATGCGCTTTCCGTCGGGCGACACCGCCGGGTTGCCGTCCGGCCCCTTGCGGCGGGTCAGCTGGCGAATCGTGCTGGTGGCGACGTCCACGGCGTAGATCTCCGATTCGCGCCACTGATAGTCGTCCACTTCGACGCGCAGGCCGCTGAAGACGATGCTCCGGCCGTCGGGTGTCCACTCGCTGCCGTTGTGATCGAAGTTGCCGGAGGTGATCTGCTTCGGCGTGCCGCCGATCGCCGGCACGACGAAGATGTGGCGGAAGCCGTTGTCGGTGAACCCCGAGCGGTCGCGGCGATAGTTCAGGCGCTCGACGATGCGGGGCGCCTCGGTCCATTTCGCGCCGGCCGGCGCTTTCGGCAGCTTGATCGGCCAGTTGTTCCGCTCTTCGATCAGCGCCGTGAACGAGAGCTGCGTCCCGTCAGGCGACCAGGCGACGTTCCCCGGCGACTGGTCCACCCGGGTCACCTGGGAGGTCGCCCCCTCGGCGTCCATCCAGCGGACGAAGACCTGCGAGCCCCGGGGTTCCCCCGGGGCGGTGTAGGCTATGCGATCACCGGACGGCGACCAGCGCGCATTGGATCCCTTCACGAGAAACCGGTTACGGCTGCCGTCGGCGTTCATGATCCAGAGCGCCGATTCGCGGCGGTCGTTCATCTTGTCGACCCACCCGCGCGTGTAGAGGATCTGGCTGCCGTCGGGCGACAGCTGAGGGTCCGTGACCGTCTCCATCTCGAGAAACGTGTCGAGCGTGAGCCGGTCAGTGCGGGGCGAGGTCTCCTGGCGCTGGGCGCCGACGGGGGTAATTGCCGCGACCGCGCCCGCGCAGGCGGCGGCCAGAACGAAGGCAGTCATATGGTTGCGCATGGGTCCATCCTCCAACATCCCGCGAAGCTTACACCCGCGGCACAAGACGTGAATAGAGCATTCCGCCCGAGCTGGGTCGGGCTTCGATGACTGAGCGGGGCGTGATCCCCGAACCCTCCTATGCAGATCTGGCCAGGGCAACCGTACCCGCTCGGCGCCACGTTCGACGGAATCGGCACCAATTTCTCGGTATTCTCAGAGGCCGCCACACGGGTCGAGCTGTGCCTGTTCGACGAAAGCGGGCAGGAGACCCGGCTCAATCTCCCGGAGATGACCGCGCTCTGCTGGCACGGCTACCTGCCGAACGTGAGGCCGGGGAGGCGCTACGGGTTCCGCGTCCACGGTCCCTGGGCGCCCGAGCAGGGCCAGTGGTGCAATCCGAACAAGCTGCTGCTCGATCCCTATGCCAAAGCCATCGAAGGCGTGTGGGAGTGGAACGAGGCGATCTTCCCGTATCACTTCAACGAGCCGGAGTCGTCCAGGAACGACGCCGACAGCGCCGGGTACGTCGCAAAGAGCGTCGTCATCAATCCGTTTTTCGACTGGGGAGCCGACCGCCGGCCGAACACACCGTGGCACCGGACGGTCGTGTACGAGACGCACGTCAAGGGATTCACGCAGCAGCACCCCGACATTCCGCCGGAGATTCGCGGCTCCTATGCCGGGATGGCGCATCCGGTTTCGGTCAGGTACCTCCAGAAGCTCGGGATCACCGCGGTCGAGCTCCTGCCGGTTCACCAGTTCGTGCAGGACTCGACGCTGGTGCAGAAGGGGCTGCGCAATTACTGGGGTTACAACTCGATCGGCTATCTCGCGCCGCACAACGAGTACACGTCGAGCGGGCAGCGCGGCGAACAGGTCCAGGAGTTCAAGCACCTCGTGAAGACGATGCACGAGGCCGGGATCGAAGTGATTCTCGACGTCGTCTACAACCACACCGCCGAAGGGAATCATCTGGGGCCGATGCTGTCGTTCAAGGGGATCGACAACACGGCGTATTACCGGGTCGTCGGCGACAACAAGCGCTACTACATGGATTACACGGGGACGGGCAACACGCTCAACATGCGTCACCCGCACGTGCTGCAGTTGCTGATGGACAGCCTGCGCTACTGGGTTCTCGACATGCACGTGGACGGCTTCCGCTTCGACCTGGCCGCCACGCTCGCGCGCGAGCTGCACGACGTGGACCGGCTGTCTGCGTTCTTCGACCTGATCCAGCAGGATCCGGTCGTCAGCCAGGTGAAGCTGATCGCCGAGCCGTGGGACGTCGGCGAGGGGGGCTATCAGGTCGGCAACTTCCCGCCGCTGTGGTCCGAGTGGAACGGCAAGTATCGCGACACGGTGCGCGACTTCTGGCGCGGCACCGATCAGACGCTGGCCGAGTTCGCCTATCGGTTCACCGGCAGCTCGGACCTGTACCAGGGCACCGCGCGCCGCCCGTACGCCAGCGTGAACTTCATCACGGCCCACGACGGGTTCACGCTGCGCGATCTCGTGTCGTACAACGAGAAGCACAACGAAGCCAACGGCGAAGAGAACCATGACGGCGAGAGCCACAACCGGTCGTGGAACTGTGGTGAGGAAGGGCCGACCGACAAACCGGAGATCAATGGGCTGCGGGCACGCCAGGTGCGGAACTTTCTGACGACGCTGCTGCTGTCGCAGGGGGTGCCGATGCTGCTCGGCGGCGACGAGATCGGCCGATCCCAGCGCGGGAACAACAACGGCTATTGCCAGGACAACGAGATCTCCTGGTACGACTGGTCCCACGCCGACGATGGGCTCCTGCAGTTCACCCGCCGGCTGGTGCGGTTACGGCACCAGCATCCCGTGTTCTGCCGGCGCCGCTGGTTCCAGGGGCGCCCGATCCACGGCACCGCCGTCAGCGACATCGCGTGGTTCACGCCGGCGGGCCACGAGATGTCGGAGGAGGACTGGCAGGCGGCGTTTGCCAAATCGCTCGGCGTCTTCCTGAACGGCCGCGCGATCCCGACGCCCGACGAGCGCGGCGAGCGGATCTACGACGAGAGCTTCTACGTGATGTTCAACGCCGGACACGAGCCGCTGGAGTTCACGCTCCCCGAGGAGAAGTGGGGCACGAAATGGCGGGTCCTGGTCGACACCGTCGAGCACGGCGATCACCTGTCCGAGGAGGATGGCGGCGCTGCGCACGACGCCGGCGCGAGGATCACGGTCCAGGCCTGGACGCTGGTGCTGCTCGAGCGGACGGCGTGGCGGCCGAAGCCATAGGGGGGTCAGAGCTTGAATTTGTCGCATCCAGTTTTTTGGTGCCACATCGTTGGCATGATTTCTCAAGCAGCGACAAATTCAAGCTCTGACCCCACCGCTGTCATACAGTTATGGCGTGTTCCGGACTGCCTGCCTCGCGCTGGTCCTTTCGGCGCTCCATCCCGCTCCACCGCCGCTCGTTGTTTCTGCCGCCATCAGCCTCACTGACGCCCTGCGCGACATCGAAAGGGCCTACACCGCGGCGGGCGGCGGGCCGGTCCGCTTCAACCTGGCTGGCTCCAACGTGCTCGCGCGCCAGGTCGTCAACGGCGCGCCCGCCGACATCTTCATCAGCGCCGACGAAACGCAGATGAACTTCGCGCAGGCCCGCCGCGCGATCGACGAGAGCACGCGGTTCGATCTCCTCACCAACCGCCTCGCGGTCGTGACCCCCCGGCGGACGGGGACTGCGATCGCCGACGTGCAGGCGCTCCTGCGCGCCAGGCGGATTGCGGTCGCGGACCCGGCGGCGGTGCCCGCCGGCGTGTACGCGCGCCAGTTTCTCGAGCGCAGCGGCGTGTGGCCTGCAGTCCAGGACCGTCTGATCCCGCTGGCAAACGTCCGCGCCGCCTTGAGCGCCGCCGAGTCGGGAGGCGTCGACGCCGCGATCGTGTATGAGTCCGACGCCGCCACCTCACAGGCGATCGATGTCGGATTCATCGTCACCGGCGCCGCCGCTCCCCGCATCGTCTACCCGGCCGCGATCCTCAAGCGGACGAAGAACCGCGAGGCGGCAGTGAAGTTCCTGGCCTTTCTGCGCGGCCCCGAGGCCGGCGCGATCTTCCGCCGCTACAGCTTCTCTGTCCCGCCGGTCAGGCCGGGCGGGCGCGGTGGACCCTGAGTGACCGACGTCCTGAGCATCACCGCGCTGACCGTCGGGATGGCGGCCACCGCGACGGCCATCATGCTGCCGCCGGGGCTGCTGCTCGCGTGGGCGCTTTCGCACGGACGTTTTCGTGGCCGCGTGCTGCTCGAGACGTTCGTGTCGCTGCCGCTGGTGATGCCGCCGGTCGCGACCGGGCTGATTCTCCTGATGCTGCTCGCGCCCCGCAGCGCGTTCGGCGGTGTTCTGGCTCGGCTCGGCATCGAGATCGTATTCACCTGGAAAGCGGCCGTCGTTGCGATGGCCGTCATGGGGCTGCCGCTCCTGGTCCGTACCGCGCGCGCCGGCTTCGAGCAGGTGGACCCTCGGTACGCACAGGTCGCCTCGACCCTGGGCGCGAAGCCGTTCCGCGTCTTTGCAACCGTGACGCTCCCTCTGGCGCTCCCGTCGGTGGTGGCCGCCGCGGTGCTCTGTTTCGCCCGCGCGATTGGCGAGTTCGGCGCGACGATGATGATCGCCGGGAGCATCCCGGGATCGACCAGGACGCTCGCGGTGGCGATCTATTCCTTTGCGGAAACCGGCCGCGACACCGAGGCGGCGCAGCTCGTGCTGGTGTCGGGGGCCATCGCGTTCGCGGCGCTGGCGCTGGCCAACTGGATCACGTCGCGCGCAGGCATCCGGACGTGATCGCGCTCGATTTCAACCTGCGGCAGGGTCCGTTCGTCCTCGAGCTCCACGAGCAACTGGCGGGCGGGATCACGGCGCTGTTCGGCCCGTCAGGATCCGGCAAGACGACGACGCTGGATGCGATCGCCGGGCTCCGGCGTCCGCAGGCGGGGCGGATCGCCGTGAGGGATCACGTACTGTTCGATTCAGCCCGCCGCATCGACCTGCCGCCGCACGCACGCCATGTCGGTTACGTGCCGCAGGACACCGCGCTGTTTCCCCACATGAACGTGCGGCGCAACGTCCTCTACGGGCGCCGCCCCGGCCAGAAGCTCGCGCTCGACGTCGTCGTGAAGATGCTCGAAGTCGGCGACCTGCTGGAGCGCCGGGTGCCGGATCTCTCCGGTGGCGAGCGCCAGCGCGTCGCGCTTGCGCGCGCGCTCATGTCGGCGCCGGACCTGCTGCTGCTCGACGAGCCGCTTGCCGCCGTGGACGTCGAGCGCCGCCGGCGCATCCTGCCCTACCTGCTGCGCGTCCGCGACGATCTGGGCGTGCCGGTCATCTACGTCAGCCACGATCGCGCGGAGCTCGACCAGCTCGCGGACCGCGTCATCGTTCTCGACGAAGGACGCGCAATCGCGTGATACCGGCCGGCGCGCGCGCCGGGGTATAAGCGGGGATGCCGCACCTGCTCGCGCTCCTGCTGGTCCTCGCCCTCTGGTCACACGGCTCGTCACATGTGCAGCAGCAGCAGCCGTCGGCCCCGACGCCGCCGTCCGCGCCGGATATTCCCGATGCGCTGCGCATCCAGGCAACGGACCCCGAGGCCGCAGCAAAAATTCTCGAAGCGGTCACGGCGCGTGCGCCGCGGAACGCGCGCGCCTGGCGGCTGCTCGGGGTGGCGCTGCACCTGAGCAAGCAGTACGACCGCGCGATCGAGGCGTACCAAAAGGCCATCGCGATCCAGCCCGACCCGATCGCGACCTACAACATCGGCGCCGCCTACGCGCGAAAGAACGATCCGGACCGCGCGTTCGAGTGGCTCGCGAAGGCACGAGCCACGAAGCAGTTCGACATGACGCAGATGCAGCTCGATCCCGACCTCGAGCCGCTGCGCGGCGACCCGCGTTTTACCGCGCTGCTCCCCAAGAAGGAGGATTTTGCCAACCCGTTCGTCGAGGAGACGCGCATCCTGGCCGAATGGGGCGGCGAGGCGATGAACGACCAGTTCGGCTGGATCGCGCGCGCGATCGGCGATGTCGACAAAGATGGCGTCATCGACTTCGTCACGTGCGCACCGTTCAGGGGAGGCCAGGCGCAGCCCGCCGGCCGGATCTACGCCTACTCGACGAAGTCACGCCAGTTGCTGTGGAAGGCGGATGGCGCTCCCGGCGACCGTCTGGGCATGACTCTCGAGGCCGCTGGAGACGCCAACGCGGATGGTATCCCCGACGTGGTGGCGACCGGCGGATCGAAGGCGTACGTCTACTCCGGGAGAGACGGTGCCACGCTGCTCACGCTGACCTCTCCGGGCGCGCTGCCGCTCGGCGCGGCTGCGTCCGCGGGTGACGTGAATCGCGATGGCCACGCCGACGTCATCGCCGGCGCCACACCCCCGCGGCCGGGTCAGGGCGGAGGAGCGGGGGTCCCGCCATCACAAGCGCCTCTGCCGGCGGGCAACGCCTATGTGTTCTCGGGCAAGGACGGCACGGTGCTGCTCTCGCTCGCGGGTGAACGCGCGGGGGACAACTTCGGGAGCGCGGTCGCGGGGCACACGGCCGGCCCGCGCATGCTGCTGATCGTCGGCGCGCCGTCGGCCGGGCCGCGCAACGCCGGCCGTGCCTATGTCTATACGAGCCTCACGGCCAAGCCGGCGTTCGTGATCGATGCCGACGAGACCGGTGCGGCCCTCGGTGCGATGTTCGTCGCCGCCGCCGGCGACGTGAACAAGGACGGTGTCGAGGACGCCTACGCGTCCGACTTCGCGAATCGCGCGAAGGGGCCGTCCACGGGGCGCGTCTACGTCCACTCGGGCAGGGATGGGTCGCGGCTGCTCACGCTGACTGGCGAGGGACCCGGCGAAGGGTTCGGCACCAGCGCGTCGGCGGCAGGAGACATCGACGGGGACGGCCATGCGGACCTCGCGGTCGGTGCCTGGCAGTACGGCGGCGCGGCCGTCTCCGGCGGCCGCATCTACCTTCATTCCGGCAGGGACGGCCGCCTGCTGCGGACCATCACCTGCCGCATCCCCGGCGACACGCTCGGTTTCGACTCGGTCGGGATCGGCGACACCGACGGCGACGGCACCGTGGATCTGCTGCTGACGTCGGCCTACAGCGGGATCAACGGCTACCGCTCGGGCCGCGTGTTCCTTGTGTCGAGCGGCGTCGAGCACAAGGAGTAGGCCCGACCTTCAGGTCGGGCGGCTGACCCAGGTCGGGCGCGCTGACCCGGGTCGGGCGTGGCGCTTACCCTCCCGGCTCGAACGCCGGCTTCGGCTGCCCCTTGTGACACGTGTAGCAGGTGACGATCGCCTGCGGATTGCCTGACGCCTTGCGCGCTTCTTCCTGCCATTCGGCGCGCATCACCCACATCTGGCGCGCCACCTTCTTGGCGTTCTTTTCGTCCGACTCCCACTGCTTCTCGACGTGGCAGTGGGTGCACTCGACGCCAAGGTTCGGCACGAACGCCTGTTCCATGACCCGCAGGACGGCGATCGCGGGCCGGCCTTTGAACGTCTGGATGTTCTTCCAGACCTGTTCGGCCGGCAGCTGTTCCTTGCCGGCGATCTGCTGTTCGAGGGCGGCGATCTCCGGATGCTTCTGCGGCGGAGCCTGCCGGGCCAGCGGCGGCTGCGCGCCGGCGCCGAAGACCAGGGTCGCGACCGCCAACGCCGGCACGAAGGTGCGTTTTGTCATGGCGGGCGCATTGTCCGCCGGAACTCTGCGCGATGCCAGCAGATTGGGACGAGCTGCGCGCAGCACGCAACACGGAGCACCGAGCAGATCCAGCCTGCCGGTTTTCTGCTACGATTACCCCCTTTTCCGCCGTAGTCAGCCCCCTTGCCAGCGAGGACGAACATGAAGTCGATGCGCCTGAGGCTGTTTTTTGCGATCGCTCTCATCACGGCGGTCCCGGTGTTCGGGCCGGCCGCAAGCATGGAGCAGGCGGCCGCGCCAGCCGCCGCGAAGAAATCCATCGAAGTCGAGGACGTGATCGCGTGGAAGACCGTCAGCACCACCGCGATCTCGAACAACGGCGAGTGGTTCGCCTACCGTGTCGCGCCGCAGGAGGGTGACGCGGAGCTCACCGTGCGCAACATTGGGTCGGGCAAGGAGACGAAGTTCCCCCTCGGCGAAGTCGGTGCGCCTGCGGGCGTCGGCGCCGGTGCCGCGGTTTTCGCCGGCGGCGCGTCTCTCCAGTTCTCGGACGACTCGAAGTGGATCGCGTTCACGACGACCCCGGCGCGCGCCGAAGCGCAGCGCCTCCGCCGTCAGCGTCGTCCGATCCAGAGCAGCGTAACCGTCGTGAACCTGGCGAGCGGCGAGAAGAAGGATTATCCGAACGTTCGGCGGTTTGCGTTTTCGGGCGAAGCCGCGACCCACATCGCGCTGCACCGCGCACCCGCGCAGCC
>DATFFM010000105.1:0-11514 GCA_035250005.1 Vicinamibacterales bacterium | reverse complement strand
ACGTTGGGATGCAGGCAAACCCGTAGCGCAGCCCTTCAGGGCTGCCACCAAGGAGCTGAGATGGCAACGACGCAGAGGATCACATACGCGACGATGGCGGCCGACCCGAACATCCACGTGGAGTTCGACGCTGCGATCGAGCGCGTGAAGGGGACGCTCGGCAAGACCTACCCGATGCAGATCGGCGGCGGCGCCGTGACCGCCGGACAGCAGTTCGAGGATCGCAGTCCGATCGATACCCGGATGGTGCTCGGCCGATTCCAGCAGGGAGGGCGCGAGCACGCGCAGCAGGCGATCGCCGCCGCGCGCGCCGCCGCACCCGCCTGGGCCGCCACGCCGTGGCAGGAGCGCGTCCGCATCCTGAAGAAGGTCTGTGACACGATCCGCAAGCACCAGTACGACCTGTCGGCCACCATGATTTACGAGGTCGGCAAGAACCGCCTCGAATGCCTGGGCGACGTGGTCGAGACCGCGGACCTGATCGAGTACTACTGCGACGAGTTCACGCGGAACAACGGCTACCTCAAGCCGATGGAGACGCTGGGCCCGAACGAGCAGAATCTCAGCGTGCTGCGGCCGTACGGCGTCTTCGCGGTCATCTCGCCGTTCAACTTTCCGTTCGCACTGGCCGGCGGCCCCGCTGGCGCCGCGATGGTGGCCGGGAACACCGTCGTCTTCAAGCCGGCGTCCGACACGGCGCTGATGGGCGTGAGGTTCGCCGAGGTCTGCATGGAGGCGGGCCTCCCGAAGGGGGTCCTCAACTTCATCACCGGCCCCGGCCGCACCGCCGGGCAGGAGCTGATCGACAACCCCGGCGTCGACGGCATCGTCTTCACCGGCTCGATGGAAGTCGGCATGAAGCTCCTCAAGGACAACGGCGGGCGCGCCATTCCGCGCCCGGTGATCATCGAGATGGGCGGCAAGAACCCGGCGATCGTCACCGCGAAGGCGGATCTCGAAAAGGCATCCGACGGCGTCTACCGTTCGGCGTTCGGCGCGCAGGGGCAGAAGTGCTCCGCCTGCTCGCGCGTGTATGTCGCGCGGACCGTCCGCCAGAAGTTCGTGGACCTGCTGGTCGAGAAGACGAAGAAGATCAAGGTCGGCAATCCCCTCGAAAAGGATGTCTGGATGGGCCCGGTCGTCAACGAGGGAGCGCTGAAGACGTACGAGGATGCGGTAGCGCGGGCGAAGCAGGACGGCGGGAAGTTCCTCACCGGCGGCAACCGCATCATGACCGAGCCGTTCAACCATGGCTACTTCGTCGAGCCGACCATCATTGACGGCCTCCCGAAGGATCATCCGCTGTTCAAGGAGGAGCTGTTCGTGCCGATCACGGTCCTCACCGACGTGATGACGCTCGACGAGGCAATCGACCTGGCCAACGACACCGAGTACGGCCTGACGGCCGGCATCTTCTCCGAGGACGACCAGGAGATCGATACGTTCTTCGAGCGGATCCAGGCGGGCACGACCTACGCGAACCGGCGCTCCGGGGCGACGACCGGCGCCTGGCCGGGCATCAACCCGTTCGGCGGCTGGAAGGCCAGCGGCGCCACCGGCCGCGGCACCGGCGGTCCCTGGTATGTGCAGCAGTTCATGCGCGAACAATCACGCGTCCGGATCAAGTAGCACGTGCGACGTGCGAGGTGCGCCGTGCTTCAGTCCTTATAAGGATCATAGAGATCGGCGCCCGCCATGACGACGATGAGCGGGCGGAGCGTGTGCAGGACTTCGATCGTTCCCTTCTGCGCGGCGAGGACCTCCGGCAGACGGCGATAGACATGCGGGCTCTCGTCCAGGCCGCCGCCTCGCAGAACCACGCCTTTCTCGCGCACCCAGGCCTGCATCATCTCCCGCGAGACGCGGCCCGGCTTCAACACCTTACCGCTGCGCCAGTTCCGCTTCCCTGCCGCCTCGGTGCGCGACATCACCCGGCCGGCACCGTGAACGGTCGAGAACATCGACTCGCGCTGCAGCATCCGGATCTCATCCGGCGCCTCGGCCACCCCCTGCACGATGACGGCGTCGTCCCCCATCGACCCGCCGACGAATCCCTTCTGACCCGGGAACGCCGGGGTGGCCCCCTTCCGGACGACGACCACGGACTGCCCGTCGTGTTCTTCGCGCCAGGCGAAGTTGTGATGGTTGTGAACCAGTTCCAGCTCGGTGCCGCCGAGGATCGCCACGACCTTGCGCGCCACCCATTCGCGCCCGACATAGGCGTACTCGCCGGCAAGCGACATCAGCGCCCAGTAGTCCTGCCCGATCGGCAGGTCGAGCGGCAGCAGCACTTCACGCTCCGGCGCGCGTCCGCCCCACTTCCCGCCCTGCGAGATGGCGAGGAACCCTGAGGCGACCGTGTGTCCGAATCCGCGGCTGCCGAAGTGCACGCCGACCCAGACGGCGCCGGTCTCGTCGGCAAAGACGTCCACGTAGTGATTGCCGCTGCCAACCGTGCCGAGTTGTGCGCGCGCCTTGCTGCGCAGCCCTTCGCGCGCATGCCCCGGCACCGCGCCCCAGGCAGGGCTCTCGAACAGCGGGTGGTCCACCGGCGCGTCGTCGGCGAGGTTCTTCCGCCCCATGCCGAACGACACGGCGTCCTGGATCTCGTCGGCCATCGCCGGCAGCCGCCCGGCGAGCGCGGGTGTGTACTGCAGGTCAGTGCGGATGGCGGCATTGCCGCAGGCGATGTCGAAGCCGACCCCGACGACCGAGACCTGCTCCCGATAGGCCGCCACGCCGCCGATGGGCATGACATAGCCGAGGTGCCCGTCGGCCATCAGCGCCGCGCGCTCGGCGCGGCTGGCAACATCCTCGAGCTGAGCAATCGTCTTCGGCTCGTGTTCCCCGAAGATGGATACCTTACGCTCCACCGCCCGATCATGCCACGCTCAAACAAACGGCAAACTACAAATTCCAAACTACAAACTTCGACGGCTCCAACTGAGGTGAAGTCAAGAGTTCGAAGCTTCGAACTTGGCGTTGAAGTTTGAATTTTGAAGTTTGAATTTTGAAGTTTGAATTTTGAAGTTGGACTTATCTGGTTTTCACCCGCATGACCGTCAGTGAGTAGGGGGCGAACGCGTAGGGGATGGCCGTGCCCCGAAGTGTCAGCGGTAAGGTTTTCGGCACGACTCTGGCCGGTTGCTCGAAGGTATTTTCATCGAGAGGATTATCGGATGTGAGGACCGTCACGGTGCCGCTCCCCAGCCGACGGGCGCCTGTGACATGGACGACCATCGGCGCCGGCTCCGGCGCGCTGTTGACGATCTTGACGATGATGTCGCCGGTCTTCGCGTCGCGCCCGCCGATGGCGAGGACCTTGTCGATCCGCGGCAGTGTGCGCTCCTGCACCAGTGCCCCGTCCAGGTAGCCGCGAATCGTGCGGTCGCGCACTTCGATCCGGATGTCGTACCAGCGGCCGGTCTCGATCGTTCCCCGAACCGGCTCGCCGACCACCGCATCGGCGGCCTGGACGGCGTGCCGGCTGTTGCCCCAGCCGCCTACGTTCCACTGCACCCGGCGGCCATCCGCCAGCCCGACGGGAACGATGAACCCCTCGAGGCCCGAAATCTTCCGCGCTTTCAGCGACACGTCGAAGTCGGCGCCGCCGCTCTCCGGGATGAACGACCACGCGATCGCCTGTTCCTCCTGTCGATAGGCCCCGTCCGCGGCGCTCCAGCGTCCGCGCCGCCCTTCCGGCATCCATCCGTTCGTGGTGGAAAAATCAGACTGGAACAGAACGGTGCCGTCGCGCCGGACGACCACGTCCCTGAACTCCGCGGCGGTGTTGTGGGTGCCCAGCCCGACGCGCGCGGTGATCGGCTTGGCCGCCGCCGGGCGGTAGTCCACCGTCGTCGTCAGATTCACCGACGGCAGGTGATCCGCAAACAGCTTGTTTGCGTAGTACGAGGCGCGCGCGTAGACCCGGCTGGCGTCGAAATGGATCATGTTGACGGGCCAGTCGCGGTCGTTCACGTTCTCGAGCAGCGGCGCATAGCTGCCCATCTTCACGAGGTCGGTGTTCTTCTCCATGCTCATCATGTAGGCCGCGTCGTTGAGCATGGCGAGCACGTTGCCCCGGCCGACGCCGGAGTTCGTCGCGAACTCGCCGATGTAGAGATCCCAGCCCTGACGCTTGTACGCCGCGAAACTGTCGAAGTTCTCGATTGCCCAGTGCAGCGGCTTGTACGCATGCTCGTCGACGATGTCGATCCGGCCCGCGGCGTCGACGATGCGCTGGTCGACACCGGCGATCCAGGAGCTGAGCGCGATCTTCAGGTGCGGATAGTTCGACTTGATCGCCTTGTAAAACATCGCGACGCGCTCCCCATAGCGTGCGCCTCGCTGCTCGTTGCCGATCTCGACGTACTTCAGGGGAAAGGGAGCAGGATGCCCATGCTTCGCGCGCAACGCGCCCCAGGTCGATGAGGGAGGGCCGATCGCGTATTCGATCGCGTCGAGCGAATCCTGAATCAATGCCGGCAGCGCGTCGTCTTCGAGAAAGGTGCCGCTGCGCATCGAGCACGAGACGCCGGCGTTCACCACGAACAGCGCATCGGCGCCGAGGTCCTCGCTGAACTGCAGGAACTCGTGATAGCCGAAACCGTCCGACGACCAATAGCCCCATGGGCTGTAGGTGCCCACGCGATCTTCGAGCCGGCCGATCGACCGCTTCCACTGAGGCCGGCTGTCGATGCTGATCCCCTCGGCGAAGCAGCCGCCCGGCCAGCGGACGAAGCCGGGCTTCAGTGCGGCGATCTTCTCCGCGAGGTCGACCCGCAGGCCGTTCGGGCGGTCCTTCCAGGTCTTCGACGGGAAGAGCGACACGAAGTCCAGCCAGAGCCGTCCGCTTGATCCGAGGATGAGCGCGAGCCGCGCCTTGGGGTCGGTGCCGGTGGCCGTCAGCGTCGCTTCGAATTTCGTCCAGCCCTTCGTGAGCCTTTGCGCGATCGGAACAGCGCCCAGCGCAGCCCCGCCGGCTCCTTCCAGTTGCGCCGTGACCGGGCCGTTGAAGCTGCCGTCCGACCGCGCGTAGAGGCTGAGCCTGTACTGCGCGCCCTGCTGGACGTTGATCCCCCAGAACCCTTCGTTCAGGACTGCGACGCGACCGCCGGCACCGGTCGACTTGACGTCGACCATCAGCGAATGGGGCGAGGCGTCGGTCAGCGGCATCAGATCGGTCAGGCGCAGTTCGGCGGTACCCGCCGCCGCATCGAGCGTCCATGCCGGCGTCTCGCTGGTGACGTTCCAGCGCAGCCGCCAGTCGCTCGGCCGCCCGGTATCGAAGTGCGGCGTGCGCGGCGGCACGACGAAGCCCTTCTCGAGCGTGCACATCGGCGGCAGCCGCGAGTCTTCGAAGCCGCGATTCTGAATCAGCTCCGCGTAGAGACCGCCTTCACCCGCATGGCTGATCTCCTCGAAAAAGATCCCGTAGAGATTCGACGGGATCTCGTGCCCTGGTTTCGACGCGTCGACGGTGATCGTCCCGGCTGACCGCTGCACGGCCATCTGGGCGGGCGCCAGGACGAGGAAGACGACGAACAGAAACGAGCGGATCATTGGAGTCCTGTGCTCACTGCACCCGCGCGATGCCGACGCGGGTGGCTGCCGCGGACGTCATCGGCACGGCAACCCGAACTCTCCCGGGCCCGCCCGTGAGGTCGCCGGTCGGGCGCCCCTCCACGCTGACGCTGTACTTCCCCACGGGCAGCCCGGAAACCCACAGCCCGGTTTCGTGCGCACCGCCGGTGCGATTCTCCACCACGAACTGCACGCGTTCGAGCGAATCGCCGACGACCACGGGCTGCTCTTTCGCGAAGCCATCGTGATCCAGCTCGAGGTGCAGCCGCTGGCCGGCGCGCACCACGTGAAAACGGACGCGCAGGCCGTCGCGCGGGATCACGCTCACGCTGCCGGCCGTGCGCGTCAGCACCCCGCCATAGGCGAACTCCCCGAAGACCGGATCCCGGGTCACGATCGTCGCGTGCGTGCGGATCGCGGCGCAATAGCCGACGTCTTCTTCCGCGCTGTAGTACCACGCCCCGCGCGGCATCTGCTTGCCGATCCAGGCGCGGCCGACCGGCTCGGGCATGAACCCTCCACCGGTCGCGCCGTCGTTGTTCTTCGACGGATACCAGTAGCCGTAGCCGCTTTCGGCGGTGCCCGAGTTGACGAGCGCCCAGGAGCTGAGCGACGAGGCGTAGCCGAGACGCAGATGGTCGGTCGGATCCCGTGCGAAGTGCATCGCGTAGTCGAGGATCGACCAGCCGCCCATCTGCGACATGTAGCTGAGCAGATACGACATGTTGCCGCGATAGTCCGTGCCGAGCTGGTAGTAGGTCGGCTCGAGCCATCCACGGTCGGTCGTGTTGAGCAGGAGCTGGAAGTTCATGAACGTCGTCGCCGCTTCGACCGGCACGCGCTGGCGAAAGCCTGGCGCCTCGCGCGTCATGGCGTAGTTCGCGAAAGCACCGGTGGACTCGAAGCCGGTCGAGTCGAAGGCGAACTCGGATCCATAGAGGTTCGGCGTCTTCATCACGAAGCGCTCCACCTTGCTCTCCCAGTAGCCGCGGAGCGTATCGGCCCACTCCTGCTTCCCTTCCTGCTCGAGCGTCTCGATCAGTTCCGGGATGAAGGCCTCGTTCATCGTTCCGACGGCATTTGCGGACCATTTCTCGACCGCCAGCGGCACCGTCCAGTACGCAACCGCGGTGCGGTAGGCGCGCTCGAGGTACGCGGGCGCGTCGAGGTGCTTCACCTTGTCGGGGTAGAACTTCGCGATGTGAAACATCCGGTAATACAGCATCACGATGTGCGGATAGTCGTAGATGCGCCAGACGTGCGCCCGCCCGTTGCGCCCGGGATCGGCGCTCGCGCGGTTCGCCTTGAAGTTCGGGATGCCGTAGATCGCGTACGGATACGCCTCCTGGTCGGTCATCTGCATCCCGCCCCACAGGTACCTGCTGATGTAAAGCTCGAGGCTCTCGATCTCCTTCTGGTCCGGGAAGAACACGTTCTTCGAGGCGATGAACGCCGGCCGCGCATTGCCGGCGTCGTCATTCGCATCGGTCAGCCACGCCGAGAGGCCGTCGCGGTCCTCGGGGCTGCGCAGGACTTCGTTCTTCTGGTCCCAGTCGCTGTACATGCCGACGTACCATTTGGACGGATCGGTGTGCTGATGATGCGTGACCAGAAAGGCTGCACGCTTCCGGATGACGGTTTCGAGCGGCTCGGTGACGAAGAACTCGAGCGAGGCCCATTCACCGTCGCCGTACTTCACCCGCAGCATGTTCTCGCCGAGGCGCGAAAACCGGACCCGATAGACCGAGCGAGGGAGCCGCTCGATGCGGGTGACGGCCGGATGCTCGGCCTCGATCTCCACGATTTTCTGCGTCGTCCGCAACGAGACCATCGCGGTCAGGTCAACCGGGACGACCATGCCGGGCACGACCGCGGTGTCGAATTTCCCTTCCTTGTAAAGAACGTCGCGCACGCCGGCGAAGTCCTGCGCCCACTGAAAGCGGAACGCGTAGGTAATCGAGCCCTTCGGCTGAATCGCGGCGCTCGAGACCGGCAGACGCCAGTTGGCGCCGGCCGCGACCGCCCTCGCCTTCGCCTCTCGCGCATGGACGTACGGCGTGAAGGCCCCGAATCCGCCGGCCTGACCGCCCGAGCTGTCGTAGAACTCGAACTTCGTCCGCGCCATCGGAGTCATCACCAGGTACGGCCCCGCGCCATTGCTGCGCTGCCAGTAGACGAACGATCCGTGACCGCCGACGTACGCGTGCCGGAGGAGCTTCTTCGTGTAGATGTCACCGCGAGCGCCGGTGCGCTCCGCGAAGTTGAACGGCACGGCGAGGTCGCCGATCTCGACTGGCCGGGTGCCGGGGTTCTGCAGCGTGATCGTCCAGTCGAGCAGGTCGCCGTTCAACGCGAAGACCTGGCTCACCTTCAGGTCGGACGCCGGCGCGATCTGCGGATCGGCACCGACACGCCATTCGGCGATGCTGACGGACGCGTCGGCGGCCATCCGCGCTTCGATCCGCATCGCCATCGTTTTGACCGGGGGGAATTCGACCGAGGTGAATGCACCGGACGCCAGGCCGTAGGGGCCGCGGGCGGCAACCTCCTTCCACTCTCCGCCGTCCTGATAGAGGAGCCGCCAGCCGTCGGGTGGCCGCACCCAGAAAACCTCGATTCTCGAGACCGGCTGTTCGTCGGGGAAGGTGTACTGGACCCATTGCGTTGGCCCGCGCGCGCCGGACCAGGTGAAGACCGGCCCGTCGAACGCCGGCCGTGGTCCGGGCCCGGCGCCGCGGGCGGCTGCCGCCGGTACGGGCGCGGGGGCCTGACCGTCGTTGAGCCCGCGCAGCCCGGCGGCGCCGGTCGCCGCGGAGGCGCTGCTGCGCGAGGCGAGCGTCGGCAGCAGGGCCCCGAGCGCGTAACTGACCGAGCGCCCCTCCTGCTGCGCCGTCATCAGCATCTCGCGCAGCTCGCGCCAGTCACCGTTCGCCGTGGTGCGATAGCGGACGAGGAGGCGGCCGAGCCGTCCATTGGCGGCGATGTAATCGGTGTCGTGAATGTCGTTCGCCCGCCTGAGGCTTCGAATGCCCGACTCGTCGTACTGGATCCTGAAGGCGTTGTTGGACAGGTCGTCGGCGCGAACGGGCGAGGCACACGTCGTGAGTGCGATGACAAGGCCGACGACGATTCTCACAGCTTCACCTCGAGGGGCTTGCCGTCGAAGGTGAGGTTGCTCAGCGACTGTGAACCGGCCACCCGCGCCACGATCCGGCGTGGAGCCGGCGGCAGCATCCGCGAGCCGCGTGCGAGGCGCAGCGTGAGCCGACGATCCCGGTCGCGCCAGCCGATCTCCATCCGCATCGCCTCGCCCTGGCGATGGTCGAACGACTTCCCGTCGTCTTCATACAGCATCGAGGCGCCGTCGGCTCCCGGATAGACGACCAGGGTGAGCGGCGCCTCGACCTGGTGCTCGACATACTGCTTCACCGGCCCGAACGGCAGCACGGCTCCGGCGCGGACGTGCAGGGGGATCGTTTCGAGATCCACAGCCCGGTCGATCTCGCGGCCACCCGCGAGCCGCTCTTCCGTCCAGAAGTCGAACCACGCGCCGCGCGGCAGGTAGAGTCTGCGCGCCGTCGCCCCCTTCTCGACCACCGGCGACACGAGCAGGTCGCGCCCCCAGAGAAACTGGTCGCCTCTCGCCGCCGCGGCAGCGTCATCCGGATAGTGCAGCCACAAGGCGCGGATCATCGGCAGCCCGGTCTCCGTGGTCTCCTTCGCGGCCGTGTAGGTGTACGGCAGCATCCGGTAGCGGAGCTCCAGGTACTTCTTCACGATCGGCTCGACCCGCGGGTTGCGCAGCTCACCCGGGTCCGGGTGGCCCGCGCCCCCCGTGTAGCCGCGGAGCTCTTCGTGCCCGAGCTGCCCCGTGTTCCAGCCCCAGGGGAGCCGCAGATGCCAGGTGCGGCCGTGGGCCCGGAACGACGGGCAGAACGTTCCGAACTGAAACCAGCGGACGTGCAGCTCGCCGGTGTACTCGGGCGTCGGCACGAAGCCGCCGATGTCGGTGCCCCAGAACGGGATGCCCGACAGACCGGTGTTCACCGCGACCGGCACGTGAGTCTTCAGCGTCTCCCACGTCGAGTACACGTCGCCGGACCAGAGAAAAGCGCCGTAGCGCTGCATCCCGACGTAGCCGTTGCGGTGCAGCGCAAACGGACGCTCGTTCGGGCGGTACTGCTGAGGCCCTTCCCAGTACATCCGGATGCGCGCGAGCCGCGACGGCGCGTCGAGACCGTCTCCCTGGTCGGGCCACCACCCATCCACGCCGATATCCATCAGCGGCTTGTGGTACGGCCAGTAGCACGGCACCGCGCGGTCTTCGGGCCATCGGTTGTCGGAGGTGCGCCCGCTCGGCACGGCCTTGTCGGGCGTGCACGGATCGCTCACCGACCCGCTCATCCGCCGCCCTTCGATCACGATGTGCAGAACGACCTTGAAGTGCTGGCCATGCAGCTGCTCGATCATCTTCTCCGGCGCGGGGAAGTTTTCCGGCTTCCAGCCGAACTCGCCGTTGCGCGTGTTCCAGCCCGAGGGGGTGAACTCGGTCCCGAGATAAATGAGCGCGTCGCACGGCAGCTGCTTCTCGCGGAACGTGCGCGCGACGCCCATGACCTCGTCAGGCCCTGCGAGCGTGCGGTGGGACTGCATGTAGCCGAACGTCCAGAGCGCCGGCAGCTCGGCAAATCCGGTGATCCGCGCGAAGTCGCCGAGAATCGTCTTCGGGTCGGGCGAGGCGGTGACGAACAGGTCGAGCGGCGCGACCTCGCCGACCGGCAGCATCCGCCCCTCGGCTCCCGTGAAATCGAAGACCGGGGGCGCCGGCGGCGTGCCCTGCGGCGACGGACGCGACGTCAGGACGGGTTGATGGATGTACAGCCCCCACCCATCGGTGCCGATCAGATACTGGATGGGCACGCGGCCGCCGTGGGTTCTGAGCTGATAGCCGCCCTGGCCGTTCCGCATGCGGTCGGTGCTGCCCTTGCGGTCGAACTGCGGCCCTCCTTCGCCGAAGCCGAGGAGCGGCCCTTTCGGCAGCAGGAACGACATCGCGGCCGACGCCCGATCGAGCGTCAGCTTCTGGACGACGGAGCCGTCCTTACGCTCGACGTGCAGCACTGGTGGATCGGCCGTCAACCGCACCGTGAGGTCGCCGGCGCGAACCGGTGCGAAGCGTTCGGCGGCTCGTCCACGGCCGGCGGGCCTGCCGGCCGCCGCAGAGACCAGCGCCCCATCGTCGGGCAGCATGCCGCCATCGAGCGGCAGAACGGTGATCCGGACGGTCGATGGCGTGATCGACGCGACGCTGATCTCGACCGGCTTGCCGGCGACGACGATCGGCGTCGTCTGGCCGCGGATCACACCCCCGGGCAGCAGGGCGGCTGCACCCGCAAGACCCATCTGTTTCAGCGCGTCGCGGCGGGGAATCCGGCCCATGGGTGGACTGTAGCCCCGTGGGCGCCGGTCCGCATATTGATTCTTTTTATGGCGGAATAACAGCCCTGTCACCGTTTACAATGCGCTGCCATGAGCTCCCCTCGCAGACTCCGTATCTTTACGCTGGCCGTCGTCGCGATCAGCCTTCCCGCACCCATTGAAGCCCAGGGAACGCTCGCGGACTACCAGCGCGCCATGGGCCTTCGCGAGAAATACGACGGTCTCGCGATCCACACCGCCGACGCGCCGCGATGGGTTGAACAAACCAGCCGCTTCTATTACCGGCGGACGGTCAAGGGGGGCCACGAGTGGATGCTCGTGGACGGCACGACGCGGGCGAAGCAGCCGGCCTTCGACCACGCGAAGCTCGCCGCAGGCATCGCCGCGGCAACCAAGCGCAAGGCCAGCGCGCTGGAACTGCCCTTCAACAATTTCACGTTCGTGGATAACGGGAAGGCGATCGAATTCACGTTGGGTGGCGGGCCCGGGGGC
>DATFFM010000104.1:0-72057 GCA_035250005.1 Vicinamibacterales bacterium | reverse complement strand
GCTTCGCCACGAGGCGGGGGCCGAGCCGGGCGCGGCGGGCGCGGGGCCGGCGGGCCGGATGTCGCGGGTGTCACACGGCAGTTCCGGTTCGCGGAACTGGTCAGCGCGCGCGGAGGGCTGACCCCTCTGCACTTTGCCGTGCGTCAGGGATTCGCCGATGCCGCCCGCCTGCTGCTCGAGCACGGCGCCGACGTGAACCAGGTGACCGGCGACAACACGACGCCGCTGCTGATGGCGATCATCAACGGTCACTTCGATCTGGCGCACAGCCTGCTGCAGAAGGGGAGCGACTCGAGGCGCGCCAGCGACAACGGCGTCACCCCGCTCTATGCCGTCCTCAACGTCCAGTGGGCGCCGAAGACGCTCTATCCGCAGCCGCGCGCTTACACGCAGCAGAAACTGACGCATCTCGACTTGCTGAAGGCGCTGCTCGACGCAGGCGTGGACGTCAACGCGCGCCTGAAGAAGAAGGTCTGGTACTCGGGCTACAACTTCGACCTCTCGGGCGTGGACGAGATCGGCGCCACGCCCTTCTGGCGCGCGGCATACGCCAGCGACGTCGAAGCCATGCGGCTGCTCGTCGCGCACGGCGCAGACCCGCACATCCCGACGATCAAGCCGGCTGGCCGGCCCCGCACCGGGGACGCGGGCGCACGTGACGACGTCAGCGACGTGTCGGGGCTGCCCCCGGCGCCCACCGGCGCGTTCGGCGTGCCGCCGCTGCATGCCGCCTCGGGCGTCGGCTACGGCGAGGGCTACGCCGCCAACTCCCACCGCAACGCGCCCAGCGGGTGGATGCCGGCGATCCGGTATCTCGTCGAGGAGCTGGGCGCCGACGTCAACGCGAAGGACCACGACGGGAACACCGCGCTCCACCACGCCGCGGCCCGCGGCGACAACGAGGTGATCCTCTACCTCCTGTCGAAGGGAGCGGACGTCAAGGCCGTCAACCGCGCCGGCGAAACCACCGCAGACATGGCCAACGGCCCCGTGCAGCGCATTCAGCCGTTCCCCGAGACGATCGCGCTGTTGACGAAGCTGGGCGCGAAGAACAACAACCGCTGCAAGTCCTGCTGACGGCTGCCCCCTTCATCGCGGCGGTGCGGCTGTCATAATGGACGCGCGTGACCCCTTCCGCCGTGCGACCGGGCGCTTCGCCCGCAGACATCTTCACTCCCGACCAGCTCGAAGCGCACGCCGCTCACATCGCAGCCACGCACACCGTTGCGGCCTACCCGAGACGCGGCCGCCCGCTGCTGCCGAAGCTCGACCGCAGCTCCGCCCGGCTCGACGCCGCCTACCTCTTTCTGTCAGCCGCGGCGCGCTCGGATGCACAGCCGGTCGGTTCTGAAGACTGGCTCCGCGATAACCATCACGTCGTACAGGATCAGGTACGGGAGATCCGTCAACACCTGCCCCGCAAGTACTACGTGGAGCTGCCGAAGCTCGCGGACGGCCCGTTCGAAGGCTATCCGCGGGTCTACCTTCTCGCGCGCGAGCTGATCGCGCACACGGCCGGGCGCATCGACCTCGATACGGCAGCGGAGTTCGCGGGAGCCTACCAGCGCACGTCGGAGCTGACGATCGGCGAGACGTGGGCCATCCCGATCATGCTGCGGCTCGGGCTGATCGAAGAGCTGCACCGGCTGGCCGACGGCGTCGTCGACGCGCGCCGCGACCGCGAGAAAGCGCGGGCGTGGCACAGACGGCTTGCCGAAGCGGCCGGCTGGGACGCCGCGACCATCGCGCAGATGCTCGACAACGGCCGTCAGGAGGACGGCCGCATCTCCGCCGCGTTTGTCGTCGAGCTGCTGCAGTGGCTGAGGGATCAGCCGCTCACGGCCGCGCCGACGTGGCAGGCGCTCCATCACGCGCTCGAAGCGCAGGACGACTCGGCCGACGAGATGCTGCGGCTCGAGCACCAGCGCGAAGCGGCCGACCAGCTCGCCATCGGCAACGTGATCACGAGCATGCGGCTCGTCTCCTCGATCGACTGGACGCTGTTCTTCGAACGGGTCAGCGTGGTCGAGCGGATCCTGCGTGAAGACCCGTCCGGGGCGTACGCGCTCATGGACTTCCCGACCCGCGACCGATACCGGCATGCGGTCGAAGGTTTGGCAAAGCGCGCGCGGCGGTCCGAGCCGTCCGTCGCGCGAGCGGTGGTGGCGCTGGCCGCAACGGCGGTGCGCGAAGACCCCGCGCACGACCGGCGGCACCACGTCGGCTATTACCTGATCTCGCGCGGCCGCTTTCATCTCGAGCCGGAGGTCGGATACCGGCCGACCATCCGCGAGCGGATCTCACGCTTCACGTTCAAGCACCCGGTGCTCGGTTACCTCGGGACCATCGGCGGGCTGACCGGGCTCGCGGTCGCCAGCCTGCTGACCTACTCCACGCGCCACGGCGCGACCGGCCTGGAGCTCTGGCTCGTCGCCGCCCTCGTGCTGATCCCGGTCAGCGAGCTTGTGATCCATGTCGTTCACCTCGTGGTGACGGCACAGATCCCGCCGCGGCCGCTGCCCAAGCTGGCCCTGCGCGATGGCGTGCCGCCGGTGCATCGGACGATGGTCGTGGTGCCGGCAATCGTGGATTCGCCGGCACGGGTCGCCGCCCTGGTCGACGACCTCGAAGTGCGGTTTCTCGGTAACCGCGAAGAGAACCTGCATTTCGGGCTGCTGACCGACTTCCGGGACGCCGACGAAGCCTCACGGCCGGAAGACGAGACGATCCTCGAGCACGCGCGGGTGGGCGTGGACACGCTGAACCAGCGCTACGGTGCGACGCGATTCTTCCTGTTTCACCGCGCGCGGCGCTGGAACGCGAGCGAAGCGCGCTGGATGGGATGGGAGCGCAAACGCGGCAAGCTGGTCGAATTCAACCGACTGCTCCGCGGCGCGACCGACACCAGCTTCATCGCCGCACACGGCGATCTCTCGGTGCTCCCCTCGATACGGTTCGTCATCACGCTCGACTCCGACACGCAGCTGCCGATGGAAGCCGCGTCGCGTCTCATCGGGACGCTCGCGCATCCGCTCAACCTGCCGCGGTTCGACCCGGCGGCGGGGCGGGTCACCGAAGGCTATGGCGTGCTGCAGCCGGCGGTCGGCGTGGACCTCGTGAGCGCCAACCGGACCGTCTTCGCCAAGCTCTTCTCGGGCCACGTCGGCGTCGACCCGTACACCACCGCGGTTTCCGACGTCTACCAGGACCTGTTTCACGAGGGGAGCTACGTCGGCAAGGGGATCTACGACGTGGACGCCTTCGAAGCGGCGCTGGCGAACCGCGTCCCCGAGAACCGGCTGCTCAGCCACGACCTCTTCGAAGGGTCGTATGCGAGGGCCGGGCTCTGCACCGACATCAGCCTGGTCGACGAGTATCCCCCCCACTACCTCGCGTTTGCCGCGCGGCAGCACCGGTGGGCGCGCGGCGACTGGCAGATCGCGCGCTGGCTCTGGCGCACCGTGCCGGATGCCAATGGACGCCGGTTGCGCAACACGCTGCCCGTGATCGCGCGCTGGAAGATCCTCGACAATCTGCGGCGCAGCCTGCTCGCGCCTTCGCTGATGGCGCTGCTGCTGGCGGGATGGACGATCCTGCCGGGCTCCGCCCTGCTATGGACGGGGCTCGGGCTGCTCGTGCTGGCCTTTCCGGCGTACGCACAGCTCGGGCGCTCGCTGTCGAGCCGCGTGCGCGGCGTGCCGCTCGGGCTGCACGTCGCCGCCGAGCGTGACAACGTCGTCACCAGTGCCCGCCAGTCGCTGCTCTGGGCGTCGTTCCTGCCGCACCAGGCGTGGCTGATGGTGGATGCGATCACGCGCACGCTCTGGCGTCTGCTGGTCACGCGCAGGCACCTGCTGGAGTGGGTGTCAGCCGATCGTCTGGCCGGGGTGAAGCTGACGCCGGCGACGGTCGTGCGATCGATGTGGGCGGCCCCCGCCCTGGCGATCGGCACCGCCGCGCTGGTAGCGGCGGTGGCCCCCGCCCGGCTGCCGCTCGCATTGCCGCTGATTCTCCTGTGGCTGATCTCCCCCGGCATCGCATACGCGGTCGGCCGGCCCATGCTCGACGGCCGCCAGGCGATCGATGATGCAGACCGGGCGGCCCTGCGAAAGGTCGCGCGCCGCACCTGGCTGTTCTTCGAAGACCTGCTCACGCCGGCCGACCACTGGCTCGTCCCCGACAACTACCAGGAGGACCGCGACGATACGATTGCGCACCGCACGTCGCCGACGAACATCGGCCTGCAGCTGCTGTCGACGTTCGCCGCCTTCGACTTCGGTTACCTGAGCGCGTCGGGCGTCGTCGATCGGCTGGAGCCGATGTTCGCGACCCTCCTGCGGCTGCCGCGATATCGCGGGCACTTCTACAACTGGTACGACACCCGGACGCTGGCGCCGCTGATCCCCACCTATGTGTCGAGCGTCGACAGCGGCAACCTTGCCGGCTACCTGCTGACGGTGAAGATCGGACTGCAGCAGCTGGCCGAGGGGCCGCTCATCGACGGCCGGGCGCTCGACGGGATGCGCGACGCGGTCCGGCTCTGCGAAGACTGTCTGGCGAACGCGTCCCAGACCACCGGGGCGGGCTCCGGCCGAACGCTGAAGCGGGAGATCGCCGAGCTGTCGGGGGCTCTGGAAGAGCGGCCCGATGCGCCCGAGGCGTGGAACGCCCTCCTCGCTCGAATCGAAGACCAGCTGGCGACCGTGGGCGTGCTCCTTCACGAGCTCGAGGATGCCGCAACCGCGTCAGACGAGTCGGAGCCGCTCGCCGAAGCGGGGCTGTGGCTCGAGCGCGTCGGGATCGCGGTGGCGCAGCGCCGTGCCGATCTCGTTCGCACGGACACGGAGGCCGCCGAGCTGCTGGACCGGGCCGCGCGCCTCGCCGGGCTGGCTGACGACATCGTCGAGGAGATGGAGTTCGAATTCCTGTTCGATCGTCAGCGGGGCCTCTTTTCGATCGGCTACAACGTCACCGACGGCCGGCTCGATTCGTCGTTCTACGACGCGCTCGCGTCGGAGGCCCGGCTGGCGAGCTTCGTCGCCATTGCGACCGGGCAGATCCCTCATGAGCACTGGTTCAAGTTGAACCGGGCCCTGACGCCGTCCGGCGGCGCGCGCGCACTCCTGTCGTGGAGTGCATCCATGTTCGAGTACTTCATGCCGCTGCTCGTGATGCGCGCCTACCCCGGCACGCTCCTGGCCGAAACCTACCGTGCGGTCATCGACCGGCAGATCCAGTACGGCGCGAGGAACAGGGTGCCCTGGGGGATCTCCGAATCCGCGTATAACACGCAGGACCTCGATCGAAATTACCAGTACCGCGGATTCGGGGTGCCGGGGCTCGGCCTGAAGCGCGGTCTGGCTGAAGACCTCGTGGTCGCGCCCTACGCGAGCCTGCTGGCGACGCCACTCGTGCCCACCGACGTGCTCCGCAACCTCGAGCGCCTCGCGCGGCTCGGCATGTCGGGCCGCTACGGCTTCTACGAGGCGATCGATTTCACGCCCGGACGGGTGCCCGAAGGACCTGCGCGCGGCGTCGTACTCCCCACCTTCATGGCGCATCACCAGGGCATGATCCTGGTGGCGATCGACAACGCGCTTCACGACTTCCCGATGCAGCGGCGGTTTCATGACGATCCGCGCGTCCAGGCCGCGGACCTCCTCCTGCAGGAGCGCATTCCGCACCAGGTGCCGCTCCGGAATCCGCCGATCGAGGTTGCCGATCATGTGCCGTCCGTGCGGGCGGCCACCGGCGGCATCGCACGCGTCTACACGACGCCCCACACGCTGAGCCCCAGGCCGCACCTCCTTTCCAACGGCTCGTACGTCGTGATGCTGACCAACGCCGGCGGGGGCTACAGCCGGCGGCAGCAGACCGCGCTGACGCGGTGGCGCGAAGACGTCACCACCGACGCCTGGGGGAGCTTCTGTTTCGTGCGGGACCTCGACTCGCGCGAGTTCTGGTCGACCGCCTATCTCCCGACCGGTCAGGAACCCGATGACTACGAATGCACGTTCGCACCCGACCGGGTGATCTATCGCCGGGTGGATGCCGGCATCGAAACGCGCACCGAGATCGTCGTCTCACCGGAGGACGATGCGGAGCTGCGGCGGGTGTCGGTGACGAATCTGGGGAGCTCCACGCGCCGGCTGGATCTGACCAGCTATGCCGAGATCGTTCTGGCTCCGTGGGACGCCGATCTGTCGCACCCGGCGTTCAGCAATCTGTTCATCCAGACCAGCAGCGTGCCGGAAAGGGACGCGCTGATGGCGGTGCGGCGTCCGCGGTCCGGCGACGATCGCCGGTACCTCGTACACGTCCTCAGCGGCCGCGGCCGCGGCGCCGCGATGACCCAGGTGGAGACGGACCGCGCGCGGTTTCTCGGGCGTGGGGGCACGATCGACCGGCCACTGGCGTTGACCAGTAAAGCACCCCTGTCGAACACGACGGGCGCCGTGCTCGATCCGATCATGAGCCTGCGTCACGCCGTACGGCTGGCGCCCGGCGCGACCGCGCGGATCACCTTCGCCACGGCCTACGCCGACACCGAAGAGGCGGCGCTGCTGATGATCGCGAAGTATCACGACCGCCGGGCGATTGCGCGCGCGGTGGCGCTGGCGAGCACGCACAGTCAGATCGAATTGCGGCACCTCGGGCTCACGATCGACGACACAATCGCCTTTCAGCGTCTCGGCGGCCGCCTCCTCTCAGGCGACACGCGGCTGCGCGACGTCGAGGCAGGCGAACAGAATCGCTGCGGCCAGCGCGATTTGTGGAAGTACGGCATCTCAGGCGACCTGCCGATCCTGGTCGTGCGTCTCACCGACGAAACCGGCGTGCCGCTCGTGGCGGACCTGCTCAAGGCCCACGAGTACCTCCGGATCAAAGGGCTCCTGTTCGATCTCGTAATCCTCAACGAACATGCGGTGAGCTACCTTCAGAGCCTTCAGGAGGAGATTCTCCGCCTGATCGAGAGCGGGCCCGAGCAGGCCTGGCTCGACAAGCCCGGCGGAGTATTCGCGCGGCGGGCCGACCTGATGCCCCCCGACGACCAGTTGCTGCTCCGCGCTGCCGCGCGAGTCACGATGGACGCCGCCGACGGCGGGCTGCGCAGCCAGCTCACCCGGCCGCACGCGCCATTCGTGCCGGGCCCGACCCGAACGCTGATCTCCAATCCCGAGGCGCCTGTCGCTTCGGCGGCCCCCACCCGCCTGCCGGCGCCCGAACCGGCCCTCGAGCTGTTCAACGGGAGCGGGGGCTTCGCCGCCGATGGACGCGAATACCTCGTTCGTGTCGGCGCCGACGGCGTGCTGCCGCCGGTGCCGTGGACAAACGTCGTGGCGCACGAGACCTTCGGCTTCGCGTGCACGGAGTCGGGCCCGGGATACACATGGTCGCAAAACAGCCATGACAACCGGCTGACGCCCTGGCGCAACGATCCGGTCGGCGATCCACCCGGCGAGGCGGTCTTCATCAGGGACGAGGAGAGCGGCGCGTTCTGGTCCGCCACGCCGTTGCCGGCCGGCGGCGGGCAGCGTTACAACGCGCGGCACGGTCACGGGTATTCGATCTACGAGCACGCACGCGATGGCGTGGCCTCCGAGCTGACGCTGTTCGTGCCCGGAGGCCAGCCGGTCAAGATCTTCCGGATGACGTTGAAGAACACCGCCGGCGTCAGGCGCAGGCTGACCGTGACGCTCTACGCCGAGTGGGTGCTGGGCGAGAACCGGTCCCGCAGCGCGATCCACCTCGTCACCGGCACGGAGCCGGAGACCGGCGCGGTGACCGCGGTCAACCGGTTCCGCCAGGAGTTCCCGGAGCGCGTGGCGTTTCTGGATTTGACCTGCGCGCCCGGAGCCTCGCGCACGTTCACCGGCGACCGCACGGAGTTCATCGGGCGCAACGGAACGCTGCGGCGGCCGGCGGCGCTCGGGCGGCATGTGCTGTCGAACCGCGTGGGCTCCCCGCACGATCCCTGCGGCGCGATCCGGGTACCGGTGACTCTCGGACCCTCCGAGGAACGGGTGGTCATCGGCCTGCTGGGCGATGCGACCGACACCGCGCAGGTGCGTGCGCTGGTCGAACGGTACCGCGACATCGACGCGGTGGACGCCGCGCTGCGCGACGCCCGCGGGTTCTGGGATCGCGTTCTCGACACCATCACCGTGCGCACGCCCGACCGCGCGATGGATCTCATGCTGAATCGGTGGCTGCTGTACCAGACACTCGCCTGCCGCATCTGGGGCCGTTCGGCGTTCTATCAGTCCAGCGGTGCCTTCGGCTTCCGGGACCAGCTGCAGGACACGCTCGCGCTGCTCGCGGCGGCGCCGGCCATTGCCCGCGCCCACCTGCTCCACGCCGCTTCGCGCCAGTTCGTCGAAGGGGACGTCCAGCACTGGTGGCACGAACCGGGCGGCCAGGGGGTCCGCACCCGCTTCTCCGACGACCGTCTCTGGCTTCCCTACGCCGCGCTGCACTACGTCGGGGCAACCGGCGACGCCGCGGTGCTGGACGAGCCGGTGCCGTTTCTGGCCGGGCGCGTGCTGGATCCGGACGAGCACGAAGCCTACGAGCAACCGGCCGTGTCACCGGAACAGGCATCCCTGTACGACCACTGCGTGCGGGCGATCGAGGTCAGCCTCGGCACGGGCGCGCACGGGCTGCCGCTGATGGGCACGGGCGACTGGAATGACGGCATGAGCCTGGTCGGCGCGGGAGGCAAAGGCGAGAGCGTCTGGCTCGGGTGGTTCCTCATCTCGATCCTGCGCCCGTTCGCGGCTCTGGTCCAGACCCGCGGCGATGCCGCGCGCGCCACGCGCTATCGCCGGACCGCTACGAAGCTGGCAAAAGCGGTCGAGCAGGCGTGGGACGGCGAGTGGTACCGCCGCGCCTACTTCGACGATGGCACCCCGCTCGGGTCGAAGGAAAACGCCGAATGTCAGATCGATGCCATCGCGCAATCCTGGTCGGTGATATCCGGCGCAGCGGATCCGGAGCGCGCACGGCAGGCGATGTCTGCCGTCAACGAGCGGCTCGTTCGCGAGAACGACGGCCTCGTGCTGCTTCTGACGCCGCCATTCGACCGGATGGAGCCGAGCCCCGGCTACATCCGTGGCTATCTGCCGGGCGTGCGCGAAAACGGCGGGCAATACACGCACGCCGCGCTGTGGAACGTGCTCGCCTTCGCCCAGCTCGGTGACGGGGACCGCGCGTGGGAGCTCTTCTCATTGCTCAACCCCGTCAATCACGGGCGCACCCCCGAGGAGGTCGCCCGCTATCGCGCCGAACCCTACGTCGTCGCCGCCGACGTGTATTCCGTTTCGCCGCACACCGGCCGCGGGGGCTGGACGTGGTACACCGGATCGGCGGGGTGGATGTACCGGGTCGGGATCGAAGCGATCCTGGGTGTGACGCTGCGCGCCGGCCGTCTGCACATCGATCCCTGCATCCCGCGCGGGTGGCCCGGCTTCGAGGTGCTCTTCACCGCCGGCGGCGCGAAGTATCGGATCACGGTCGAGAACCCCAACGGCGTCAGCCGGGGCGTGAAGGCCATGGAGCTGGATGGAAAACAGACGACGGGCCGCGACATTCCGATTCTGCGTGACGGCGACGAACACAGCGTCCGGGTCGTACTCGGCTGACGAGCCGGGGTCCCGGGCATTGCCTCGGCTGTATACTGCCGGACACATGGACAGGACTGTGCAATAGCGCGTGGCGCAGGCAAAGCCCAAGGCACCGTCACGTCCGGGTATCCGCCGCCTCGGGCGCATCTTCGTTCGTCTGGCGAAGGCCGCGCTCCTCGCCGTGCTCCTCGCCGCGGCGTGGTCGGCCGGTTTCATCGCACTGCGGTGCTACGGCGACGGCGGCAGCCCCCGCGCGGCGGCTACGGTCGAACGCCCGGGTCCCGACATCCCGGGCTACCAGCGCGAAGAATCCTTCACTTTTCTCAGCCTTCCGCAGTGGTCCATCGTCTACAGCTCGGCGGAGTACGGAAAGACGATCGCCGCGCAACCTCCAAGCGCATTTCCTTACGCAGGATCCGTGCGGCAGTATTGGCGTTATTACGACGCGGCCTGTCGCGCAACCAAGGATACCTATCCGTTCACCGCGGGTGACCACCTGATGCTCGGCGTCATGGGCTCGAGCTTCTCGATCGAATACGCGCTCAAAGGCTTCTACGAGAACAGCTTCGGGGGGCTCGCCCAGTGGATCTCGGGCCACGACACCCCGGAGGACGCCCTCGCGAGGACAACCGCCGCCGAATACGCCGCGTTCATGCGCAACGCGCCGTGGTACGAATTTCCGTTCGGCACAAGGTTGAACGCGCTCTGGAGAGAGACGCCCGCGCGCGGACCGCACATGGTCCGCAAATGGGAGCGGCGGCTGGCCCTCACCACCGAGTTCGGCGTCAAGGCCGCCACCGGCTGGCTGATCGGCCTGGGCCGGGGGGGACCCTCCGGTCAGGAGGGCGCCAGGATTCATGCCCGGATCGAGGGCGCCCGCCCGGGCATCTATGCGGACGGCGTGGTGAAGAAGGTCCGGGGCGCGGGGACCGGCGCGATTGTCACTCTGCCGCGATACGAGGCGTTCACCGCGCGCATGATCGTGCTCCTCCAGCAGGGGGTCCGCTTCGTCGACATCGCCGGCAACGACGCGATCCTCGTCACCGTGCTCGCCCCTGTATCGTGGAGCCCGAGCGATCTCGAGGCGTCGCTCGTCCTCGACGAGCCGCTGTTGACCGCGGCGGACCTGCGGCGCGTGGCGCTCAAGGTTCCCGTGCGTGTGCTGCATGTCGTCGTGCCGCAGATCCGTGTCGGCGGCGCGCGCGTCGAGCACATCTATGACTATTGACCGCGTTCGATGCACAACCCGTGAACGAGGAGGCTCTCGATGCGAATCGCATTGGTTACGACAGCGCTGGGGATTGCAGTTGTCTCGTGGGCCGGGATTTCCGCGCAGCAGGAGATGCTGCCGAAACCCGGGCCCGGCAGCGGCGTGACCCACGTCCTGGGCTCGGTCGAGGTGAAGAATGCGCCGGAGGTGCATGCCGCGCAGCGAGGCGACTGGCAGGTTGCGATCAACAACACACCCTCCGTGCGGGTGTCGGAAGTCGCGGGGCCCTCGTTCATCCGTCCGGGGCAGCGCTTCCAGATCACCTGGGCGGACGGTCAGACGGAGACGGTAACGGCCTCGGCGGCGGCGAGAGACGGATGGGTCCAGGTCGGCGAGACGCCAGGCCGGTGGATCAACCTGGCCAATGCGCGCGCGGTTGCCAGCGCGCGCTGATGCCGGAGGTCCCGGGCTTCGTGAGTAGAATCAAGTCGAGAGGGTGGTTTCACATGAGCTCACGAATGCTTCTGGGTTGGGCCGCTGTCGTCACGTGCGGCCTCGCGGCGCCGCTCACAGGGCAGGCGCGCCGCGCCATGACGGTCGAGGACCTCATCGTCGCGCCGCGTATCGCGGATCCGCAGTTGTCGCCCGATGGCCGGACCGTGCTGTTCGTGCGCACCACCACGGACGGCAAGACCGGCCAGCGGAACGCAGACATCTACGCCGTTCCCGCCGACGGTTCCGGCGAGCCCAAGGAGTTGATCGGCGGCGTGAAGAGCGAGAGCACGCCGCGATGGTCGCCGGACGGCAAGCGGATCGCCTTTCTGTCGAATCGGGATGGCGCCACGCAGCTCCATGTCGCCGGCGCGGACGGCGGCGGCGTCCGGAAAGTCACCAACCTTCACGCCGGCGCGCAGGCGCCGTTCGTCTGGTCGCCCGACGGATCGAAGATCGCGTTCGTGTCGGACGTCTATCCCGAATGCACTGACGAGGCCTGCAACAAGAAGAAGTACGAGGAGGCCGACGCCAACCCGGTCAAGGTCCATCGGCTCACGCGCCTCCTCTACCGGCACTGGGACGAGTGGCGCGACAACGTCCGGCACCACGTGTTCGTGACGGATGTCGCCGACGGCAAGGCCCGCGATCTCACACCGGGCGATTTCGACTCCCCCCCGACACAGCAGGAAGACGGCGCCATCGCGTTCTCGCCTGACAGCCGGACGGTCGCGTTCGTCTCGAACCGCGAGGGGCGCGACAAAGAGGCCTGGACGACCAACAACGACATTTTTCTCGTCCCGGTCGAGGGGGGCGAGCTCCGCCAGTTGACCCAGAACCCCGCGGCCGATACGCATCCGGTGTTCTCGCGTGACGGCCGTACCCTCTACGCGCTGGCACAGCGTCGGGCCAGCTTCGAATCGGACCGTTGGTACCTGGATGCCTACGACATCCAGAACGGCTCCCGTCGAACCATTTTCACCAAGCCGGATCTGTCGGTCAGCGAGTTCGCGCTCGGCAAGGACGATGCGGTGATCTGGTTCACCGCGGGGCAGGAGGCTCGAACCAACCTGTTCACGGTCGCCGCAGTCGCAGCTGGCGAAGGAGGCAAGGCGGGCGCTGAGCCGAAGCGGGTGCTCGAGGGTGGATCGATCGGCTCGATCAACATCGGCAGCAACGGCGTCGTCTTCTCGATGTCGTCGCTCGTCGCGCCCCCTGAGGTCTACCGGGTGGCGCTGGACGGCGCGGGGTTGACGCCGCTCACGCGCGCCAACGAGCCGTGGATGAAGGCGGTCGCGTTCTCACAGCCCGAGAGCCTGACGGTCCAGGCTGGCGGCGGCCCGGTGCAGTACTGGCTGATCAAACCGCCGAACTTCGAACCCTCACAGAAGTACCCGATCCTGATCCTGGTCCACGGCGGCCCGCAGGGCGTCTGGGGCGACGCGTGGTCCACGCGCTGGAATCCGTCTCTGTGGGCCGCGCAGGGATGGGTCGTTGCGGCGCCGAACCCGAGCGGCTCGACCACCTTCGGTCAGGCGATGGTGGACCGGATCTCCGGCGACTGGGCCGGGCGCGTGATGACCGAGATCGACGGGGTGGTCGCCGCCGTCGCGAAGATGCCGTTCACCGACAGCACGCGCATGGGGATCGCGGGGGCGAGCTATGGCGGCTATGCCGTCAACTGGATCCTCGGCCAGCAGCCTGGCCGCTACAAGGCGGCGGTCTCGCACGATGGCGTTTTCAACCTCGAGTCGATGAGCATGGCCACCGAGGAGCTCTGGTTCACCGAGTGGGAATTCGGCGGCCGGTCCTGGGACGCGAAGGCGCGCGCAGCGTTCGCGAAACAGTCACCGCATCTGCACGCGCACAAGATCAAGACGCCGACGCTCATCATCACCAACGAGCTCGACTACCGCGTGCCGGTCGACCAGGGGCTTCAGATGTTCACCGTCCTGAGACGCAACGGCGTCCCGAGCGAGGCGCTCGTGTTCCCCGACGAGGGGCACTGGGTGCTGAAGGCGGGCAACAGTCGCGTCTGGCACGAGGCGGTCTTCGGGTGGTTGAAGAAGTATTTGTAGGGGGGTCCGGGGGTCCGGGGGTTCGGGGGTCCGGGGGTCCGGGGGGTCGTCAGCTCTTGCGCCACGAGAACAGGAGTCCGGACCAGGTCGCGTCGATGGCGCAGACCTTCCGGTCCACCAGGCCGTGCGGCAGGATCACCTCGCGCAGCACGTCCTCGGTGACGTCGGTCTTCACGCCGGACGCTTTCTTCGGCCAGGCGACCCACAGGCTGCCCTGCCCTTTTGCCGGGATCACCCGCGGAAGATCCCCTTCGAGCTGCCGGCGCGACGTGACGAACCAGATCGTCAGATCCCGCTGCGCCGCGACGCCCCGTTTCAGGGTCGCCCCCAGCGGCAGTGACCCAAGCGTCTGTGCGAAGTCCGCCGGAGCACCCACCGTTGCCACCCGGGTGTGATCTCTGATCTCCAGCTTCTTCGGGAGCGGCGTTCCGGAATATCCTGCGCTCGCCATTGAAACCCCGGGCCCCCGGACCCCCGGACCCCCGGACCCCCGTAACTATCCCTGCTTCTGCCGATAGCGCGCGACGAGCATCGCCGCTTCGGTGCGGCTCGGGTCGACGCTCCCCGTGAACTGCGCCCCATCGGCAAGCACCAGCGAGGGAGTCTGCAGGTGCGCGTTGACCGAGGCGCGTGTCTCGATGCTCACCCGCTCGGTCGCCGTCACGGTGCCGTCGAGACGTCCGGCGATCGTGACCGCCCGCGCCACGATCTTCGCTTTCACGCGAGCCGATGAGCTGATCGTCAGGTGCTGCTCAGGCAGCGTGATCTGACCGTCGAACGTGCCGTCAATGGCCAGATCGTGGTCGGATGCGAGGTCGCCGCTGACGGTGAGCCCCGACGGGAGACATGACGGTTCTTCAGATCGGCTGTGCGCGTGCATACCTGATTGTTGTGTGAACGAGGCGGGATGACAAGGGGGACGGCTGCACACTCGAACTTCAAACTTCAAACTTCAAACGCCAAATCTCAAACGTCAAACCTCAAACTCCAAACCCCCAACCGCATTGGAGGTTTGAAGTTTGAAGTTTGTCGTTCGAAGTTTGTCGTTTGTCGTTTGTAGCTGTCCGAACCTAGAACGAGAATCGCGCACCCAGGCGGAGCACGCGCGGGTTCATGATCTCCAGCACGTTGTTCGCCGTCGGCAGGCTGAGGTCGTACTGCCGGCCCAGGACCGTGCTCGAGTTCAGGGCGTTGAACACGTCGAAATCGAGGTTCAGGCGCAGGCGGTTGTACGTGAACTCCTTCCCGAGCCGGAGGTCGAGCGAGGTCACCGACGGCAGCCGGTGGTCGCCGACGTCATCCACGAGGATCACGGTCTTCAGGTTCCCGAGTGGATCGCCGGTGGCGACCTGGGTCAGCTGGTACGGCATCGAGTAGCCCTGGCGATTGACGATGTTCGCCGCCAGATTGATCCCCCACCGCGCGTTGTACAGCCCGGTCGCGGCGAACTGGTAGCGCGGCGACACCATGAAGATGCCGGCCTTGCCGCTGCCGGTCGTTTGTCGGAGCACCGGGCCACCGTCCACGTTCGGGTAGGCACCCGCCGGGAGCGGCACCGGGCCAGCCAGCACCTGCGGCGTCGGATCCATGATCGCCTCGGCACTGTCGAAGTACTCGCGATGGTCGTTCGTGGAGAACCCGAAACGCGCCATCCAGCGGTTTGACAGCCGCTTGGTCGCGCTCACTTCGAGACCCCAGTACCGCTGCGAGTACCCCTCGCGATCGACGTATTCCGTCGCGGTCCGGTTCGTCGGCGGATCGGCCACCCCGGAATACGGCACGTCAAAGGCGCCGATGGTCGGGTGCGAGCCGGTCGCCGCACCGAGCTGCGCGTAGTCGTCGGACCGAACGCCCTGCACCGGCCGCCAGTTGAAGTTCACGAACTTCCGCCAGGTGAAGTTGGCCGACACGCCGAAGTTCGTGAACAGCTCGCGGTCCACGCCGAGCACGAGCTCGTGCGTCAAGGGGGTGCTGTAATCGCCGATCCGGTGGTTCGGACTCGACACGTTGGCCGGATTGTCGATGTCGAAACCGCCCCAGTTGCAATCGGTCGACGGGCTCGCGGCCGTGCACGTCCGCCCGGCGATCTCCGCCGGATCCGCCACCCCGTTGCCGTCGAGATCGGTCACGTTGTAGAAGTAGACGCCGCGGAATGAACCGACGGTCGAGAAAAAGCCCGCCTGGCCCGCGTTCATCTGCGAAGCGAATGTCGCGTAGCTGGCGCGGCCGATGGTCTTGCGGTCGTCGGTCAACGCGTAGGTCACGCCGATTCGCGGGGTGATTGAGTTCCACACGATGGCATCGTCGGCCGCCTGGCCTGTCAGATCGGGCAGCAGGTCCGGCAGTACCGGGTTGCCGGCCTGCCCGTAACCTCGCACCGAAGAGGCCTGACGGTCCCAGCGCACCGCGAGATTGACCGTCAAACGGTCGAGCGAGATCGTATCGCCGACGTACGCGCTCGTGTACTTGCCTTGCGTGCCCGTCACCTGGTTCCAGGCGGTTACCCCTGCGACCATGTTCGGGTAGCCGTCGTGCGTCGTCGTGATGCCGTCACCCGGCACGGTAAAGGTGGAGTCCACGTCGGCGGTGCGATAGCCGAAGCCGAACTTGATCTCGTGCCGGCCGCGGAAGAAGTTCCCGTCCATCGCATAGGTCGACTGCGGGCGGTCGGTGCGGTATTCGTACCAGCTGCCGCGGGCGATCCCCTCGTCGTCGGCGAAGATCAGTTTCGTGTCGAGCCCCCCTTGCGGCGTCAGGAAGAATCCACCGCCCACGGACGCGTAGCGGCCGGTGAGGAACAGGTTGTTGCCGACGATGAGGTTCCCTTCCCCCTTGAACACTTCTGTCGGCCCGCCCTGGTTCCAGGTCGTGGCCGGCGGACGGGTGAGGCTGGCATCACGGCCGAACTTCAGCTTCTCGCCTCGGAAGTACGTGAACGAACCGCGGAGGTTCGGCGTCGCCTGGCCGGTGGCCTTGAACGAATAGTTCTCGAGCTGCGTCTGGTCGGGTGTGTTCGCCAGCGTCAGCAGCGTCACATCGGTCTTGCCGAACGCGCCCCACGCCCAGAGCCGGTCACGATACAGCGGGCCGCCCAGCTCGAAGCCGTAGTCCTGATACTCGTCGATGCGGTTGCCCTTGCCGGTCGTGCCGCCGAGGGTCGACTGGAGGTCGGCCGGCAGGTTGTTGGACTGCATCGACTCGTTCTCGAAATAGATCCGGCTGGAGCCGTGCGGCGTGTTGCTGCCCGACTTGAGCACGAAATTGAGACCGACGCCGGGGGTCACGCTGCGCGCGTCGGCGCCGCCGGTCGTGACCGCAATCTCCTGGAACATGTCGAAGTCGTAATAGCTGGGGGAGGAGCCGAGCGCCGACATGTCGGTGATCGGAATCCCGTCGATGCTCCACGTGTTGTCGCCGCCGGACGCCCCCTTGGCCTGGTAATTCGACTGCTGCCCCGACTCGGCCCCGCCCACGTTGACGCGGTCGACGACGATCGAGGGGACCGTCTGCAGCACGACCCACGGGTCGCGCGCCGACGGGATCTGCTGCAGTTCGTCGTAAGTGATGTTCGTCGTCGTGGCGGTGTTCTTCGGGTTGATCACGGGCGTCGCGCCGGTGACGTCCACCTGCGTGGATACGCCCCCCACCGCAAGGCTGATCTTGAGCGGCACCCCTGCGCCCGCGGCCACCGGAACGTTGCGATTGACGTACTCGTTGAATCCGTCGAGCTTCGCCGACACCGTGTAGGCGCCGGGCGCGAGGTTGAGAAAGTGAGCCTCGCCCTGCGCGTCGCTCACCGCCGTGACGTTCTGCGGCCCGGTGATCGTCACGGCAACGCCCGGGAGCACGCCCCCGGTCGCGTCGCTCACGGTGACGTCGATGCGCCCCGTGTAGACCTGCGCTGACGCCGGAGCGGCCAGCGCCGTCAGGCACAGTGCGAGCACTGCCGCACGCGCCATCAATATCCTGATCGTCATCCTGGGTTCTCCCTGTCGATTCCACGCGGCGACGGCATGTCTCCGCGCTGGCCCGGCGCTGGTGCAACCAGTGCGCCACGCATACGCCGCGGCGCGTGCGGAGCCGGGGCCGAGTCGTGTGACGCACGAGCGGGACGAAGGTGATCCGCCGAGGGTTCACATGCACTGCCGGCAGGTCCGAACACAATGCGATCGAGAACGTCCGTTATCGATCATCACAGCCGGACCGCCGGCGCAGAGTGAAGATTCACGACGATGGATCCAACGATCCGTTCATCCGTAGACCGGGACCACCGCCGTGACGAAAGGCAACGTATGATCTGCGGATGACTCGTCTACAGAAAACCGTCTGCGCCGCGCTGATCCTGACCGTCACCGGAGCGACCGCCGCCGGTGGGCCGGCCGATGCCCGGCAGCGAAAGCTCAAGGTCCACATCTCGGTCGATATGGAGGGGGTCGCCGGCGTCGTGACCGAACAGCAGCTCGCCCCGCCAGGGTTCGAGTACGGACGGTTCCGCGAGTTCATGACTCGTGAGGCGCTCGCGGCCGTCGAAGCAGCCCGCGCCGCCGGCGCGACTGAGATCGTCGTGGCGGATTCACACGGCAACGGGCAGAACCTGCTGATCGAGCAGTTCCCGGCCGACGTGCGCGTGATCCGCTCGTGGCCCCGGCGGCTTGGCATGGTGGCGGGGATCGGCGATGGCGTGGACGCCGCCATCTTCATCGGCTATCACGCGGGGACGAACAACGCCACCGGCGTCAGGGCGCACACCTTCTCGAGCGCGAATCTCACGCGGGTGGCGCTCAACGGCGTCAACGTCACGGAAGGATCGTGGAACGCGGCGATTGCCGGCCACTTCGGCGTGCCGGTCGTGATGATGTCGGGCGACGACGCGGCGATCGCGGAGGTGCGGAAGACGGTCGGTAATATCGAGGCGGCCGAGACCAAGCGCAGCCTGGGATTCCACTCCGCGCTCACCCTCACACCCCAGGCCGCCGCGGGCCTCATTCGCCAACGCGCGGGCGCTGCCCTCGGCCGTCTGCAGGAGTTCAAGCCGCTGAAAGTGCAGACGCCGGTTGTCGTGGAGGTCAGCTTCAAGAATTACATGCCGGCCGAGGTGCTCGCCTACCTGCCGCTCTTCGAACGGGTCGATTCGCACTCGGTCCGTTTTCGCGCGAAGGACATGGTGGAGGCCTCGGCGATCATGTCGTTTCTCGGCGACTACCGCGCCGACATCACGCCCTGAGCCTCGTCTACGGTGGGATGATTTCGAATTTCCAGCGCAGCAGCGCCTGGTGTGTGCCGGCGAGCACGCTGGCGCCCGGCGCCGAGAGCGTCCAGGTGAGATCGACCCGGCCGGTCGTCACCGCGACCTGGCTTTCGTACACCGGCGTGTAGGTCGCCGTGCTCAAGGTTCCGTTGATCCCGATGCCGTTGGCGACGTTCGACGTCGTCCAGGAGATGTTCGACGCCGGGATCGCAGGACCACCGGGGCCGGTCAGGTTGCCATCCGCCTTGACACTGATTCGAAGGGCCTCCCCGGCCTTCAGCCGGGCGCGGTCGAAGGAAACGATCGACGCGCCGCCGGTCGCGTCGGTTGCGGCGCTGACGTTGGTCACCTGGAAAAACACGGTGGCGGGCACGACCACCCGAACCGTACCCAGTGGCTGGGGCGCAGCCGCCGTCGCGGTGGCCAGCAGCAGCAGGAGCGCGACGATGACCCTGCTCATTTCGAGACGTTCCCCCAGAGGATCGGCCTGACCTTCGGGGCGACGCGGAAGTCTGCGCCGGTGACCGGCGCGCCATCCAGCAGCGTCACTGTCTGCGCCTCGGCGCCCGCCTGAAACTCGGCCGGCAGGCCCTCGAGCCTGATCACGTAGGTGTCGGGCCACAGGTTGTAGAAGCTGTACGCACCGTCCTGATCGGTTGCCGTGATGCGCTGGCCGACCTTTACGACCGCCCCGGCGACGGCCTCACCGGCATCGAAACGCTCGTTCGTGTTTCGATCGGCGTACACGCGGCCGTGAATCGCGTTCAACGGGGTCACTCGAAGATCCGCCAGCATCCTCCGGCTGGAGGTCACGGTCACCCGCGTGAGCCGGCCGTCCCAGGCGAAATCGGCCGGCAGAAGAGACGACTCCAGGGAAAGTTCAAACTCGCCGCGGGGGACGTGTTCGAAGGTATACGCGCCGGCCGCATCCGTGTCCGCGCTGTAAGGCCCCAGCTTGACGCGCGCGCCGGCGACGCCGCGCCCTGCATCGTCGAGAACGCGGCCGGTCACCTCGGCGCCGCGAGCGGGGGTCGAGATATCGACCGTCTTGAACAGCATCAGCTTGAAGCGCGAGCGGTCCAGCTCGTGCGCGATCGACTGGAAAGCCGACACCCGCCCGTAGTCGGCCTGCAGCGCGAACCGATGCGGCAATTCCTGCCGGACGTAGGCCTGAAACCTCTCACGGTTCCGGATGTCCGGTACCGCCGTCACCGTCCGAAGCGTGGTCGTGGACGTGACCTTCAATGTCGTCTGCAGCTCTTCCCAGTGCTGCACCTGGCCCGTGTCGGTGCGCTGGGTGGCGAGCTGCAGCGTCAGGTTCAGACGCGGCCCCGGCGAGTAGGAGGTCATGGACTGGGTCTGCTGCCGCTCCAGGCTCCCGGAGAAACCGCCGCGCAGGAAGTCGTACTCGCCGTATTGCTGCCGATGGAACAGTCTGAGATCGCCCGCGGCGAGGCTTCCCATCACAGCCGTCGTCGTCTGAGCCGTTTCTCGCGTCCCGGAGAACGCGCGCTCGAGCGTGAGATCGAGAAAGCGGGCGACTGGCAGGCGAAGCGCGAGCATCCGCCATTCGCTGCGATCACCGGGCTGGACGGACTGAAAGAGTCCGCCGGTCAGTGACAGGCCTCGCCAGAGCGTCAGACCTCCCGACACGCTGCCGTCGCGGGTCGTCACCGGCGACCGCTGCGAGCGGTAGAACGTTTCGAGCTCGAGGCGCGAGACCGCGAAACGGCTTCTCAGCAGGTAGGACCTGTCCGTCGCCACTTCCGCGTCGAGCAGTGTCTGGCCGCGCAGCTGGATCTGATCGCGGTATGTCACCACCGTGCCGCGGTCCGGCATGCCCCGCCTCGGACCGTAGAGCGCGATCGCGGGACGCCGGTTCCCGGCTGCCATCCACGACACGCGGCCGCCGGCGCTGGCGCCGCGCAGGTGCGAGAACACGTCACCCGCCTCGACGCGCCACCGGGCGTCGGGATGGAAGACCGAGACCGAGCCGTGGTCGAATACCAGGCCTTCACGGCCGCTGGTGACCAGCGTGTTGAGCTGCACCTGCGCACCCGCGACCGCGCCGCTCGCCAGCAGCTCCGTACCCCAGTCCGCGCCCTGCACGTAACCCACACCGACCATCGTGCGGAGCGATTCCGTCGCGTTGGGCGCCTTGGGCGGCGACACGACGACATCGCGGGCGGGATTGCGTGCCAGCAGATCGACCGGCTTCTCGAGCGTGAACGTGCGCAAGGGACCGTGCACCTGCGTGTCAAGAAGCAGCGAGCTCGCGCTGGTGGTGCTCTGAGCAAAGGTCGGCACGGCGGCCGCCAGTGCGAGCACCGTCGCGACGCAGAGCACCCGCCGGTCAGCGGAGAGGGATGGGCGGGGCGGCACGGGTGATCTCAATCTCGCGCTCGGCGCCGATGAAGTGCGGCGCTCCGTAGTCAAGGATCGCGCGAACCCGGTAGCGGCCGGACGGCAGCTCGGAGGCGGCCGGCAACCGGCAGGTCAGCGTGCCATCGACCGAGGGCTCCGTCAGGAGCGTGCCTCGCGGCACGACGACCGTGGCCGTCGGTGTCGATGCGCCAGGGGCGTAGAACTCCAGACGGCCGTCGATGCCGACCGGCGCGTTGCCTTCGTTTCGCAGCTTCACGAACGCCTGATCCGCGGCCACCTGCAGATCGAGAATGCGCGCCGAACGCTCGATCGTGCCGACGTTGACAAAGATCCCGGTCGAAACCGAGGCGACGAACCGGACGCCGACACCGGACTGGGCGGCCTGGGGATCGGGAATCTCGTCAACCGTCAGTGCGCACCAGTAGCCGCCCGACGCCATTTCGGTCGGCACGGCGACCGTGATCCTGATGACCAGCGTTTCCCCGGGCTTCACCGAAGACTCCACCGGGTTCAGCGAGACCCAGCGGCCGCAGGAGTGACGGAGCTTCCCGGGCTCGTCATAAAACGAGCGGGTGCCGTCCTCGCTGCGCCACCAATCCTCGACATGGGCCCTGAAGCGGGTCTCACGCTGGTTCTCGTCGAGCGTAAGCTTGAACTGCCGGGTGATCACCCGCTGCGGCTGGGTGTCGATCTTGATCGAGTCGAGCGTCGCCTGAAACGAGAGCCCGCCCGGCGCCTGGGCAGCCGCCGGCGCCGCGAGGCACAGCAGGCCTGCAAAGCACATCAAGCGAGCGATCGTCACGTCTCTCATCTGATTCAGGACCCGATGCTTTCTACCTTCCACATGACCACGAGCGTGTGCGTACCCGAGCGCTGGACCGTCGGCTTCGCCGCCAGCGAAAACGTCAAACCGGTTGTCGAGCAGGTCGTCGCCCCCGCGTTGCAGGTCGCGACCGTGCTGTAGACCGAGCTGCTCAACGTGCCGCTCGCACCCGTCGCGGCCGTCCACGACGCGGCGTTCCACGACACGTCGCCGGCTGCCCACGTCGTCGCACCGACTACGGGCGGCGCGAACGACCCGGTGGCCGCCTGAAGCGACAGCCGGAGCTGCTTCGTTGCCGACGACAGCACGATCTGATCGACGGTCAGCGTCGCCGCGTTGGCAACGGTGATCGATCCGACGTTCGTCACGTTGAACGCAATCCCCGCCGGTACGGTAATCCTCGCCTGCTCGCTGACGGATGCCGACACCGTCGTCGTCTGGCTGGTGTCGGGCATCGTGACTGTCGTCTGGGCCAGAACCTCGACCCCTGACAACAGAAACACGCCGGCGGCGACGACGGCGTGTTGCAGAGCAGAGTGCACTGAAGTTCCCCTTGTCACAGCTTCACGATGCAGTTCCGTGCAGATCCGAGCACCGAACGGACCGTATGTTCCTTTGTGGGTCGAGGAACCTATCGGCCGATGGCCGGCGCCCGGACAGCGTTACGAGTTGTCCGGGCCCTGGCCGTCCCGCATCCCGACAACTGCCCTATGAGCCGATGCTCTCGAACTTCCACGTCACGACGAGCGTGTGATCGCCGGCGCGCTGAACCGTCCCCTTTGCCCCCAGCGTGAACACGAGGCCGGTCGTCGAACAGGCCGCCGCGTCAGCCGTGCAGGTGGCCACGGTGGTGTAAGCCGCACTGCTCAACGTGCCGGCCGCGCCGGTCGCGTTCGTCCACGTCGCGGCGTTCCAGCTCACGTCACCGGCGGCCCAGGTCGTGGCGCCGACGGCCGGCGGCGTGAATGCCGCCGCGTTTGCCTGCAGGGAGACCTGGAGTTGTTTCGTGTCCGTTGCAAGAACGATGCTGTCGACGGTGACCGACGCGGCGCCCGCGGCGGTGCTCGCATTGACGTTATTCACCGTAAAAGCCACCCCTGACGGAACTGTCACGCGAGCCTGCTCGCTGACTGTTGCGGTCAGCGTGGTCTGCTGGCTCGTGTCCGGCAGCGTCACGGACTGCTGGGCGTAGCCGGCCGAGGTGAGCGTCAGAATCATGACCGACGCGGCGACGGCGGAAAAACAATGCTTTCTCATCAAAATGGCTCCTGTAAGGCTCCGGTTGGTTGCGGAACGGGAACCTGAAGGGCAACGGGTGTGCCAGAAGCCCATCCGTTGGGATGGATCATCGCAAACTGGTGATGGGATTAGAGTTCCGTAATCTAAGGTCCGTAAGCCGCCTTTGGCGGACTTGAAATGACACCAGCGACAATGTGAGCCGGTTCGTTACGCTGCTTACGTTTTGGTGGCGCCACCGTCGCATTTGTTCAAGGCCGCGCCAGGCTCCGTGGACTACAGTGCCGGCCATGCGCCTCAATTTCGCCGTCTGCTCGACGTCCGTTGTCTGTGTTCTGGCCTCGTTGGCCGCGCAGGAGCGCCCCGACCTCTCGGGGATCTGGATCGCCACGACCGAGGCGCCACAGGGGGTCCCGGCTGCGCCGAGTCCTGTCTTCGGCACCCGCTTCGGCATCAAGCAGGACGCCGCCGAAGTCACGGTGACGCGCGTGGGGCGCGACGGCGCATTCCCGTTGACGCTGCCGCTCGACGGCACCGAGTTGCGATGGCGCGTACCGGGCCGCCTGTGCCAAGGGGACTCGGAGCGCATCGAGAAGATCGCCGTCGAAGGCACGGGGCTCGCCTACACGCTGGTCGGGATGGTGCCGCCGGGAGGCGGTCAGTCCCGGGTGTCGAACATCAAGTACTTGTTGCGCCCGGACGGCCCCGACCGGCTGGTCGTGCACGGCCAGATGGTGCAGCAGGGGCAGCCGCGACCGGTCGCCACCGTCTACAAGCGGTCGAACGAGGCGCTCCCCCCGGGCACGCCGCCGGTGGTCCTGCCCAGCGTCAAGGCCGCACCGGCCACGATCGCGCAGGCCGCCTGGATCGCGGGCACATGGATCGGCTCGAGCGGAACCGCCACGACCGTCGAAGAACGCTGGACTCCGCCGGCCTCGGGCGCGATGCTTGCGATCGGGCGCACGCTGAGCGGGCAGCAGATGGCCAGCTTCGAGTTTCTCTGCATCGTCGAGCGCGAGGGCACCCTGGCGTACACGGCGATGCCGAATGGACGATCCCCCGCCACCTATTTCATGCTCACGAGCATCACGCCCGACAGCGCGACGTTCGAGAACCCCTCGCACGATTACCCGAAGCTCGTTCGGTACTCGCGCTTGCCTGATGGATCGCTGCAGACGACGATCAGCGCGGGCGGCGAGGTGCGCGCGCGAAGCGTTTTCCTCAAGCGGCAATAAAGGGGACTCATCCTTGGGGCGTTGGTGCCGGCCTTGCACTCCTCTTTCCCTACGGCTTACGGAAAGGAGCGAGGCGATGGCACGAACGTCGGCAATTGTTGTGACGCTGGGAATCACCAGCCTGATCGGCGGCGACCTCGACGCTCAGGGGCGCGGGCGTGGCCGGGGTCAGAACCAGGCCGAGATCCGGTTCCAGGCGATGGACACCAACAACGACCGGGTCATCACCCGCGCGGAGTGGCGAGGCAGCGCGCGGTCGTTCGAGGTGCACGACTGGAACGGCGACGGGATCCTGTCGGGCGTCGAACTCCAGATCGGTGCCCGGCGTCCTGGCCGAGGCCAGCGAGACACCCGCGATCTCGAGTCGCCATGGAACGAACAGCAGATCGATGACTGGACGGTCGACCACTTCCGCGAACTGGATCGCGATCGCAACGGCCGTCTGACGGCCGCCGAGTGGTATTACGACCGCGAGACCTTCCGGCGGATAGACCACAACGGCGACAACGCGATCTCGCAGGCGGAGTTCGTCGGCACTGCCGGCATCGACGACGACGCCGGCGACCGGTTCGAGAATCTCGACGTCAACAACGACGGCCGTGTCAGCCGTGCGGAGTGGCACGGGACGCGCGCGCGCTTCGACGCGCTCGATCGCGACCGGAACGGGGTGCTGACCCGCGCCGAGGCCGCGGGCACCGAGGCGCCCACCGACCTGTTCGAGGCCATCGACATCAACAACGACGGCACGATCACCCGCGCCGAGTGGCGCTGGTCGGCGGCGAGCTTCGACGTGCGTGACGGCAACCGCGACGGCCGTCTGAGCCGCGACGAGTTCGCCGCCGTCGCCTCCAACCGCAGTGCCGCGTATCGGCTGGGATACGATCGGGGGCTGACCGAAGGCCGCCAGGCGGGGCGTGAAGACCGCGACCGCAACCAGGGGTGGGACCTCGAGGGGCAGCGGGAGCTCGAGCAGGCCGACTCCGGCTACCAGCCGAGTATGGGTGCTCGGGCGGAATACCAATCGGGATATCGCGAAGGCTTCAGACGCGGATATCGAGAGGGCTGGAATCGACGATAGACGTTTTCTGCATCCCGCTCATGCGGACGCTGGCGCGCTTGTATTAGGATTGGACCGCTGATCCGGTCCTTTCCATCTCCAGAGGGAGCTCATACGATGCACGTTCGCCAGCGGTTCACGCTCGGCCTGTCGCTGATCCTCGCACTGCTTGCCGCGACGGTCGTACCCATCCCCGCCCAATCTGGCGCCCAGGCCGGCCAACCGGGCGGCCAGATCGTGGATGCGGTCCGCTTCCGCGAGATCGGTCCGACGCGCCAGGGCGGGCGCTACGTGGACTTCGCGGTGGTCGAGACCAACCCGCGCGTCTTCTACGCGGCCACGGCGACGGGCGGGTTGTGGAAGACGGTCAACAACGGGATCAGCTTCACGCCGGTGTTCGACGGCCAGCCCGACTTCGCGCTCGGCGCGGTGGCGCTGGCGCCGAGCCGTCCGGACGTGATCTATCTGGGCACGGGCGAGGCGAACAACTCACGATCCACGTACGACGGCAACGGCGTGTACAAGTCGGTGGACGGCGGCCAGAAATGGACGAAAGCCGGCCTGCCGAATGCGGGACGCATCGGGCGGATCGTCGTCCACCCGAAGAATCCGGACGTCGTGCTCGTCGCCGCGAGCGGGCGGCTCTACAGCGAGAACCCGGACCGCGGCCTCTATCGCTCCACCGACGGCGGGAGCACGTGGACGAAGACGCTCGACCACAAGGTCGATGGCCGCCCGATCGGCGCGATCGACATCGCGATGGATCCCTCCAACCCCAACACGCTCTACGCCTCGACCTACGACAAGGTCCGCAAGCCGTGGACGTTCGGCGAGGGGGGCCCGGGCAGCGCCATCTTCAAGTCCACCGATGGCGGTGTCACCTGGCGCCAGCTGACGACCGGTCTCCCGACCGGCATGATCGGACGCATCGGGATCTCGATCGCGCGGAATGCGCCGAAGACGGTCTACGCGGTGATCGAGAACGCGAATGCCCGCGATCCGAAGGTCTCGCCCGAGGAGCGGCGCAAGCGCCTGGCGCAGGGTTTCGGCGACGGCTCCATCGGCGACGAGCTATATCGATCGGATGATGCAGGCGCGACCTGGCGCAAGGTCGCGCCTCCAGTGGCGCCAACCACGCCAGCCGAACAATCAGGCGAGCGTGGCGAAGCGCCGGCGCAAGGCGGCCGCGGCGCCGCACCCGCACAGGGAGGTGGCCGCGGCGGTCGCGGGGGCTGGACCGGCGGCAACCCACCCTACTGGTACGGCCAGGTCCGCGTGGACCCCAACGACAGGGAGCACGTCTACCTGCTGAGCGTCGGCGTGACGCACACAACTGATGGCGGCAAGACCTGGTCATCACCGTTCGGATTCGGCGGCGACAACCACGCGATGTGGATCAATCCGGCCGACAGCGATCACCTGATCCTCGGGCACGACCACGGGATGGGGGTGTCCTTCGATCGCGGGCGCACCTGGCTCAGCCCCGACAACAAGCCGCTCGCCCAGTTCTACGCCATCGGCTACGACATGGAGCGGCCGTACAACGTGTACGGCGGGCTGCAGGACAACGGCTCCCAGCGCGGGCCGAGCACCATGAAGGGGGGCGGGTCGATCCCGTTCGAGGCCTGGTACCGGGTCGGCGGCGGCGACGGCTTCTACAACGTCGTGGACCCGACCGACTCGCGCTGGCTGTACAACGAGAGTCAGTTCGGCAACATCCAGCGCATGGACCAGCAGACCGGGCAGTCGCGGTCGATCCGCTATTCCCGTCCGCAAGGGCAGGAGCCGCTGCGCTGGAACTGGAGCTCGCCGATCCTTCTGTCGCCCCACAATCCGGAAGTGGTGTATCACGCGGCGAACGTGCTGCTCCGCTCCGCCAACCGGGGCGATACGTGGACGGAGATCAGCCCGGACCTGACGAAGAACCTGCCCGAGCGACGGAACGGTTCGGGCAACATCCAGTACGCGACCATCACGACGATCGACGAGTCGCCGATCGTGGCCGGCGTCATGTGGGCGGGCACCGACGACGGGAACGTGCAGGTCACGCGGGATGGTGGGAAGACGTGGACCAATGTCGCCGACAAGATCCCGGGGCACCCCGGCTACTGGGTGAGCCGCGTAATTGCGTCGCATCATGAGGCGGCGGCCGCGTACGTCACCGTGACCGGCTACCGGCACGACGACTTCAAGCCGTTCGTGTGGAAGACCACCGACTATGGTGCGACGTGGACGTCGATCGCGGGCAACCTGCCGAACGAAGCGATCAACGTGGTCCGCGAGGATCGCACACATCCGGGCCTGCTCTTCGTCGGCACCGACTTCGGCGTCCACGCCTCGCTCGACGGCGGCAAGGCCTGGCACCGCATGAAGAACGGGATCACGACCAACCCGGTGCACGACCTCGCGATCCATCCTCGTGAACAAGAGCTCATCGTCGGCACCCACGGGCGCGGCATCTTCATCGCCGACGTCTCGGGCTTGCAGGGGCTGACACCGGCTGCGCTCTCGGGCGACGGGCACCTGGCGCCAATCGTGCCCACCGTGCAGCACGTGACCGGGCTGCGGCCGGTGACGGCGTCGCTCAACTACAACGGGCAGAGCCGCCAGCCCGGGGTACACATCAACTACTACCTGAAGTCGGCGGCCACCGGCGCGACGGTCCGTGTGTACGACGGCGCGCGGCTGATCGCGGAAACCCCGGCGCCGGGCAATGCCGGGCTCAACACGGTGCGGTGGACGATGCAGTCGGCGCGGGCGATGACCGAGGCGGAGCAGGCGGCCGCCCGTGGGCGTGGCGGCCGTGGCCGCGGCGGTTTTGGCGGTGGACGGGGTGGCGCCGGTGGGAGCGGTTCACCGCAATTCCCGGCGGCGGCGGAGAACACCGTGCTGGCGACCGTGCCGCCGGGTCAGTACCGGGTGGTACTGAGCGTCGGCGGGCGCGAGTTGGATGCGCAGACGGCGCTGGTGATGGCGGAGCGGTAGCTCGCCTCGTGCCCACCCGTTCCGGCGATTACCCGCCCGGCTGAGGCGAGCTGGCCATCGAACTGCTCGCGGCCAGCTCGAACCAGTTGATGTTCCCGAAAATGCCGCTGGTGCTCTCGGCGTCAACGACCAACCGGAGCACCTGCTGCCCGGCCGGGAGGCTGATCGTTGCGGTGATCGTCGTCCAGACCTGCCAGCCACCGGTGTTCGGGATGGTGACAGGTCCGGTCCGATCGACGCCGTTGCTGTCGATGTGGAAGCGGCCGCCCGCGCCCTCGGCGGCGACCCGCACGCGAAGGGTGTAGGTGCCGGGCGTCGCGACGTTCACCGAGTAGTTCAACCACTCGCCGGCGCGCATCCACCCGACGTTGTATCCCCCGCCGCTGTCAGAGGCGGGTTCGATATCGACATCCGTCTGCCGGTACGCTCCCCCCTCGTTCCCTGCAGTGGTGTCGCGGTACGCGACGTCGGCGCCGCCGTTGTCAAACCCTTCCGCCTCGATCCGGCCAGGGAGCGACACCGGCGTGCCGGTGAAGGGCGTGGATCCACTGGCGGTGGCGGCCACCTCCAGCCAGTTGATATTGCCGAATATCCCGGTCGAACTTTCAGCATCGATCACCACCCGGAGCACCTGCTGCCCGGCCGCCAGGGTCATCGGCGCGGTAATCGTGGTCCAGACCTGCCACCCGCCGGTGTCGGGGACGGTGAGGGGCCCGGTCCGGTCGACCCCATCGCTCTCGACGTGGAAACGTCCGCCCGCCCCCGCGGCGGCGACGCGCACGCGAAGCGTATAGGTGCCGGCCGTCGGCACGTTCACCGAGTACTTCACCCACTCGCTGGCGCGGATCTTGGCGACGTTGTATCCGCCGCCGGTATCACTTGTGGCTTCGAGGTCCACGTCGGTCTCTCGATACACGCCGCCGCGGTTGCCCGCGGTGGTGTCGAAGTACGCGACGTTGGCGCCGCCGTTGTCGAAGTTCTCCGCTTCGATCCGTCCCGGGAGCGCCACCGGCGTGCCGGTGAACGGGGTCGAACCCGGCGGCGTCGTCGCATTCGCGACGTTCACCGTGATCGAGGATGACGCCGTGTTGCCGGCGGCGTCGGACGCGGTTGCCGTCAGCGTGTGCGCACCGTCTGAGGTCGTCTTGCTGTCCCACGAAATCGAGTACGGCGCCGTGGCATCGTCAGCGCCGAGCGGTGCGCCGTCGAGCGCGAAGCGGACGGCGGTCACGCCGACGTTGTCGGACGCGCTGGCGGCGACGGTTACGACACCCGACACCGTCGCGCCGGATGCGGGTGCGGTCAGCGACACGACCGGTGCCGTAGTGTCGGATGGCGGAGGAGGCGGCGGATCTCCACCCGGCGGCGCGTTCGCGTCGGCCTTGTAGGGTGCGGTGCGGCGCTGCTTGCTGGAGGTGTCGCGCCAGTCGCCACTCCAGTCCTCCCGGAATCGCCGGCTGAGGTCGATGGTCGCGACAGCGACCCCGGCCTGCCCGAGCGTCTTGACCGCGTCGAGCACGGTCCCGAGCGGATCGACAACCTCGCTGGCGTAGTCGTAGCCCGAGGCCGCCACGTACATCGAATGCTCGATCGCACGCGCGTGCACGACCGACTGCTTGCCGCCCCAGATCGGCACGAGGAGCATCTCGGCGCCCTGAATCGCCGCTTCCCGCGTCGGTTCAGGGAACGACGTGTCCTGGCAAATCAGCAGCGCCACCCGGCCGAAATCGGCCTCGAAGACCGGGACGTTGTCGCCGGGGGTCACGCCGGCCGACACTTCCGATAACGGGAGCTGCACTTTCCGGTACTTACCAACGAGATTTCCGCTCCGGTCGAGGAGAACGGCAGTGTTGTAAAGAAAGCGGTCGTGCCGCTCGAGTATTCCGAACACGACGTTGACACTGTAGGCGCGAGCGACGCCCGCCATGACATCCGTGCTCGGCCCGGGCACCGCCTCCGCTTTGGCGTCGAAGGTGCCAGGCGCGCCGATCACGTTTAGCATCTCGCCGAAGACCATGACGTCGGGGCGGTGCGCGGCGGCGACTTCCTCGCCGTACTGCGCGGCCCGTTGGACGGATTCCAACCCGCTGCTCGTCCCCGAGGGACGGAAGTACACAGCCGCAACCTTGACCGGGCGGGACGCGGGTGCCGCGGCCGGCATGAAGCTGAGCGCGTCGAAGCGGACGCGTCCATCCGGCGCCCATTGCAGCACGAGCTCGACGTCAACGGCCGTCGTCCCCGGGGGGGCCTGGATGATCCGGTCGAACAGCAGCGTATCGTCCGGCTGGAGGCGGTACTGCCAGACGTAATCGGGAGCGACCTCGTCGCCGAAGGCTCCGCGCCAGCGCAGGAGGATCGTGACCGATTCCCTCGGCGATTCGATGGCGACCGGCAGAGCTCGTGCCCTGAACCGATAGTAGTTGCCGCCGACCAGCCCCTGAATGCGGGTCCGCCATCCGCCGTACACGTTCGGTACGCCGTTGCCCTGAATCTCCAGGCTGTATCCGGCTGCGCCTGCGGAAGCGAGCAGGCCGGGGGCCGTCTCCGCTCGCGGCGAGAAGCCGGACCACCCGGCGGTGCTCGCCGGCATGAGCTCCTGCGCCCGGGCGGGGACCGCAAGGAGCGAGCTGACGAGCGTCACCGCCAGACCGATTCGTGGAATGAAGTGCATGCGGCAGCGCATGCAAAATGCGGCGCACCAGCGGTTCCGCCCGCGCCTCACCGACCGGTGAATTCGCGCGGCAAGCCCTTTTCAGCTCGGTTTGCGATGCGGGTGCCCGCGACGTCTCCCGGCTCCGACGCCTGGAGGAACGCCGTCACCAGACGGTTGAAATCGTGCGGACGCTCGATCGGAACAACATGTGACGACCCGTCGCCGGTGATGATCTCGAATTGTGACCCGGGAATCCTCTCGGCGACCTCGCGGCAGATCCACGGCGGCGTCAGCAGGTCCTGCTCCCCGGCAATCACCAGCGTCGGCGACGCGATCGCGGCGAGCCGGTCGAGCCCGTCGTACGCGAGGTACGCCTGCGCCTGGCGGTTGTAGGCCTCCGGGCCAACCGGATGGGGGTTACTGGTCAGGAAGTCGATCGTCTGCTGCACCGCCTCCCTGTTGCGCAGGAAGGCCGTCGAGAAGAGCCAGGTGAACTGCTGGCAGGCGAACACCTCGCCAGTCTTGTCGGTGGCCTTCACCCAGTTCCATGTACGGATCGGATCGAAGGCGGCCCGTGCGGGGGCCGCGCCACAGCCGGTCAGCACCAGCCGGTCCAGGCGACTCGCATGCCGCAGGGCGAACGCCTGCGCGATCATGCCGCCCATCGAGAGCCCGAGCAGGTGGGCGCACTCGATGCTCAGCCCGTCCATCAGCGCAGCGACGTCATCGGCCATGTCGTCGATGGTGTACGGGCCCGTGGCGGTCGAACTGCGGCCCGCGTCGCGGTTGTCGAAGATCACCACCTGGAACGCCTGGGATAGCGCCGGTACCTGCGCGAGCGTCCACAGCGTGGCGTCGTAGCCGATGCCCATGACGAGCACGAGCGGAGCTCCCCTGCCGTGGATCTCGAAGTACAGCTCCTGCCCGTTTGCCCGGACCGTACCCGATCCTGTCATGAAGTGCCTCCGATGAAGCGACGGGACAGAAAGCCCATCCAAACAGAAGGCGTAACCAAAGGTGTTACGGTGGGAACATCCGTCGTTACAATCACTGATCCTCCATGCATCACGTGACCGAGGCCCCGCTCCTGAAACGCGCGCACGACGCCGCCGCCCGCGGCGAGTGGGCACAGGCCTACGCGCTGTTCGTCGAGGCAGACGCGAGCCAGGTTCTGGATCGGCAGGATCTCACTCTGCTGGCCGGCTGTGCGTATGCGGCGGGTCACGTCGACGCCACGATCGAAGCCTGGGAGCGGGTCCACGCAGAGGGGTTGCGCGCGGGCAACCCGCTCGTGGCGGCCGGGGCGGCGGTCCGCGTCGCCCTCCATCTGCTGTTCGATACCGCGCTCCTGGCCCCGATTCGTGGATGGGCGCAGCGGGCGGAGCGGCTCCTCGAGGGGCAGCACGACACGCCGGTTCACGCGTGGCTCGCGGTCGTGCGGAGCTACGAACGGCTGCTGTCGGGCGACTTCGCTCGCGCTCGCGAGTGGGCCGTCCGCGCGATCGACGTGGGAACAGGACGCGATCCCGCCGCGGCGGCCCTCGGCCGCGTCGCGGAGGCGCGCTGCGTGATCCTGGAAGGGGAGGTCGCCCGCGGGCTGGATCTGCTCAACGAAGCGGCGGTGGCGACGATGTCGGGTGAGCTCGATCCGCTCTCCACCGGGGTGGTCTACTGCGAAGTGGTGTGCGCCCTTCAGGCGCTCGCGCAGTACGACCTCGCCGAGGAGTGGACGCAGGCGATGGAGCGGTGGTGCCAGGGGCAGCCCGTCGGCAGCATCCACGGACGCTGCCGCGTGCATCGCGCCGAGATCCTCCGGCTCCGTGGGTCCTGCCTCGAGGCCGAGCACGAAGCACTGGGCGCCTGCGAAGAGCTGCGCCCGTACCTGCGGCGGGAATTCGGGTGGCCGCTGACCGAACTGGGTCGCATTCGCCTCCGCAGGGGCGATCTCCGGGGCGCGGAGGAATCGTTCGTGGCGGCCCACGAGGCGGGGTGGGATCCGCAACCCGGGCTCGCCCTGGTGCGTCTGGCGCAGGGAGATGTGCCGCTGGCGGCGGCGTTGATTCGAGGAGCCCTCGATCATCCTTCGAACGTTCCATCGAAGGAGCTGCCGCCCAATTCGGCCCTCCGCCGCGCGCCGCTCCTCGAGGCGCAGGTGGAGATCGAGATCGCCGCCGGGAATATCGACCGGGCGCGTCTGGCGGCCGGCGAGCTCACGCGCATCGCCGCCGTCTTCGAGAGCAAGGCGCTCGCCGCCGGCGCGCTGTTCGCGCAGGGACAGGTCCGGCTGGCGGCGGGCGAGACCGCTGGGGCCCGCCGTGACTTCGAAGCCGCCGTCCATCAATGGGGGGAAATCGGCGCGCCTTACGAGACCGCCCGCGGGCGAATGGGGCTCGCCCTGGCCCACCGCGCCGAGGGAAACGAGGCGCCCGCCGTTCTCGAGTTCCGGGCGGCCCACGCCGCATTCGAGCGTATCGGCGCGGCATCGCAGGCGGCCAGTGCGGCAGACGCCCTCGGCGGGATACCCCGAAACGAACTCACCGGGTCCCCGGCGCCTGTGGTCTCCGGTATGCACAACGATGCCGGAAACACCTTCCGGCGCGAAGGCGAGTACTGGTCGGTGGTTTTCGACGGACACACCGTACGGCTGCGGGACATGAAGGGCGTTCGCTACCTGGCACGGCTGCTCGCCGAGCCTGGCCGCGAGTTTCACGTCGTTGATCTCGTGACCCTGGAACCAGGCGCATCATTCCGGGATGGCGGTGATGCGGGCGAGCTGCTCGATGCACGGGGGAAGGAGACGTACCGCAGGCGGCTCACCGAGATCGACGACGATCTGGAGGAGGCGCGAGCCGCCGGGGACACCTCGCGGATCGCGCAGGCAACGGCCGAACGCGACTTCCTCGCCCGCGAGCTGTCGCGCGCGGTTGGCCTCGGCGGGCGTGATCGACGCGCCGGATCCGCGGCCGAGCGCGCGAGAGCCAGCGTGACCCGCGCGGTCCGGCACGCCATGGCGCGAATCCGTGCCTGCCATCCTGCGCTCGGGGTGCATCTCGAACGGGCCATTCGCACCGGTACCTACTGCGCCTACCTGCCCGATCCCCGGATCCCGGTTGAGTGGAAGGTGTAACCGGCACCGCCGGCGGACTAGTGTCAGTGCCTCTCCGCGGCCGCTGACGGTGCGGCTGCCCGTGCCGACCCGACCAGTTCTCGCACGATCTCCACGATCAGTTCTGGCTGATCGAACTGGACCCAATGCGCGCTTCGCGCGGCGACGACATGGCGTCCCTCGGCGGAGGCCTCAGCGAGCATCCGGTGCGCGGCAAGCCTCTCGGTGGGCTGATCGCCGCTCGAGATCACCACGACCGGTACGTGGGGGGGAGGGATCATCGTGGACATCAACGCGCCGTCACGTTCGAGCGCCAGGAGGTGATCGGCCATGGCGTGAAAGCACTTCGGCTGACACCAGAGCGCCTGCACGACCGGGTGCACGTGTGGAGGGAGTTTCCGGACCTCCCCGACCAGCCGCTCGAGCGTTCGTGCCGCGGTGGGGCCGAACACCCTCACGAAGCGCCGGGGCGCGCCGGGCGCGCCACCAGTCAGAAGGGCAAGGCACGCGCGTACAACCCCAATGTGCGCAAGCAGCGCCCCCACTCGCGACAAGTGTCGGCCACCCCACAGGAGGCGGGCGCGATCAGGAGTAGTAGTGAGCCACTCCGTCGCGGGATCGACGAGCACGATGGCGGCGATCCGATCGGGGTGCCGCGCCGCGCAGGCGCGTACGACGAAGCTCCCGAACGAGTGCCCTACGAGCACGTATCGTTCGTGCGGTGCGACATGGGCGAGGATCGAGTCGAGCTCGTCGAGAATCCGCCCGAACGTCCTGGGGCACGAGGGCGGGTCGCTCCAGGCGAGGCCGGCGCGATCGTACGCACAGACGCGCGTGAATGTCGCGATTTCTGGCTGCACCACGGCCCAACTGAGTGACGACGCGGCAATGCCGGATTCGAGCAGTACGAGTGGCCCGCCGTGGCCGGCACAGCTCGCGTGGAGTCGATGGCCGCCCACGTCGATCAGCAGACCAGGAGGTCCGTATCGCCGGCGCTGGCGCCTGGTGCCTAAGCGCTGGTAGAGCACGCCGATCACGGTAAGCGTGACGAGAACGCGGACGATGCTCACACTCGTCAGTCCACGATGCCCGACCTTCATGTCGCGCGGGTGTACACCGCAGTCAACTGCGCCGTCTGGAGCACGTGCCCCTTCATTGCGGTCTCTACGTCCTTGCGTGACGACGACGGGGGAACGCCAAGCTCCGTATCCAAGGCGTAGAGCGTGAATCGATACCGGTGCGTCCCCGACGGCGGGCATGGCCCGCCGTATCCCACCTTTCCGAAATCGTTCTTTCCCTGGCGCCCTCCATTGGGAAGCTCCGGTTCCGCAGGAAGGTGTTCGGGGAGCGGTCGGGCAGTCGGCGGCCGGTCGAACACCACCCAATGCGTGAAGTCCTGCTTCGGCGCATCGGGATCGTCACAGATCAGCGCGACCGTCTTTGCATCAGCGGGCACGTCGCTCCACTCAATTGGCGGTGAGATGTCGTCCCCATCACACGTGAATTTCCGCGGGATCTCACCCTTATCTGTGAACGCACTGCTGGTGATTTTCATCGCTCCATCTCCGTGGGTTCCCCTGTGTCCAGTGGACTAGCCGGCCGGAGACCCGCCTGAATGGCTGTCGAAGGTGACGCTTTCGTCGGGCAACGCGCCCGCCGCCGCCTGCGTGAAGTCGTCAACGAGGTCCCAGGTATCACCTTTGCTCCCGGCAGCCGCTCGCGTCTCGCGATGGCGGTCGCGGATGACAATCGCGGTCGCGATGCCCGCGAGCGCGGCAAGGCCGAGTATCGCGCGCCCGAGCTTCAGAAACCCTGGAGCGCGGTGGCGGCGCGTTGGTGTCCGGCGGCGCCTCATCTGTTCCGTCCTGCCTTACCGAAACACCCTCCGTGTTGTGTGCAACTGTGCAAAGCAGCAAGCCGCGCGCCCGAATGGGAATCCGTGGCACGTCTGGCTGAGGTGTTGCCGTTCGCTACAGCCACCTGGTGGTTCCGACGCAGCCGCGTCAGCGATGATCGTGCATCAATCGGTTCTCCCGTACGCGACTCGCAGTTCGTGTTTCGCGCGCTCGAGCAGACGTCGCCTGCTTGTGGGCAGGGTCCGCCCGGCGCGGTTGATGTACAGGTTGAGCATCGACATTGCGGACTGAAACGGCTTCGCCTTGCGACGCGTGCTCCGCTCGGCGGACCGCTTCAGCGATCGCGCGATCCGTCGCGGGTCATTTGAGGTGAAGACGCCACGTTGAAGATCGAGCGCGTCGCTCCGTTGTGCCACCTGGCGCGACCAGCGGCGCGCCCCGGTTTTCCGGCCGCCACCAGATCGGCGTGATTTCGGCCGCGGGCTCGAGTTCGACGAGGTGCGGCGTGACCGTGTGCCGGGCATGTGTCTTCAACCTGAACCTTCTGAGCGAACACTGGCGCGGCGATGCACATCAGCTGCCAGGATGACGCTCCTGATGCCTCAACCGCCACAGCCTGAGCCCGCGCCTCGGCGTCCTGAACAGGAATGTTTCGCTCGGCTGCTGCGCGGGATCATGTCGGCACGCGGTGTGCTCCGGTGATCGTGGAGAGGGACCTGTGAATCGCGACGAAGCTCGAGGGGAGAATGCGGGAAATCAAGGGTAAAGCGAAGCGGTGACCCATGGCTGAGAACCTCACACGACTGATCGAAGATGTGCGCGGCTCTGGTATCTATCCGGCCACGGGGCCGGCTCCTCCTGGCAAACCGGTCGTTCGCACGCCGGCTGAGTTGGGTCATCCTGAACTCCAGCGCCGCAGCATTCGGATCGCTCCTGAAAACCTCGAAACGCCAGCGCTGCTGGCCGGCCGGGCGATCTTGGGCGGGTATTTTCTCTACAACGGCATCAATCACTTCGTGAATCGGCAAATGCTTGTCGAGTACGCGGGGAGCAAGGGCGTTCCGGCACCAGCGGTCGCCGTGGCCGCCTCCGGTGTGCTGATCGTCGCGGGCGGTCTGAGCGTCATCGCGGGGATCTGGCCGAAGGTCGGGGCGGGTCTGATTTCGACGTTTCTGCTCGGTGTGTCCCCGCAAATGCATGCGTTCTGGAAGGAGCAAGAGCCGCAATCGCGTATGCAGGAGATGGTGAACTTCACGAAGAACATGGCTCTCGTTGGCGCCAGCTTACTGGCGGCCGCGCACCCGGAGCCATGGCCGTGGCGCGTCCCCGTTCGCACGGCCTCCACCGTCCCGGCGTCAGCGCGATCGTAAGGGCGCAGGCGCCCGCGGGCGCTGTCAGTCGGAGGTCAAGGTCTGACACGATGAATATTCTCGTTGCCGTGGATGGCTCGCCTCCGTCGCAAGATGCAATCGATGAAATCACCCGGCGCCCGTGGCCGAAACCCAGCACCGTCCGCGTACTTTCCGTGGTTCGGCCGTACGTCCCGTCGGCGGCCGAATTCGTCCCGCTGGCTGCAACGCCAGACGACATCACACAGCAGCATCTGAGAGATGCCGAGCGCCTGGCTCGCCAGGCGGCTGATCAGATTTCGAGAGCCGGTGTTTCCGTTGAAGCGATGGCTCGGCAGGGCGATGCGCGGTCGGTGATCGTCGATGAAGCAGCCGACTGGCCAGCAGACCTCATCGTGATGGGATCTCATGGCCGCAGCGGCTTGAAGCGATTGCTGCTTGGCAGCGTCGCGCAAGCCGTTGTGGCGCATGCGCCATGTTCTGTTGAAGTGGTGCGCCGCCGGGCGACGAGTTGAGGCTCTCTGATGGAACCTGCCTGGTTCAACAACTTTGGCCAGGGCGGGTCGGCTGCAATCGTCAGAGCGATGGCTCGCAGCAGCTGGCGATCTCCTGTGGGCTAAACGAACGGCGGACCCAAGGAGCATTCATCGGCTTGCGCTCCGTTTGATCGCCGCTGCCGGTCGCTCGCGTGCTGCGTGCTCCGGCTCGAACCGGAGAATGTCGCCAGGCTGGCACGAGAGCGCCTCGCAGATCGCCTCGAGCGTCGAGAAGCGGATCGCGCGCGCTTTGCCGGTCTTGAGGATCGACAGGTTGGCCAGCGTCATGCCGACCCGATCCGCGAGGTCGGTCAGCGTCATCCGCCGATCGTGGAGCAGGTCGTCGAGCTTGACGGCGATCGCCATGTCACACCGTCCCTTCGAGGTCTTCGCGCATGCGCGCGCCTTCCGCGAACACGCGGGCCAGCAGGAACGTGAGGAGCACGGCGAGCCAGCCGTTGACCGAAAAGCCCGCATCCAGATCGACCGGATGCGCCGGACTGGAGACGGCTTCGCCGATCGCGCCGATGACGATGCTGAGAAGCTGGAGCGCGAACAGCACCCAGGCGATCGCCTGCAAACGGGCCGCGTTCGCGGCGACGAACGGGTCCCCCGCGCGCACCGTCTCGACGATCGCGAGCAGCCGCTTCAGGACGGCGTAATTGAGCGGAACCGCGGCGAGACCGAGCACGGCGATCGCCCGCAAGCCCATGACGAGCCGCTCTGCCTCAGGCGACGGGGAGAGTTTGAAAGCCGACATGATCCATTGCTCGTTCGGCATGACAACCAGCAGAGTGAGGATCGCGGCGCCCATCAGCCAGTTCAGGACGATGAGGATCCGCAGCACACCGTACGCGATCGGCAGGGCGGGGGATGAGGAGGCTGACCGTGTCATTGAATTCACCACCTTTGTATATCGAATATCAATAATCTATTTATCGATTATCGTCAAGTTTATTATTGTCAGTCGATAAATGAACAGATGCCAAATGCTGGACGCCGAGGCAAGCGTGAGCGAAGGTTGGCGCGCCCGGCAGGGTTCGAACCTGCGACCCCGGCTTAGAAGGAGCGCCGATCAAGCGTTCGCGCGGTCTTCGGGAGACGGGCCTTCGGCTTGGCGAACGTTCGCGAATTCATTAGTGAAACGTGCGATTCTCATTTCGCTCTGAGGGGTGCCAGAAACAAGAGCGTCCTGCGTTCGCGATTCCTCGCGGCAAGGTTCCGTTGGTCGCCAGGCTTCGCAGTCCGAACTCGCGAGTGTCAAGATTTCGCCGGCCGACGACGCGCTCTCGGGGCGCGCGCTCAATGTGGACATCGACGTGCGCGGATTGAATCGCGAACTCACCGCACTCTTTATTTGACTTCCTAATGGACTGCTGGCACAATCCATTCGGATGTCTAATAAAGAACCCTCCAAGGCCGAAGTCCTGCGAGGCACGCTCGACTTGATGGTGTTGCAGACGCTCGCTGCGCTGGGGTCGCAGCACGGCTACGCCATCGGCGCCCGGCTCGAGCAGGTCTCGTCGGGCGCGCTCACGCTGAACATGGGCACGCTCTACCCGGGCCTGATGCGGCTGGAACAGCAGGGCCTGGTCAAAGCCGAGTGGGGCGTCACCGACAACAACCGTCAGGCGCGCTTCTACACCATCACCGCCCCCGGACGCCGGCGGCTGGCCGCCGAGAAGAAGGCGTGGGATCAGATGGTGTCCGTCATGCACTCGCTCTTCGAGGATCCGGCATGACGCCCCCCGGGGTGCCTCCCTCGCTTCGGGAGTGGACACGGCGGGCATGGGGCGCACTCAGTGGCCGGCGGACCGACCATGACCTGCAGCGCGAGCTTGCCGAACACCTCGCCATCGCTGAAGACGAGCTCCGTCGGCAAGGCCGCGCCCCGAACGAAGCTGCGCGACTCGCCCGGGCCGCCGCCGGCGGCCGCACGCAGGCGCTCGAAGCCCTGCGCGAACAGCGCGGCCTGCCCTGGCTCGGCTCGTCGTGGCTCGATGTCAGGCTGGGGCTCCGCCTGCTGGTCCGCAGCTGGGGGCTGACGCTGGTCGGCGGGCTGGCGATGTCCGTGGCGATCGGCATCGCGGCGGTCGTGTTCGCCGCGTTCGACGTCATCATCTGGAGTCGGCTTCCGCTCGAAGAGGGCGACCGGATCGTCGCCATCCAGATCTGGGACCGCGAGGCCGGTCAGCGGCGGGACACGCCGTGGCAGGACATCGAGCGTTGGCGCGGCAGCCTGCAATCGGTCGATGATGTCGGCGCCTTCCAGACGATCCGGAGGAACGTGATCACGGCCGACGGATCGGTCGAACTCGTGGCGGTCGCCGAGATCTCGGCCGCCGGGTTCCGGGTTGCGAGGGTGCCGCCGTTAATAGGCCGGGGCATCGTCGACGCCGACCTGGCGCCCGGCGCCGCCCCCGTCATCGTCATCGGCCACGACGTCTGGCAGCGGCGCTTCGCCGGCGCCCGAGACGTCATCGGACGCGAGCTGCGGCTCGGCGAGACCGTGCACACCGTCGTCGGCGTCATGCCGGACGGCTTCCAGTTCCCGTTCAACTTCCGGTACTGGGTTCCCCTGCAGCCCGGGGCCGACGAGATGCTGCGCAACACCGGTCCCGAAGGCGTCGTCTTCGGCCGGCTCGCGCCGGACGCGACGCTCGCGCGCGCGCACGCGGAGGTTTCGGCGCTCGGGATCCTCCCGTCGATCGACGCGCGGCCGAACGAAGAGGCGACCGGAGCGCGCGTGGTACCGTACACGTTTGCCTTCACGGGAGACTTCGAACACGGCGAGTTGGGCCTGCTGTGGTCGCTGTCCAGCCTAGCACTCGTATTGCTGCTGCTGCCGCCCTGCGCGAACATCGCGATCCTGAACTACGCGCGCACCGTCACGCGGCAGCAGGAGTTCGCCGCCCGCCACGCCCTCGGCGGCAGCCGCGCGCGGATCGTCTGGCAGCTCTACATCGAGTCGCTCGTGCTGACGGCCGCGGCCGCTGGTGTCGCCCTGCTGATCCTGCGGGTCGTGTCGGTAGTGATGACCGGGCGCCTGCAGGACATCCCCGGTGGTCCGCCGTTCTGGATGACCTTGGATGTGTCGTACCGAACCCTTCTCTTCGTCGCCGGACTGGCCGTGGCTGGGGCCGCGGTGTCCGGACTCGTGCCGGCGCTCCAGGCCACTGGGCGCCTGGCGCGGCTTGGCGCCGGCGCGCTCGCCGGACGGACCAGCCTGCGGCTGGGCACCACGTGGACCGCGCTGGTGATCGCGCAGGTCGCCTTCTCGGTCGGCGTGCTGCCACTGGCCGCCGAACTCGCCTGGGGCACGCTGCGGAGCGGCGTCGTCGGCCCGGGCTTCGCCGCCGAGGAGTTTGCGACCGCGCGCGTCGCGCTGGAAGATGGGCGGTTCGCGCCCGATGCGGACGAGGCGCCACGGCAGATGGCCAGCGAGCCGGAGGGCGCGCGGCGACAACGCGCCGTGCTCTTTGGTCATCGCCAGCGCGAGCTGGCGCGTCGGCTGCTGGCCGACCCGGGCATCCTCGGCGTCGCGGCCGCCTTGCGCCCGCCCGGCGAGGAGCCCTGGGTGTTCGTCGACATCGAGGGGCGTGATGTGCCGACCGAGGTCCTCAACGGACAGCTGCCGGGCTTCCGCGCCCGGTTCAACCAGGTCGATGCCGCGTTCTTCGATATCTATCAGGTACCTGGCCTCGCCGGTCGCGGATTCGAGGAGGGCGACGTCGCCGCGGCCGATGTGGTCATCGTCAACCGCAACTTCGCCGACACCATCGCCCCGGGCGGCAACGCGCTCGGACGCCGTTTCCGGTACGTCGGTGCGATGGGCGACGAGTGGCGGCACGGCCCGGCCGCGGACCGCTGGTACGAGGTCGTCGGCGTCGTCGGTAATCTGCCCGTCACGACCGAGGCACGGGTGGCGTACCATCGCACCGCCCCGGGTCAGATCCATCCCGCGCACCTGCAGCTTCGCCTGAGAGGCGACCCGGCTGGTCTCGCGGAACGCCTCCGCGACGTCGCCGCGAGCGTCGACCCGGCGCTGCAGGTCGACCAGGTCCGCACGTTGGCCGCGATCTATCGCGAGCACCGCTTCGGCGACAACCTTGGCGCCCTCACTATTGGCGCGGTCACCGGCAGCGTGCTGTTGCTCTCGGCCGCCGGCCTGTACGCGCTCATGGCGTTCACGGTCGCGCAGCGCCGGCGTGAAATCGGCATCCGGTCGGCACTGGGCGCCCAGCCGGGCCAGTTAATGGCGGCTGTGTTCAGGCGCGTCTTCTGGCAGATCGGTGCCGGCTCGGCGGTGGGGATGCTCGCCGCGTACCTCGTCGGCCGGTACGTGCCGATCGAGCAGATCGGGGGCTTGCCGATTCCCGGCGTGCTCCCCGGCGCAGCCGCGTTCATGCTGCTCGTCGGCGTCCTCGCGGCGCTGGGTCCTGCCCGACGTGGCCTCCGCATCGATCCCACCGAAGCGTTGCGAAGCGAGTAGGGGGACCGCCGGACATAACCCCACCGAGTTCAAGAAGGACGAAGTGGACGGATGTTTCGATGCGTCGCTCGTGGCGGGCCTGACTTGATCCAGGTGCAGCAAGACACGCTCTGGCACGGAGTATCAATCGTCAAGCGCAAGGATCAATCAAAGGGAGAAGCGGGGGTTAGCCACGCCTGCCTCGACTAGCGCTCAACGTGCTGAACACCCAATGCGATAGCCTCGGCCCCAACCAATCTCGGACGGAGATTTCTGGCTCCACTCGCCTCGACCGATGTCGAATACCCGGAGCGGCTGTTGGGCACGTGCGCGAGACGGATGCACGAAGCCTCGCAGGTAACCGCGCGGGCTGTAGTGATTTTTGCGCCCCGCAAGACGGACATCTGGATAGCACTAAACAGAGAAGCGTCGGGGCGCCTCTTGCCGCCGAAGTCGACGTCGCTGCCTTCAGGCACATCGAAAGTATCGAGTGCCGGCCCGTTGTCCCGGCGCTTCGATGTGAGCGTTGGTGTTGGCGCGCCCGGCCCACCTTCGCGCGTTCGCGCTTCGGCGCGCGCGGGCCGGCACCTTCGCATGGCTTGCCAACCGTAGCTCACGCGAAAGTTAACAAGCGCGAGCGAAGGGTGGCGCGCCCGGCAGGATTCGAACCTGCGACCCCCGGCTTAGAAGGCCGGTGCTCTATCCAACTGAGCTACGGGCGCCAGAGGGCGTGAGACGTCAATGGTAGCGCAGCGCGGTCAGGCTCTTCCCGCGAACTCCCGCGTCTCGGTGTGGACCTTCACCTTCTCCCCCTCCTTGATGAAGAGGGGCACGCGGACCTCGAGCCCGGTCTCCAGGGTCGCCGACTTGGTGACGCCGCCGCTCGCCGTGTCGCCGCGCACGCCCGGCTCGGTCGAGGCGACCCGCAGCTCCACGTGCGGCGGGAAGACCACGCCGATCGGGTTGCCGTTGTACTTGTGCACCTGCACGAGCACGTTGTCCACGAGCAGCAGCCGGTCGTCGCCCAGGGTGCCGGCCGACAGCGTCAGCGTCTCGAAGCTGTCCTGATCCATGAAGTGATACCCGCCCGCGTCGGCGTAGAGAAACGACGCCGGCACCATCTCGAGGTCCGGCTCCCTGAACTTCTCCCCCGCCTTGAACGTCTTGTCGAAGACCGCCTGGGTCAGCAGATTGCGCATCTTGAGGCGCACCAGCGTCTGCCCGCCCCGCGCGGTCGGCTTCGACACCTCCACGTCGATGCAGTGATAGGGAGCGCCATCGAACTCGAAGTAGGACTTCCGTTTGATCTCGATCGCTTCGATCAGGCTGGCCATGCAGTCCTCGGGATGTCGCCGCTCGGGCAAAACCTTATTGTAAGGGCCGAAGCATCCCGCCCGGTGTTGGCGCGGCGCAAGCGGCCAATCGGCCGCTGCCCGGCGGCGCGCAACCGCTGTCCGGATCCGGTCGGTCGGTGGTGGCCTCGACGTCGGGATCAACCACTTACGCGCCCCCGTCCGGGCCTGGTGCGGTACGCTTCATGCCTTGTCATCGCCGAGTGTCATGTTCGAGGACCTGCGATACGCGGCACGCAGCGTCGTCCGGGCCCGGGGCCTCACAGCCGTCCTGATTCTGAGCCTCGCGCTCGGGACGGGCGCCAACGCCGCCGTGTTCGGGATCGTCTACCGGCTGCTGCTCAGCGCGCCTGATGGCGTCGAAGGCGCCGGCACGCTGGTATCCGTGTACACCAGCGAGTTCAGCGGAGCGCCATACGGCCGATCGTCGTATCCCGACTTTCTCGCGCTCGCGGCCCTGGCGCCGCTCGAATCGGTGGCCGCATTCGATGACAACACCTCGGCCAACGTGGCCCATGGCGATGTGGTCCGTCGCGGGCGGATCGTCGCGGTCTCGGGACATTTCTTCTCGCTCGTCGGAATGCGGCCTCATGCGGGCCGGCTGCTCGAGACGGCCGACGGTACCACCGAGCCTCGCGGCGCGGTCATCAGCCTGGCGTTGGCCGAGGCCTTCGACGGTGCCGCTGCGATCGTCGGCCGAACCATAGCGGTCGGCGCGGACCGCTACGTCGTCGTTGGTGTGGCGCCGCCGAAGTTCCGCGGGCTCCAGGCGAGCCGGCCGTCGGACGTCTGGGTCCCGCTTCCCGCCGATGACGAGGCCGATCGCGGCGACCGCCGGCTCTCGCTCGTCGCCAGGCGCCGAGGCCCGCTGACAGAGGTGCAGGGGCAGCTTCAGGCGCTGAGCGCCGAGCTCGCACGCCGGTATCCGGAGACGAATCAGGGCTCGCTGATCGATCCCGCGGCGCCGCGACAGCTGACCGCTATCGACTATTCACCGCTCGATCCGGACGCGAGATCCGAGGCAACCATCGTCGCAGCGGTGGTCGTCGGCGCAGTCGCGCTCCTGCTGGCCAGCGCCTGTGTCAACGCCGGCACCCTCCTGCTGTCGCGCGCGATGGCGCGGCGGCACGAGGTGGCGGTGAAGATGGCGCTCGGCGCCGGGCGGGGGACGCTGATGCGTCAACTGCTCTTCGAGAGCCTCATCGTCTCGCTGGGAGGCGGAGCGCTCGGGCTGGTCTTCGCCGGTTGGCTGATGAGCGCCATCCCCGCGCTGTTCGCACCGGATCAGGCCGTGCTGCTCGATACGAACATCGACGCGGCACTCGTCCTGCTGACCGTGGGCATCGCCGTGGCGGCGGGGGCTCTCTTCGGCATCGCCCCGGCCATTCACGGCACCGGGTCCCCCGCCGCTCTTGCTCTTCGTGCGGATCCGGGCGGGGTCTCGGATGAGAGCGGCGGCACACGCATGCGCGGCGCGCTGATCACGGCACAGCTCGCGCTCTCGACGGTGCTGCTGGTCGCGACCGGGCTGCTGCTCACCGGCCTGTCGCAGGCATTGAACGGAGACTTCGGCGTCCGCTCCGCCAACGTCGCGATGCTCGCGATGCAGAACCCGGGCGGCAACTGCAATATTTACAATCCCATTCTCGGGGTCCGCTTCCACAACGCGATGGCGGAAGCCCTGCCGAAGACGCCCGGGATCTCGTCGGCAGGATGGGCATCCGTTCCGCCGCTCGGCCGAGGCAACGTCCGGCAGTACGCCGTCCAGGCGGGGGCCAGAGCACTCGACCGGGTGGATTTCAACGTCGTCGTCGTATCCCCCACCTATTTCAAGACGATGGGTATGTCGCTCGTCGAAGGACGCCTGTTCGATGCCGGCGACGGCGCTCTGGCAGGCGCGGTCGCGGTGGTCGACGATCTGCTCGCGCGCAGGCATTTCGGCGCCTCGGCCGTCGGTCAGCGGCTGCTGAACGGCAGAGGCGAACCGGTGAAGATCGTCGGCGTCGTGCGAAGCGGACGCTACCGGACGCTCCAGGACTCACCGCAGCCGACCGTGTATCTGCCCTATGCGCAGGAGCACCTGCCATGCGGCTACCTGTTCGTCAGGACGGCAGGTGATCCGGCCGCAATGATCCCGGCGATCAGCGGAAAGCTGACCGGCATCGACCGTGGCGTCACGATTACGCGAGCAACGACGCTGCAAACGCATCTGGCCGAAGCGCTGACGATCGATCGCCTGACCACGACACTGGTCGGGCTGTGCGGCATCATCGCGCTGATCATGGGCACGGCAGGTGTGTATGGCGTGATGAGCGATGCGGTGCGGCGCCGCACCCGGGAGATCGGTCTCCGCGTCGCGCTCGGGGCCGGCCGTCCGCAAGTCGTCCGGCTCGTGTTCACCGAGGCGCTCTACCTGACCGCGGCCGGCGTGGCGCTCGGGATCATCGGCGCACTCGCGGTCGAACGCCTCGCCGAGTCAGTCGTCCACGGCCTGCCAGGCGTCGACCGGACCACCCTCGCGGCGACGCCGGCCATTCTCGCCGCCGTGGTGGTGCTCGCCGCGATTCTGCCCCTCCGCCGCGCCCTGGCCGTCAACCCGACCGTCGCTCTTCGCGCCGAGTAGGTCCGACCCGGGCCCGACCTTCGGGGCGGGCGTGCCACCAGCATCACGCGGTCGCCGCCGGCAACCGCAGGGTGGCACGCAAGCCGCCCGACGGCGCGCTGTCGAGCGTGATCGAGCCGCCGTACAACTCCGCGAGGTCGCGAACGATAGCGAGCCCGAATCCGGATCCGGGGGCCGCTTCGTCGGCCCGGACGCCCCGCTGCAGCACGACATCACGCATGGATCCCTGGACGCCGGGGCCGTCGTCGTCGACGTCGATGCGGAGGGTACCGTCCGCGGAGGTGGAGGTCAGGGTGACGCGGGTGCGCGTCCACTTGCACGCGTTGTCGAGCAGGTTCCCGAGCATCTCGTCGAGGTCTTCGCGCTGCACGCGGACCGCATGTGCGGGATCGACGTTCACGGCGAGCGAGATCCCGCGGCCGGCGTGAAGCCGCTCGAGCGTGCGGGCGAGGCCGTCGGCCGACTCCCGGACACGGGATTGCGCCCCCGGCGCCGCGCCCGATGCGGCCGCGCGCGCGTGGGCCAGGTGATATTCGATCTGCCGCCGCATCCGCTCCACCTGACCCGACAGTGTCTCCGCGAGATCCGCATGCCCGGCGGCGCGCGCCCGGTCGGCCTCATGCGCAAGAACGGCGAGCGGCGTCTTGAGGCCGTGGGCGAGGTCTCCCGCCTTGGCCAGCGCCCGGCGCACGGTCGCGTCCCGGTGCTCCAGCAGCGCGTTCAGGTCGTCGACCAGCGGCTGCACTTCGGACGGATACCGGCCGTCCACACGACGGTCGCGCCCGTCGTGCACGGCCGCCAGCCGCGTGCGCAGCTGCATGAGCGGCGACAGGCCGCTGCGCACGTAGCGGAAGCCGAAATACATGCAGAGGGCGACGACGACGATCGTCAGGCCCCAGTAGTGGTCCACCGTACCGTGAAGCAGGGCCGGATAGCGGCGGTACCGCAGCATCAACCCGGTGGAGAGGAGCACTCCTCCCACGAACAGCCCGATCGTCCACAGCACCGCGCCAGACAGGACCCGTGCGCGAAGCGACACCGGGCTCACTCGGCTCCCCCGATCCGGTAGCCGAGGCCGCGCACCGTTTCGATCACCGAGGCGCCGAGCTTGCGCCGCAGGCGGGCGACGAAGACCTCCACGGTGTTCGACTCGCGATCGAAGTCCTGCGCGTAGATATGTTCGGTGAGCTCGGCCTGCGACACGACGCGGTCGCGGTGGTGCATCAGGTACGACAGCACGCGGAATTCGTGACTCGTGAGCCTGACCGGCGCGCCGTCGAGGGTCACCTTTGCCAGCCGCGGGTCGAGCGAGACCCCACCGCACCGGAGCTGCGGCGTAATCTGGCCGCTCGCCCGGCGGATCAACCCGCGCAGCCGCGCCAGCAGCTCCTCCATCCGGAACGGCTTGGCCACGTAGTCGTCGGCGCCGCTGTCGATCCCCTGGACCTTCTCATGCCAGCTGCCGCGCGCGGTCAGCACCAGCACCGGCACGCCGTTGCCGGCTTCGCGCCATTTGCGCAGCAGGGTCAGCCCATCGATCTTGGGCAGGCCGAGGTCCAGCACGATCCCATCGTATCGCTCGGTCTCGGCCAGAAAGTCCGCCTGCTCGCCGTCGGCGGCGCGGTCGACGGCGAATCCAGCGTCTTCGAGCGCGCCCGCGAGCTGCGCCGACAGCCGTGCCTGGTCTTCGACGATCAGGATTCTCACTGGTGCGTTTATAGCCTATCGGCAGCTGAACGCGAGCTGAACGACCCGTTCAGCATGAGTTCAGGGTCCACACCGTAGCCTGCTGTTCACACTCTGAAGGAGGCTGACGTGGCAAAGATGCTCATCGTAGCGATCGCGGTGCTGGCAGTGTCGGTCGGGCTCGCGGCCCAGGGGCGCACCAAGTCCGACGGCCGCAGCGTGACCGGCACCTGGGACCTGGTGGTCAAGGGACCGGCCGCACACGGCGACATGACGGCGACACTGGAGCTCCAGCAAGAGGGCAGACAGGTCAGCGGAACCTTGACAGCTCACGGCAACACGCACAAGCTCTCAGGTGATTTCGCCGACGGTGCGCTCACGCTCGAGGCCACCGACATGCCCGCCGACAAGGTGCTCTCGCTCCACGGCAAATTTAAGGACAACGGCACGCTGGCCGGTTATCTGTCGGGCCCGATGGGCGACATGCAGTGGGATGGGAAGAAACGCTGAACGCTGAACGCTGAATGCTGAATGTTGAATGCGGAGATGAACATGGCCGGGGACGTGCGGCAGGCGATTCGCTCCATCTGGCGCATGCCGGTGGTGGCGGCGGTCATCGTGGTCTCGCTGGCGCTGGGCATCGGGGTGAACACGGTGGTGTTCTCCTGGATCCAGGCGCGGGTGCTCCAACCGATCCCCGGCGTGGACGACAGCGGCGGCGTGCTGCTGGTCGAACCCAATCCCGAGGGGGGCCACTACCCCGGCGCGTCATGGCCCGAGTACCGCGACATGCGCGAGGGCCTGAGCGCGTTCGAGGACCTGTTTGCCGCGCGCATCGTGCCGCTCTATGTCGGCGAGGCGGGTACGGTCGAACGGCACTTCGGCGTCCTCGTATCCGACAACTACTTTTCGGCACTCGGCGTGCAGCCGGCGATCGGGCGCTTCTTCCGTCCAGAGGAGGTGACGCGGCCCGGTCCGGAGCCGATTGCGGTGATCTCGCACCAGTTGTGGCTGATGCGGTTCCAGGGCTCTCCCGACGTCCTCTCGCGCACGCTGCGGATCAACGCACGCGAGGTGACGGTGATCGGCGTCACGCCGCCTGAGTTCCAGGGCACGACCGCCGGGCTGCAATTCGATGCGTGGCTGCCGGCGACGCTCGCGCCGGTCGTCGCCAGCGGATCCCGCGAGATCGAGGAGCGGTCGATCCGCGGCTACAACGTCATGGGACGCCTCCGTCCGTCGGTGAGCCGGGAGCAGGCGCAGAGCGAGCTCGACGCGCTCATGCGGCGGCTCGAGCAGGCGCATCCGGCAACCAACACCGGCATGCGGGGAGAGATCCTCGCCTTCTACCAGTCTCCCCGCGGTCCGCAACGGATGTTCAACGCCGCGCTGGCGATTCTCCAGGCGGTCATGCTGATCGTGCTGCTCGCCGTATGCGGCAACGTCGCGAACCTGATGCTGGCGCGCGGCAGCGCGCGGCAGAAGGAAGTCGGGATCCGCCTCGCCCTGGGCGCCAAACGCTCGCGGATCGCCTCGCTTCTGCTGACTGAGAGCCTGCTGCTCGGCCTGGTCGGCGCCCTGCTCGGCGCGGCGATGGCGGTCTGGGGCACCGGTGCGCTGCTGGTGCTGCCAATGACGGGGATGCCGCTGCGATTTCAGACCAGCATCGACGGGCTGGGGCTCACCTTCGCGATGGTGCTCGGGCTCGCCTCGGGTCTCCTGTTCGGCGCCGCTCCGGCGCTGCAGCTGGCTCGGGTCGATCCCCAGCTGATCTTTCGGAACGGCGTGAAGACCGCCGGGCGCAGCCGCCTCCGGCAGTCCCTGATGGCCGTGCAGGTGGCGCTGGCGATCCTGGTACTGCTGGTCGCGGGGATGTCGTTCCGCAGCTTCATGGAGACCCGGAACAGCGACCCCGGCTTTCGGCGGGAGGGGGTGCTGCTGGTGGCGTACGACCTCGCCGGGCGCACGGCCGGCGGCGATTTCAACCGCAATCTGGCGGCGCGGGTGCTCGACCGGGTGCGCAGCCTGCCGAACGTCGAGGCTGCTGCAATCGCCTCCTCGGTGCCGCTCGACATTCATGGCCTGCCCTCACGCGTGTTCACCGTGGACGGCCACGCGCGCACCGACGGCGGCTTCGACCAGGCGCTGAGCAACCTCGTGACCCCCGGATACTTCGAGGTGATGCGGATCCCGCTCGTCGAGGGCAGCGACTTCGCACCGCTGTCGGATACCGCCGCGCCGAGGCAGGTCATCGTGAACGAGGAGTTCGTGCGGCGATTCGTCGCCAGCCGTCAGGCGATCGGCCGGCAGCTGCGCGCTCGCGGCGGCGCCTACGTCATCGTCGGTGTCGCACGCAACTCGCTGTACAACGCCTTCGGCGAGCCGCCGGCGCCGGCCCTCTACTTTTCATACAGGGACAGCCCGCAGCCGCGCGGCGAGATCCACCTCCGCCTCCGCGGCAGCGATACGGTCCGCGCGGCCGGCGCCATCCTCCAGGCACTGCGCGAAGTGGATGCGGAGCTTCCGGTCTTCAATCTCCGCTCGCTCGACGAGCACGTCGATACCAACCTCATCCTCCGCAAGGTCCCGGCCCAGATGTTCTCGGTGCTCGGGCCGCTGCTGCTCCTGCTGGCCGCGATCGGCATCTACGCGGTGGTGGATTACACCGTATCGCTGAGAACCCGGGAGATCGGTGTGCGCATCGCCATCGGCGCCACGGCCCAACGCGTCGTGCGCGGGTTCGTCAGCGAGACGCTGCGCGTCGCGCTGGTCGGCGGCGTCATCGGCTGGCTGGCTGCTTACATGCTCGCGATCCACCTGGCGCCGGGGCGCCGGATCGACGGACCGGTGTTCGCCGCGGTCCCGGCGATCCTGCTGCTGGTCGCGGGTCTGGCCGCCTGGATCCCCGCCCGGCGCGCCTCCGGCGTGGACCCGGCCATCACGCTGCGGAGCGAATGAGCGCGGGCGCCGTGCGATGATAATGCGTGCTCACATTCATCGCGTCCCTGGTCGCATTGTTCACGCTCACTGCTCCACAACTCGACACCTCCCGCTGGAACGACCGCGAACCGCCGTTCCGGCTCGCCGGTCCCGTGTACTTCGTCGGGACCGTGCACCTCGCGGCCTTCCTCGTGCACTCGCCGCAGGGGCACATCCTGATCGACGGCGGCATGCCGAGCACCGCCCCGGTCATCGAGAAATCGATCCGTGAGCTGGGATTCAAGCCCGAAGACATCCGGATTCTGCTGACGACGCAGGCGCATTTCGATCACGTGGGCACGCACGCGCACTTCAAGAAGCTGAGCGGCGCCATGGTGCAGGCGATGACCGGCGATGCGCAGCTCCTGCGCGACGGCGGCAAGTCCGACTACCTGTTCGGGAACAATCCTGACTTTCACTTCACGCCGGTCGCCGTGGATCGTGTGTTGAAGGACGGCGACGTCGTGCCGCTCGGCGGGATCCGGATCACCGCCCGGCACACACCGGGCCATACTCCGGGTTCTGCAAGCTACGAAATGGCGGTGAACGACGGCGGGCGCGTGTACAACGTGGTGTTTGCGGCAAGCACCAGCGTGAATCCCGGCACGCGGCTGGTGAAGGATCCCTCCTATCCCGGCATCCTCGCCGATTTCCGCAAGACCTTCGCGGTCCTCGAGTCGCTGAAGCCGGACGTCTGGGTGTCGGCGCACTCGGGCTTCTTCGACCTCGCACGGAAGCGGAAGAAGATGACCAGAGACCAGCCCGCCGAAGCCTTCGTGGATCGGGACGGCTACCGGGCGATGGTTGCCGAGCGCAAGAGGACGTTCGAAGCGCTGGTGGCGAAAGAGACCGCCTCCAGATAGACTCCGCAGCCATGAGCCCGGCGGGCCCGATTCTCTCGCACGTGCTGCCGGTCGAGCGCATCGTCGCGGCGTCGCCCAGCGTGTACGCCGGGCAGTTCCGCTGCGCGCCGGACCATCCGCTCTTCCCGGGCGGGCGCCCCTGCAGCTCCTTCTGCGTCGTATTTCCCCGCGAAGTTGCCTGGATCCAGCATGACGACGGCCCGCGGTTCGTCGCCGACATGCAGGTCGCGACCCTGTACAACCAGGGGCAGGTGTATCGGCGCTGGAGCATCGGCCGGCGGCCGGACCGGTGCGACTGGCTGGCGTTCCCGGCCGGTATCGTCCGCGACGCCGTCCGCACGTGCAGCCCCGCGGATGCGGACCATCCCAGCGGTCCCTTCCGGTTCGGTTTCGCGCCCATCACCGCCGACGTCTACGCGTCCCAGCGGCGGCTGTTCGAAGGGCTGGAACGTGGCCTCGTGACCGACGCGGCCGACGTGGAGGATCGCGCAATGGCGCTGCTGGACGCGGTCGTCCGCCACGGATATGCCGCCCGCGGCGAGGCCGCCGCGCGCAGCGTCGCTTCCCCGCGAATGCGCGACGCCATCGAACACGTGCGGCACCTCCTCGCCCGCCGCCCGCAGGATCGACGGACGCTGGCCGACCTCGCCGCAACCGTGGACCTCTCACCCTTCCATCTCTGTCGAGCCTTCCGCCGCGTCACCGGCAGGACGATCACCTCGTACCGGACGAACCTGCGGGTGCGTGCGTCGCTCGAGCGGATGGCAGACGGTGAAGACCTGACCTCGATCGCCCTCTCGCTGGGTTTCGTGAGCCACAGCCATTTCACGCATGCCTTCGGGTCCGTCTTCGGGGTATCGCCTTCGGCGATGCGGAGACCGCCACACGGAGCCGGATCACCGCCGGCCCTGGAGTAGACTGCCGGCGCATGTCTGCCGGGATCGCGGCGCTGATCGCCCACGTGGGCTTCTGGATCCTCCTCGCCTACGGGTGGTTCTGGGACGAGATCGGATGGCGGACGCTGACCGTGTTGCTGCTGCTGTGGGTGGGCGGGATGTTCGGGTTGCGGGTCATCCCGTACGGGGAGGGGATGTTTTCGTCATTCGTAGCCCTGCTCGACATCGCCCTGGTGTTCATCATCTTCAAAGGCGATGTCCGATTGACGTGAGGGCGACGGTCAGAAACTGAACGTGTGTGTGTATTTCAGAATCAGCGCGCGTGACATCGACAGCGGGGTGAAGCGCTCGGGCTGGAGGAGGTCCCGGTCCCGGCCGGTGTCGAGCCCCTCGTTGTACACCAGCCAGAGATCGGTCCCCTCGGCTACGGCGTAGCGCAGGCGGACGTTGAAATCCAGCCGGTCGGTCGTCGAGTTGTACTGGACGAACGCGTTCCCCGACGCCTTGGCGTCGAGCGCCGTGCGGACGCGCAGTCGCACGAGGTGGATGTTCGCCGCCTGGTCGCGGACCGGGAAGCGCAGCACGTTCAGCTGGTAGTCGCCCCCGAGTTCGAGGTGCCGGTTGACGTTCCAGGTCGGGCCGAGCACCAGCTGCGTACGCCGGCCGTCGAAGTAGGTGCCGGTGCGGAAGTCGACGTCGGCCCGCACCTTTCGTCCGCTCGGCATGACGCTGACGATCTGCAGGTCGGCGAAGTCGTAGCTACCCGCGGGAATGTTCACGTTGCCGCCGATGGTGAACGGCAGCAGCACGTTCTCGTGGAACCACTTCGGCTCGATCCACCCGCCGCCGCCGGCTTTCGTTTCCCACTGCACCCAGAACGCGTACTGGCCCGACTCGAGGGCGTTGTCGGTGTTGCGGAACGTCGAGAAGGCGAGCGCGCCGGGAAAGATCCGCTTGAAGTACGCGTGCTTGTCGGTGAACAGAAACCAGTTGCCGACGACATTGGCGGTCGTGAAGTCGCGCCGCGGCATGAACCCGAGCTCCGGGCGGTAGTCCAGGCCGGCGCGTGTGAACTGCCAGGTGTAGGAGAGCCCGCGCTGCGTGCGCCGCTCCCATTTGGCGTCCACGAAACTGCGGCCTGCCAGATCGGCGCCGTCGCGCTCCTGTTCGTCGAGGGTGGCGGCCCATTTGAGGCCGATGTAGTCGTCGCCGTGGACGCGGAGCGACGTGTCGGCGCCAAGCGCCACGTTGTGGCGGCCGCCTCCGTAGTAGCCCGTCATCATCAGGCCCGCAGTGGACCACGGGTTGAGCACGGGCCGGCGAAGCCGGAGCACGCCGAAGTTCTCCCCCGGCAGCGCGCTGTGCCGGTTGGTCTGCATCTCGAGCAGCCCGACGTCCCACTCCCCCACCTTGCCCACGAGCCGCGCCCCCCCGAGGATCGTCACCGGGATCCCCGAGGGTGTCAGCCCGATGCGCCGCGAGTGAAAGAGCCGCGTGCCCCCGGCCCCGGTAAAGTCGAAGATGCTGCTGCCCTCCTGGAAGAACCGTCGACGCTCGGGGAAGAAGAGCGGGAAGCGGTCGAGCGCGATCTGCTGTTCGTCGGCTTCGACCTGCGCGAAGTCGGTGTTGGCGGTGAGATCCAGCGTCAGGGTCCCCGAGAGCGGGTACCGGGCATCGATGCCGAGCTCTCCGGGCGTGTCGCGGTCGCGGCGGAACGCGCCGTCCGGCCCGGGCACGTAGCTGCGCGACGCGCCTCCGAGCACGTAGGGCGTGACGTAGAAGGGCGTGCGGCTGCGAACGCCGTGCATCACGACGTCCTGCGCGACCGAGGGCCGCCGGAACGGGAATTTCGGGTCGATGGCGGGGAACGTCACCCGCTCGGCGAGCCGTGACACCAGCCGGGTGACGGTGAGCCCCATCACCGCCCGGCCGTCGGGCCCCACCTGAAAACCGAGGCTCGAGAACGGGATCCGCACCTCGGCGAACCAGCCTGCCTCCGTGACGGAGGTCTTCGAGATCCAGAACGCGTCCCAGTTGTCGTTGGTGGTGTTCCCGTCGTCGGACACCAGCACGTCGAACCGCATCCCCGCCGGCGTGGTGCCGAACCACTTCGCATTCTGGTTGTCGTTGAACGCGTCGATGTAGATCGCAAAGGCATCGTCACCGTTCCACCGGTCGCGATACAGCGAATTGACGCGGATACCCGAGGGATCGCTGTCGTAGAACCAGCCGGCCGCGTAGAAGTGCTCGTCGTCGTAGGCGACGCGAATCTCGGTGCGCTGGGTCGGGACGCCGCTGAACACCGGCGTGTACATCGTCAACGGCAGCGCCGGGATCGCCTGCCACGCCGGCTCGTCGAGCCGGCCGTCCATCGTGATCGGGCCCGTGAGGCGCGTCAGCTCCAGCGGTCGCTCCTGCGCCGTGACCGCCGCTGGGACGAACGGCGTGACGAGCAGGCAGAAGATGCACTCGCGGACTCCGGGCATGCTGCTGATGCTACGTACGGCCCACGCGCGCCGCATGTGCCGAACGTCACGATCTGGTCACCATGGCTTGTCAGCGTCGGCGAACAGCGCGTACTCTCTCATCAGCTCCAGAACCCAGAGCCGAGAACCCGGAACCGAGAACCTTGAACCAGCTTCCGTCCTCGTCGGCAGGCGACATCGCCGGCTACCGAACCTTCGTCGCCATCGTCTCGGTCAACTACTTCACGCTGCTCGTGCTGACCCCGCGCGGGTGGGCCGCTGAGCCCGCCCCCTTCTGGGCGCTCGCGGCGCTCGGCGCGCTCTACCTCGTGCTCGGGATTTGGGGGTTCGAGTACGCCCAGCGGGTGCGACGAGTGCCGGTGTCGCTGGGATATCTGCTTCTCGAATTCGCCATCGGGATGAAGATCAACGGGATGGCGCCGGGCGGCCTGCTGCCGCTGATCCTGCTGCCGATCGCGGCCCAGGCGGTGGCGCTGCTGCCGCGCGTCTGGGCCGCGCTGATCTGCATGCTCGTGATCGCGGGTGTGAGCGGCAACCTCACCTGGGTCCCGGACTGGCCGGCGTGGTTCCGCAACATCGCGTCCGCGACGGCGGCCGTCGTCTTCGTGGTCGTCTACGTCGGCGTCGCCGCGAGAGAGCGTGAGGCGCGGATCCGCGTCGAGAAGCTGTCGGCGGAGGTCGCGCAACTGGCCGCGGCCAACGAGCGGAACCGCCTCGCCCGCGAGATCCACGATACGCTCGGCCACTATCTCACGGTGATCCACGTGCAGCTGGAAGCGGCGCGCGCGATCTTCGGGACCGAACCCGAGCGCGGGATGCTGGCGATCAACCGCGCGCAGGCGCTCGCCAAGGACGGGCTCACCGCCGTCCGCCAGTCGGTGAAGGCACTCCGCGAAGACAGCCGGGTCGAGGGGATCGCCGAGCAGCTGGCCGCGCTCGTGGAGGCGGTTCGGGACGAGTCGTTCACGGCGACCTTCAATGCGACCGGGACCCCGCGGCCGGTGACGGCCGGGGTGGCGCTCGCGCTCCACCGGACCGCCCTCGAAGCGCTGACCAATGTGCGGCGTCACGCCGCGGCCACGATCGTCGATATCGTGCTCTCGTTTCGGCCGGACGGCCGCGTCCACCTTCGCGTCCACGACGACGGGCGCGGAGCGAGCCGGCTCGAAGGCGGGTTCGGGCTCACCGGCATCCGCGAGCGTGCCGAGCAGCTTGGCGGGTCGGTCGCGTTCCATACCGCTGCCGGCGAAGGGTTCACGCTCGACATGGAGCTGCCGGTATGACGGCGATCCGCGTCGTGATCGCCGACGATCAGTCGCTGTTTCGCGAGGGGCTGCGCACGCTTCTGTCCACGCGCCCGGAGGTGGAGGTCGTCGGGGAGGCGGGCACCGGTGAAGAGGCGATCCGGCTGGTCGAGCGGCTCGAGCCCGATGTGGTGTTGATGGACCTGCGCATGCCGGTGATGGACGGGATCCAGGCCACCGTCCGGATCCGCGGCCGGTGGCCGGCGATTCCCGTCCTGATGCTGACGACGTTCGACGACGATGCGAGCCTGTTCGGCGCGCTGAGAGCCGGCGCGGCGGGCTACCTGCTGAAAGATGTCTCGTCGGAGACGCTGATGGCCGCGGTGACGGCCGCGGCGCGCGGGGAAGCGTTTCTTCAGAGCACCGTCACCGGGCGGGTCGTCGCCGCGTTCGCCCGGCTGATGGAGTCTGGCGGTCCGCGCGCCGAGGCGCTCGTGCTGCCGCTGTCGCCGCGGGAACGGGAGATCCTGGCTTTGCTGGGGACGGGCGCCTCGAACAAGGAGATCGCCGACCGGCTGTGCCTGGCCGAGGGGACGGTCAAGAACCACGTGACGAACATCCTGACGAAGCTGGACGTCCGTGATCGGACGCAGGCCGCGCTCCGGGCGCGGCAGCTGGGGTTTTAGGGTCAGAGCTTGAATTTGTCGGCTCCAATTTCTTGGTGCCAGCTCCGCCCGCTCGAGGGTTGCGGAGCTGGCACCAAGAAATTGGAGCTGACAAATTCAAGCTCTGACCCCACCCGCTACCGCACGCGGATCGGAACGTAGGCGGCGGAACGCGTGTCCCCGTGGACGGCTTCGATCGCGATCAAATAATCCCCACGCGCGATCGACTGCAGCGGCAGGTCGACCGACGATCCGTCGGGGGTGCGGGTGAACGGCAGGTCCGTCAGCGGCTTCCCGCGGCGGTCGACCAGGCGGACCGACACCTCCGCTCGCGAGGCGAGCTCTCCCTCGATCGCTGCCGACACGAGAAGACGATCGGTCCTCGCGAATTCACGCCCGGCGTGTGGCGGCGGAGAGGTCCCGCTCTGCGCCGCCCGCAGCTCCGCCGGTGTCTGAATCAGCCGCAGGACGGGTGGCCTCAGCGCCAGCGCTGGCGAGGGTGACTGGGGGACCAGGATCGTGCGCACCTCGCGTGGCCCTTCGGCAGACTCCGGACGCCCCAGCCGGGTCAGCTCGCTGAAGGCCGCCTCGATCGGCCCCGGCAGCACCGCTTCCGCGGCCGCCGTCCGGGCAGCCACCTTCTGGGCGGCGTCCGGTGCGAAGTAGCCGCGGCGCGCACGCACCTGCAGCCCGTCGCCTTTGACCTTCACTTCGATCTCGTGGAATCGTCCGTCCTGTCGCAGCGGCGACGGGGCATACCCGAGCAGATACGAAGCCCCCGCCTGCCGTACCGCCCGGCGGAAGGCTACCGCGGGGGAATTGCTGACGAAGGACTCGCCGCCGGTTTCGTGCGCGATGCTGGCGAGGAGCCCGCTCCGGAAGTTGGATCGATTCACCTCGAGCCCCTGCGGATTGATCGAGTAGATCGAGACGTTCTCGGCGTTGGCCGCTCGGATCACGTCCATCGCCCACGTGGGCGTGTCACGACCCAGCCCGAACTCCTGGCCGACATACAACAGCGTCTTGCGGCCTTCGCGCAGGGTACCCAGATGCGCGATCGCCGATTTCAGCGCCGTCAGCGCGACCTGCTCGCGCACGAAGGGGACCGTCTGCCCGGTGCGGAAGTGGTTCTCCTCCGCCACGTTCCGCGGGATCAGCACACCCTGGCGCCCGCGCAGGGCGCCGGCTTGCGTCGCGAGCCGGTACCGATCCCGCGAGAACCACAGATCGCTCATCGGCGTCCATGGATCCATGATCGCCAGCAGATCGGTGGGTTGCAGCATCGTGCGAACGAACTTCAGCAGCTCGTCGCGCAGGAACTTCTCCTGCACGACCGGACGGATGTGGTATTCGTCCCAGAACACCAGGAACAGGCGAACATCCTCGCGCGCCAGCTGGTCGTTCCTGTTGTCTCTGGGACCGATCGTAAGCGTGAGGTCCTCGTCCGGCCCGTGCTCGCCGTTGAACTCCACCCGCTGGAACGACTGGATCTTCTGCGGCACGCCATCCTCGAACACCACGAAGTCACCGGCCGTGAGATGAGTGACGGGCGTGCCGCTGCGATCCAGCACCGTGACGTCGACGCGAACGAGCTCGGCCCCGGTCCTGAACGTCGGCGGCTGCTGGACCGGCGGAGGCTGGCGAGGCGCCTGCGGCTGCGCCGCGACTCCAAAACCCAAACTCCAAACCACCAACGCGAGGACCGCCCTGGATGTTTGAAGTCTGAAGTTTGAAGCCGACACTTCCTACCCGCCTATTTTGAACAGGTGCGTGCGGCTGCGCAGAAACAGCTCGTTCTCGACCACGATCGGCGAGGCAATGAACGACTGGTCGGTGAGGGTGTTGGTCGCGAGGACCTCGAAGGCGTTCCCGGCCTTCACCACGACGACCTCCCCCTCCTCGGTGGCGAGATACACGCGATCGTTCACGACCAGCGGTGAGGCCTTGAAGTTGTAGGGCCTGGGCAGCCGCTGCTGCAGGTAGTGAGGCGTGCCCGTGGCCGCATCGAACACGCTCATCATCCCGTTGTCGGCAATGATGTACAGACGCCCGGCGTACACGGCGGGTGACGCCGTATACGACGTGCCGCGGGTGGTTTCCCAGACGATGGCGTCGGTACCGGTGAGGTCACCGGTGCGGCCCAGCCGGACGGCCATGAGCCGCGGGTTCCGGTACCCGCTCATCACGAACACCATGTCCTGGAACTGCACCGGCTGCGGGATGGGGTTCGTGCCGAGTCCGGCGACCTCCCACACCACGCTCCCGGTGTTCACGTCGTAGGCTTTGACCTTCGTATCGGCGGTCACCACCAGCTGACGCGCGCCGGCGTGTTCGACCACGAGCGGCGTGGACCAGCTGGAGTTCTCCATGCGCGGCGCGCGCCACAGTTCCTTGCCGTCGGCGGCGTTCAACGCGACGATGAACCCGTCGCCCTGGTGATCGAACTGCAGGTAGACGCGTCCGTCATGGACGACGACGCCCGACCCCTCGCCGAAGGCGAGCCGCATCTGCATCTTCAGGCCGAGATCCTTCTGCCACAGCAGCTTGCCGTTCAAGTCGTACACGAACAGCCCGCGCGAGCCGAAGAAGGCATAGACCCGCTGGCCGTCCGTCGCCGGAAGATTGGACGCGAAGCTGCCGTACCGCTGGTGATATCCCTCGTGCGGGATGGTGGTCGTCGCCGTTCGCTGCCACAGGACCTTGCCGCTGGCGCGGTCGATCGCCATGACCTCCAGGCGGTGCTCTTCTCCCGCGCCCGCGCCGCCGCCGGCGCGCCCGCCGCCGTCGCTCCCCGCTTGCTCCTTCTTCTTCCCCGTCGGGATCGCGGTCGTCAGGAACAGCCGATCGCCCCAGGCCACCGGGGTCGAATGACCCCGGCCGGGAATTTCGATTCTCCATTTCACGTTCGATGTGTCGTCCCAGGTCAGCGGGACACTGCCGGTCGCAACACCGGCATGTGAAGGACCGCGCCAATGCGGCCAGGAGGCGGTGGCCCGCTCTTGCGCAGACAGTACCGCGGTGAGGGAACCGAGACACAGCAGGCCGGTGATTACACGTGACGCCGTCATGCAATGATTCTGGCACACAGGGTGAACAGGATGAAGCCGACGGATGTCACCATCAGCCCGTTCGCCTCTGCGGACGCAGAGGCCTTCGCCGCTCTCAACCTGACGTCGCTCGTCGGTCACGGGTTGCTCGAACCGGCAGGCGAGAAACAGCTCTACAACCCGCAGGAACACGTCTTCGCGCACGCCGGCGAGATCTTCATCGCCAGCTAAGAGCAGCCCGTCGGGTAGCGGCGCCGCTCACTCGCTGCGCAGAGCGACCAGCGGATCCACCCGGGCCGCACGCCGTGCCGGCAGATACGCGGCGAGCAAACCCAGAGCCAGGAGCAGGAGGCCGGCGCTGCCGTACACGGCCGGGTCGTGAGGAATGCCGCGATAGACGAAGGTCATCACGAGACGCTCCAGCCATGCGGCCGCGAGGAATCCAGCGCCGAGCCCGGCGCCGATCGTGAGCGCCGCGCGGCCGAGGATCATTCCAAGGATCCGCGAAGGCACCGCCCCGAGCGCCATCCGCACGCCGATCTCCTTCGTACGTTGTTCGACGAGATAGGCAAGCATTCCGTAGATCCCGAGCGAGGCAATCAGCACGGCGAGGGCGCCGAAGATGCCGAGCAGGATCATGTTCAGCTTCCGCTGCGCGATCAACGCCGCGAACATCCCGTCGAAAGTCTGCGGCTCGGGGATGACGACGCCAGGCATTACCGTCCAGATGGCGTTCTTGGTCGCCGGTATCGCGCTCGAAGGGTCCTGCGCGCTGCGAAGCACCAGGCTGGCGGAAACCGAGTGCACCGGGCTCTGTGCATACGGGACATACGCCTCCGGCTGAACGTCGCTCTCAGGGCCGAGCAGGCGCATCCCGCGAACGATGCCGACAACCGTCCGCGGCGGCTCGTTCTCGATCGCGATCCGGGCCCCGAGCGGGTCCCGGTCACCGAGATAGCGCCGCGCGGCCTCGTCGTTGAGCACGACCACCTGCGGTGCGCCGGGGCTGTCGGCGGCGCCGAGGCTGCGCCCCTTCAAGAGCGTCGCGCCGACCGTGTCGAGGTAGTCGTCGGTGACCTGCTTCAGCACGACTTCGTCGTCGTTTTCAAAGGTCCGTCCCGCGGCGCGCACGGCCCGCGTGCTCCAGCTCCCGGTCAGCGGCGCGCCCCCCGCCACCAGCGCGGCCGACTCGATGCCCGGCAGCGCCTGGATCCGCTCCAGTGCCAGTGCCATCGAGGACTGGAACGCCTGACGCGCATCGTCGGCCGTCTCGCCGCTGGTGGGGAGCTTCGGCGAGACGATGACGCTCAGGACCCGCTCCGACGAAAAGCCGAGGTCGGTTCTGACAAGGCGCAGAAAGCTGGAGGCGAACAGACCGGCGCCGACCAGCAGGATCGCCGCAAGTGCGACCTCCGTCGCGAGAAAAACCGTGCGGATGCGCTGGCGGCCGGTTCCCGTCGTGGCCGAGCGCCCGCCGCTCCGCAGCACCGAGGCGGCGTCGGTGCGCGACATCTGCAGGGCGGGCAAGAGGCCGCAGAGCACGCCGGTGGACAACGCGACGAGCGTCGCCACGCCCGCGACGCGCAGGTCCACGGCGATCGTCGAGACGCGAGACAGGTTGGCCGGGAGCGTCGCCCGAAGAACGTCCACCCCCCAGAAGGCCAGCAGCAGACCGCCGGCGGCGCCGGCCAGCGCCAGCACGACGCTTTCAACGAGCAGCACCCGGATGATCTGGCCGCGGGTGGCGCCGATCGCCGCACGGACGCCGATCTCATGGCTCCGGCCGACGGCGCGGGCAAGCAGCAGGTTCGCGACGTTCGCGCACGCAACCAGAAACACCGCGGTGACGGCGCCCAGCAGCATCAGCATCCACGACTGCGCCGACTTCGTGACGATGGAATCTTTGATGGGCCGCACGATGACGCCGCGATCGACGAACCAGCCCGGATGATCGACGGCGAGCACGTTGCGGATCTGCTGCATGCGCGCCGACGCATGCGCGATCGACACGCCCGGCTTCAGCCGCCCGATCACGCGCAGCGAGTAGGTGCGCGCCGGCGTCCGCGCGAGATCCTTCGGCGACGGCGAGAGCGGGATCCAGAGATCGACCGCACTCACGATCGCCGGCCCGATCGGATACGTGAAACCCGGCGGCATGACACCGGCAACCACATACGTGCCGGTGTCGAACCTGAGGGTGCGACCCACGACGGCCGGGTCGGCGTTGAAGCGCCGGCGCCAGACCGCGTCGGTCAGCAGCACAACCCGGGCGCCGGTGCGTTCCTCCTCCGCTGAAATCCCTGGACCGATCGCAGGACGGATCCGCAGCAGATCAAGAAGATTGGCGGTGATCTTGTGACTCCGCAGCCGTTCCGGCCGTTCATCCGTCGTCGTCAGCCAGGGTCCGGTGGTCGATGCGGCCATCGCCTCGAAGACATCCTGCCGGCGCGACCAGTCGGCAAAGTTGGGATACGCCGCCGGTCCCGGCCGACCGGTGGCCAGCTCCACTTCGTTGATCGCCACCAGGCTGGCCTCGTCGGCAAACGGAAGCCCCCGCAGCACGACCCCGTCCACGACCGCGAAGATCGCGGTACCGGCGCCGATCCCGAGCGTCAGCACCACCAGCGCGGTCAGTGTGACCGCCGGAGTCGCGCGAAGAGACCGGGCCGCATGACGCAGGTCGGACCCGAGCGCGGCGACGGTGCGGATCACCGCTCTCCCGTGGAGCGGCGGCACGAAGCCCGCGGTCAGCCGTTCGCTGCCGGCCACGCGAGCCAGGTCGCGGATCGCTGCCCACCAGAAGCGGACCGGCCGCAGCGGGCCGGATCCATAGCGGGGATGCCGGCGATCCTCACGGAAGAAGGCGAGCAGGTCCTCGGCGTACCGCTCACGAAACTCGCGCGGATATGCGCGCAGCAGGAGGCGGAACACGCGCTCGCCGAAGGTGATCATGATTTCGTCGTCGGCAGCAGTTTGTGCGCGCGCGCATAGTCGACGGCGCGGCTGAGGCGCTTGAGATGGTGGGCGAGCGACGCGCGACCGAGCGGCTCCAGGCAGTACGTTCGGCCGCGCCGCGCGTCGCTTCGCGCTCTGGAGTCACGTGACTCGGCAATCAGTCCTTCGCGCTCGAGCCGCTGGATCGCCTGGTACAGCGTGCCGGAACCGAGGCTCAGCTCTCCGCCCGTTCGCTCCTCGATATCGAGCTTGATGCCGTAACCATGGAGCGGGCCTCCGGCCAGCGACAGCAGCACCTCGAAGCCGATCGGCGTGAGCTCGACCGGGAGGCGTTCTTTCTCGCGCGTCATGCCGGCACTATATGTCAGCCACTGACATATTTACAACTGACTGGTGTGGGCCGTTCCCACGCGACCCCAAGGATCCTGCGGACCCCTAGGACCCTGCGGACCCCAAGGACCCTGCGGACCCCAAGGACCCCGCGGACCCCAAGGACCCTGCCATGCCTCGCCGACGCCGGTCGTCGACGGCGATCGCATCTACGTCCATTTCGGCGACAAAGGGACGGCGGCACTCGCCATGGATGGCAAGGTGCTCTGGAAGACACGCCTGCGCCATCAAACCGAGCATGGCGGTGGAGGGTCGCCGATCGTCCACGGCGGTCTCCTGATCGTCAGCTGTGACGGCGCGGATGCCGCCTTTGTGGTCGCGCTGGACAAGTTCCCCGGCAAGGTCCGGTGGAAGATCTGGCGGCGTCAGCCATGGTCGCAGGCCTACACGACCCGCTGATCGTCAACCATGGCGGCCGGGAGCAGCTGGTCAGCGTCGGCGCCCACCATGCCGCAGCTTACGAACCAGGCACCGGCAAGGAGATCTGGCGCGTGAGCTACCGGGACGGGTTCTCGAACGTGCCGCGGCCGGTCTACGGCCACGGGCTGGTCTATCTGACAACGGGCTTTCAGCAGCCGTCTCTGCTCGCGGTGCGTCCGGACGGCACGGTTGACGTGACCAGGACTCAGGTCGCCTGGTCCACGAACCGCCCCGTGCCGCTCACCCCTTCCCCGCTCCTCGTCGGCGACGAACTGTATCTCGTGACCGACACCGGCATCCTCTCCTGCGTCGAGGCGACCACCGGCGCCGTGATCTGGCAGCAACGGCTGCAGGGCACCTTTTCGGCGTCGCCGGTCTTCGCCGATGGCCGGATCTACCTGCACGCCGAGGACGGCGCCACGATCGTGATCGCCCCCGGGCGCACCTTTCAACTGCTGGCCGTGAACCAGCTGCCCGGCGCCACTCTGGCGTCGATGGCAGTGGCCGGGGATCACTGTTCATCCGCACCGCCGAGCATCTGTTCAGAATGGCGGAAGCCGGAAAATGACCTGGGGTTCGACGATGTCAGTGCGCCCGCAGGGCCACGATGGGGTCGACGCGTGATGCGCGGCGAGCCGGCAGGAGCGCGGCAGCGATGACGGTCAAGGTCAGCGTCAGCGGCACGATCCCGCAGGCGGCCGGGGTTGCGCCGACGATCCCCTCGAGGAGCGCGGCGAGCACCCGACCGAAGAACAACGCGGCGGGCACGCCTGCGAGCATGCCGAGAGCGGCCAGTCTCACGGCGAAGCCGAGAACCAGACGGCTGAGATCGCCCGGCGCCGCACCGAGTGCGAGCCGGACGCCGAACTCGGTCATCCGCTGCCCCACTGCCTGGCTCATCACCCCGTAGACGCCGACGGCCGACAGCAGAAGGGCCGCCGCTGCGAAGGTCCCGAGCAGCACGACGGCAAGGCGCGGACGGCTCACTGATTCGCTCACGATCTCCCGCATCGTCCTCACGTCGTAGACGGGCACTTCGGGGTCGGCGGCGTGCACCGCCTCGCGGAGCGCGGACGAAGCGGCAGCGGGAGCGCCGGTGGTGCGGACGGCGAGCGTGAGCTGCGTAGCCCATCCAGCCTGGTGGAACGTGACGAAGATGCCAGGAGTGGCGGATTGCCCCAGCGAGACGTGCCGCTCGTCCCCGACGACCGCGATGATCTCGCGCGCCGTCTGCGTGTTGAAGCCCGGGCGGATCCGCCGTCCGATCGGGTCGCGTTCTCCGAAGAACAGCCGAGCGAACGCCTGGTTCACGATGATCACGGGCACGCTCTCCGCGCGGTCGGCTTCGCTGAAATCCCGTCCCCGCAGGATCGGCACCCCTAGCGCCTGGAAGTACCCGGGCGTCACGAAGGCAAAGTTCACGTTCGCATCCGCCACGGCGGCCGGCGGCGCGTCGCCTTCGATGTCGACGCCGGTGCCCTGCCGGTCGTCGGCGATCGGGGCGGCATCGATGGCCCCCGCCCACGCGATGCCGGGCGTGCGGCGGAGCCGGTCGAGCACCCGATCGAGGAACGCGACGCGATCCGGACGTGCCCGGTACCGCGCCTCCGGCAACGTCACGTGGGCGGTGAGGGCCTGATCGGCGCTGAAGCCGGGATCCGTGTTGACCAGCCGGAAGAAGGCGGTGCCAAGCAGCGCGGCCGCCCACAGCAGCACTACCGACAGCGCCAGCTCCATCACGACGAGGGCGGACTGAAGACGTGCGGCGCGCGGCGCCGTCCCACGCTGCCGGAGCGATTCGACGACTTCGGTGCGCGAAGCGTACAAGGCCGGCAGCACGCCGAACAGGAGCGTCGCGGCCGCGCAGGCCAGCATGACGAACGCCAGCGCCCGCCCATCGAGCGTCACCTCGTCGAGCCGCGGCAGCAGCGGGCCTCCCATTAAACGGACCGCGCGGGCCGCCCACGATGCGATCACGATCCCGGCCGCACCGCCGAGTGCCGCATGCAGCAGGCTCTCGGTGAGCAACTGGCGGGCGAGGCGCGGGCGCGTGGCTCCGAGCGCCGTCCGAATGGCGAACTCGTGCCGCCGCCCGATGCCGCGTGCGAGAAGCAACGCTGCGACATTCGCACACGCAAGCAACAGCACCATCGCGACCGCCAGGGCCAGCGCGGCCAGCGTGGGCCGCTGATCGCCGGTCACCTGCTCGGCGAGCGGAACGACTCGCGCACTCCACCCGCGGTTGGTTCCGGGATGCTCGGCACCGATCTGTGCGGCGATCTGCTTCAGCTCCCGGTCGGCCATCGCCACGTCGACGCCTGGCCGGAGCCGCCCCAGCACGAGAAGGTAGTGCGCGCCCCGCTGCGGATTCAGATCGGTTTCGGCGAGCGGCGTCCACAAGTCGTTTCGCCTCGGCGCCGGGATCCCTTCGAGCTCGACGGGCGGCGCGAAGTTGAATCCCTCCGGCATCACGCCGACCACTTCGCGCGGTTCGCCGTCCACCCGGAGCGACTGGCCGAGCACAGCCGGATCGCTTCCGAACGCGCGCCGCCAGTACCCGTGCGACACCAGGACGACGCGAGCCCCGGGGCCGTAGTGTTCTGCCGGCATGAAGGTGCGGCCGATCTGCGGGGCGACCCCGAGGGCCGCAAACAGCTCGTGGGTCAGGGCGGCTCCGCGCAGCTGTTCGACGCCCCCGGTCGACTGCACGGTGTAGGGACGATCGATCCACGCGCCCAGAGCCTCGAACGACCGGCTCCGGTTGCGCCAGTCTGCAAGGTTCGGCGGCGCGACATTCATGATCGGCATGCCGCGCGACTCGTTCGCCTCCCACGCCACCACGAGTCGGCCGGCGTCCGGGTAGGGCATCGGGCGCAGCATCACCGCGTCGATCACGCTGAAGATCACCGTCGTGGCGCCGATGCCGAGCGCCAGCACGAGCGTCGCGACACCCGTGAAGGCGGGCTGCTGCCACAGCGTGCGCATCCCGAATCCAAGGTCCTGGATGAACACTCGCATGCATCGCCTACTGCGCGCGAAGCGTCGTCAGCGGATCCACCCGCGTGGCGCGGTGCGCCGGCCACCAGGCCGCGGCGACCGCCGCGCCGAGTAATAGGCCTCCGGCGACAGCATAGGTGACGGGATCGCTGCGATCGATGCCGAACAGCAGCCCCGACAGCAGCCGGCTCGCAAACAAGGCCGCGGTGACGCCGGCCACCAGGCCGATGATCACCGGCGAGAGCGCGCGGCGCAGGACGAGCCGCCGCACGTGGGCGGCGCGGGCGCCGAGCGCGAGCCGGATCCCCATCTCCCGCTTCCGCGCCGCAACCATGTAGCTCACGACGCCGAAGATGCCGAAGGCCGCGAGCGCGACCGCGGTCGTGGCGAAGCCGGCGAAGAGCCGGGTGCGGAATCGGGCGGCGGCAAGCTGGGTGTCGAGCGTGTCGGTAATCGGCGCCAGGCGAACGGGCACCGCCGGGTCGATCTTCCGCACCACGACCCGCATCGAGGTCGTGAGCGAGGCCGCATCGATGTCGCTCTGCGCCACGAGCGTCATGCCGAACGTCCGGACGGGCCGCTGCCGATACGGAAAATAGACCTCCGACGCGGCCGGCCGCGTGAGGCCGCGATGGCGCATGTCGGCGACCACGCCGACAATCGTCGCGAACGCCTCGACGTTGTCCACGTTCCGCATGCGAACGCGCCGTCCGATGGGGTTCTCACCGTTCCACAGAATCCGGACGGTGGCCTCGTTGACGATGGCGACGAGCGGTGCGCCGATGCGGTCGGCGTCGCCGAACAGCCGCCCCCCACGCAGCGCCACTCCCATCGCCTCGAAATAGGCGCCTCCGACGATGCGATAGTGCGTCGAGGGGGCCTTTCCCCACTGGCCGAGCGGCACGCCCTCCTCCTCGAGGAGCGCGTTCGGGCTGAACGCGAACGGGAAGCTGCTGGTGACGCCTGCCGCCCTGACACCCGGTACCGTTCCGACATCCTCGAGCAGCCGGTCGAAGAACCGGGCGCGCGCCTGCGGCGTCTCGTACGCTGATCCCGGGGCGCTCCCGAGGTTGAACGTCGCCACCACCGCCCCCTCGCGCCGGAAGCCCGGGTCCACACCTTCGAGCTGGACCAGGCTGTTGACGAACAGGCCGGCGCCGGCCACGAGCATGACACCGAGCGCCACCTCAAACCCGACCATCACGCGCATCGCGCGCGGCTCGGACGCGAGGCTCGGGGATCCCGCGGCCAGCGTCGTGCGCAGGTCGAGGTGCGAGGCGTGCCGCGCGGGGACGAGCCCGCACAGCAGACCGACGAGGAACATCAGCGCCACCAGCACCAGGAAGACGGTCAGGTCGGGTCGAAGGGCGCTCCCCTTCGTGAACGTCTCAGGGATGAGACCGGTGGCCAGGTCGCCCGCCCAGATCATGAGCAGCGCGCCCAGCAGGCCGCCGGCGACCGAGAGCGCAAGGCTCTCCATCACGAAGATGCGCATGATGTCGCGCTTCGACGCGCCGAGCGCGATGCGCAGCGTGGTCTGCCCCTGGCGCGACACGGACCGCGCGAGCAGCAGGTTGACCACGTTCGCGCATGCGATCAGCAGCAGGCAGGCGACCGCGGCCATGAGGAGTGTGACCGGCCGGGTCGAGCTGTCGAGGAGATCGGCGCGAAGATCGGCCGCCCGCACACCGTACCCTTCGCTCCGCATATCGGCGTCGGCGACGTGCAGGTTGCGGGTGACGGCTTCGAGCTCCGCCTGCGCGGTCGCGAGGGTGGCGCCGTCGGCGAGCCGGCCGATCACCTCGTACTCATGCGCGGTCCGGCTGCGGTTCGGGTCGGGCAGCCGCTCGAAGGTCACCCAGAGATCCGCGTTCTGCGGGTAGTTGAAGTCGGCCGGCAGGACGCCGACGATCTGGCAGGCAACCCCTTCGATCACCAGACGGCGTGCGAGCACGTCGGCGGCGCGGCCGAAGAAGCGGTCCCACAGCCCGTGGGAGATGACGACGGCAACCGGGCCGTTCGGCGTCGCCTCCTCGGCCGAGAAGCCGCGGCCGACGACCGGTGACACACCGAAGGTGTCGAAGAAGTTCCGGCTCACGCTGGCGGCGACCGCGCGGTCGGCATCGGGTCCGTTGCTGACGTTGACGCTGCCGGCCCCGGCGGCCGCGGCAAGCGCGCTCACCGATTTCAGTTCCTGCCGCCAGTCGCGCCAGACCTGCGGCGGGATGGCGATCGTGCTGCTGCGCGGGGAAACCTGCCACAGGCGAACCAGACCATCGCTGCGGAACGGCAGCGGCTGCAGAAACGCCGCGTTCGCCGTGGTGAACATCAGCGTGGTGGTGCCGAGGCCGATGGCGAGCGTCAGGACCGCCACCGCGGCAAAGACCGGCACGCGCAGCAGCGAGCGCACGGCCAGGCGGAAATCGCGCATGTGTGCGTCCATGGAGCCCGCACAGGCAACCGGCATGCCGGAGCAACGGGCCGTGAAAATAGGCGATTCATGCGTGCCGGTGCCGCCGGGAGTCTCAGCCGTCGCATTTCCCGGAGGCGCGATCCCGGAAACGGGATTTCTATTCGCTGCGCAGCGCCACCAGCGGATCCACCGATGCGGCGCGACGTGCGGGCACGTAGCAGGCCATCGCCGCGACGGCGGCCAGCAGCAGCGACACGGCGGCAAACGTCATGGGATCGAACGGCTCGATGCCGAAGAGCAGGCCGCGCATGACGCTGGTCATGGCGGCGGCGCCCGCGAGCCCGGCCGCCAGGCCGAACGCGACCGGCAGCATGCCTTGCCGCAGCACCAGCCCGATGACCTCCCCGCGCCCGGCGCCCAGCGCGATGCGGAGCCCGATCTCGCTGCGCCGCTGGCTGACCGCGGTTGACATGACGCCGTAGAGCCCAAGGGCCGCCAGCGCCAGCGCGGAGGCGGCAAACAGCGTGAGCAGCTGCATGCGGAAGCGCGGCTGCGCCACGGCGTCCTCGACCAGCGCCGGTCCCGGACGGATCGCGCCGACGGCAACGTCCGGATCGAGGGCGGCGAGCTGCGTCCGCACCATCGGTGCGAGTCTCATCGCCTCCCCCTCGGCACGGAGCAGGATCGTCATGAACTCAAAGGGGTACTGCGCGTGCGGCACATACACCAGCGGTGCCGCGGCGCTCTCGATCCTCCCGGCCTTGACGTCCCCGACAACCCCGACGATCTCCCTCTCGCCTTCCGCGGCATACGTGGAGACGTGCAGACGAATCCGCTGCCCGATCGGATCCTCGCCGGGCCAGTACCGGCGCGCGGCGGCCTCGCTGATGACCGCCACCTGGGGGGCGGTCTCGGTATCTGCTGCGGTGATCAACCGGCCGCGGTGCAGCGGAATGTGAACGGCCTCGAGGTACCCGGGCGTGGCCGCCCGCACCGCCGTGCGCGGTTCCTCCGGCGGTTCGGGCCGGCCGATGAGGGTGAAGGTGCCGCCGAAGCCGCTGCGCGCCAGCGGGGGCGTCGAGACGGCGCCGGCGGCGATGACCCCCGGCTGCATCGCGAGCGCTTCCAGATAATTCCGATAGAACCGCACGATGGCGGCCGCATCCGGGTACGTGGCCTCCGGCACCACCACGTCGATCGCCAGTGTACCGGTAGGCTCGAATCCGGTATCGATTCGGGTGAGCCGGTCGAAACTGCGCAGAGCCAGGCCGGCACCCGCCAGCAGCACGAGCGCCAGCGCGACTTCCACCGCAACGAGCGTGCCGCGCATCCGCTGCCGTGCCCCGCCGGATCCGTCGCGGCGGACATCCTTCAGCGAGTCGACAAGGTTGGCGCGCGAGGCCTCGAGCGCCGGAACGATTCCGAACAGGAGTCCGGTAAGGATCGAAACGGCCGTCGTGAAGATCAGCACCGGAGCGTTCAGGCCGATGCCTTCGGCACGCGGGATGTCCGCCGGGAGCAAAGTGTTCATCACACGGCTGGCCCAGACCGCGAGCAGCAGACCCGCACACCCGCCCACGATCGACAGGATCGTGCTTTCCGCGAGCAGCTGCCGGACGATCCGCCACCGTCCGGCGCCGAGCGCGCTACGGATGGCGATCTCGCCGCGCCGCGCCGCCGCACGCGAGAGCAGCAGGTTGGAGATGTTGGCGCAGCCGATCAGCAGCAGGAAGGTCACCGCGCCGAGCAGCATCCACAGCGGACGGCGATACTCGCCGACTACGGAATCGAAAACCGGCTGGAGCCAGATGCCGTGGCCCTGGACGTTCGGGTTCCGGTTGGCGATCTGCCGCTCGATGGCGGCAAGATCCGCCTCGGCCTGTTCGATCCCGACGCCCGGCTTCAATCGCCCGATGGCGTCGAGGTAGTGGGCGCCGCGCTGAGAGTCGCGCAGTTGCGCGGGCGTCAGCAGGAGGGGAAGCCACAGCTCGAAACCGTCGGGGAACGTCAGGTCACGCGGCATCACACCGACGACGACATGGTTTCGGGCATCGATGGTGAGCGTGGTTCCCAGGACGCGGGGATCGCCGCCGAACCGCCGCTGCCAGAGCCCGTGGCTGAGGATCACGGCGCGGGGGCCGCCCGCCTGCGCCTCCTCGGCCGAAAACGTTCTCCCGAGCTGCGGCCGCACCCCCAGCACGTCGAACAACGCTGCGCCAACGATCGCGGCCCGGATGCGCTCCGGCGTGGCGCCTCCCGACAGCGTCATCCTCGCCTCGTCGAACGCCGCCATGAACTCGAAGGTCCGGTTCTGTGCCTGCCAGTCCACGAAGTTCGGAGGCGACACGGTCACGGGGCCGCGCGGGTTGGTTTCATGAATCCTGACGATCCGCTCCGGCTGGCCGAACGGCAGCGGCCGCAGCAGGACCTGCTGAACGATGCTGAAGATGGCGGTGTTGGCGCCGATGCTGATCGCGAGCACCGCGATGGCCATGAGCGTGAAGCCGGGCTTCTTCCAGAGCATCCGGACGGCGAACCGAAGATCCTGCAGCAGCATGGGGGCGACTCCTCCTGGCGGGGTGCGGTGAAGGTCGAGACGGCGGCTGGCGCGCCGGTTCTCCAGCGCGAGGCCGGCGGACTGGGCGGCCAGCCCGGCGAGCGCGAGACCGAGGCGCAGATGCAGCCACGCGCGCGGCCA
>DATFFM010000103.1:0-69423 GCA_035250005.1 Vicinamibacterales bacterium | reverse complement strand
CCCCTTCCGCCGCTCCGAGACCAGGGGTGGAGCCGTCGCCGTTCGGCGTGATGTTCGACACCGCCGTGACGTTGCTGAGAATCGGCGCGATCCGGAACTCGGGTGCGACGTTCGTGCGGATCCCCCAGTACTTGTCGTTGTCGCCGCGGAACTTGTCGAGCAGCTGCTCCTGCGACTGGCGCAGCACCTCGGTCGGGAACCTCGAGGTCACGGTAAACGCCAGCACGCCCCCCTGGGTCTCGCCGCGATCGATCCCGACGCTGTTCTCGTCGAACACGCCGACGAAATGCGTGTGCCGGAACTTGAAATCCCTGGTGTCGCCATGGCGCGCGAGCCGCACCTGCTCGGGCAGGTAGTAGAAGACGGGGGACTTGCGCTCGCGCTGCAGTTCCTCGTTGTTCCGGTCCGGCAGGTAGAGGATCGTGTACTGCTCACCCGCGTCGTTGATCACGAACGATTCGAACCCCCCGGTGAACGCTGGTCCGACTGCATTGGCCATGGCCGATTCCTTTTGTGAAGGTGCGGTGCGCGGCCGGCACGCCCCGCAGGTTAAGGCACGGTCGTTTCGGCGCCGCGAATGGCTTCGAGAAGTCTCTGCGCCGACAGTTCGCCGAGCGCGGTCTTCTGCGGCCAGAGCTGGTACAGAACGGCATCACGGCCGCTGGTCGCGATGATCACTACCCGCGCGGCCGTGCCCTCGAGGAGCAGCCTGTCGGCCCGGGCCGGGTCATCGGATTCGGGCGAGCCCACGATGAGCACGTCGGCGAGGTGGCGTGCCGCAAGCGGCTCGAAGGCCACCCCCTTCGCGATCTGCCCCACCACCTCGATGTCGGGCTCGTCGCGCAGAGCGTCGGTCACGATGCTGCCCAGCATCGGCGGGAGATCGGCCACCAGAACTCGAATGCGCGCCACGGCTGACTTCAGGAGACGTGATTGTGCGGCGGGCTGCGGGCGATTGAAATGAACCAGAGGATCCAATCTGGATCCATCGGCGGATCTGAACCCGGCCGGGCAGGAGGTGGATCTACTTCGGGACGGCGAAACGGAAGCGCGCGGCGGCCGCCGCGCGCGAGGTCACGTGCAGCTTCTGCAGCAGGTGGTGCACGTGGTTCTTCACCGTCGCGACTTCGATGTTCAACCGCTGCGCAATCTCCTTGTTCGACAGACCGAGATCGATCAGCGTGAGAATCTGCCGTTCGCGGGCGGTGAGCGGCGCGGTCGCCGGGTCGAAGGCGCCGCCGTCCACGCCGATGCCCGAGGTGAGACGGCGCAACAGCGTCGCCGCAATCCGCGGCGAACACGACACTTCACCGCGCATCACGTTGGCGATCGCGGCCGTCAGATCGTCCATCGACCCGTCACGCGGCACGTAACCGCTGACGCCGGCGGCAGCCCAGGCGAGGATCTCCCGGTCTTCTTCCTGGACGCCGAAGGCGATCACCCGGATACCGGGGACCAGAGGACGGATGTGCTCGATGAGAGGGATGGCGCCGGGGGTCGTGGCGTCGATCACGACAACGTCTGGACGGTGCTCGGACACCAGAGGCAGGGCTTCGTCAGCCGTCGAGGCCGTGCCGGCCAGCGCGATGTCGTGCCGCGCCGCCAACAGGGTCGCCAGACCTTCACGATACAGACGCACGGCCGCGACGACGACGAGAGAAGTGCGGGCGACGGCCACGACGGGCGCTCTGCAATTGCAGGGCCGATCAGGCGCCCTGTCAGAATCGCGATCGTGCGGCGCGGGGTCGGCTAATTCCCGGCCCGTGCGGGCCCCGATTTGGCCACTCACGATCGATATGACGCGGCCCCAGCGAGGCCTGCCGCCCCGCCACGCCGTCGTCGATTCGAACCCCGACGTTCGGTCTAACGACCGAACCCGAACACGATCCCGGCGGCGAACCGGAACTGGTTGGTGTTCTCTCCCTCATCGCGAATGAGCCGATAGTCCGCCTGCAGACGGAGACCGGCGCTCGGCGTGAAGTTGAAATCGATGCCCGCACCCGGCTGCACCGCGAACCCGTTGCTGCTGTCGCTTTCACCCGTGCCGGGGACGCTGACGCTGCCATTCGCTACACCGGCCAGCACCTGGGCGAAGGGAATGACGTTCGCGCGCGCGCTGCGGACGCGGACACCCGCGAGGAAGGCGTGGACCTTGAAGTCGATGTCGTCGCCACCGAGCTCAAGCGTCTTGTAGTTGCCGCCCATTTCGCCGACGAGACTGAACGTGCTGTTGAGATTGCGGGTCACCGCCAGCAACCAGCCCACCGGGAAGGTTTCTTCGAGATCCGAGTCGTTCAGGATCGTGTAACTCCCCGCGACGGTGAACCTGGGTTCGTCCTGCGCAGCGGCCGGTGCGGCGACCGCAAGCAGGGTCAGAACGACGATCGGTGCCAGTAGTGCCCGTGAACGCATAAAACCTCTCCTGGAAATTGATGAGCTCGGAGCCGTGAGTTTAACACGACTCTCGAGCTGGAGAGGTCAGGGCGTCGGCTTCATCACGAACGGCACAACCCGCTCGATCGTGTTGGCGCCGGCCTTCAGCGGGTTCCGCAGCTGGCCCGAGCGAACATCCCGCTCCCAGCCCTGCATGGCGTTGAACTGCACGATCGGCCGCACGGTGAAGCGGTTGTTGCTCACTTCCCATTCCGCGGGACCCGCAACGCTGAACTCTATGTCGTTGTTGACGATGGTGTCGGGCACGCGTTCCGAGATGATCTTGATCTCGTTGCGTCCCGGTTTGAGGAAGGGGGTAATGATGATGGTCCGCGCCGCCAGCGTGAACGAGTTCAGCATCGTGCCGTTGACCGACACCGTGGCCACCACGGGCGAGTTCCAGCTGCCGTATTTCGGCTGTCCGCGCAGCACGTAGTCCCCGGCCTTGAGCTCGGCTCCCTCGTGCTGCAGCCCCGCGTAGTACAGCCGGTAATTCAGTATCACCTCTTTGACGGTGGGCCCGAGCGGGTGGGAGAAGGCGCTGTCTTGCAGCTTCCAGTCGCTGTCGTTCCGGAACTCCCAGATCACCGGGCTCATGACTACCCGCTTCTTTGCCGGATCCTGGCGTGTCGGCCCGAGCCGGAAGGTGAGCCCGTTGCCGTTCTTGGCCGGCTCCTGCGGCGTCGTCTTGACCTGGATCGTGTTCCACCCTGGCTTGATCGCGCCGGCCAGCGGCTCCATCGTGTCTGACGTGAAAATGTTCACCAGCTTGTCGTTGATGGTGACCTCCGAATGAAGCGGATTCTCCCAGCTGTTGTACTTCCGCTCCGCCCACAGCGCGAGCTCCGGCTCCGCCTGTGACGACAACCCGATGGATGCGAGCAGGAGTGCGGCGAGCGAGCAGACGACCGTCCGTCGGATAGTCATGTGGTGGCCTCCGCGCGCGATTATATGCGACGGTTGACGTAGGCTCGGAGAGGGGGTCAACTACACCGATGGAAGATCCCGAGCCCGAACGGGTGCCGTTCAACGAACGCGAGGCGCTGGAGGAGCTGGAGCGCTTTCGCCAGGACATCGAGCGCTACCGATCGCAGCGCAAAGCCCTCGGCGAAGAATTCGAGCAGTTCATCCGCTCCTTTCAGAAACCTGCCGAGATGCCGGTTTCGGAGCCGCCCCGTCCCGCACCGGCTTTCGAGAAGCCTCGCGAGCCAGCGGTCGCACCGGCCGCCACGCTGCCGCCGAAGCCCCCGACGCCAGGTCCTGTGACGCCAGCCGCGAGTGCCGGCGCGCCGGCCGCGTCAAGTCCGCTGACGCCACGTGTGACGGAGAGACCCGCTGCTGCGCTCCCGCAGAAGCCGGTGACGCCATTGCCCGTCACGCCGCGCCTCGAACCCGCGCCGCGGCCGGCTTCGCCCATCCCAGTCCCCGCCGCGCAACCGCCCTCAGGTGCGCGAACGCCCGTGCTGATCGGCGTGCTGCTGGTGCTGATCCTCGGCGGATGGGCAGCGTGGACGTTCCGGCCAGGTGCTCTCGGACCCAGCTCGGTCGAGCAAGCGCCGATCACGCCAGTCGTACCGTCGCCCTCGCCCGCACCGGCACCGCCCGCGACGCCAGCGCCACTCGCCACCGAACTGACGACGAGCCGTCCAGTCTGGGTGCGCGTCATCGCCGATGGGGAACGGGTGGTGGAGCGCGAGCTGCCCGCTGACGCACGTGTGCCGGTGAAGGCGGAGACGACGATCGTGATCCGGACCGGCGACGCCGGCGCGATCCGGCTGTCGATCGCCGGTCGGGATCAGGGTTTACTGGGCCGGGACGGCGAAGTGGTGACCCGCACGTTCACCGTTGGTCGTAAGTAGGAGGAGGTTCCAGGGTCCGAGGCGGTTGGGGGGCTACCGCCAGGTGTTGCGGGACGCGGAGAAGCGGCTGGCGGCGCTCAGTCTGGCGGCGTTCCAGACTTCGCCGCATCGCTTGCATCGCCAGTAACTGTCGGCAGTCACCACCTTGCTCGTGGTGGTCACATCGGATGAACGGCAGGCCGGGCACTGCGAGGGGGCCCGCGTGCCATCCGCCGTGTCGCCGGCATCGCTCTTGTACGGATAACGCATCTTCGTCAAACCTGCCTTCGTGCTGAGAGTGGCCGATGTGGGCCTGTCGGCGCGCACCCGGGTTCGGAGCGCTGATCGAACGCTGGCGGGCTCAACTGATGTCTGGTCCACTATACAGGATCCGGCCGCAGATTGGCTGATTTATCGGTGCAAATCGCGCGGTAACCCGGCCTCCTGCCGCTCTGGCTGCCATTCCATCAGTGCTGCGGCGCCGACGGCCGGACGATCCCCAGTTTGCGCATCCGGAACTGCAGCGTGGACCGCTTCACCCCGAGCCGCGCGGCGGCGCCGTTGGGACCCGCGATCACCCAGTTGGTGCGCTCGAGCGCCGCGATGATGTGCCGGCGATCGGCGTCCTCGAGGGTGTCGCCCGGGTCGGCCGCCGATACCGCCTTCCGGCCGTTCAGCGCCGCCACCGGCACGTGCAGCGTGGGGCCGGTCGACAGGATCACGGCGCGCTCGATGAGATTCTGCAGCTCGCGGATGTTGCCCGGCCAGTCGTAGCGGGTCAGGGCCTCCATGGTATCGGTCGAGATGTTCTCGACGGTTTTCTTCATCCGGCGCGCAAACTGCTGCGCGAAATGGCGCACCAGCATCGGAATGTCCTCGCGCCGCTCGCGCAGCGGCGGCACGGTGACCGGGAACACGTTGAGCCGGTAGAAGAGGTCCTGCCGGAACTTCTGCTCATCGGCGAGCGCCGCCAGGTCGCGGTTGGTCGCGGCGATCAGGCGCGCATCCGTGCGGAGCGTGCGCGAGCTGCCCAGGCGCTCGAACTCGCGTTCCTGCAGCACGCGCAACAGCTTCGGCTGCAGCTCGAGGGGGATCTCGCCCACTTCGTCGAGGAAGACGGTGCCGCGGTTCGCCAGCTCGAACCGGCCGACCCGCTGGCTGATCGCGCCGGTGAACGCTCCCTTCTCGTGGCCGAACAGCTCGCTCTCGAGCAACCCGGTCGGGATCGCCGCGCAGTTCAGCTTCACGAACGCGTGGTCGTGCCGCGTGCTCAACTGGTGGATCGCGCGTGCGACGAGCTCCTTGCCGGATCCGGTCTCGCCCGAGATCAGCACCGTGGAATCGGTCGGGGCTACCGTCTGGATCTCCCGGAGCACGCGCCCCAGCGCCTTGCTGTGGCCGATGATCTCGTCGAACTGGTAGTCGCTGCGGATTTCGTCCTCGAGGTACAGCTTTTCGCGCGCCAGCTGCGCGTTCAGCTCCTCGATGCGCTGGTAGGAGAACGCGTTGCGCACGGCGATCGCGATCTGCCCCGATACCCGCGTCAGCAGCGGGAACTGACTGGCCGAGAACGCATCGTCACCGAACGCTCCCAGGTTGAGCGTGCCGAGAACCCCCTGCGCCGTCGCGAGCGGTACGCAGCAGACCGAGCGGATGCCGCGCGCCCGGATGAAACCGCTCTCGGGGAAGGCGTCGAGCTCGGCGGCGGAGAAGATGCGCGGCATGCCGGTTCTGAACACGTAACCCGACGCCGATCCGTCGAGGGTGCTCTCGGTGACCAACGGCACATCCGACGATGAGCAGAAGTCCCCGGGCGCGTCGCAGACGTGATGGCGCAGGACGCCGGCATCCGGGTCGAACAGGCTCAGGGCCGCCACATCCGCGCTGCAGCAGCGGCGCAGCGCAGGTGCGACCGCCCGGAACAGCTCGCGTGTATCGAGCTGGCTCACCACCGCGTTGGTGACGTCGAGCAGCAGATCGAGCTGGTCGCGCTCGCGCTGAAGCACCTCCAGCAGGTCCGTGAGCTGGGCGTTGGAGGCGAGCACGGTGGCCACGTCGACGACCCTGTGCGCACGGGCGTCGAAGACGTCGAATTCGTCGCTGACACTTTTCATAACACTCCTGCGAATCGTTCCCGCCATAAGACGCCCGTGGTCGGCCGAAGGTGCCGGCCTGTTGGCACCGTGCCGGCCCGCCGGCGCACTGGCGGTTGGCACCTGCCTCGTCCTCGCCGCGATCCCTGCCGGCAACTCCCACTATTTCTGGACGTTAGCAGCCGGACCGGTGTTCCCGCGGCGGCGGCACGATCGTCGCTGCTGCCGGGAGTGAGAGCGGGACTCATGCTCCGGATCACGACGCAGACAACAGATGACGAGCTGGTGATGAAACTGGAGGGGTGCCTGGCGGGCCCATGGGTCCGCGAGCTCGACACCTGCTGGCGCGACGCGCTTGCCGGGTTCGCGGGCCGGCGGATGCACATCGATCTTACCGCCGTCTGCCACGCCGACGCCACCGGCAGGGAGCTCCTGGCCGTCATGCATCGCGCCGGCGCGCGTTTCGTGACCGGCGGGTGCGTGATGCCGGAAGTCGTTCGAGAGATTGCGGAGGCGGCTGACGCCAGGCCGCCGGTCGGAAGGAGTTGACGGTGTTGAGATTCATGCGCGTGCCATTCGTGTTGATCGCCGGCGCCGTGGTCACGTCCTGCACCCTGGGACGGGACTACAGCCGGCCCGCCGTCGAGACGCCGTCCACTCACCGGTTCGCCTCTGCCGACGCCACGGCGGCCTCCCTGGCCGATCTGCAATGGTTCGAGCTGTTCCGCGACGAAACGCTCACCGGGCTCGTGAAGACCGCGCTGCAGCAGAATTTCGAGCTGCGGATCGCGGCCGAGCGCGTACTGCAGGCACGCGCCGCGTTCGGGATCACCCGCGCCGATCAGTTCCCCGCGGTGGCGGCCTCGGCCGACCTGACCGCGGCGCGGTCGTCTCGACGAGGCGCCGGCGCGGTACCGGCGGGAACCGACACCGATGTCAGCTACACGCAGGCGGGCTTCAGCCTGGGGTGGGAACTGGACGTCTGGGGACGGCTGCGCCGCCTCAGCGAAGCGGCGCGGGCGCAGTACCTGGCGACGGAGGAAGCCCGGCGCGGCGTCATCACGACGCTGGTGGCCGACGTCAGCGAGACCTACCTCGCGCTGCGCGCGCTCGATCTCGAGCTCGAGATCGCCAGGCGCACGCGCGATGTCGCCACCGACAGCCTGCGGCTGACCGAAGCGCGCCGCACCAGCGGCGTGGCCAGCGGGCTCGACGTGCGGCAGGCCGAGCAGCTCCTGTTCACGGCGACCGGACAGATCGCCAGCATCGAGCGCGAGATCGCGCAGGCCGAGAACGCGCTGCGCCTGCTGCTCGGGCAGACGCCGGGAGACGTGCCGCGCGGCCGTCCATTGGAAGCGTTCCAGGCGCCGCCGGCCGTGCCCGCCGGTCTGCCGTCAGCGCTGCTCGAGCGGCGCCCCGACATCCGCCGGGCCGAGCAGGAGCTCGTGGCGGCCAACGCGCAGATCGGCGCCATCAAGGCCGAGTACTTTCCGCGCATCAGCCTGACCGGCTTCTTCGGCGCGCAGAGCCGCGCGCTGTCGGACCTGCTGAGCGCGCCGGCGCGGCTGGCGAGCGCCAGCGTCGGAGCCGCCGTACCGGTCTTCAACGCCGGCCGCACCCGGGGGAACGTCAAGCTTGCCGAAGCGGTCCATCGCGAAGCGCTCGTGAATTACGAGCGGGTGATCTACACCGCCTTCCGGGATGTGTCCGACGGACTGGCCGCCTACGCGAAGACGAGCGAGCAGCGCACACAACAGGAGCGGCTGGTCGAGGCGCTGAGCGAGTCGACACGGCTGGCCACGCAGCGCTACGAGGGTGGGCTCGACAGTTACCTGCCGGTGCTCGATGCGCAGCGCAATCTGTTTCAAGGCGAGCTCGAGCTCGCGCGGCTTCGCCAGCGGGAGCTGGCATCGATCGTCCAGCTCTATCGCGCCCTTGGCGGCGGCTGGTCGGATGGAGCGCGCTCGTAGCGCAGGGCTTCAGCCCTGCCTGACGGAGGCACCTCGTAGCGCTGGGCTTCAGCCCTGCCTGGCAGAGGCACCTCGTAGCGCAGGGCTTCAGCCCTGCCTGGCAGAGGCAGCCCTGAAGGGCTGCGCTACACGAAGGGTGAATAGACGGTGGCAGCCCTGAAGGGCTGGGCTACACCAGCGCAGGGCTTCAGCCCTGCCTGCATAGACGGAGAACGCAATGGCCAAACGAATGATCTTGATGCTGGTCCTGATGACCATCTTCATTGCCGGTCTCGGGTTCGTGAAAGTCCGACAGTTCCAGGCGATGGCCGGGGAATTTGCCGCGATGCAACCGCCGCCCGAGGCGGTCACCACCATCGTTGCGGAACACACGGAGTGGCCGGCGACGCTGAGCGCCATCGGAACGGTTGCCGCGGTTCAGGGCGTCACCGTCAGTGCCGACCTGCCCGGTATCGTCGACCGCATTGCGTTCGACTCGGGGAGGACCGTCGAGCAGGGGGACATCCTCGTCCAGCTCGATACCCGGCAGGAACAGGCGCAGCTCGCCGGCGCGGAAGCGCAGCTGCAGCTCGCGCGGCTGAACTTCGAGCGGATGAAGGGGCTCGTCGAGCAGGACGCCGTGTCGCGGGCAGAGTACGACGCCGCCGCGGCCGCGCATACACAGGCCGGCGCGCGGCTCCGCGAGATCCGCGCCACGATCGAGCGGAAGACGATCCGGGCCCCGTTCTCGGGGATGCTCGGGATCCGCCAGGTCAACCTCGGTCAGTACCTGACCGGCGGGGATCCCGTGGTGCCGCTGCAGTCGCTCAATCCCATCTACGTCAACTTCGGCGTTCCGCAACAGGACGCGGCGCAGATGAAGGCGGGACGCAAGGTCCGCATCGCGGTCGGCGATCTCGGCGGCGTGGAGTTCACCGGCCGCATCAGCGCCGTCGACTCGGTGGTGGACCCGACGACGCGGAACGTGCAGGTCCAGGCGACGCTGGCCAACCCCGGCGGCAGGCTGCGGCCCGGGATGTTCGTCCAGGCGCAGGTGATGCTCGGCGCCGGGCGCCCGGTCATCGCGCTGCCGGCCTCGGCGATCAACTATGCGCCCTATGGCGACTCCGTGTTCGTCCTCGGCGACCTGAAGACTCCGCAGGGGCAGACGTATCGCGGCGTGCGGCAGCAGGTCGTCAAGCTGGGTGACGCGCGCGGCGATCAGATCGCCGTGCTGTCGGGCATCAACCCGGGGGACGAAGTCGTCACGTCGGGCGTGTTCAAGCTGCGCAACGGCGCCGCCGTGCAGGTGAACAACACGGTGCAGCCGGGGAACAGCCCTGCGCCGACGCCGGAAGAGAAGTAACAAAAAGGGAAAAGGGAGAAGCGGCAATGAAGTTCACCGACCTGTTCGTGAAACGACCGGTCCTCGCGATCGTCGTCAACCTGGTCATCCTGATCGCGGGGCTGCAGTCGATCCGGGCGCTCAGCGTGAGGCAGTATCCGCGCAGCGACATCGCGGTCGTCCGGGTCTCGACGGTCTACGTCGGCGCCAACGCGGACCTGGTGCGCGGGTTCATCACCACCCCGCTCGAGCGCGTGATCGCCAGCGCCGACGGCATCGACTACATGGAGTCGTCCAGCGCGCAGGCGCTCAGCACGATCACGGTCCACCTGACGCTGAACTACGACACGAACGCGGCGCTGACGCAGATACAGGCGAAAGTCGCGCAGGTCCGCAACGACCTGCCGCCCGAGGCGGAGGCGCCGGTCATCGAGATGGAGACGGCAGACAACCAGTTCGCCGCGATGTACATCGGCTTCTCGTCCACCGATCTCGACCAGAACCAGATCACCGACTACCTGACGCGGGTCGTGCAGCCGAAGCTGAGCGCGGTGAGCGGCGTCCAGCGCGCCGACATCCTCGGCGACCGCACCTTCGCGATGCGGATCTGGCTGAAGCCGGACCGGATGGCCGCGCACGGCATCTCTCCGTCGGCGGTGCGCGACGCGCTGGCGCAGAACAACTACCTGTCGGCCCTCGGCAAGACCAAGGGCTCGATGGTCTCCGTGAACCTCGTCGCCAACACCGACCTGCGCACGGCCGAAGAGTTCCGGCAACTCGTGGTCAAGCAGGAAAACGGCGTGGTCGTCCGCCTCGGCGAGATCGCCGACGTCGTGCTCGGTTCCGAGAACTACGAGGAGGACGTCCGCTTCAACGGCCAGACCGCGACGTTCATGGGCATCTGGGTGCTGCCGACGGCGAACACCCTGGACGTCATCGGCAGGGTGCGTGACGAGATCCCCGGCATCCAGGCGCAGCTGCCGGCCGGCATGACGGTCGGCATCCCGTACGACTCGACCGAGTACATCCAGGACGCGATCGACGAGGTGCTCACCACGCTGAGCGAAACCCTGCTCATCGTCATTGTCGTCATCTTTCTCTTCCTCGGATCGGTGCGCGCGCTGATCATCCCGGTCGTCGCGATCCCGATTTCGCTGGTCGGCGCGGCATTCCTGATGCTGGCCGCGGGGTTCACGATCAACCTGCTCACGCTGCTCGCGATCGTCCTCTCGGTCGGCCTCGTGGTCGACGATGCGATCGTGATGGTGGAGAACACCGAGCGGCACCTGCACGCCGGCCGCCGGCCGCTCGAGGCCGCGCTCGAGGCGGCGCGGGAGCTGGTCGGCCCGATCATCGCCATGACGATCACGCTGGCCGCGGTCTACGCGCCGATCGGGATTCAGGGCGGCCTGACCGGCACGCTGTTCCGGGAGTTCGCGTTCACGCTGGCGGCGGCGGTCGTGGTCTCGGGCGTCGTGGCACTGACGCTCTCGCCGATGATGGGATCGAAGCTGCTGCGCGCCGGCGACAGCGGGCGCGGATTCGCCGGCTGGGTGAATCGGCGCTTCGACGGCATCCGGACCCGCTACACGAGCACACTCGCGGGGACCCTCCGCTACCGGCCGGTCGTCCTGGTGCTGTGGGCGATCGTCGCGCTGCTGATCGTGCCGTTCTACATGTTCTCGCAGCGCGAGCTCGCGCCCGCCGAGGACCAGGGGGTCGTGTTCGGGATCGTGCAGGCGTCGGCGAATTCGACCGTGGACCAGACGACGCTGTTCACGCAACAGATCCACGACGTCTACCGTTCGATCCCCGAGGCCGCCAGCATCTTCCAGATCACGTTCCCGACCGGCGGTTTCGGCGGCATGGTCACCAAGCCCTGGAGCGAGCGCGACAAGACCGCCCAACAGCTGCTCATGGAGTCGATGGGACCGCTGTCGAAGATCCCCGGCGTCCGCGTGATCCCGCTCACTCCCCCCGCGCTGCCGGGCGGCGGCGACTTCCCGGTGGACCTGGTGATCGCATCGTCGGCGGAGCCGGAGCAGCTTCGGGAGCTCGCGGGTCAGCTCGTGGCCAAGGCGTTTGCCAGCGGCATGTTCATCTTCGCCGATGCCGACCTGAAGTTCGATCAGCCGCAGACCGAGGTCGTCTTCGACCGCGACAAGCTGCGGTCGCAGGGCGTCGACCTGAGCCAGGCCGGCCGCGACCTCTCGGCGCTGCTCGGCGGCGACTACGTCAACCGGTTCAGCATCCAGGGGCGCAGCTACAAGGTGATTCCGCAGGTGAAGCGCGCCGAACGGCTGACGCCGAACCAGCTGACCGACATGCACATCACCGGCGGCTCCGGCGACACGCTCGTGCCGCTGTCGACGTTCGCCACGCTCGAGACGACAACGCAACCGCGCGAGCTGAAGAAGTTCCAGCAGTTGAACGCGGTGCGCATCCAGGGCGTGATCCCGCCGCCGGTGCCGCTCGACCAGGCCCTGGGCTTTCTCGAGGAGGAGGCACGGAAGATCCTGCCCCAGGGCTTCAGCATCGACTACGCGGGGGAGTCACGGCAGCTGCGCACCGAAGGCAGCAGGTTCCTCGGCGTCTTCCTGCTGTCGGGGGTCCTGATCTACCTGGTGCTGGCCGCCCAGTTCGAGAGCTTCCGCGATCCGTTCATCATCCTGGCGGGCTCGGTGCCGCTGGCGTTGTCGGGTGCGCTGCTGTTCTCGTTCCTCGGGCTGACGACCCTCAACATCTACAGCCAGGTCGGATTGATCACGCTCGTGGGGCTGGTGGCCAAGAACGGCATCCTGATCGTGCAGTTCGCGAATCATCTGCAGGAGACGGGGATGACCAAGCTGGCGGCGGTCATCGAAGCGTCCGGCACGCGGCTGCGCCCGATCCTCATGACGACCGCCGCGACGGTAGTGGGCCATACCCCTCTGATCCTCGCGACCGGCCCGGGGGCGGGCGCCCGCAACAGCATCGGCATCATGCTCGTGAGCGGCATGATCATCGGCACGCTCTTCACGCTGTTCGTGGTGCCGTCGATCTACATGCTGGTCGCACGGTCGCGGGTCGCGCTCGCTTCCGCGGAGGCCGTGGGCGCCCGTCTCGACGCCCGCGCGTCAGATCTGAGCCCCTCGACCGTGTAGTTCGTCCCGGCAACCGGGAAAGCAGGAGATCACCATGCTGGATGTCACAGGCGGAATCGCTCTCACAGCACTCTTCGCGGTCGGCTGCGGCGTTCTCATCGCCTGGAATCCGGTCGGGACCGCCGCGCGTGTCAGGCTGGCCATCGTCGCCCTGCTGTGGTTCACCAGCGTCGCCGCGGCGGCGGCGGCCGGGGTGTTCTCGGCGGAGTCGGCAGGAACACCCGCGATAGCCGCGGCGCTCCTCGCGCCACTGCTCGGGTCGCTCTGGGCCGTCCGCGGCTCGGCAACGGTTCGTGCACTCGCGCTCGGCATGCCTCTGAGCCTGCTGGTCGCCTTGCATGCGGGGAGGATGTTTGGATTCTTCTTTCTGCTCTTGTTTGCCGCAGGACGGCTGCCCGCGACGTTTGCCTTGACAGCTGGATGGGGCGACATCGTGGTCGCGGCTGCGGCGCTGCCGGTTGCCTGGTCCATCCACCGGCATGCAACCGGATCGCGAACACTCATCCGTATCTGGAACCTCGTCGGGTTCGTTGACCTCGTGACGGCGGTCGCGCTGGGCGTCGCGTCGGCGCCGGGCGCAATGGGGCGCCTGCCATGGGTGCTGGTGCCTGCCGTGATGGTTCCGCTCTATCTGCTGCTTCACATGGCCATCTTCACCCGGCTGGCCGGGCCAGGCGCCCGGATGTCGGACGGGCTGCATGGAATCGAACCGCCAGTACCGAGCGTTACGTAGTCTGGAGTATTCGCCATGATCCAATCCGAACGCGCCTATCTGCCGGCGGCGGGACACGACTGGTTCCTGCCGATCTACGATCCGCTCACCAAGCTGCTCGGCGTCGATACCGCCCGCCGGGCGCTGCTCGAGCAGGCGGGGCTGCAGCCGGGCCACCGCGTGCTCGACGTGGGCTGCGGGACCGGGAGCCTCGCCGTCCTGATCAAGCGCCTGCATCCCGCGGTCGAGGTCATCGCCCTCGATCCCGATCCGAGGGCTCTGGCGCGCGCAGAGCGGAAGGCCCGGCGCGCGGCCGTGTCCGTGCGTCTACACCAGGGCTTCGCCGACGCGCTGGGATACCCGGACGCCACGTTCGACCGGGTCTTCTCGTCGATGATGTTTCATCATCTGGAGGACGGCGAAAAGGAGGGCGCGCTGAGGGAGGTTCGGCGAGTTCTTCGGCCCGGCGGCCGGCTCGAGCTGATGGATTTTCTGAGGCCGGGCTCGCGCCGGCACGGGCCGCTCGCCCGCCTCCTGCACGCCCATCACCGCCTGAACGACAATGTCGAGACGCGGATGCTCGATCTGATGGCCGGCGCAGGATTCCCGCAGCCGGCGAAGCGTGGTGAACGCGCCCTGGTTTTCGGACGGGTCGCATATTTTCAGGCCACGGCTCCGACGATCGGGCGCCCGCGCGGAGGGCATTCGACGGAGGTGTGACGTGTCAAAGGCAAAGCGCGCGGGGATCGCGATGCTGCTTGCCGGCCTCGTGGTCATCGGGACCACGTTATCGGGCCGGCCGCTCGCGGCAGGGCAGCAGACGGCGGGGTCGCCCGGATTCCTGCAACCGGGGCAGTGCTACCGGATCGCGTTCACTATCGACGGCGCGCCGAACTACAAGATCCTGGAACCCGGCGAAGACGGTTGGGTCAAGGCGGAAGTGGACGCCGGGTCCGCGAAAGCGCAGCGGCAATCGCTCTGGATCAACAGCGCGCAGATCGTGACGATGCGCGAGACGCGTTGTTCAGAGTGAGGGCGGGCGCGCGCCGTCGTGCAGCTTGTCGAGGAGCGCGTCGACCTCGGGGTCGCCGCGGTACGAGTCGAGCAGCCAGCGGTTGGTCGCCACCACCGCGAACGGCGCGGCTCCGCCGTCGGCGCAGGCACGGAGCGCGGCACGCACACCCGCGGGATCCGAGAGACCGAGGCTGATGGAGAGCCGGGCCGCGGGCACCACGTACTCGCCTCGACCCTGCCGCTCGTCGAGCTCGTGCGCCAGCCGGCGCGCGTCAGCCAGCCGGCCGGCGATCCCGTAGACCATTCCCAGCACGCCGATGTAGATCGGGGCGCGTGTACGGGCGACGACCTGCTCGCCGGCGGCAACCGCCTCGTCGTGGCGCCGGGCCATCAACAACGACACGGTCTGCGGCCAGCGGGGGCCGAGGGCATCCGGCTGCAGCTCGAGCGCGCGCAGGGCCCACGCCTCGGCGGTTGCTGCGTCGCCCATGACGCACGCCGCTGAGGCCGCCAGAAAATGGATGACGGAGGAGTGCGGGTCCAGCTCCAGCGCATGCTCGAGCCGGCGCCGCGCACCCGCGTAGTGATATTCGGTCGCGAGAAAGAGCGCGAAGTACGCTTCGAACATCGCCATCCGCGGGCGCGAGGCGATCGCCTTCTCGAATCGATCGCGCGCCGAGCGCCAGTGCCGCTCGAAGTAGAACTCGTACAGCCCCCTGGAAAACTGAGCCTCCGGCAGCTCGGGTTCGAGCGCCAGCGCCTTGGTGACCGCGTCCAGCGCGCGGGGCTGGCTGTGCTCGGGCGGTGTCCAGCCGTAGACTCGCAGGATCGAATAGCAGTCGGCCAGGCCGGTGTAGGCCAGCGCGTACTGCGGATCGAGCGCGATTGCCTCCTCGAAAAAACGGATCGCCATGCCGAAGACCGCCGGCGACCGCTGGTTCCAGAAGTGGCGGCCCCGCAGATACAGATCGTAGGCCTGGAGGTTCTCGGTCGGCCGCCGCACCGCCATCGTGGCCTCCCCCACGAGCGTCGGCGCCAGCGCATTGACCGTGGACTGCACGATCTCGTCCTGGACGTCGAACACGTCGGCCAGCTGCCGGTCGTAGCGTTCGGACCAGAGGTGGTAGCCGTCCTCCACGCTGGTGAGCTGCACGGTGACGCGGAGCCGCGCGCCGGCGCGGCGCACGCTGCCTTCGAGTACGGCGCCGACGCCGAGCTCCCGGCCGATCTGCCGGATGTCGGCATGCCGGTCCCGAAACCGGAATGACGACGTGCGGGATGCGACCCGCAGCCCCGACAGCCGCGTCAGCGCGTTGACGAGCTCCTCGGCCAGGCCGTCGCTGAAGTACTGGTCCTCGACGTCGGCGCTCAGGTTGGCAAACGGGAGCACCGCGATGGAAGTTGGCGCCGGCCCGGCGAAGGCCGGTGCCGCGCCCGACTGAGGGTCCGAGATGGATTCGAGCGCAGCCCCGAGCTCGCGCGCGGACGGGAATCGGAGGGTCGCGTCCTTCTCGAGACAGCGGCGGATGGCCGCCGCCAGCGCCGGCGGCGTGCCGGCGGCGAAGACCAGGGCCGAGGGCGGCTCGTTCAGGATGGCGCTCATCGTGTCGGCCGGGGTGGCGCCGCGAAACGCCCGGACGCCGGTGACCATCTCGAACAGAATCGCGCCGCACGCGAAGATGTCGGTGCGATGATCGACGTCGAGGCCGCGCACCTGCTCCGGCGCCATGTAGCCGAGCGTTCCCATGACGGTGCCGCGCAGCGTCTGCGGGTGCGTGACCGACTCCGCGGCATCAGCGAGCGGGCTGACCCGCTTCGCCAGCCCGAAGTCGAGAATCTTGACCTGCCCTTGGGTCGTGACGAAGACGTTGCCCGGCTTCAGGTCTCGATGGACAATGCCGCGCGCGTGCGCGGCCGAGAGCCCGGCCGCGAGCTGCAGACCCAGTTCGACCGTGCGCCATGCACCGAGCGGCCCCTTGTCGAGCAGCGCGCGCAGCGTCTCACCGGTCAAGAGCTCCGTGACGAGAAAAGGGATGTCGCCGAGGCCGACGTCGAAGATCGCCAGCACGTTCGGGTGCGACAGCGCCGCCACCGCGCGGGCTTCGTGCTCGAACCGGCCGAGGTGCTCCGGATCCGTCGCATCGCCGTCCGGGAGGATCTTGACCGCGACGTCGCGTCCGAGCCGCGGGTCGCGCGCGCGGTAGACCTCCCCCATCCCCCCGGCGCCCAGAGGAGCCACGATCTCGTAGGGGCCAAGACGGCTTCCGGCGGCCAGCGGCATCTCGTCTCAGCGTATCGCGGAAAACACCGGTCGACGAACCTTTCCTTGCGGCTGCATTTGACGTTCTAATGGAACCGCGGTCACTCGTTTCGCAGCACCACCGCGGGCTCGAGGCCCATCGCCCGGCGAGCGGGCAGGAAGCAGGCCATCAGCGCGACCCCGAGCAGAAAGGCTCCGGCGCCGGCAAACGCCACCGGATCGGTGGCGCCGACGCCGAACAGCAGGCTCGACATCAGCCGCGTGACGAAGAACGCGGCCAGCAGCCCCACGACGATGCCGCTGGCCACGACCACCATGCCCTGCTGCAGAACCAGCCGCAGCACGTCCCCCGGGCGCCCGCCGAGCGCGACCCGGATGCCGATGTCCCGCAGGTGCTGCTGCACGTAGTAGGACATGACGCCGTAGATGCCGATCATCGACAGCGCGAGCGCGATCGCGGCCAGGCTGGCCACGAGCACGGACAGGGAGCGCGGCGTCTGGAGCGACTGCGCCACCAGCTCGTCGATCGTCGCGATGCTCGAGACCGGCAGCGTCGGATCGAGCTCGCGGACGATCCGGCGGAGCGCCGGGATGACGCTCGTGGGCTCGGTCGCGGTCCGCAGCAGAACGTTCCGGGTGCCCGATCCGAGCGGCGTGTAGACCGTCCCCTGATCCGGCTGGTCGAGGCCGGCATACTTCACTTCGCTGACGACGCCGACGACGGTCGTCCATTCACAGCTGGTGCAGCCCCCTTCGCGAAAACGCTTCCCCACTGCGCTGCCGTTCGGGAAGAACCGGCGGGCCCACGCACGATCGACGACCACCCATCGCACCGCGTCCTCGACCAGATCCCGCTCGTCCAGGCGCCGCCCTTCCAGCAGCTCGAGACCGAGCACCTGAAAGTACTCGGGCGAGACCGCGACCCACGGAGTCACGGGTTGGGACTGACCGGGCGGCGTGGGAAACGCCTCGAGGTCGAAGTTGTTGAAGTTGCCGACGTCGTTGGGCGGCCGCCCATCCGCGAAGGCCACGCCGGTGACCCCGGGCAAAACCTCGAGCCTCCGCTTCAGTTCGTCGTAGAACGAAACGATGCGCGCGGACTCCGCATATTGGGCGTCGGGCAGCTGGAGCGACGCCGTGAGCAGGTTGCGGCTGTCGAAGCCCAGATCGACCCGCCGGAGCTCGTAGAGGCTGGCGAGCAGCAGCCCCGCAACCACGAGGAGCGGGGTGGCGATCGCGAACTGTCCGGCGACCAGGGCCGCGCGGAGGCGCCGCACCGAGACGCTTCCGGTGGCCGACCGTCCCGACGAGCGCAGCGAGTCATCCAGCCGTCCGCCGCTCCCGTGCGCCGCCGGAATCAATCCGAAGAGCAGCGCGCTCGCGGCGGTCACGCCTGCCAGCAGCCACAGCACGGCCCCATCGAAACCCGCCTCCTGCGTTCTCGGGAAGTAATCGGGCCCCACACCGCGCAGCAGCCCCATCCCCGCCCACGCAATGGCCAGGCCGAGGACGGCGGATCCGAGCGCGAGGAGGCTGCTTTCGGCCAGCAGGTAGCGCACGACGCGCGCACGGGACGCACCCAGCACCGACCGGACGGCCAGCTCGCGCCGGCGGCTCGTGACCCGGGCGATGAGCAGGCTCGACGCATTGGCGCACGCGATCAGCCACACCAGCGCGACGGCGGCAAGCGCGAGGCCCGCGATCAGACCGACATCGCCGACGACGTACGCCTTCAGATCCATCATGGCCCAGGTCGCCTTGTCATCCTGATAGGAGGACTTCCAGAGCGGAAACATACGGCGATTGATCTCGCGGAGCTCGCCGGCAGCCGACGCCCGGCTGGCCCCGTCGCGCAGGCGGCCGAGGACGGTATACAGGAAGGGTCCTTTGCGCTGCGGTGGAGGCCATTGGCCGGCCACGAAGAGGTCCTGCTGCTGTTCGAGCGGACCGACCGCCTGCGGCAGGACACCGACGACCACGTGCTCGGCACCATCGATCCGGATCGGCCTGCCAACGACGTCAGGACGGGCGCCGAGACGCTCGCGCCAGAATCCGTAACTCAGGATCGCCACCGGCGGCTTGCCGAGGCCGCTGTCGGGCTCGCTGAAGTCGCGTCCCAGGGCGGGCGTGATCCCGAGCACCGAGAAGTAGGTCGGCGAGACGACCTTGCCGAAGACCCGTTCGGCCACGACCCCATCGCTGAACGACATCGCGCGGTTCGTGTACGCCGTGACTCGCTCGAAATGGGTCTGCTGCGCCTGCAGGGCCAGATAGTCGGCCAGCGAGAATCGGAACCGAAACGGCCGCGCGTCGGTGTAGAGGCGCACCAGGCGTTCGGGCTCGGCGTACGGGAGCGGCTGGAGCAGCGCCGCATTGATGGCGCTGAAGATCACCGTCGTGGCGCCGATCCCGAGACCGACGGTCGCGACGATCGTCAGTGTGAGCATCGGCGCGCGGAGCAGGCTCCGGCCGGAGATCCGTACGTCCTGTGCGAGATCCTGAAAGATCAGTTCTCTCATCTTCAGCCGCTCCTTCTGTATTTCCTGATGCTGGCAATACCGCCGGGTGCTCTCGAGGTCTCCGAACTGCCGCACGGCTGCCTCGCGCGCCCGGTCCGCGGGCAGACCCTGCGCCATCAGCTGCTCCATCCGCATCTGCAGGTGGAGCTCCAGTTCTTCGTCGATTTCGGCGCGAACCGCGGGGGGCCGGCGCCGCAGATACCAGAACGGCGGTCGGCGATGCTGGGGTCTCATCGGCGTGTCCCGATCCCGGGTTCTAAAGCCCTCTCAGGACGGCTTCGACCGCCTGGGAATAGCGCCGCCAGTTGGTGGCCTCCTGTCGCAGACGTCGTCGCCCCTGCGGGGTCAACGTGTAATAGCGGGCGCGGCGGTTGTTCTCCGACGAACGCCATTCGGCCTCCACGAAGCCCTGCCGGTCCAGACGATGGAGGGCCTGGTAGAGCGCAGCATCCTCTATTGCAATGGCGCCGGTGGTCTGCTGGTGAATCACGGTGGCAATACCGTAGCCGTGTGCGGGTCCGGCGGCGAGGATCCTCAGCACCAGCAGATCGACGGTTCCATGGACGAGGGTCAGGGGTGGTGGCACGGCTCTACCCTTAGACGGTGTGGGGAATGGATCGGTTGGCCGTCCGGCGCGCTGGCCGCGGTAATATGGCGGCCGTCCCATGAGCGTGCCCGCAGGCTACCTTTCAGGCTCTACCCTTGCGCGTTATCGGATCGGCCCGCTGCTCGGACGGGGCGGGATGGGGGAAGTCTACCGGGCCGACGACACCGAGCTGCACCGCCCGGTCGCGATCAAGGTGCTGCCGGAGGCGCTGACCGGGGATGCCGGCCGTCTCGCCCGATTCGTCCAGGAGGCGCGGGCCGCCTCGGCGCTGAACCATCCCCACCTGGTCGCGATCTATGAAATCGGGCAGGGACGGGCTTCCGGCGCCGCAGAGGCCGTGCACTTCATCGCGATGGAGCTGGTGCAGGGGGAGACGCTGCGCCGGCTGATCGATTCGCGCCGGGCGGATCTCAAGCGCACTCTGGAGTACTTGGCACAAGCCGCCGACGCGCTCGCCGCCGCCCACGCGGCCGGCATCGTCCACCGCGACCTGAAGCCCGACAACATCATGATCGCCGAAGGAGGCTACGCCAAAGTCCTCGACTTCGGCCTCGCGAAACTGCGCGCGGAGCCGCCGCTCGCGGCCGCGGCGGCGAACGAACCGACGGTGACGCGGGGGCCGGTGGGCGCCGGACCACAGTCGACGTCGCCGGGGGTGGTGATGGGGACGGTGGGCTACATGTCCCCGGAGCAGGCGCAGGGCCTGCCGGTCGATCATCGCTCGGACGTGTTCTCGTTCGGCTGCGTCCTGTATGAGGCGGCGACCGGCACGCGTCCCTTCAGCGCGTCATCGGCGATCGACACGCTCCACCAGATCATTCACGGCCAGCCCGCTCCGATCGCGCAGGTCGCGCCGTCGTCGCCACTCGAGCTGCAGAGGATCGTCCGCAAGTGTCTCGCCAAGAGCCCCGACGAGCGCTACCAGTCGATGAAGGACCTGGCGCTCGATCTGCGGGACCTGCGGCGCGAAATGGACTCCGGCTCCACGCCGTCGGTCATGACCGGCGGTGCGCCACCGCCCGCCGCGAATCGCACGGGACTCAGGCTTGCGGCCGCGGCCGTCGTTCTTCTCGTTATCGTTGCAGGGGCGGCGATGTGGCTGACGAGAGACCGCGCTGCCGGAGACACGCCCGCTGACCTGTCGCTGGAGCGGATCACCGCAAGCGGGATCGTGATCGACGCGGCAATCACCGAGGACGGCAAGTACATCGTTTATGGCGAAGCCCAGGGTGGCCAGCAGAAGCTGTGGCTGCGGCAGACGAGAGGCGGACGCGCCATCCAGCTCGCGTCGACTGACGGCGGTTTCTGGGGTGTCGCCTTCAACCGCGATGGCACCACCGTGTACTACGGCATCAAGAGCACGACCGACCCGGGCACACTGTTCGCGATCCCGGTGCTGGGTGGATCCGCGCGCGCCATCCTGAGCGGCGTGGAAAGCGCCGTCACGTTCTCCCCCGACGGCGCGAAGATCGCCTACTACCGGATCGACTCGGATGGCAAGGGAGGCAGCTCGTTGATGATCGCCGGGGCGAATGGCGAAAACCCGGAGCCGTTAGTCACCAGGCGTCCGCCGGAGTTCTTCGCTCCGGGGTTTTTCGTCGCCCCGTCATGGTCGCCGGACGGCCGGTGGATCGCGGCCGCCGTCCGGAACTCCCAGACGCGGGACGCCCGGCTCGCGCTATTCTCGGTGAAGGATGGCGGCGAGCAGAGTTTCCCGCAGCGGTATGCCGACGCCACCTATACCGCCTGGATGCCCGACGGATCCGGGATCGTCCTGGCGGGCCGCATGCCTGGGACGGTGGTGTCGGGCATCGGCGGGCAATTGTGGCTGCAGCCGTATCCCGCCGGCGAGATCCGGCGCATCACGAACGACCTCAGCGAATACCGCACCGTCAGCCTCACGCGGGACGGCAAGATGCTGGTCTCCGTCGCCTCGGAATCCAACGCGCGGCTGTCGCTCGCGACGCTCACCGGCGGCGAAGAGCGCCGTCTGCCCGAAGATCGCTTCGCCGGCGCCACCGGTGTGGCATGGGCGCCCGATGGACGGCAGATCTACTACATCAAGCTGGTTCAGCAGGCGCCGCAGCTGTGGACGATGGGGTCGGACGGGAGCAACGCGCGGGAGCTGGTGGCGCGCGTCCGGCCCTCGGGCGTCGCCGTATCGCCGGATGGACGCTGGCTCGCGTTCGGTGCGGATCGAGAGGCGGGGCCTGGCGTCTGGCGTGCGAACGCCGACGGGTCGTCGCAGCGGCTGCTGACGCCCGACCCGGATCCGCGATGGATCGCGATCGCGCCGGACGGCCTCAGCGTCTACTTCACCTCCAGCCGCGACGGCTCCCCGTCGACGTACCGCGTGTCGAGCGAGGGCGGCAAACCAGTCCTGGTGGCGCCGCTCCTGGAACGTGCCGTCCCCTCCCCCGACGGGCGGCAGCTCGCCGGCGTCCACCGCACGCAGCTCGACGCGCCCTACACGATCAGCGTGCTCGATGCATCCGACGGCAGGGTCCTGAACGCCATCTCGGACGTGAGCATCGCGACCGGCACGACCAGCCTCAGCTGGCTGCGCGACGGCAAGACACTGCTGTTCGTGCTGGCTGAGCGCATGAACCTGTGGAAGCAACCGGCGCTTGGCGGCCCGCGCGAAAAGCTGACGAACTTTCCGGACCTCTGGGTCCTGCGGTTCGCCGTTTCGCCTGACGAAACGACCCTCCTGCTCTGCCGCGGCATCATCATCAGAGATGGCGTGCTGCTGACCAACTTCAGATAACCGGCCCCTCGACGCAATCTCGGGAGTACGATCTCCACATTGCAGGAGGTAACGCACCTGACGCCGAGCGTGGGGCCCGCCGTCGTAAAGGATCTCTTACGGAAGGCGGGCGCTGAGCGATGGGCGTTGTCGCACGACGAGTTTGCGGAGGCCCTGGCAGCCAGCGTCGGGCACGCCTTCGCCGCCGGCGAGCCCACCCGCCGGGAGCTGGATCGCTACCTCGCCGGCCTGCACGTGGCGGATCTGGCGCTGGCATGTGCCTGTGCGCTCGGGCGCGAAGCCGCCTGGGACTACTTCGTTCTCGAGCATCGGCCGATCCTCTACCGCGCCGCTGATGCGCTCGATCCGACCGGTGGCGCTCGCGAGCTGGCCGACTCGTTGTACGCGGACCTGTACGGGATGAAGCACGCGGGCCCGGACCGCCGGTCGCTTTTCCGGTATTTTCATGGGCGAAGCAGCCTGGCGACCTGGCTGCGGGCCGTTCTGGCTCAACGCCACGTCGATGCCCTGCGGTCACGGCGGCGGGTCGAGCCAATGCCCGATGACGACGCTGCCATCGTGGGAGTGGCGGCGCCAGAGAGCGATCCGGATCGGTCCCCGCTGATCCGGGTCGTCGAAAACGCGCTGCGGGCGGCGATCGGTCAACTCACCGCGCGCGATCGGCTCCGGCTCCGCAGCTACTATGTGACGCAACTCACGCTGGCGCAGATCGGCCGCATCACCGGGGAACACGAAGCGACAGTGTCACGGCAACTGACCCGAACCCGGCGCGCGCTGCGTGAGGCGATCGAGCGGCACCTGCGCGAACAGGCGCACCTGTCGAGCGGCCAGATCGAGCGGGCCGTCGAGCTGGCCCTCGAGGACCCGGGTAGCCTGGATCTGCAGCAGGTCATCGATTCGTCGCGGGATTTGTCGGGGGATGTGGCATCGGATCGCAAGGAATCGCCGGGCGGTCGTTCCAAGTAAGAGATAGCAAGCGGAATGGAGCGAGAAAGCGAATGAAGCGGGGCAGGCGGGGTGCAGGGGACCCCGCCGATACAGAAATGCATCGGCTGCTCGAGCGCAGCTCCCATGCGCGCGCAGGCATGCGTCCGCAAGGCGAATGCCTCGATCCGGAGACCCTTGCCGCATGGACCGAGAATGCCCTGCCCGCTCAGCAGCGAGCCGTGGCAGAGGCCCACGCTGCTGATTGCGAGCGGTGCCTCACGGTGCTGGCAGCCATCGCAAGGACCAGCCCTCCCCCGGAACCGGTTCAGCGGCCTTCGTGGTTTTCCGTCCGCTGGCTGGTGCCGGTGACGAGTGCGGCGATCGCCGCCACCGCCTGGGTGCTGGTGCTGAGCCCGTGGGAAGCGGAACGTCCTCTTCCTCCCGCTGCGACAACCGCGATCGATGCGGCGAAGCCGGAGGAGCTCGCCGCACAGCCGGAACGCCAGGCCGACACGCGAACGTCGGCGGACGCATTCGAAAAGAAGGCCGAGCCGCGGCCGGATCTCAAGGATTCAGCCGCCGCGTCGAGGAGGGGCGATGCCTCGGCCAAGGCTCCAGCGCCGGTGGCCGCACCGGCACCCGCCGCTCCGACGCCTCCTTCTGCCGCCGCCTCGACGCCGGCGCAGCCCCTGGCGCGCGCCGAGGCACTCGAGGAACGCCTGCAGTCCCGGTCGCGAAAGGTCGCCCTGGCGCCTTTCACCATCGTCTCACCCGATCCGAGGATGCGCTGGCGTGTGACGGGAGGGGCCCTCGAGCGGTCCACCGACGGCGGCGAGACCTGGCGAGCGCAGCCGATCGACCCGCCGGCCGACGCGCCGGCCGGTTCCCGGTCACCGGCGGTGGCCGCGGCGCTCGATCTGGTGGCGGGCTCCTCGCCGGCGCCGACCGTCTGCTGGCTGGTCGGACGAAAAGGGACCGTGGTCCTGTCGACGGATGGTGAGAGCTGGCGCCGGCTCGACTTCCCGGAGGCGACGGTCGATCTCGTCGGTGTGACCGCGCTCGACGGCCGGACCGCCACCGTCACCGCGGCGGACGGCCGCAGGTTCCACACGACCGACGGCGGCCGCGCCTGGGCCCTGCAAGAAACTCCTGCGACTCCGTTCTAAGGAAAAGGCGAGACGATCGCCATTTTCAAGGAGTCAGATCGATGCGTGCAGGAATCGCGACCCTCGTCATAGCTCTCGGTGCCACTGGCGGGCTGGTGTCCCGCTCCGCGACCGCCACCTCGCCGGGGGCCGCGGCGGCGGTGCCCGGGCAGCACGTCACCACGCTCACCGATCAGGCCGACCTGTCGGTGACCGTGTACAACTCCGACATTGCGCTGGTTCGTGACGTGCGCAATCTCCGGCTGCCCGCCGGCGCCTTCGACCTGCAGTTCATGGACATCGCGGCGACCGTCAACCCCGCCACCGTGCACTTCCGTTCCCTCACCCAGCCCGCGACCCTCGGCGTGCTCGAGCAGAACTACGAGTACGACCTGCTCGAACCGGAGAAGCTGCTGCGCAAGTACGTCGGCCGTGAAGTCACGCTCGTGCGGACGCGTCAGGATGGAGGGACGACGAGAGAAGAGGAAGTGCGGGCTCTTCTCCTGAGCTACAACAACGGACCGGTGTGGCGGATCGGCAAGGAGATCGTGACCGGCCTTCATGCCGATCACATCCGGTTCCCCGAGCTTCCGGGCAACCTCCACAGCCGGCCGACCCTGATCTGGACGCTCCAGAACAGCGGCGCGGCCGCCCACCGCGTCGAGGCGTCGTACCTGGCCGGCAAGCTCGCGTGGAATGCCGATTACGTGCTGACCGTGGGCCGCGACGACAAGACCGGGGATCTCGATGGCTGGGTGACGCTGACCAACGGCAGCGGGACGGCCTTCAACAATGCCCGGCTCCAGCTCGTGGCAGGGGATCTGAACCGCGTCCGTCAAGCGCTCGAAAGCCGCAAGGAGACGGCCGACACGATGGTCCCCCGCGCGGCGGCGGCGCCGATGCAGCAGGAAGCCTTCTCCGACTATCACCTCTACACGCTCGGTCGCCGGACGACGATCAACAACAACGAGACGAAACAGGTCTCGATGCTCGCCGGCACCGGCGTGCCCACGCTCAAACGCTACGTCGTCAATGGGCAGGCGTTCTACTACCGCAACGCACAGTATCCGGGTGCGCCGCTGAAGGACGTCGTTCAGGTCTTCTATCAGTTCAAGAACGAGCAGAAGGGCGGCCTGGGCATGCCGATGCCTGCCGGAACGATCCGCGTGTATCAGGCGGACTCGAAGGACGGCGTACACTTCGTCGGTGAGGACCGCATCAACCACACGCCGAAGGATGAAACGATCAACATCAAGATCGGCAATGCCTTCGACGTCGTGTGCGAACGGAAGCAGACCGACTTCCGCAAGATCTCGCCCGGCGTCTATGAAGTCGAGTACGAAGTGACCCTGCGGAATCACAAGGCTGCCGCGGTGTCGGTCGAGGTCAACGAACCGATCGGCGGGACGTGGCAGATGCTGCGCTCGTCGCACAAGTGGACGAAGACGGAGGCCTGGGCTTCACAGTTCATCGTGCCGGTTGCTGCCGATGGCACCGAGGTCCTCAGGTACCGCGTCCGGGTGAACTATTAGCGGCGTTCAGCGTTCAGCGTTCAGCGTTCAGCGTTCAGCGTTCCGTGTCCGTCGCCGTGACGGTTGAACGCGGTCCGGTTCACCCGCCTGCTTCTGATAGTGCGGCGGCCAGGGCGCATCGCCCAGGCCGTCGCGCTCCTGGCGCGCCGAGAGCTCGAGCAGGGCCTCGAGCGAATACGCCCTGGCGTCCATTCCCGCGTGCACGTCACCGATCCGGGCGACGCGGGCCGGCACCGTGCCGAGCGTGAACTCCCGCGGGTCGCAGACCGGAACCTCGTCCCAGGTGAGCGGCGCCGAGACGCGGGCGTCGGGCGTCGGGCGAACCGAGTAGGCGCCCGCGATCGTGCGGTCCTTGGCGTTCTGGTTGTAGTCGAGAAACACGCCGTGCCGCTCTTCCTTCCACCACTTGCTGGTCGCCAGCGCCGGGAGGCGCCGCTCGACGTCGCGGGCGAGCGCCAGGGCGGCGCGGCGGACCTGCGTGAAGGTCCAGCGTGGTTCGATCCGCACGTAGATGTGCAGCCCGCGGGATCCTGACGTCTTGGGCCAGCCGTGGAGGCCGACGTCGCTCAACGCGGTGTTGACTTCCATGGCGACGTCCCGCACCTGCGTCCAGGTCACGCCGGGGACCGGATCGAGATCGACCCGCAGCTCGTCGGGATGGTCGAGATCCTCGGCGCGGACGGGATGCGGGTGCAGCTCGAGACAGGCGAGGTTGGCCATCCAGGCGAGCCCGGCCGCGTCGCGCGGCACGACCTCCTCCGCCGTCCGTCCGGAAGGGAACCGGAGCTGGGCGACCTCGATCCACTCAGGCCGCGAGGCGGGTGCGCGCTTCTGATAGAAGAACTCGCCATCGGTGCCGTTCGGGTACCGGACGAGGACGTTGGGCCGCCCGCCGGACCCCCGCAGAGCGCCGTCGGCGACGGCGAGGAAGTAGCGCACGAGGTCCAGCTTGGTGTGCCCGGCCTGCGGGAAGAGCACCTTGGCCGGATTGGAGATCGCGACCTCGCGCCCCGCGACCTTCAGCAGTTCGCGTTCCGTGCGTGCAGCCACCGCCGCAGTGTACGCTCACTTGCCCTACAATCCCTGCAGTCATCCGATCCATGTCCCTTGTCGCGGGCTCACGCATCGGCCTTTACGAAATCCTGAACCCCCTCGGCGCCGGCGGGATGGGCGAGGTGTACCGCGGACGCGATCCGAAGCTCCAGCGTGACGTCGCGATCAAGATCCTGCCCGAACTGTTCGCGAACGACCCCGACCGCCGCGCGCGATTCGAACGCGAAGCGCGCGCCCTGGCGTCGCTCAATCACCCGAACATCGCGCAGATCTACGGCGTGGAAGATACGGCCGGCACCCCGGCGATCGTGATGGAGCTGGTCGAGGGCGAGGACCTCGCCGCGCGCATCGCGCGCGGACCGCTGACCTGGGCGGAGGCGTTGCCGATCGCGCGCCAGATCGCCGAGGCGCTCGATGCCGCACACGAACGGGGCATCATCCATCGCGATCTGAAGCCCGCCAACGTCAAGATCACGCCCGGCGATACGGTCAAGGTTCTGGATTTCGGCCTGGCGAAGGCGATCGCCGGCAGCGACACCGCGGCCGCCGACCCGCAGAATTCGCCGACCTTCACCTCGCCGGCGACGCGGCTCGGCATGATCGTCGGGACGGCGGCCTATATGGCGCCCGAGCAGGCGAAAGGCAAGGCGGTCGACAAGCGCGCCGACATCTGGGCGTTCGGATGCGTGCTCTATGAAATGCTGACCGGCCGCTCGCCGTTCGGATCGGATTCTGCTGCCGAAAGCATCGGGCTGATCGTCACCCGCGATCCGGACTGGGCCGCGCTGCCCCCTTCGACCCCCTCGCGTGCCGTGCAGTTGATCCGCCGCTGCCTGCTGAAGGATCCCAGACAGCGCCTGCGCGACATCGGCGACGCGTCGTACCTGCTGGCGCGGCCGGACGATGCACCGGAGGACAGCGCGGGCGCGGCGAGGCAGCGATTCGGCGGCCGAGCCTGGCTGGCGCCGGTGGCTGCACTGGTGTTCGCTGCCGCGGCGAGCGGGGTCACCTGGTATTTGAAGCCTGCCCCTGCCGTGCCGTTGCGGCGGATCGAATTGTCCGGGGCCATCGCAGCGGCACGCGCGTTCGCGATCGCTCCGGATGGAGACCGACTGGCGTATTTGTCGAACGGGCACCTCTACGTCCGCGAGCTGCATGACACGACGCCGCGCGATCTGGGGCCGGTTCCACCTGCATCCGATTTCCTGTTCTGGTCGCCTGACAGCCGCAGCATCGGCTTCGTCGCCGAGGCAGCGATTCGAACCGTCCCGGCCGCCGGCGGACCGATGTTCACGGTGTGTCGGATCCCGGTTTCAGGGCGCCTGATGGGTGTCGACTGGCGGACCGACGACACCCTGGTCTTCTCCGTCTGGCGCGACAGCCTCTACACCGTGCCGGTCGCCGGCGGCACCCCGGCGGTGCGGCTGACCATCAACACCGAAACGGAGGTCGACTTTCACAATGTCACGGCGCTGCCCGACGGCCGCCTGATTGTTGGCGTCCACGTACGCCAGGGGGACTTCGATCGCACCGAGCTCGTCGACGGGGACGGTCGCACAATTCTCAACGAAGACCCGACGCTGAAGAGATTCCAGTACGTGCCGCCCGGCTTTCTGCTGTTTCACCGGACCGGCGCGAACGAGGGGGTGTGGACGGCGCCCTTCTCCGAAGGGCCGGTCGACCTGACGCGGGCCAGGCTCGTCGAGCCGGGCGCGACCGAGTTCGACGCCGCCGACGACGGAACGCTGATCGTGCGATCGGAGTCGCCGTCCTCAAGGGCGCTCGTGTGGATCGGGCGGGATGGATCCACGACCAACGTTCCGGGGCTGCCCATCGCCGAGCTGTCGCCGCGCGTCGCGCTCTCGCCGGCGGGGGACCGCGCCGCATTCATAGCCGGGCCGAGAGGCGCGGCGAACGTGGTCGTCCGCGACCTGGGCACCGGCGTCGACACGCGGCTCACCTTCACTGGAAAGCCGGAGGCCGGAGCGACGTGGACGGAGACGCTGTACCCCAGCTGGTTCCCTGCCGGCGACCGGTTGTTGTACGCGTCGGGGCCGGTGGAAGGACTGAAAGTGGTCGCCCACCGTGTGGACGGCGCCGGTGCGGCGTCGGAGCTCGTCCCCGGCATCTTCGGACGCGTCTCGCGCGATGGCCGCTGGCTGCTCTGGATTGTCGACGAGCGGGGGCATGGCCGGCTTCGATACGGGCGACTCAATGCGGACGGGAGTCTCGCAGACGCGACGGCGCTCTCTCCGGCCGACGACCCCGATGTGCGCTGGTTCGACCTCTCGCCCGACAATCGCTTCGTGGCCTACAGCGCCAGAGGGTCGAACTCACAGATGAATATTCATCTCACCGAGTTTCCGAGCGGCGCCGGACGGTGGCAGGTGACCACCGACGGCGGCACGCATCCGCGTTTCTCTGCCGATGGCCGCGAGCTGTTCTTCCTGGCCGGCGGTCCAGGCCCCGGTGGCGCGCCGCAGGGCCGGGTGATGATGATGCCTCTGACGCTTCGTCCGTCGGTGAAGCTGGGCGTGGCCGTGCCGGTGGTCTCGGCAGACGCCGGGGGCACCGGGCCGTCGATGGATGGCTTCGATGTCGCCCGCGATGGCCGCCTGCTCATGTCGCGGCGGCTGGCCCTGCCGTCGGGTTCGAGCTCGCGCGTCGTGCTGGTGCAGAACTGGCCCGCCGCGATCCAGCGGCGGTGAAACATGCCGGAGCGCCCGACCCGCTATTTACTCCACGGCGGCGTCACCTTGTTGCTGCGCGCATAGGCGATGAGCTGACCGAGATGCTCGTGCAGGTGCGTCGTGGTCATGATCCAGACGCCGCGGTTCGTGTTCTTCTGGCCGAAGAACTCGATCGGCGCATCCAGCTTCGCGTCCGGCACCGCGGTCATCGATGCCTTCAGAAACGCGAACGACTTCTCCAGCTCCGCGATGATGGCATCGCGGCTCATCGCCTTCTTCTCGAAGGCGGTGGTGGTCGCGTACTCCTTGGTGATCCCGCTGTCGGCCGGCGGCGGCATGTCCAGAAGCGCCGGCAGGAAGTAGTTGTCGGCCGCGATGTGCTTGAGCGTTTCCGCCGTCGAGCGGACGCCCGTGCCGGGCCGCCAGTCGTAGGCCGAGTCCGGCAGTGCTTTCGCGAGACCGACGACTTTCCTTTCCACCTGGCCGATGTCACGAATGAGATCGCCCATGAGGCCTTCCCGGGTCTGAGCGCCGAGCGGGAGGCTCAGGGTGAGCAGCGCGGCTGCGAGCGTCGTCGAGCGGATCATGAGGCGCATCAGAGTCTCCTTGAATGTCGGGACAGTAACGATAGCGTCTAACCCCCCCGCGAGGTCAACCGCGGCGTAGAATTCCCCCATGTTCTCCACCGCCGCGCGCGTGCTGGCCTTCACCGCTCTGCTCGGCTCTCAGGTCGAACCGCCGCCTTCACAAGGTGCCCCGCAGCCGGCGTGTGCCGTGGCGACGGACGAGCTGTACGCGTACACCAAGGAACAGGCGGTGCAGGTCGGCGGCAGCCCGCTGTATGGCGCGTCCAGGCAGCGGAAATACCTGGATGCGCTTCGCGGCCCCGAGGGGCAGAAGGTCCAGTACCGGCGGATCGGGCAGTTCCGCGCGCCCGACGGCACGATCCTCGATGGATATGAAGTGGCCTACGAGGGCCTCGAGAAGCCGGTCACGCTGTTTCTGGACTGGTATCACTACAATCCGCAGATGGCGCCCCGCGGGTTCACCTGCGGGCAGCCGATCGGCCTTGGCCTCCCGCCGCTCAATCCGTTTCAGGAGATGGACGACGTCCGCGCGATCGCGTTCGCGCAGGGTGCGGCGCGTGACTTCGCTCCCATCCCGCTGGGTTCGAACGGGGACACCACGCATGGCGTGGTCTACGACCGCTTTCGCATGCTCGCGCGCGCGTCGCGGTCGGCGGCCGCCGCGGGGGCGAAGCTCGATCCGAAGAATCCGCCGCGCGAGCTGGCGCAGCAGGGGATGATCGTCGTCGCCTACCCGCTGTCGTGCGGCGAGCGGGCCGTCCGGCCGGCCGCGATCGACATCGTCGCGGCGAACGGCGGAGTGATGCCGCGCAGCAGCTTGACCGAGCTCGCCGACGGCGCGCTCGCCGGCCTGTTGCCGGGCGCAAACGTGCCCGCGGGGACGATCGCGATCACGACCGGGATGACCGCCCCTCGCGCGGACGATTCGGTCAGGATCACCTACACGGAACCTGCGTGCGGCGGGTCCGATCAGGTCTCACTGCCGGTGACGTTCACACCGGCACGCGGCGTTGAGATGACGACGCCGGCGTTGCCGGCTGGCACGGCGCCGGCGGCCCCTGTGCTGCTCCAGGTGCTGGTGGACGTCGACGGAGCGATCCAGCTGCCGACGTACGTCGGGGGGCCGCTCGAGCTGGTGCGTGCCGCGACCGACGCCATCGGCCGCTGGAAGTCAGAGCCCGCGCGGATCAACGGCGCCCCCGTGCCGGCCGGCGTGCTTCTGCAGGTGCGCTTCGCTCCAGCGCGGTGACCGGAATCTGGAAATTCAGAATGCAGAATTCAGAATTTCAGAGTTTGAAGTTTGGAGTTTGGCGTTTGAACTCGAGTTTGAGTTCTCCGCGCAGTTGATGCGCCAGGTCGGACGTCTCAGAGGTAGCCCAGCCACCACTCCTGCCGGCGCTGTTTGAGGCGTGACAACCAGAGACAGACCGGATAGAGCACCGCCACCGCGGCGATCCAGACCAGGTAGGTCACTCCCAGACTCCAGCCGTAGTCCGTCGGAAACACGTCGCGGGGCGTGCCGAGCGTCGGCGGCGCGGTAAAGAGAAAGGACTGCGCACCGTAGCGAAGCCACGTGAGCCCGATCGCCATCACATGGATCAGCGGCAGATGGAGCACGAAGAAGAACAGCGGCACCCGGCCGAAGACGAGGAGCGGGTTGCGGTCGCCCGGACGGGCGCCGTCGATCCAGCCCAGGAAGGCGATCGCGGGCCCGAGCGTCATCAGCAGAAACAGGAGTGACGGCGGGTATTTCGACGTATTCAGGAAAGACAGCAGCGTATAGAGCGGCGCGCGCTGGACGGCCCATGGCGCGGGATCGCCGTAGACGTTGAGCGCGCGCAGCAGCACGAATGCGACCGTCAGCGCGAGCCCGAGCCGGACGAGCAGCGCCGACCGCCGGTCTGCCGGCACCCGGTCTGCCGGCACCCGGTCTGCCGGCACGTTGTAGAGGCGGCCGAAGCAGAAACCCGCGGCCATCACGGCGATCCAGGGGATCAGGGGATAGGCGACGAGGACGGTGACCCGCCCCGTCGCCACGACGCCCGGCTGGTGCAGCAGATTCCAGATCCACGCCGCCCCGCCGAACGACGCGGCCTGCACGCCGTCCGCGAGGTTGTGCAGCGCGATCAGGCCGAGGCTGACGCCGGCGAGGGTGCGGTACGGCAGGTGCACCAGCGCCGCGAGCGCGATCATGCTCAGCCCGAGCGCCCAGAACACCAGGAGGATCACGAGGCGGTAGTCGAAGTCGAAGAAGAAGGCGAAGCGCACGACGGTCACTTCGAGCACGATGAGCCACAGGCCGCGCGTCAGGAGGTAGCGCGAGAGCATCGAGGGGGTGGCCCGGTGGCGGTCGAGCCAGAAGCAGGCGCCGAGCCCCGCGCAGAACATGAAGACCGGCGCACAGAAGTGCGTGACCCATCGAGTGAAGAAGATCGCCGCGGTGGTCTGCGCCAGGTCCTCGGGCCGATAGACCATGGCGGCTGCGTGGACGAAGTCGCGGGTATGGTCGAGCGCCATGATCACCATCACGAGCCCGCGCAGGAGGTCCACGGACGGCTGGCGGCGGCCCGTCCGGGCTGGCACGCCGTCCGGCGCCGCGACGGTGACGTCGACGTTCATGGCTTCGACCCGGATTGGCGCGGCGGTTGCGCCTTTGGCACCGTTCGCACGAGCGAGCTTCTCACGGGCCGCATCATAGTGGCCCTGTCGATCGCCGCCAAGGGGCCAGCGCGGCCTGGTCGCTATCCCGTATTCCTCATCCCGGCCGCGATCCCGTTGATGGTGACCTGCAGCGCGGCGCGCACCCGGTCGTCGTCACGTGCGCGCAGCCGCCGCAGGATCTCGACCTGCAGGAGGTTGATCGGGTCGACGTACGGGTTGCGGACGTCGATGGACCGCCGGAGAACGGCGTTCGACTCGATGAGGTCGCGGTGGCCGGTCACGCTCAGGACGGCGCGCATCGCGCGGCGGAGGCGGTCGCGCAACTCGGCGCCGATCGGCTGCAGCTCCAGCGACACGAGACGCCGGTCGTATTCCGCGGCGATACCGGGCTCCGCCTTCGCGAGCACCATCTCGATGAGATCGATCACCGACCTGAAATACGTCCACTCGCGGTACATCTCTCGCAGACGCTCGCCGTCCCCCCGCGCCATACCCGCCTCGAGCGCGGACTCGATGCCCAGCCACGCACCGAGCAGGAGCCGCGTCTGGGTCCACGCAAACTGCCACGGGATCGCGCGAAGACTCTTCACGCTCGGATCCTGCGTCCGCCGTGCCGGGCGGCTGCCGATGTTCATCGCCGACAGCTCCGACTCCGGTGTGGCCTGGCCGAAATACCGCAGGAACTGCGGATCGTCGTAGACCATTCCGCGATAGGTCTCGCGCGCCTCGTCGCGCAGGCGGTCCATCAGCGCACGCCATTCCGTTCTCGGCGGCGGCGCCGGCAGCAGCCAGGCCTCCAGCGATGCGGTCGTGTAGACGTCCATGGTGCGGATCGCGATCTCCGGCAGCCCGAAGAGCGCCTGCAGCATTTCCCCCTGTTCGGTGACGCGGAGCGTGCCGTCGATCGAGCCCGAAGGCTGCGCCATGATCGCGAGGTAGGTCGGGCCGCCTCCCCGGCCGGCGCTCCCGCCCCGGCCGTGAAACAGCGTGACGTCCACTCCGTGCCGCCGGCTGGCCTCGAGCACCGCCTCCTGCGCGCGGTAGAGATCCCAGGCGGCCGCAAACCGGCCGACATCCTTCGCCGAATCGGAGTAGCCGATCATCACCTCCTGCCGCCCGCCGATCCGCTCGCGGTAGCGGTCGTTCGTGAACAGCGCGTCGAGCACGGCGCCGGCGTTCTCGAGATCCCGCGACGTTTCGAACAGCGGGACGACGCGGAGTGGTTCGGCCAGGCCGGCCATCTGCTGGAGCAGGAGAACGGCGAGCACGTCCGACGCGTGGCTCGCCATCGTGATGACGTAGGCGCCGAGCGAGCTCCGCGGGAGCGCCGCCATCGTGCGGAAGGTGTCGAGCACGTCGCGCACCTCAGGTGAGCAGTCGAGGTCCGGCATCGCGGTCAGGCGCCGCGATTCGAGCTCGCGGGTCAGGAATGCGACGCGGGCCTGCTCATCCCACCGCGCGTACCCGCCGAGCCCCTCGCGAGCGACGATGGCGGCGAGCGCGTCGGTGTGGCGATCGGCTTCCTGCCGGATGTCGAGACGTGCGAGCGTCATCCCGAAGGTCGCGAGGCGGCGCCGCACGTCGGCCAGCTGCCCGTCGGCCAGGTGGCCATACCCGGTGCGCTCGAGGGAATCGGCACACAACCGCAGCGCCGCCGCCAGTTCGCCGGCGTCGAGATAGAGGCCGTCGGGATGAGGCAGGTCCGCGTCGGCCGCGAGCGATCGTTCGATCCACCCGCGTGTCGCCCGCAGCCGGTCGCGAACACCGCGGAGCAGCGCGCGATACGGCTCGTCGCCGTCACCCGCCGCGGCCCGGAGCTCGCCGGTCGCGGCACTGATCGACAGCTCGTTGCGGACCGCGTCGATCTCGTGCAGGTAAAGCGTCGCCGCGACCCACCGCGACAGCAGGCATGCGCGGCGTGTCACCTCGGGAGTGACGTTCGGGTTGCCGTCCCGGTCGCCGCCGATCCACGAGCCGAACGTGACCGGAGCGCACTCGAGCGGAAGCCCGCGGCCGGTGGCGGAGCGCAGCGCACGGTCCACGCCGCGCAGATACCGCGGGACGGCCTGCCAGAGGCTCTCTTCGAAGACGATCAGCCCGCTGCGCACTTCGTCGAGCGGTGTGGGCTGCTGCGCCCGCACGTCGTTCGTGCCCCAGGCGGCCATGATCTCGCGGAAGAGAGTCGCTTCGATCTCGTCGCGCTCCGGGCGCGTGAGGTCTTCACGGTCCTGCGCGGCCAGCGCGGCGGCGATCCGGTTGTATTTCTGCACGAGCGTGCGCCGCGCGATTTCCGTGGGATGTGCGGTGAGCACCAGCTCGATCCGCAGCGAGGAGACGGCCTGGTGCAGGGCGTCAGGCGAGATGCCGGCCGACAGCAGCCGGGGGAACGTCTCCGCGCAGGAGCCGCGCTGCGGCGGCGCCTCCGCATCGCGCTCGTACGCCCGGCGGCGCCGGACGCGATGGTGCTGTTCGGCGACGTTCGCGAGGTGAAGGAAGTGGGAGAACGCCCGCGCGACCGGCAGCGCCGCGTCCACCGGCAGGCGCGAGAGCTCGGCTGCGAGCGTGTCGAAGTCGTCGGCCGCGCCGGCGCGCGCGCTCTTGGCCAGCGCTCGCACCCGCTCGACGGTCCCGAACAGGTCGTTCCCCTCGAGCGCACGGAGCGTCTGGCCCAGCAGCTCGCCGAGCAGCCGGACGTCGTCGCGCAGCGGCTTGTGCGGATCGTCGCTCACACCCTTGAGGTTACTGTGGTTGGGGTCAGAGCTTGAATTTGTCGGCTCCAGTTTTTTGGTGCCAACGCGCTCACGACGGTTGGCACCAAAATGTTGGAGCCGACAAATTCAAGCTCTGACCCCGGTATAATCCGCCCCACATGGTCGGAACAATCCTCGGGCATTACCGCATCGAACGCCTTATCGGTACCGGCGGGATGGGCGAGGTTTACCTCGCCGACGACACGCGCCTGGGCCGTCACGTCGCGTTGAAAGTGCTCTCGGGGGAGTTCGCCGCGGACCCGGACCGGCGCGAGCGGTTCGAGCGTGAAGCCCGCGCCGCGGCTGCGCTCAACCATCCGAACATCGTCACCATCCACTCGGTCGAAGAAGCGGACGGGGTCGCCTTTCTCACGCTCGAGTTGATCGACGGGCAGACGCTCGCGGAGCTCATTCCCCAGGGGGGCCTGCCGATCGATCGCGTGCTGTCGCTCGGGATCCCGCTGGCGGATGCGGTGGGGGCGGCCCATCAGCGCGGGATCACGCACCGCGACCTGAAACCATCGAACGTGATGGTGACCTCCGACGGACGGCTGAAGGTCCTCGACTTCGGCCTCGCCAAAATGAAGGAGGAAGCCCGAGCCGCGGCCGAAGCGATGATGCCGACGGCCGCTCTGACGGGCGATGGCCGGATCGTCGGCACCGTGGCGTACATGTCCCCGGAGCAGGCGGAAGGCAAGGCGGTCGACCAGCGCTCCGACGTGTTCTCGCTCGGCATCCTGCTGTACGAGATGGCGACCGGCGTGCGGCCGTTCGAGGGGGACACGCAGATGTCGATCCTCTCGGCGATCCTGAAAGACACGCCAAAGCCTCTCAGCGCCGTCCGCCAGGGCATCCCCCGCGAGCTCTCGAAGATCGTGGCTCGCTGCCTGGCCAAGGACGTCGAGGATCGCTACCAGTCCGCGAAGGATCTGCGGAACGATCTGCGCGCGCTCAAGAACGAGCTGACGTCCGGCGAGCTGGAGCCGATCAGCGGTTCCGGCGTGACCGCCGCGGCGGCACGCCCGCGCCCGACGCGTCGTGCGTGGATCGCCGGCGCCGCGGTCATCGCGGTCGTGACCGCGATCGCGGCATGGTGGATGCTCGGGTCGCAGGCCGGCAACACCGCTGCCCCGGCGGCGGTGCGTCCGTTCGACACGATCGATCTCACCCGGCTCACGACCACCGGGTCGGCGGGGATGGCGGCGATGTCGCGTGACGGACGCTACGTCGCGCACGTGTCCGTCAAGGAGGGCAGGCAAAGCCTCTGGCTGCGGCAGATCGCCACCACCAGCAACGTCGAGATCGTGCCGCCGGATGATGTGCGGTACGTCGGGCTGAGCTTCTCGCCCGACGGCAATCACATCTACTACACGACCTACGCCAGAGGCGGGAACATCGGTCTCACCTACCAGGTGGCGGTCCTTGGCGGCGGCGCGCGGCTGGTGATCGAGGATGTCGATACGTCCCTCACCTTCTCGCCCGATGGGTCGCAGTTCGCGTTCGTTCGCGGGTATCCCGACGACGGCAGCAGCGCGATCGTCGTCGCCAACGTCGACGGGAGCGATCAGCGCAAGCTGGCGACGCGAAAGCGTCCGCAGGGATTCACGCTCCAGGGGGTCTCGTGGTCCCCCGACGGCCGGTCGATTGCCGCGACCGGCGCCGACACGACGACGTTGTACGGCCAGATCGTGCTGGTCAACACCGCCGACGGATCCGAAAGGATCCTCCCGACCCCGGAGTGGCGTCAGGTCAACCGGGTCGCGTGGCTGCCGGACGGCACCGGGCTGCTCGCCAACGCGCAGGAGTCGGCCGGGGAGTCATCGAGCCAGATCTTTCTGGTGCAGTACCCGTCGGGCGCCGTCCGCCGTCTGACGAACGACCTGACCAGTTATACCGAGCTCAGCGTCGCGCCCGACGGCAAGTCGTTCGTCTGCGTGCGCAACGAGCGCCGCGCGACGATCTGGACGATGCCCTTCGACGACCCGTCGAATCCGGTGCCGGTGACGACCGAGGCGAGCGCCGACGACGGGACCCAGGGCATCTCGTGGACGCCGGACGGGCGGCTCGTCTACGCGACCGAAGCGAGCGGCAATCCGGACATCTGGATCATGGCGGCCGACGGGTCGCGGCGCGTCCAGCTGACGTCGAACCCGGGGCAGGACGTTTTTCCCCGCGTGACGTACGACGGCCGCTACATCGTCTTCGTGTCGGATCGCGATGGCGCCAATCGCATCTGGCGCATGGGGCTCGACGGCAGCGGCTCGGTGCGGGTCTCTCCGGATCCGGTTGCGCGTGCGAGAGCGAGTGTCTCGAGCGACGGCCGATGGGTGTACTACTCCACGTTGACCGGCGAGGCGCGCCGGGTCGCGATCGACGGCGGGACGCCCGAAGGCCTGTTCGATGCCGACGCTGCCAGCCGCCTTGCGGAGCCGCTCCCGAAGGATTTCCACGAACCGATGCCGTCTCCCGACGGTACGTTCGTGGCGGGTCACTACGTCGAAGCCGAGGCGCGCGGCGAGCGGATCGTGCTCGTCCCGGGAGGCGGCGGGCCGCTGCGGCGTCTGAAGACAGTGCCGCCGAGCGCGTCGTGGGCCCCCGACGGGAAGTCGATGGTGTACATCGACACGCGGGGCGGCGTGTCCAACATCGTCCGCCAACCGGTCGTCGGCGGGGCGCCGGTCCCGGTGACCCGGTTCACATCGGAACAGATCTTCGGGTACACCCTCTCGCCGGATCAGAAGCGGGTGGCGGTCGTCCGCGGCCGGATCTCGTCGGACGTGGTGCTGGTGAAGTAGGGGTCAGAGCTTGAATTTGTCGGCTCCAACATTTTGGTGCCAACCGTCATGAGCGCATTGGCACCAAAAATCTGGAGCCGACAAATTCAAGCTCTGACCCCTTCGGCGGTCGCGAGCGATATCGCCACCGCGTGGATCGCCTCGAGCACCTGCCGCCACTTCTCCTCTGAGAATCGTCCCGGAAAGATGATGAATCCCTGCGGCCTCCACAGCGCCTTGAGCCAGCCGTCCTCGACGCTGAGCAGGAGGTCGTTGGCCGCGATCGACACCAGCGCGCGCCGCCCCGTTTCGTCGCGCACGCGCGCCTCGATGCCGTCGGAGCTCAGCGCCGCCGGGCCCCCGGTGCGGACGGCGACGACGAGGTCACCCTGCCCATACCGACTTCGCTTGAGCTGAATCCGGATCGCCACCTCCCGCCCTTTGAACGCGCCGGTCGCGTACGACCGCCCCGAGAAAAAGCTGAAGGCTCCCCGCTGGATCGTGGGCTCTGACAGGAGCCGCGCGAGCTGGGACAGGAACGGCTCGCCCCGAGCGATGACCCGCCAGGCGACCGCGCCGACGACAAGGATTATCAGCAGGGGGAGCATGGTCAGTCCTCGCGCGGTCGACCGGTCGTCGATTCGAGCCCGAGGAACCGGTGGACCCGGTCGAGCTCCGCGTCCAGCTCGCGCGCGAAGCCGCGGTCGCGCGGACCGCTCGCCGCGACGTACCCGAGCTCGGGCCGCAGCCGGCCGTTCACGACCGACAGGTTGCCCCATCCGATGACCCGGTCACGCCACAGCATGGGCAGGGCGTAGTAGCCGAAGCGCCGCTTCGCCGCCGGCGTGTAGGCCTCGAAGCGGTAGGGCCAGCCCCACAGCAGCTCGAAGCGTCGCCGGTCCCACACCACCGGATCGAACGGCGCGAGCAGCCGCACGCGGTCGTCGGGTGCGTGCCGCCCCGGACGGTCGCCGGCCGGCCAGTACCAGTCGATGCCATCGACGCGCTCGTGCGCGAGTCTCGCGCGCGCACCGGCGAGCGCGCCCTTCAAATGCCTTCGCCACTGCGGCACGGCGTAGCGCAGGCGGCCCACGACGTAGGTCAGCGACATCGCCGGGAGCGGGGCGTAGATGTTGACCACCACGTCGACCAGCCGGTCCACACGCTCGCGCGGGGACCGCTCGTCGCCGGCCGGCGCGGGTTCGCGCCGCGCATAGACACGGATGCCCCCCTCGCGGCGCGTCACGCGCAGCCAGCCGCGATAGTGCAGCTCCTCGAGCAGATGTGTGGTGGCGCTCGATGACCCGCCCCAGTAGTTGGTGACGGTGCCGTGCGAGAAGTGCGCGTCGACCTCCCGCGGGTGCGCTTCTCCCCGTTCGCGGACGAAGGTGAGCACACGGTGCGCCCGCGTCCGCAGCGTACCCGGCGCCGGCGGCTTGCGGCGCGGGTGCATCAGCGCGTGCACCGCAGGCGAGACAAACCCGTAGTTGACGAGCACGTCTTCCTCGATGCCGAGGGTCGCGTAGCGGGCCTCCAGGTCTCCGGCCCGGTACGCCTTGACCCGGTGACGGAGGGTCAGGTCCTGGGCTCGGGCCGGCGCACGGATCGGATCGGCCTGCACGAAGCCCAGTCGCTCGATCGCGGGCTTGAGGGTCACGGGTTCGAACAGGCTGCGGCCGACCGCGAACGCGCGGAGATCGTCGATCGTCACGCCGCTATTGTTCGTTCGTTCTGGGCGGCAGAAGGCTTATTTGGGCTGCATCGCCGGCATGACGGCGGAGGCCGCGATTCGCCACACGCCTCCAGTGCGCACCATGGTGTTCAGGTACTGGCCACGGGTCGGAGTTCCGGCCGGAATGGCGCCCCCCTGGACCTCATAGGTCCCTTCACCGACGTACGTGTCGGCAGAGACTCGGTTGTACTGATTTGGCTTGATCACGAGCGTGGATCCTTTGTACGGTCCCGTCAGGGCCGCGGCGAGCGCCTTTTCGATCGCCTCGGTGCCGACCACGGCCGGTTCGCCGGTGCCGGCCACCCGCACGGCGTCCTTCGTGTGCAGCGCCGCAATCCCCTTGGCGTCCCCCTTCGCCCAGGCCTGCGAAAAAGCGTCCGCGAGCTTCTGGAACTCGGCGTCCGGCTTTGCCTGATTCCCTTGTGCCGCCGGACGCGCCTGTGCGGCCAATCCGACGAGCAGCGCCATCCCGACAACCCGGCACACGCCGACGTGTACGCGCTTGTTCATCCCTGCCTCCTTGGAACGCGGATTATATGCCGAATGTCCCCGTTCACTTGCGGCTCCCGGCCGGTCCGCCGGCCGCCGTGAAGAACGCGTGCGTCCTCTGGACGAACGCCGCCCCCTCGTCGATCGGTCCCCATCCGGTCACGCGCGAGAACTTCCCCGGCTCGTGACGTTTGTACCGCTGGAAGAACGTCCCGATCCGTTCTCGCTCCGCGGATGTCAGCGTAAACCGCGGCTTGCCGGCCGCATCGAGCGGCGAGACCACCACCTTGGAGTCGAGCCCCTTCTCGTCGGTCATGTGCATGATCCCGAGCATCACACCCGGCAGGATCGTCCCGGTCTCGAGCGCTGGACCGAGCACCAGCACGTCGAACGGATCGCCGTCGTACGACACCGTCTGGGGCACGAAGCCGTAGTTCACCGGATAGGCGAGGCCTGGCGGCATGACCCGGTCGAGGCGCAGCCGGTTCGCGCCCATATCGAACTCGAACTTCCGCCGGCTGCCGCGCGGGATCTCGATGAAGGCGGTCACCCGGCCGGCACGATCGAACGGCGCTGTATCGCGCCAGACGTGCCGGGCGTGGAGGCGCGATGCCGTCAGGCTGGCGGTCAACTGGGCAGAAGCCGCCGGCGGCAGAACGGCGGGCGGGCCCTGCGACTGTGCCAGCAGGAGGAGGAAAAGCAGCGCGATCCGCACTGATAAGAAGATAGTCCGAGTTCGCGTTCGTCGACTGTCTGCCGATCGGGGCGGCGCGAACTTTTCTTGCAGCCTGGGTTAAACGATTGCTGCGCTCGCACCGTCCAAAGCGACACCTGTATGATTCTCGACACGCTCTCCCTATGATTCTCGACACGCTCTCCCGCGATCTCCGCTACACCGTTCGAACTCTCCGCCGGGACGCGGCCTTCACCATCTTCGTCGTCCTGATTGCCGGACTCGGGATCGGCGCCAGCTCCACCGTGTTCAGCGTGGTCCACACGCTGCTGCTGCGGCCGCTGCCTTTCGCCCAGCCGGATCAGCTCGTCTGGATTGCGAACGGCGATACGAGCGGGCTGTCAGGTCAAACCACCCAGGTCGGGCACATGCTGGACCTGCGGGAACGGACGCGGTCGCTGTCCGCGCTCGCGGGGTACTTCGCGTTCTACGGCGTGGGGGACAACCTGCTGAGCGGCAGGGGTGAACCGGAACGTCTCAGCGGCGTACCGGTCTCCGACAACTTCTTCGAGGTGCTGGGGATCCAGCCGCAGCTCGGACGGCTGTTCACTGCCGAAGAAGGCAAGTGGAACGGACCGAAGGCGGTCCTCCTGAGCGACGGGCTCTGGCGCCGCCGCTTCGCCTCGGACCGCGCGATCGTCGGCACATCCCTGACGCTCAACGACGAGCCGCATACCGTCGTGGGCGTGCTTCCGCCGTCGTTCGACTTCGGGTCGGTGTTCGCTCCCGGGAGCCGGTTCGACCTCTACTTCCCATTCCCCCTCAGCCCCGAGACGAACCGGTGGGGCAATACGCTCGCGATGATCGGGCGTTTGAACCCCGGTGTGACCGTGGCCGAGGCGCAGGCCGAAATCCGAACCGTCGCCGGTCAGCTCACGGCGGAACATCCGGAGCGCAACCGCTTCCAGGGTCACGTCAGGGCGCTGGCGGATCAGGTCAGCGGCCGCATCCGTCTGGCGGTCTGGGTTCTCGCGGGAGCCGTCGGGATGGTGATGCTGATCGTGTGCGCGAACCTCTCGAATCTGCTGCTGGCGCGGACGGCGTCGCGCCAGCGGGAGCTCGCGATCCGCAGCGCCCTCGGGGCCGGCCGCCGGCGGCTCATCGCACAGATGCTGACCGAAAGCGTGGTGCTCGCGTGCGGCGGCGCCGTGGTCGGCCTGGTGCTGGCCGCCGCGGGCACCCGCGCGCTCACGCAGCTCGACGCGATCAGCATCCCGCTGCTGCGCAACGTGCACACCGACCGGACCGCACTGGCCTTTACGGTCACGATGGCGGTCGTCGCCGGGGTCGTGTTCGGGCTGGCACCGGCGTTCCAGGCGCGCAGCGCCGGGCTCCACGAGGCATTGAAGGACGCGGCGCGGGGCTCCACTGAAGGCCGCGGGCGGCGGTGGGTCCGGAGCACGCTGGTCGTGTCAGAAATTGCGTTCGCGTGCGTGCTGCTGGTCGGAGCGGGCCTGCTGATTCGCAGCCTGATCCGCGTGCTCGACGTCGACATGGGTTTCGAGCCGGCGCGGGCAGCGACGATTCGGGTCGATCCCGACAACCGGTTCGCGACCCGCGAACAGCGGGACCTGTACATCGATGACGTGCTGCGCCGGGTGAAAGGGATTCCGGGGGTCGAAGCGGCGGGCATCACCGACGCTTTGCCGCTGGGGCGGAACCGCACCTGGGGCAGTCGCGCGAAGGGGGTTACCTACGAACGCGGCCGGGCTCCGTCTGCGTTCGTGCGCATCGTCAGCGACGGCTACCCCGCGGCGATGGGGATTCCGCTGCGGGCCGGGCGGGACATCGCGCCGAACGACACCCGGGCGGGCGAACCAGTCATCATGATCAACGAAACGATGGCCCGCACGCTGTGGCCGGGTGAGGAGCCGATCGGGAAGATCGTGCTCAATGCCTGTGCCCCGGAACGGCGCGTTATCGGGGTGGTGGGCGACGTGCGGCATCTGGCGCTGGAACAGGCCGCCGGCAACGAGATGTACATCCCGATGCGTCAATGCGGCGACCGCGCGTCGTATGACCTGGTCGTGCGCTCGAGGCTTGCGACCGCGCCGCTGGCGGGCGCCGTCCGCGAAGCGTTGAAACCGCTGGCGCCGAACCTCGCGGGCAACGACTTCCGGACCTTGCAGCAGATCGTCGACAAGTCGGTGTCGCCGAGGCGTTTCACGGTTCTCCTCCTCGGAGCGTTCGCCGCCTTCGCGCTGGTGCTCGCCTCGCTCGGGATCTACGCGTTGATCTCGTACTCGGTGAACCAGCGCACCCAGGAGATCGGCATCCGTATGGCGCTCGGCGCGACCACCTCCGACGTCCAGCGCCAGATCGTCGGGCAGACACTGCGGCTCACGGCCATCGGCGTCACCGTTGGCGCGGCCGCGTCGTGGGCGCTCGCCCGCGGGCTCGAAGGGCTGCTGTTCGAGGTCACCGCCAGCGATCCGCAGACCTTCCTCGGCATGCTGCTGGTGCTGACGACGGTGGCGACGCTGGCCGGCTATCTGCCGGCACGCCGGGCCTCGGGGATCGATCCGATGGCTGCGCTCCGGTCCGAATGAAGCGACCGCCCGAGCCGGGCGCCTCCGACCGCACCTATCGTGCAGCGCCCGTCGGATGCGACGTCGGCAGCGCGTTGGCGATCTTCGTCGACTCGGCACTGCAGCCCGGGTGGCCGAATCCCCCCTTGCTCACCGTGTGTCCGGTTCCGGAGTCGACGGCCACGTCATGGATGATGTTGTCTTTGCCGTCGCCCGCCACTCCCGCCGGAACGTTGTCGAGATTCAGCGCGTGGCGAGTCTTCCACGCGATGATGTGGTCGGCGCAGGAGGTATCGCCGCTCACGCCGATCGCGCCGAGCAGCCGGCCGGCGGTCGAGTACAGCGCCAGACCGCCCCCGAACACGTTCACGCCGCCGATCCGTTTGCCGCGCAGCGGATCGGTTGTCGTCCCGTATCGAGCGGCAGGCCCGGCGTAGGCGGCCGCGGTGTCAACCGGATTCGAGTGCTGAAGGCCGAAGAGCGACCCGCCGGGCTGGACCGCCGAGAACAGGTTCGCTGTTGACAGCGCGAACTTCGGCAGGCTGAACGCGTTCGCGGTGTTGGCCTTCTGCGCCGAGATCACCCGGCTGCCCGGCCACTGATCGCCACGATCGCCGCCGGTATGCACGACCGCGCAGACGATCCCGTCTCGATCGACGATGGCGGCCCACATGTGGAAGCCGAGCCCGCCATTCGATTCCGCTTGTGCAGCGGCCAGCGCCTTCTGCACCTGGGCATGCGCCGGCACGTCCTGGCAGCCGCCCGGCGGCTGCGCGGCGGAAGGTGTCGCCGCCAGAAGTACCACCGCTCCGACCAGAGATGCCATGCTGCACACGCGTCGCATACGCCCTCCTTCGCGCCAGATCCCGTCCGGCGGCACGGTGCCTATCCTAACGATTACTCCGACCGCAGCGCCAGCGCCGGATCGGTGGCGGCGGCCCTGCGCGCCGGCCACCAGATCGCGAGGAGGCCCGCGGTTGCAAACGCCAGGACCGTGGAGGCCAGCGCGAGCGGATCGCGCGGTGTCACGCCGTACAGCTGGCTTTCGATCAGGCGGCCGGCGGCGAGCGCGCCCGCCAGGCCAAGAAGAAGTCCGGCCAGCAGGATCGACCCGCCCTGCTGCAGGAACAGGCGCGTGATCCGCGCAGGGTCCGCACCGATTGCGAGCCGCACGGCGATCTCACGTTCGCGCTGGCGCACCGCATAGGCAATCACCCCATAGGCGCCGACGAGCGCCAGCAGCGCCGCGATCGCGGCGAACGAGCCCAGCAGCCACGCCAGAAAGCGCGGCCGCGACGTCGCCTGGTTCATGTCGCTCAGCAGCGGCCGGCCTCCCTGGACCGCGATCTCCGGATCGACGTCACCGAACGCCGCGCGGATCGGCGTGAGCCAGCTGCCGGGTGCGCCGGCGGTGCGGATCAGCACGAAGGCAAAACGGCCGGGCGCCTGGAAGACCGGCACATAGAGGTCGGCGAGGTCCTCGTCCGCCGGGACCTGCCGCACATCCCTGACCACCCCGACGACAACTCGGGTGATCGGAACCGCCTCGCCACGGTCCTGGTCCTGCGGGACAACGATCAGCCGGCCGAGTGGGTTGCCGCCGGGCCAGAGCCTGCGGGCCAGCGTCTCGCTGACGAGCGCGACGGCATCCGTACCGACGCGGTCAGACCTCGTGAACGCGCGTCCGGCGACGATCGGGATGTCGAGCGTGGTGAAGTACGCGTCGTTGACGCCCTGGACCGCCGCGCGGGTCGCGGCGTGGTCTGGCGCATCAGGGGGCGTCTCGACCGGACGCAGGCCGGCCTGCTGCAGCGGCCAGGCCGTCGTCATGCCCACCGACTCGGCGCCCGGCACGGCGGCGAGCCTCGCGGCCATCCGCTCGAACAGGGCCAGCCGGCTGGTGGCATCGGGGTACCGGTTCTGGCGCAGCGTCACCGAGGTGTTCAGGATGCGTTCCCCCGAGAAGCCGAGATCCGTGTGGAGGAGCGTGATGACGGTACGCAGCATCAGGGTCGAACCGGCGACGAGGGTGAGCGACGCGGCGATCTCGAGCGCGATGAGCGCCGCACGGATGCGCTGGGTGCCGACGCCGTCGGTGGCCGTTCGCCCGCCGCTCTGCAGCGCACCGAGCAGACGCAGCCGCGCTGTCGTCACCAGCGGTGCCATCGAGCAGATGATGGCGGTCAGGATCCCGGCGGCGATCACGGCGGTCATCGCGGGCGTGTCGATGGCAAGTGCCGCCGCACCGCCGGGTGCCGTGCGCCCCAGTTGCTGCTGCACTAGCGGAGCGATCGAGCCGAGCGCCAGCCGGGTGGCGAACAGAGCCAGCACGGCGGCGGCCGTGCCGAGTACCAGCGCTTCGGCGAGCAGCATTCGAGCGATCGCCCAGCGGCCGGCGCCAAGCGCGCTCCGCACGGCGATCTCTTTGTGGCGGCGCGTGGTCCGGATGAGCAGCAGCGTCGCGACGTTGCCGCAGGCGACCAGGAGCACGAGCGCGGCGGCAGAGGTCACGGTGCGCAGCAACGGCCGGACAGCGGCCACGTACTGGGCGTGCGCGGACACGACCTCGGCACGCCAGTTCGGCGGCACGTTCGCGGCGCCGTGACCGACCAGCGACGTGATGCGCGCCGCCGCGGTCTGCGGCGCGACGCCGTGCCGCAGCCGCACCATGTACGGATAGGTCGGCGCGCGCAGCGGCGCGAGGATGTCGGTATAGGGATTGAAGTGCCACAGCCCTTCAGGCAGCACGCCGATGATCGTGAAGCTCTCGGCTTCTTCGGGGCGATCGCTCACGTACGCGACGAACGTGCGGCCGACCACGGCCGGGTCGCCGCCATAGCGCGCATGCCACAGGCGATGGCTGATCAACGCCACGTTGCCGCCGCCCGGCGCGAACGCGGAAGCATCGAAGCCGCGGCCGACGACAGGCTGGATCCCGAGCGCCTGCACGAAACCCGGCGTCACCCAGGCGCCGGCCGCCCGTTCCGCGTTTTCTCCGCCGAGGAGATAGAACGCGTCGAGGTCCCACGCGACCGGATGTTCGATGAGATCGTCCAGCGAGCTCCAGTCGAGCGCTTCCATGTTTCGCGGCTGATCCTGTCCGGGCGCGCTGTAGCGGACGGCGTAGAGCCGGTCGGCGGCCGGATAGGGAAGATCGCTGAACAGGTAGGCGTTGACGACCACCATCGCGGCGGTGCAGAGCGCGAGGCCCAGGCCCAGCGTGAGAATCGCGGTGGCGGTGAACCCCCGCGCGCGCAGCAGGGAGCGGATCGCGAGGCGCAGATCAGTCAGGCCAATCATTTTCATCGTCGACCATCAGGCTCAGTCCCGGCGGAGCCGTCCCACCCGATAATGGTGCTCCCGCCGGGGTCCGATGACCAGCGACAGCACGAAGCTGACCACCGTGACCACCAATGCGCCGACGAACGCGGCGCCGAATCCGTCGACATGGAAACGCAGCCCGAACAGGTCCGAGGCGGCGCTCGTCAGCCAGAGCATGAAGGCGTTCAGGACGAACGTGAAGAGACCGAGCGTGATGATGAGGAACGGCAGCGTCAGCACGAACAGAATCGGCCGGATCACGGCGTTCAGCATACCGAACACGAGGGCAACCACCAGCAGGAGCCGCCAGTCCCCCTCGAAGACGATGCCCGGCACGAGGCGGATCGCGGCCCAGAGCGCGGCGGCGTTGATCAGCAGACGAAGGATGAACTGCACGGGATGAGAGTAGCACTCTACACCCTCGGGCAGCTGTCAGCGCGTTGAGTTCCCGCGCTCCTGAGTACAATCTCTTTCGCCTCATGCATCCGTTCCGCTCGAACCACGGTACGCGGGGCGCACTCGTGGCCCTGGCCGCCAGCGGAGCGCTCGGCTTTCACCTCGGGTACACCCGGTTTCCGGACTGGCAGATACCGGTCGAGTCCGCGCAGGTCCTGGCCGGCCTCGTCGCGTATCCGGAGGAGACGCCGTTCTACGTCCACCACATGAATCTGTGGACACTGCTCCATCAGATCTGTGCGGTGTTCCTGCTCGCCGGTGTTTCCGAAATCGCGCTCTCACGGGTGATGAGCGGCGTGCTCGGCATGCTCAGCTTCCAGGCGCTGGCGATGTTCACATTCGCGTTCAGCGGCCGGGCGCTGACCGCGACGGGCGTGGCCGTCCTGCTCTTCGTCAGCCAGGTCACGTACGCCGGCGCCGTCTACCCCATCTTCCTGATGGGCGTCCCTTTCACCTACGGCGTTGTCGGTCTCTCGCTCATCGTGCTGGTCGCCGGCTTATTCGGCTCGGGGCTGCACCGCGCGGGCGGGTTTCTCCTCGGTGTCGCGCCAGCCGTGCACACGGGTCTCGCGGTCTGGCTGTGGGGAATCGTGGGCGTGTGTGTGCTTCTGGAACGCGGGCGCAACCTGCCACCAGCGCTACCTTCGCTGCTGTCAGGCCTCGCCGTCTCCGGCGCGAGCTTCGCGGTGCACGCCCTGATGTCGGCTGGCGTCCCGGGCGAGCCGGTCGCGATGGACCGGCGGTATCTCGACGCGTTCGTGGCGTTCTGGGACGGACACCGGCGGCCGATTGCGCTTCGAGAGCTTGCCGTGCACCTCAACGCGGCGGGGCTCGTGGTGGCGACGGTCTGGCTGCGCTGGTTCAGACCGGAGGTGACGCCCCACGCCGCGTTGCTGCTCCGGTTCACTCAGGTCAGCGCAGCCGTCTCGATCGCGCTGGTGCCGCTCACCTGGATTTCGCCCGACCGGCTTCCGGTCTCGGTGCTGGTGCTGATGCCGGGCCGCGTCGTCAACATCGTCGCCATGACCTTCTCGGCCCTGGTGTTTGGCCTGCTCGGCTCGTCGCGCGGCGGATGGCGGCGCGCGCTGATGCTGGTCATGGCAGGTGCTCTGCTGCTCGGAAGCGACAGCATGTTGTGGCGGTTCTTCCCGGAGGGCAGGCCGGCCTGGCTGCCCGGGATCCCGACGCACGGCATCCCGTTCGTCATCGCCGCCGCAATGCTGATCGGCGCGGTGACCGAGCGGTGGCGGTCGCGGTCGACGGCGCCCGGCGACGGTCGGGCGTCACTGCAGGGTCCGCGCGTGGCATGGCGTCTCGCGGCCATCGCGGTGTTCGGGTCGGCCGCGGTCGTTGCCTACCGTGCGCCGGAGCTGCGCGGTCACATCTTCATGGACCGCACGAACAATGCCGTGCTGGCGGCAGCCGCCGCCGCGCCCGGTCTGCTGTTGACGATGGGCGACGCGCACCTGATGCAGCTTCGGACGCGGAGGCCGATGCTCATCGACACGGGGGCGCTCGATACCATCCCGTACACACCCGGGTCAGGCCCGGTGCTGTATCGAATCCTGCGGGACATCTACGGCGTCGATCTCTTCAATCCGCCCGGAGAACTGCGAGGAGCCGGCCGCCTGTTGAAAGAAGTGCACCGGCAGCAGTGGGAGCGCTACACCACCGAAGACTGGCGGAAGATACGGCGCACCTATCACGTCACGCAGGTGCTGACGGGCGCCGACTGGCAGCTCGACCTGCCGATTGTCGCGGGCGACCGGCGCTTCCTGCTCTACGCGATACCAGAGTGAGGCCGGACCCGCTTACACGGGGACACGCGGCGACAGCGGCGTGCCGCGGCGCATCGGCTGCCGCTGCCAATAGGTCAGCGACCGCCAGACCCACTCGGCCGGACCGAAGCGGTAGCGCGACAGCCACCAGGGGCTGACGGCCAGCTGCAGCAGCCAGATCGCGGCGACCACGAGCAGCTGCGCGGCGTAATCGGCCCGCCCCACCAAGCCAAATCCCCAGCCCAGAAACAGGACGGCCGTTGCCGTGCTCTGGAACAGGTAGTTGGAGAACGCCATCTGGCCGACGGCGGCAAGGCTGCGGCGCAGCGAGTCGAGAGCCCCGTGCTTCACCAGCAGGATGAGCGCAGCGGCGTACCCGATCGATGCCAGCACGGAGCCGGCGTAGTTCCACAGGTCCACGATCGTGCGCGGCGGCATCGCAAAGCGGACTCGCTCGAGCTCGACGACGCCGTAGGCCGCGAGGCCGAGGCCCAGGGGGATGCAGGTCGCTGCCACGCGCGCGTAAGTGGCGGCGGGCCGACTGCCGTCGAGGAAGCCCCACTTGAAGAGGGACATGCCGATCAGCATCATCCCGCCACACCGCCAGAAGAAGAAGAAGAGAAAGTAGAGCGTCTGCGCCATGAAGACGAATGGCGCTCGATGTGCGACGACCTCGGTGTAGCTGCCCTGCATCGCGGCGACCTGCGACTGCACCTGCGCGGTCGTCGGCATCCACATCTCGAGCTCCTTCGCGCGTTCGGCCTCCGGCATCGACTCCCAGCTCACGCCATGAAAAACACCGAGACCCGCACCGACGGTCAACAGCGCCACCCCCGCGGCCATCAGCGCCCAGGCGGGCAGCCGGCGCACCCACCAGAGCAGGAGAATGCCGCACAGAGCGTAGGGCACGAGGATGTCGCCGTCCCAGATCAGATACGCGTGCACCAGGCCGATCACCAGCAGCCAGAACATCCGCCTGAACCAGAGGCCGCGCGGCGGCCGGCCGCTTGCGGTCGGCTTGCCGGCATACAGCAGCACGCCGGCGCCGAACAGCATGGAGAACAGGCCCATCATCTTCAGGTCGAAGACGATGCTGGTGAAGATGTAGGCCGCCCGGCTGGCGCCTTCATACTCGAAGAGCGCGTACGGGTACATGTAGGCGCCAAAAGGAGCCGCCATGGCGCGGATGTTCATGGCCAGGATCCCCAGGAGCGCAAAACCGCGGAGAACGTCGAGCGGCTCCAGCCGCTCGGTGGGCGAGACGGGTGTGGGCTGGGGCATGGGGCGGGAGTCTATAGCGTCTGGAGCCGGCTGTCAGCTGGCGCCCGAGAGGCCGCGGAGGAGAAGAATCGGGCCGGCTCGAGCGTGCCGATCGTTCAGACGTACTGCGTGCTCTCGGCAAGCCGCACGCGGTTCCGGCCTTCCTCTTTGGCGCGGTAGAGCGCCGCGTCCGCGGCCTCCAGCACCAGCTCGGGCGTCGAATGCCGCTGTGACCGTTCCGCGAGGCCGATGCTGACGCTGATGGTGAGGCCGGCCCGCGAGTGACTCTTGTGGCTCGCTTCGGACCTCCGCAGGGGCCTTCTCGCCGGCCGGTCGGGGCCGCGCAGAACGAACCCGGCGTCGGCAATGGCCTTCCGGACCGATTCCGCGAACGGCGCCGCCTCCGCGGCTGAACGCCCTCGAAACACAACGAGGAACTCCTCGCCTCCATAGCGGAACACGCGTCCGCCGCCGCCGACCTGTGACAGCTTCGCCGAGACCATCCTGAGCACCTGGTCCCCGGCATCGTGCCCGTACGTGTCATTGAATTTCTTGAATTGATCGACGTCGCACATCGCGATCGCGTAGGTCCGTCCCAGTTGACCCATCATGCTGTTGAACGCGCGGCGGCCCAGCAGCCCCGTCAATTCGTCGCGGTAGGCGATGTCGTCGCCGTGTTCCAGCACCGTCAACACCAGAACGAGGCCGGCCGCCCCGGCGTAGAAGAGCAGCGCCGGGGGCGTCAGGATCCCGTACACACCCAGGAACATCGCCGCCAGAGCCCAGAGCAGTCCTTGTTCGACTTTGGTGCGGCGGCGGAAGACCAGCGTCAGCAGCGTCAGCGCTGCGATCGCGAACGACAGCTGCGCCACCAGCGGCATCGTCGACCATCCCCCCACCGGCTCGCGCCAGCGCAGGAACGGCTCCACTTCCTGGCTCATTTCTCCTGACATCCAGGCGACGCCGGCTGCCTGGCCGATGACGATCACGAGCTTGCCGAGACCCTGGATCGTCATCACGCCGTTCTCTCGCAACGCGGCAAAGAGCACGAAGTTCAGCGGCAGAAGAAAGATGGCGGCCAGCTTCACGATGTTCGCATCGCCGGGCCAGCGCTCCAGGGCGATGACGGTCAGGGCGACCGCCGATGCCACAGCCAGCAGCCGGGACTGGTCGTGATACCAGCACAACAGGATGGCGGCCGCCAGCGCGCCAAACGCGAAGTACACGGCGTACGGAGCGGCCGCGGCGCGTACCACGGCTTCGCTCTGCAGCGCCCAGGCGGCAGCGAGCAGTACACCGCCTGGGGTGAGCAGGCCGGTCAGAAATCGAAGCGTGGTGGTTTCGCGTGCCATGCGGCTTTCTGCACTGTGTTCATCACCTGCAGCTAGATCGTCCTTCGGCGGAAGAGCAGCACAACCGCGAACCCCCAGCCGGCGACGGCAAACCAGAGCGCCGGCTGCTTCGCGAGAGCCGCGAGTCTCGCGGCGAGGGGGCCCTGCGGCGCTGACGGCGTCGCCGCACGGGAGGGGCCTGATGGACCGGCGGTCCTGATCTGTGCCAGTTCGTGCTGGAGATCGGCCAGTTCCTTCTCCATCTGGCGGACCACGAGGCCGCCGACCGCGCCGGTCGAGAGGGCACGCGCGTTCTCTGCGCTTTGTGCGGCCGTGCGGGCAAACTGGACCACCTCTTTGCCCTTCGGGTCCTTCCGGTAGGCCTTTTCCGCCAGAGCCACGAAAGCCTTGGCCTGTGTCAGCGCTTCACGCGTGTACTCCTCTTCCTTCAGACGGTCGCCACCCGAAAGACCGGCCGCCAGCAGGCCCGACCTGGAAGCGAGCTCCACCGCCTTACGCGCCTGGAGGAGCTGGTTGGGCACGTCCTGCAGCCTGGTAGCAGGAGCCGACTCGTACTTCGAGTAGTGGGTGAAGAAGAACAGCGGACGGTTGATCGTGATCGCCCCCTTCTCGTCACCGGAACGTTGCTTCACGCTGTAGAGGACCACCACCGGGCTGGGATCGACCACTGCGTAGCTCGGCTCCGCGGTCACCATCAGCCAGAAGGTCTGGTACGGCGTCGTGAGGTTGACCGCGATCGGATGCTCGCCCTGGAACGTAATCTCACCGAGATTGGAGGCTTTGCCGTCCACCGACACGGCCCACAACACGTAGGTCAGGAAGTCTTTGCCCAGCCAGTGCGCCGCCTTGAGCCCTGAAATCCCGCCGCGGTTGATATCGAGCTCCACGAAGCCGGGACGGCTGCCAACCTTGAGTTTGATCCGGGCGTCGGGAACCCGCCGCGTGCCTCGCATGTGCACTTCGGTCGAGCCCGCGAGGTGACGATAGCTCAGGATCTGGCCATCCGGTTCTTTGAGTTCGACGAGCGTCAACTGAGCGGCCTTCGCCGCCAGCGTCCGTTCGGCGGCCATCGCCAACGGAGCAGACGCCAGGGCGAGCAGCGCCAGAGCCATGACGCGGCCTGATTGCCACGCTGTGCAGAAATGTAAAGTCATAGGTCAGGAACGACATCTGCGGTCTATGCGGAACGGACGCCAAGGAGGGTCCTGATCGCTAAACGGCTGTGACAGCAGGAGTTGCGGTCCCGTACCGATTCTGTCTGAGCGAGTCGGGCTCAGAATGGGACGCCAGATTCTGTTAGAGACCGGCGAATTCTGTCAGAACCGTCCGGCTGGACCCACCCGCTCGCGTCGCGTGCCCGCTGACTCATCCTTCCGAAGCGCTGGCCTGGCCGCAGTTTTGAACGTCGATTACGCAGGCGGTCTCCTGCCTTCATCAACCAGCAAGCGGATCGACTGCGGCAGGAAACCGTTCGTAAGACTTTCACGGATCCAGGATCCAGAGGAGGAGAACGATGCACGTCAGCCACAGGATAGCCCCATGCTTGTGGTTCGATACCCGGGCGGAAGAGGCTGCGGCGTTCTACGTCTCGGTATTCAAGAACTCGAAGATCGTGAGGGTGGCCCGATATCCGAAAGCGGGTCAGGAGGTTCACAAACGGCCGGAGGGGTCGGTGATGACCGTGGAATTCGAGCTCGATGGTCAGCCATTCACAGCGCTCAACGGCGGGCCCGAGTTCAAGTTCAACGAGGCTGTTTCGCTGCAGGTGATCTGCAAGAACCAGGAAGAGATCGATCACTACTGGAACAAGCTCTCGAAGGACGGGGACCCCGGGGCGCAGCAATGCGGCTGGCTGAAAGACAAGTACGGCCTGTCGTGGCAGGTCATTCCCGCCGCGCTGCTCGACCTGCTGAAGGACCACGAATCCACCAAGGCGCAGCGGGCGATGGAAGCGCTGCTGCGGATGAAGAAGATCGACATCACCGAGCTCGAGCGCGCGGCCGCGGGAGACAGGGTGACCGCGTAACGGTGCTGCCGGCATCGGCGGGGATGGTTGCGGGGTGTTGGTTCGCCGGCGTCAGGCGACAGTCTCGATCAGCGCCATGATGTTGCCTTCGCTGTCCCTGAACCACGCAGCCTTGCTGCCTCCCCCGCTGAAGATGCCGTTCACCGTCTTGAGGCCGGGCCTGTCGTACTCCTCGAACCTGACGCCTCGCGCGCGCAATTCGTCGACCTCGGCTTCGACGTCTTTCACCTGCCAGAAGGCCTGGCTGGCCTTGGACGTCCCGGCGCCATCGGACCGGTAGAGGAAGATCCAGGAACCGCCTGCGCATTCGTAGACGACTCCGTCGGCGATCACCTGCTTCGCCACCAGCCCGACTTTCTTTTCATAGAACTCCCGGGCTCGGGTGATATCAGCTGCTGGGATATACGGAACGATCGGTGCGTCCTTGAGCATGTCACCGATGTTACCGGAATGCCGGTGCGCTCCGCTTCAGAGGCTGAGTTGGATGGACGCCAGCTTACTCGGCCTCTGAAACGTTCCCCTGCGGTGGAAGCTCCGCGTCAACGTGGTCCCGGATCGGAATCGGAGTGCTCTGCTGCTGCACGCCGAGCACGACCGTGTTGCCCGGCTGCTGCGACAACACCTGCAGAAGACGCAGCTGAATCAGGCTGGGGCTGCGCTCGATCATCTGGGCCGCGTTGGCGAGGTTGCGCAACGCCGCCGTTTCGCCACGCGCGCGCTCGAGCGCGGCGAGCCCTTCCTGCCGCGCCTTGACCACCTGCGAGAAGATCTTCTTGAGCTCGCCCGGAAGCGTCAGATCGCGCACGGCCGCGTCCTCCAGCTCGATGCCGATGACCGCAAGGTTCGCGGCAGGGATCGTTTTCAACCGCGCCGACAGCTCCGCGCGCTGTTGCAGCAGGTCTTCGACCCTGGTCTCGGAGACGATCGCGCGAAGAGCCAGCTGCAGTTCGGTGTAGACGGCGGTCCGGAAGTCGTCAGTCGCCAGCACGGCGCGCCGCGCGTCGGAGATCCTGTAGGTCGCTGCCAGACTTGCCTTGACCGCGACGCCGTCGGCGCTCAGCACTTCCTGCCCTGCGACCGCCACTCGCGCCGGGCGGATGTCCACCTTCTGAATGTGGGTGAACGCGCGGAAATACCAGTAAGCGCCGGGATCCAGCACCCGATTGAAGCGGCCGCGGCGGAATCTGAGTCCGCGCTCGTACTCGAAGACGATCGTGCGCGCCAGGCCGAGGAGCAACACCGCGAAGATCGCGGTCAGCAACAGGATGAGGAGATACGACGGCGTCATGCGACAGCGCCCGAAAACATGCCTCGCGCCAACGACCACGCGAGCGCCACGGGGGTCTGAACCCGCAGGGTGACGCGTGCGCTGCGATCGAACGCAGGCCGCTGGAACGAGGCAGCCGGGATTCGAACCCGGAGGTTACCAGATGGTAGGAGCGACGCAGGAGCCGCGCGCCTACGGCTGGCGGCCTGCAGCTGTCTACCGCCGACAGATTAGCACGCCCCCCGCCACTGGCTCGCAACCCGTGCCGGCGGCATCCTACTCTCGCCGGGCGAATATCTATAAACTCCTCGCGCCATGAAAACGCTGTTCGTCGTCGAACTGATCTACAAGGCCCCGCTTGCCGAGATCGACGCGGCGATGACCGCGCACGTGCGCTTCTTGAAGAAGCACTACGCCTCCGGCCAATTCCTCGTGTCGGGCCGGAAGATCCCCAGGGACGGCGGAGTGATTCTCGCCGTCGGCGACAGCCGGGAGCAGATCGAAGCCGTGATGGGGGAGGATCCGTTCTGCGCCCGTGGGCTGGCGGACGTTCGGATCATCCAGTTCCGCCCGAGCCAGCGGGCCGACGACATTCAGAAGCGGATCGACGGGTAGTTCCCTTCGCCCGGGCCTTCGGTCCCGCCTCCACGTTCATCTTGGAGAAGACCCCCGTGTAATGCCGGCAAGCCGCGTAAGGCCGCCGAGCCCTGTGCCGGCGGCTGCGACGGCAGCGAGCACTGCAGCCCACCAGACCGGCCACTGCGATTCGGGGCTGGTAAAACCCCAGAGGGCGCCGCCGGCAAGAAGTACAGCCTGGGCGGTGACCACTGATCTGGCGTGTTGTCGCGCGAGCCCCGCAGCGATGTGACCTCCGGCGGCCGCAGCCCCGCCGGCCATCACGAGCAGCGCCGCGTACTCGCCGCCGAGGAGTTCCCGGCCGTCCGAGCCGAGTGGGATTCCGATACGGGCCACCAGCATTAGGATGGCGCCGAGATACGCCAGGACGATACTGACAACTATGCCGGTGATTGTGGCGATGGCCGCACGAAGGTAGCTTCGCAAGGCGTAAGCTAACTCCGCTTTCGCCGGGGAAGCGATGCCAGCTTTCCGGCGATCGGGACCGTCGCGGCTGCGCTCCGGAAAATCACTCGCATGACGACGAGCAACCCGGGCTGGAAATCGTCCACGGACTTCATGTGAGGGAGGATGATAACGCAGACACGCCGTCGAACTCATCTACGAAGGCGCCCGCTCGCCGCCGGCATCGGCCCGGAGCAGATCGACGGATATACTCGGGCGTGAGCCACCTGCCCGGAAGGCGACCGCAGTGATGGCGTGCGACCACCTCGAGGAGGATGTATGAAAGCCTCTCAGCGCCGGCCCGCCGCGGCCGGTCTCGTCATTCTCGTTGCGACGCTCGGCCTGGCCGCGCAGTCGGTCCCGAAGATCACGTTCACCGACACGAAGCTGAAGAACGGCTTGCGGGTGATCATCTCGGAGGATAAGACGGCGCCGGTCTTCGCCATCGCCGTGAACTACAACGTCGGGTCGCGCGACGAGCGCAAGGGGCGAACCGGGTTCGCTCACCTGTTCGAGCACATGATGTTCAAGGGATCCGAGAACGTCGGGCCCGGCGAGCATCCGTACCTGATGTTCATGTACGGCGGCAACATGAACGGCACCACCAACAAGGACCGGACGCTCTACTACGAGGTGATGCCGTCGAACCAGCTGGACCTCGCGCTGTTTCTCGAAGCCGACCGGATGCGGTCGCTGGAGATCACGAAGGAGAACCTCGACAACCAGCGCAACGCCGTGCAGGAGGAGCGCCGCCTCGGCGTCGACAATCAGCCCTACGGGAAAACGTTCGAGGCGATCGACGACCTGGCCTACGACAATTTCGCCTACGAGCACAGCGTCATCGGCTCCATGACCGACCTCGGTGCCGCGACCGTGGACGACGTCGCATCGTTCTTCAAGACGTACTACGCGCCGAACAACGCCGTCGTCGCGATCGTGGGTGACGTGGACCCGAAGGCGGCGCTCGAGAAGGTGCGCACGTATTTCGAGGGCATCCCCTCCCAGCCGCAGCCACCGGCGGTCGACATGACCGAGCCGCCGCAGACCGCCGAGCGGCGCACGACGATCGAGGATGCGCTGGCGCGGTTGCCCCGCCTGGACATGGCCTACAAGATTCCGCCGGCAGGCTCCCCTGACAGCGACGCGCTGTCCGTTCTCTCGACGGTCCTGTCGGGGGGCCGCAGCTCCAGGCTCTACGAGAACATCGTCCGGCAGAAACAGCTGTCGAGCGGGGTGAGCGCCAGCGCCCAGCAGTCGCGGGGGCCAGGGCTGTTCCGGTTCACGGGGACGCCGCTGCCGGGCAAGACGCCTGCGGAACTCGAGGCGGCGATCGACGAAGAGATCACCAGGATCCAGTCGGCGCCGATTGCCGACTGGGAGCTGCAGAAGGCACGCAACAGTGCGCGCGCCGGTTTCATCGGCGGGCTCGGGAGCGCGCTGAACCGCGCGATCCAGCTCTCGGAAAATGCGATCGCGTTCGATAACCCGGGCCGCATCAACACGCGCGCGGCAGAGATCGCAAAAGTCACCGCCGCCGACGTCCAGCGGGTAGCCAAACAGTATCTCGTCAAGACGAACCGGACGGTCGTGGTGACGATGCCAAAGGCGGCGGCGCCGAAGGGGGTGCAGTGATGAATCCGCGACGACTCTTCGCCGGCATGACGTGGGTGCTGCTGACCGCGACCCTCGCGGCCCAAGGGCAACAGGCTCCGACGACCTCCGGCATGGTCCTGAAGGGGAAGGCGCCGATCTCCAGCGAGATCCTGAAGGTCAAGCTGCCGAAGCCGCGGACCGCTACCCTGCCGAACGGGCTTCAGCTCATGGTGCTCGAAGATCGGAGCCTGCCGCAGATCAGCTTTCAGCTGATCATCCCGGGAGCCGGCGGCTACTACGACCCGGCCGGCACGATCGGTCTCGCGCAGTACACCGCGCAGATGATGCGCGAGGGCACGAAGACCCGGAATACCCTCCAGATGGCGCAGGAGCTCGAAACGATGGCGGCGAACGTCGCGGCGGGGTCCGGGATATCCAGCCAGACCGCAACCGTCTCGGGCGGCTCGCTGACCGAGAACTTCGACAAGCTGTTCGACATCGCGACCGACGTCCTGCTGAACCCGACCTTCCCCGCCGAGGAGTGGGAGCGCGCGAAGGCGCGCGCCAAGAGCGGGCTCGTGCAACAGCGCACGAACCCTGGTTTTCTCGCGGCGGAACGCTACAGCCGGATCCTCTACGGGGACCATCCCGCCGGACGCGTGACGGCGACGGCGGCGGGGCTCGACGCGATCACCCGGGACGCGATGGTCGAGTTCCATCGCACCCGGTACGTGCCGGATCACGCGCTGATCGCGTTCGCCGGCGACATCTCGCTGGCCGAGGCGCGCAAGAAGGTGGAGGCGGGTCTCGGCGCGTGGAAGAAGGCGGGCGTGCCGAAGCCGGCCATCACGGAGCCCCCGGCGCCAGGCGCCCCGAAAGTGACGCTGATCGCGCGGCCGGCGTCGGTCCAGACGCTGCTGCGGGTCGGCACGCCGTCGATGACGCGCACGCACGAGGATTACGAGGAGCTCACCGTCGCCAACCGCGTGCTCGGCGGCACGATGGGCCGGCTGTTCCGGCACCTTCGCGAAGAGAAGGGGTACACGTATGGAGTTGGCAGCGCCTTCTCGGCGGGACAGTACCGCGGCGACTGGTCGGCGTCCACATCGGTGAGGACGGCGGTGACCGAAGCGGCGCTGACCGACCTGCTCGCCGAGATCGCCGAGATGCGTGAGAAGCCGGTCCCCGCGAGCGAGTTCGAGGACGCCAAGCGCGCAATCCAGGCGTCGTTCGCGCTGTCGCTCGAGAACCCGGGCGCCATCCTCAACTACTACGTCCAGAGCTGGACGTACGGGCTGCCGGCCGACTACTGGGACACGTATCCGGCGCGGATCGCGGCCGTGACCCCGGCGCAGGCGCAGGCGGCGGCGCGGAAGTACTGGGACGCCGCACGCCTGCACATCGTCGCGGTCGGCGACGCGCCGGCGGTTGCCGACATTCTCGGGAAGAAGGGCACGCTGGAGGTATTTGACGCAGACGGCAAACCGCTCCCGGCGGGCCGATGAGGCCACGTTGGCGCCAACGTAAAGGGATGCTCATGGAGCCCGCGTTCCAAGCGTCTCTCGACAGGGTGGCGCCCCGGGAGGCCTCGGGTGCTCACGCATGACAGCCGTGGGAACACTGGCTCAGCCTCTGCGGGTGGCCGTCATCGGGTCGGGGCCGGCCGCGTTCTACGCGGTCGAACAGCTGTTCAAACGGCCGGCGCTCGTGGCCGAGGTCGACATGTTCGAGCGGCTGCCCGCGCCGCACGGGCTCGTGCGCTACGGCGTCGCCCCCGACCATCCCAAGATCAAGAACGTCACGCGCGCCTACGACGCGATTGCGGGGAACCCGCGCTTCCGTTTCTTCGGCAACGTCGAGTTCGGCCGGCACGTGACCCTGTCGGATCTGTCGCGGCACTATCACCAGGTGATCTTCGCCACCGGCGCTCAGACCGACCGCCACATGGGCATCCCTGGCGAGGAGCTCGCCGGCAGCCATGCCGCGACCGAGTTCGTCGCCTGGTACAACGGCCATCCCGATTACCGTGCCTGCGAGTTCGACCTTTCAGCGGAGCGGGCGGCTGTCGTCGGCGTCGGCAACGTCGCGATCGACGTCGCGCGCATCCTGATGCGCACGCCGGAGGAGTTGGTCAAGACCGACATTGCCGCCTATGCGCTCGAGGCGCTCCGGACCAGCCGCATCCGCGAGGTCTTCCTGCTCGGGCGCCGCGGCCCGGCGCAGGCGGCTTTCACGAACCCGGAAGTGAAGGAGATCGGCGAGATGGCCGACGCCGACGTCATCGTCCGGCCCGACGAGGTGCAGCTGGATCCCCTGACCCAGGCGCAGGTCGACGCCGCCAATGACCGCGAGCTCGTGAGGAAGATCGAGATCCTCCAGGGGTACGCCGTGCGCAAGCCCGAAGGCAAGCGGCGGCAGCTGCACGTGCGCTTTCTGGTTTCGCCGGTCGAGTTGCTCGGCGACGCGCGGGGACGAGTGAGGGGCATCCGCCTGGTGCGCAACAGGCTGGTGGCGTCAGACACCGGCGCGATCAACGCCGAGGCGACCGGCGAGTTCGAGGAGCTGGAACTGGGCCTGGTGTTCCGCTCGGTGGGCTATCGCGGCGTGTCACTCCCCGGGGTGCCGTTCGACGAGCGCCGCGGCGTCATCCCCAATGACCAGGGACGCGTCACCGACCCGGAATCCACACGCCCGGTGCCAGGCCTGTACGCGGCCGGCTGGATCAAGCGCGGACCGAGCGGCGTCATCGGCACCAACAAACCGGATGCGGCGGAGACCGTCGCCTCGATGGTCGCGGACCTCGAGCAGGGTGCGCACTGGCACCCGGCGGAGCCCGACGCCCGCACGGTCGAGGCTTTGGTGCTGGCGCGGCAGCCGCTGGCCGTCACGTACGCCGACTGGCGGCAGCTCGACGCGCTGGAATGCAGCAACGGTCAGGCCTGCGGCCGCCCGCGCCTGAAGTTCGCATCGGTCGAGGAGATGCTGGCGGCGCTCGGCCGCGCCGGCACCTACTGAGGGCCTCGGGCGAGGACGACCGCACCGTCCGCCACCACCTCCGTTGCGCGAACCAGCCGCACCACGTCGCCGAGGCTGATCGTGCCTTCGCGTGCCGTCTCCGCATTGAGCGCCAGCCGGCCGCCGAACCGGCGGCCGATGTCTCGCAGCACCTCGTGGTCCCGCTCGAGTGTGTCGGGATCCACGATCGTCATTGCGCACCGTCCACGCAACGAGTCGAGCCGCACGATCGCGGTGGCGATGTGCAGCGCGCCCCCCGGCCAGCCCACTTCGTCCAGCCCCTCGACGCCGCCGATCAGGATGTTCGGCCGCAGCCGGCGGACATCGCGCCCGAAGGCGGCAACCGCGCCGTCGGTCGCGACCAGCAGCGGCAGCACGTCGAAGCGCCCGGGGTCGTCCGACGCCTCGAGCCACGCATCCGCGCCGGCGGCCGCCTTCACGAGCCTGAGCGCCTCGGGGCTGTCCCACGGATGGCCGTCGATCCGCGGGGAGCCATCGGGCCCCAGCGTGGCCCGCAACCCCAGGAGCCGATAGTGCCGGCGCGACGTCCGCACACCCTCGGGACCGCGGACGTGGACGATGCGGTCGCCGGCGATGCCATCCGGTCCGATGATCGCTTGTGAAAGCGCTTCCCCGGCCAGCGACTTCACCGGGAAGCGCCACAATCCGGCGACGTGGAGTGTGGTCATGTCGTTGATGCTCCTTCGATGCCTGGAGCGCCGGCGCTGTGACAGGGGGCGGGCGCGAGGTTCGGGCCCGTTGTCACGAGCGCGGGCCCGCCGGCATCTCAAGGCCCAGGTCCGGATATCCGGGCGGGAGGAGTATGACAATGGCTGAACATGAGAGGCCGAAGATGAAGCGAATGGCCTGCGGCGAGATCGTGCCCGATTGCGACTTCACGGCGAGTGCGCCGACCGAGGACGAACTGATGAAGAAGGTCGTCGCGCACGCGGCGCAGGCCCACGGCATCACGGAGATCACGCCGGAGCTGGCTGAAAAGGTCAAGGCGGCAATCAAGACTCAGTAGACTTCGCGAGCATGGTCGTACCCACGGTGGAACCGAGCGACGAGACGCTCGCAGCGCAAGCCGCGGCCGGGGACGACCATGCCTTCGAGCAGATCGTGGAGCGGTATCAAGGGCGGGTTTTCCGCCTGGCGTGCCGCCTCATGAGCGACACCGACGCGCCCGACGTGCTCCAGGAGACCTTTCTGCAGGCCTACCGTCACCTGGCGTCGTTTCGCGGTGAGTCACGGTTCGGCACCTGGCTGTACCGGATCGCGACCAACGCGGCCCTGATGCATCGGCGCGCCCGTGCGCGGCGGCCTGCAGAGCCTCTCGACGCGTTCCTGCCGCGCTTCGACGCTCGCGGCGGCCACCTCGGCACGCCTGCCGAGCTCCAACTCGCGTCACATGCCGACGAGCTGCTGGATCGTCAGTTCCTCGCCGAGAAAGCACGAGCGTCCATCGCGCGGCTGCCCGATCTGTATCGGGACGCGTTCGTGCTTCGTGACCTGGAAGAGATGTCGACCGCCGACGTGGCGGGAGCGCTCGGGGTGGAGCCGGCCACCGTGCGACAGCGCGTCCATCGTGCGCGGCTGATGCTGCGGGGGTACTTGAGCGACCTCGTCGGGGTGAAGCCATGAAGGAGATCGCCTGCGCGTCCGGCGTCGAGTTGCTGATGGACTATCTGGAAGGAGTGCTGGCTGCCGACGTGCGTTCAGCGCTCGACGCGCACGTCGCCGGGTGCCCGCGATGCGTCGCCTTTCTCGCGTCCTACCGCGAAACCCCGCGCCTGCTGCGCGAGGCGACCGCGACCGAGCTGCCAGCCGACGTACAGGCGTCGTTGAGAGCCTTTCTGCGTGCGCAGCGTGGGCTGTCGCCCCGGGGGGGTTGACAGGACGCGATTCTCGCGCCGTGCGTCATCGATCGCCTGCTGCAGCCGGTATTCATCGTCCGCAAGCTGCGGTCAAGGCCACCTCGTCAAGCCCACCGCTGGCCGCGGGTCAGTTTCGGTCCCACGCTTGCATCTCCCTCTTGCACGTTACCTGGGGGGCGACTGATGGCTTCACGATCGATTCGACGCGACCCTGTCCCCTGCCGCCAGTTCGGGCGGCATCCTGACCAGGTGTCGATCATCGGCCTCGGCGGCTACCACCTCGGGCAGGTGAAGTCGATCGCTGAGTCGATCCGGATCGTTCACGAGGCGATCGACGCCGGGGTCAACTTTCTCGACAATGCCTGGGAATACCACGAGGGGGAGAGTGAGCGGCGCATGGGCCGCGCGATCGCGGACCGGCGGGACGCGGTGTTCCTGATGACCAAGGTCTGCACCCACGGCCGTGACGCAAAGGTCGCGATGCGGCAGCTCGACGAGTCGCTGCGGCGCCTCCGGACCGATCACCTCGATCTGTGGCAGATCCACGAGTGCGTGTACTACAACGATCCCCAGCGGCATTTCGCGCCTGGCGGCGTCGTCGAAGCCCTGGGGCGCGCGAAGGCGCAGGGCAAGACGCGCTACGTCGGGTTCACCGGTCACAAGGATCCGGAGATCCATCTGCGCATGCTCGCGTCGGGCTTCGACTTCGATGCCTGCCAGTTGCCGCTGAACGGTCTGGATGCGCATTTCCGCAGCTTTCAGGCGCATGTGCTCCCCGAGTTGATCCGCCGCGGCATTGCGCCGATCGGCATGAAGAGCCTCGGAGGCGACGGCCGCGTCGTCAGGAAGAAGGCTGCTCGCGTGAGCGACGCGCTGCGCTACGCGATGAGTCTGCAGGTCTGCACGACGGTCTCGGGGATTGATTCGCTGAAAGTGCTCCGACAGAACCTGAAGATCGCCCGCGGCTTCTCACCGATGAATGCGAAGGAACGCGACGCCTACGAACGCAGTGTCGCTGATGACGCGCAGGACGGACGCTTCGAGCTCTATAAGACCAGCGCGGAGCACGAGGGAGACGTCGGCCGCAAGCAGCACGGCTATCCGGTGCAGGACGAGATGGCCGGGTAACCCATCGGGCCCACGAGACACTATGACCCTGCGATGGCAGCTCTGAAGGGCTGCGCGATGGCAGCCCTGAAGGGCTGCGCTACAACACCCGGACGCACCACGTCGCGCAGCCCTTCAGGGCTGCTCTTCAGCGCAGCGCGTTCCCGCGAGCCTTGAGCGATGCCAGCGTCTTCTGCAGTTCCGCGACCCCGGCGAGCGCCTGCGGCGTCGGCTTCGCGTCGGCTCCCTGCAGCAGCGTCAGCATGTACAGGAATTTCTGCTGCAGCCCGGCGATCGTCTCGCGATCCGCGGGCACCGCAGTGATGCTTCCGTAGAGGACGTCCTGATCGCCGGGCTCGCCGCTGCCGCGCAGCGCCATCAGCGGCTTGCGTGCGTCGACGGGAAGTGCGTCGATCGCTTCGCGCATCTCCTGCAGCTCGTGGTATGCCCGGTAGCACGTCAGCGATGCCTCGGTCTGGCGGCGCAGGTCGGCTGACGCGATCTCGACGCGAGGATCGAGCCGCACCTCGAGCGGCCGCTGCTGCGGCGCACCGTCCACGGTGAGGCGGACCATGTACGCACCCGGATGGACGAATGGACCCCTCGGGCCACTCGGCGTGTTCTGGTAGATGGCGGCGATCGAGTGCGTCCGTCGCGCGCCGCGCGGCGGCGGGTAGCGCAGATCCCACACGAAGCGATGGTGGCCGGCGGCCGTGCCGAGCGAATGTTGTGGCCGGATCCAGTAAGTCGGGTAGGGCAACGTATTCGGGTCGATGCGCTCGGGTTCATCCGCACTCGAATACCTGCGGATCACTTCTCCACCGGGGCCGAGGATCTCCAGCGTGACCTGCTTGGCCTCGCGCGGCAGGTGGTAGTCCAGGATCGCGCCGTCCGGCGGGTTCTGGCCGGTCGGCTCCTCCGGCGGCAGCGGCGTGTCGGAGAACATGTTCCACCGCACACGGGTCGCCCGCGATGGCGCGAACAGGAACGCGCCGCCGGCGCGCGAAGCCTCGGCGAGCTGTCGCAGCGGCGCGATCCCGTCCATGATCCAGATCGATCGGCCATGGGTCCCGATTACCAGGTCGTCGTCCTTTATCACCAGGTCGCGGATCGACGAGGCCGGCATGTTCATCCGCAGCGACTGCCAGTGGCCCCCGTCGTCCAGCGAGAACACCACTTCGCGTTCCGTGCCCGCGAACAGGAGTGCGCGCTGTTTCGGGTCCTCCCGGACGACGTTCACCGGACCCATCTCGCGGATGCCGCTCACGATCCGCAGCCAGGTGCGGCCGGCGTCGTGCGTGCGGTAGATGTGGGGCCGCATGTCGTCGCGGCGGATCGCGTTGACCGCCAGGTAGGCCGTGTTCGCGTCGAAGTGGCCGGCGTCGATCTGCGACACCTTGTCCCATGCCCGCAACTCCTTCGGCGTCACGTCCGTCCAGGTCTTCCCCGCGTCCCGCGTCAGATGCACGAGCCCATCGTCGGTTCCGGCCCAGATGACGTTCACATCGCGCGGGGACGGGCTCACCGCGTAGATCACGCCGCGGCGCGCCATCGTGTTCAGCTCGGGAGTGCGGTAGACGCCGATGCTCTCGGGCGCTTCCGGCTGCTCGCGCGAGAGGTCCGGACTGATGGTGCTCCAGCTATTTCCGCCGTCGGTCGTCTTCCACAAGACGTTGGTTGCGAAGAACAGCGTTCTGGGTTCCGCCGGGTGGAAGAGCAGGGGCATGGTCCGGAGGATGCGGTACTTGCCCGAACGGAGCGCCTCTGGCGCGACGTTCTGCGCCTGCCCGGTCCGCCGGTCGAACCGCATGACGCGGCCCCCGTAAATGATGTTCGGGTCCAGCGGATCCGGCGCGATGTAGGCGTACTCGTCGGCGCCGACACCGATCCAGTCGCGGAAGGAGATCTGCCCGCCGTTGCCGCGGCTCGCGATGCCGATCGCACCGCTCTCCTGCTGCCCGCCGTAGACCCAGTAGGGAAACTGATTGTCGGTCGTGACGTGGTACATCTGCGCGGTCGGCTGGTTGTACCAGGAGCTCCAGGTGCGGCCGCCGTTGACCGTGACGACTGCGCCCTGGTCGGCGGTGAACAGCATGATGTCGGGCTGGAGGGGGTTGATCCAGATGCGCTGGTAGTCGTCGCCCCCCGGCGCGCCCTTGATCGATGTCCACGTCCTGCCGGCATCGTCTGATCGATACGCCGCAATGTTGCCGACGAAGACAACGTCGGGGTTCTCCGGGTGCACGCGCACGTCGAGGCCGAGCCGGCTGTCCGTGCTGACGAGGGTCCAGCTCTGACCGCCATCGTTCGAACGGTAGAACCCCTCCGCCCCGCGGCCCTGCCCCATCACCGCCGCATAGAGCCGGTTGGAATCGCTGGGGCTGATGCCGAGGCAGATGCGTCCGCTTCCCCCCGCGCCTGCCGGCAGGCCGCCTTTCAGCTGCGTCCACGTTGTGCCGCCGTCGGTGGATTTGTAAAGACCGTTGTTCGGGCCGGAGAAACTCGCGTTCTCCCACGGCCCTTCCCGATGCTCCCAGAGCGACCCGTAGACGACATCCGGATTTTTCGGATCGAGCTCCACCTGGATGCCGCCCGTGTTCTCGTTCACGTAGAGCACTTTCTCCCAGGTCGTGCCGCCATTCGTCGTCCGGAAGATGCCGCGCTCCGGGTTCGGTCCGTAGGGATGCCCGAGGCCCGCGACGAAGACGATGTTCGGATCGGTGGGATGAACGACGAGGCGCCCGACCTGCTGGACGTCGCTGAGGCCGACGTGCCGCCACGACTTGCCGCCGTCGGTGGACTTGAAGATGCCGTCGCCGACGCCCAGGTCCGGCCGATGCAGCCCCTCGCCGGTGCCGACGTAAAGGATGTCGGGGTTCGACCAGGACACGCCGATGTCGCCGATCGATCCCGTCGGCGCGCTGTCGAAGATCGGCCGCCAGGTGCGTCCGTAATCGTCGGTCTTCCACACGCCGCCGCTGTGCACGCCGGCGAAGAACACCGAAGGCTGGCTGGGGATGCCGACGCCCGCAGCCGTCCGGCTCGCGCGGAACGGGCCGATCAGACGATAGCGAAGGTCCTGGTAGGCGGAAGCGTCAATGCGCGGCGCCGTCTGCTGGGCCGCGACGGCGGCGACGCCGAGAAGAAGGGCGACGAGGGTTCGAAGCATGCCATAGGCTACTGCAGCCGCGGCTTCGGACTACTGAGCAGCGGGTGGAGCCCATGCCGAGCGCGCTATACTCGCGTCGTGATTCTGCTCCCGGTTGCGATCTCGCTGCTCCTGGTGCAGGGGCCGCCGAGCCGAACCCCCGGCGACACGGCGGCGGCCATCTTCGATCGTGCGATCGCCGATTTCATGAACGGCAGAGTACGGGCCGCGGCCGACCGGTTCGACGAACTTGCAGAGCTGCTGCCGGAGAGCGTGCCGCAGCTCTGGCAACGCGGCATCGCCCTCTACTACGAGGGCCGCTACCAGGAGTGCGCCAGGCAGTTCGCTTCGCACCGCGCGGTCAACCCCTCCGACGCCGAGAATGTCGCCTGGCACTTCGCCTGTGTCGCGCGCGGTGAATCGCTCCACAAAGCGCGGGCCTCGGTGCTCTCGATCGTGCCCGACGCCCGGGTCCCGATGCCCGAGCTCTACGATCTGCTGCGGGGCCTGACGACGCCGGATCGCCTGCTGCAGGCGGCAACGTCGACCGGGAAGCTGGAGGCCGAGTTCGATGCGCATCTGTATCTCGGCCTGTACTTCGAAGCGCTCGGCGACACGGAGCGTACCCGAATTCACATTACCGCCGCCGCGGCGGATCGGTTCAGGCCGGTAGCCGGCTTCATGCACGCCGCGGCGCGGGTCCACATTCGACAGCTTCAGGGACGGCGCTGAACCGGCGCTGCTGATCTCACGCTCGTGACCACAAGAGTTCGGGCGGACCTGACCGATCGGCCGAGCGTGAACATCCTAGGTACGGAGGACTCATGTTGAAAGACCTGCGCTACGGCCTGCGGATGCTCCTGCACGCCAAGGGCTGGACGGCCGTAGTCGTGGTTTCGCTCGCGCTCGGGATTGGCGCCAATACCGCGATCTTCAGCGCCATGAACGGGCTGCTGCTGACCCGGATCCCGGTGCTGGATCCCGACACGCTGGTGCGGCTCCGATTTGCGGGCCGCAACCAGATGGCGACGAGCTCCAGCGACTACGGCTTCACCCGGCGTCTCGGGGGCGAGAGCATGCGGACGACGTTCTCGTACCCCATGTACCAGCAGTTCGTCAAAGACAACCAGACGCTCGCGGATCTGTTCGCCTGCGCTCCGGCCGGCCGCGTGAACGTCGTCGTGAACGGCCAGGCCGAACTGGCGACCGCCTTCCTCGCGACCGGGAACTACTTCCGCGTGCTCGGCATCAACGCGCGGCTCGGCCGCGTGTTCGGACCCGAGGACGATAACCCGACCGCGCCACCCGTGGCGGTCATCAGCGAGCGCTTCTGGCGCTCGCGGTTTGGAAGCGATCGATCGGTCGTCGGCAAGGTCGTATCCGCGAACCTGGTCCAGGTGACGATCGTCGGCGTTCTGCCAGCCGGCTTCACCGGCATCCAACAACCAGTCGGCGAGCCTGCGGACATTACGTTCCCCGTGAACCTCGATTCGCAGATCAACCCTCCCCCGGTCATCAACGGGGTGGCGCTCCCGCGGCTCGGGCAGCCCACGTTCTGGTGGCTGCAGGTGATGGGACGCCTCAAGCCGGGCGTGACGCCGGAGCAGGTGCAAGGCAACCTCGGGGGCGTCTTTCAAGCGACCGCGAAGGCCGGGCTCGACTCGTATCTCGCCGGCCTGAGCGCCGAGGCACGAGCCACTTCGAACAATCGGAACCGGACGGCGGTGCCACGCCTGGTGGTCGAGTCGGGCGCGCGTGGAATCTACGACGTCAACGACACCAACCTGCGTGCGGTCCGCATCCTCACCGGCGTCGTCGCACTCGTGCTGCTGATCGTCTGTGCCAACGTGGCCAATCTGCTC